>JAUZQE010000022.1 GCA_030733815.1 Yanghanlia caeni
GCCTGCCGGAGCCGTTTGCGCCCCCGCCACTGCGACCACTCGTTTGCTGAGCCCTGCATCATACCACGATTCAGAAGACCCGCGTGCACGTTGAACAATCAACCTGCCCTTGCCGGAACATTCGCCCGATGCCGCGTGCCAATACAGCAACAACGACCGGGTATGCGCCGCGAGACTTAAGGGTTAACCCGGAAGTCTCGTGAAGCAAGGAAGCGAACTATAGCATGAAAAATTTGGGGGTGTGCAAACGCAGGCAGCGACTCGCGAATGACGGATTTGATTGCCGCCTGAGTGGCCCAGAGGTGGCCCCGAATAATTCCCACCTTCACAGCCACTTGCAGAAATCGAACGAACGTTCGATATAATATTATGCAGGAGGATGATGACCCATGAACGAACTCTTTTCATTGAACGGGCGCACCGCCCTCGTGACGGGGGCTGCCGGCGGCCTTGGCGCACACTTTTCACGTACGCTCGCCAGGGCCGGTGCGCGGGTGGTGCTGGCAGGCCGGCGCCTGGAACCCTTGCAGGCCGTGGCGAACGAACTCGCAGCGCAGGGCGCACAGGTCACGGCCGTATCCATGGACGTGACCAGTGAGGTGTCGGTGCAAGCCGCGCTCGATCAGGCAGAACAGGCACTCGGACCCGTCGACATCGCGGTGTGTAACGCCGGTGCCGCCCTCACCAAGCCCTCGCTCAAGCTCAGCGCGGACGAATGGGATTCGGTGATGAACGTCAACCTCAAGGGCTGCTGGCTGGTCGCCAACACTGTGGCCAAACGCCTGGTTGACGCCGGCAGGGAAGGCAACATCATCAACATTTCGTCGATTCTCGGCTACCGGGTCGCGGGTGCCGTGGTGCCGTACACCGTGTCCAAGGCGGGCCTCGAGCAGCTGACCCGCGCGCTTGCGCTGGAGTGGGCCCGCTACGGCATTCGTGTCAATGCCATTGCCCCCGGCTATATCGAAACCGACCTGAACCGCGAGTTCTTCGCGTCGGAAGCCGGTCAGACCCTGATTCGCCGCATTCCCCAGCGTCGCCTGGGCAGCCCCCAGGATCTCGACGGTGCCCTGCTGCTTCTGGCCTCCGACGCCTCACGTTTCATGACTGGCAGCTCCATCGTCGTCGATGGCGGCCATCTGCAGTCTTCGCTCTGAATCCCGGTTCAGCCTCTACATTAATTACAGGAACAGGTACACGATATGGATTTCAATCTGCCCGAACACGGCGAACAACTGCGCCGCAAGATTCGCCGCTTTGTCGATGAAGTGCTGATTCCCCTGGAAGCAAAGAGCAGCTCGTACGACGAGCACGAGAACATCGCCGAGCCGCTACTCGAGGAACTGCGCAGCCAGGCCCGCAGCGAAGGGCTTTGGGCGCTGCAAATGCCTGTCGAGCGCGGCGGCCAGGGGTGCAGCGTGGTCGAGATGGCCGCGTGCTACGAGGAAATGAACCGCTCGATCTTCGGCCCCGTCGTCTTCAACTGCGCGGCACCCGATGACGGCAACATGATGGTGCTGGAGAAGGTGGCAACGCCCGAACAGAAGGAACGCTGGCTGCAGCCGATCGTTGACGGCACGGTGCGTTCGTCGTTCGTCATGACCGAGCCGGCACCCGGCGCAGGTTCCGACCCGTCGATGATGCGCACCACCGCCGAGCGCAAGGGCGACGGCTGGGTCGTGCATGGCCGCAAGCACTTCATCACCGGTGCCGCCGCCGCCACGCACTTCATCCTCATCGCCAAAACGTCCGATGATCCGCGCAAAGGCCTGTCGGCCTTCCTCTTTCACAAAGACGATCCGAACTGGAAGATCGTGCGCCGCATACCGATCATGGGCCCCGAAGAACACGGCGGCCATTGCGAGATCGAGTTCAATGGCCTGTACATTCCCGATGAAAACCGCCTGATGAACGTGGGCGACGGCCTCAAGCTCACCCAGATTCGCCTGGGCACCGCACGCCTGACCCACTGCATGCGCTGGCTGGGGCTGGCCAAGCGTTCCCTCGAGATCGCGACTGCCTATGTAGCGGAACGCGAGTCGTTCGGCCTCAAGCTCGCCGAGCGTGAAGGCGTACAGTGGATGCTGGGCGGCGCTGCCATGGATATCCAGATCGGCCGCTTGCTTACCATGCACGCCGCCTGGAAGCTGGACACCGGCGACTTCGCCCGCAAGGAGGTGTCGATGGCAAAGGTGGCCGTTGCCGATACTCTGCACAAGGCAGTCGATACGGCGATCCAGCTGTGCGGCGCCCGCGGCTATTCGCGTGACACTCCGCTCGAGTGGATCTACCGCTACGCCCGTCAGGCACGGCTGGTCGACGGTGCTTCGGAAGTGCACCGTATGGTGCTGTCGCGCAACCTCATGAACGACGGCATCGATTTCTGGAATTGGGGCTGACATGACGCAACCGGAACCTCAGGTACGAATCAGCGCGGCCGTTGCCGCGGAGGACGCCGACACCGCAACGGCACTGGGGCGCTACGTCGCCCTGCAGAGCGGCGCACGGGCGGTAACGGTCACCGGCTTCTCGCGACTGACTGGCGGCGCCATCCAGGACAACTATGCACTCACACTCGAATGCGCGGGGGGCAGCCGCAGCGGCCTGCAAAAGCTGGTGGTGCGCAGCGATGCGCCTTCACAGGTGGCCGCCAGCCTCTCGCGCGCGCAAGAGTTTCATGTGCTGCGCGCCGCCTTCAAGGCGGGCGTCACGGTTCCCGAGCCCCTTTGGTTGTGTGAAGACGCGGATGTCATCGGCGCCCCGTTCTGCGTGATGACCTGGGTGCCGGGCAGCGCGTCGGGCCGTGAACTGGTCCGGGGCATCACCACCCCGGAACAGGGTCGCGACCTGGTCACTCAATTGGGCGATCAGCTGGCACGCCTGCACAAAGTCGCGCCTCCCATGGAATCGCTGTCCTTCCTCAAAGAGCCCGCCGGTGTGCCGGCACTGGCACGCGTGCAGGAATACCGTGCGGCGCTCGACGCCATTCCCCGCCCGCACCCCGTGCTGGAATGGGCGTTGAACTGGCTGGAAGACCATGCCCCCGATTCTGGCCTGCGCGCTTTGTGCCATGGCGACTTTCGTACCGGCAACTACATGGTTCACGAAGGCCGCGTCACGGCTGTCCTCGACTGGGAGTTTGCCTCGTGGGGTGATCCGCTCGAAGACCTTGGCTGGCTGTGCGCACGCAGCTGGCGCTTTGGCGCCCCCCAGCGCGAAGTGGGCGGCATCGGCGACAAGGCCGACCTGTATGCCGCCTGGGAGCGCGGCACGGGCTGGAAGGTGGATGACGCCCAGGTGTGCTACTGGGAGGTGATGGCAATGGTGCGTTGGGCCATCATTGCCCTGCAACAGGGTGAACGCCACCTATCGGGCGAACAGACCTCGCTCGAGCTGGCCTTGACAGGACGCATGCTGCCAGAGATCGAGTTCGACATTCTGTGCCGCATCGACGAACTGGAAGGCCGGCTCACGGAAAGCGAAGACATCGCCACGGCACAGAACGCGCGGGCGGCCGTACCGCCCGCCTTTGCGGCACCCGACGGCGTCAATCTGCTTGAAACGGCACGGCGCACGTTACTCGATACCCTGCTGGCGCAGCTGCCGCGTGCACTGACGTATGATGCCCTCATGACAGCAAACGCCATGGCAATCAGCGCGCGCGAACTGGCCGACGCGGGAGCATCAGCGGCTGCCGCGCAGGCGGCAATCGACGCATTCCTCGCCGACCTGGGCCCAGCGGAACACGCTGACGCGCACGTTACCGAATCTCCTGAAAGCCGGCTCGCACGGCTGCTTCGGACGCGCGGTGTCGATGCAGCACATTTCGACAGGCTGCGGCAAATGCTGTTCGCGCAGACCCGCGCGCGGCTTCGCATCAGCAACCCCAAGTACCTTGCAGGGCGCCCATGATTCAGGATTTCGAGTCGTTCAAGGCGGAATTCAATCTCTCGAAGGTAGAGGCCTGTCAGGCACTGTACCGGCAGAACACCGACCGCATACGCATCAAGAAGGAACACGTCGCCGTGGCAAACTTGGTGCGTATCATCGACTCGACCCTGCGCCTGGCACGCGCCAAGGGCTTTCATGCCATGTCGCTGCGCGATCTTTCAGCAGACTCGGGGCTGAGCATTGGCGGCCTGTACGCCTACCTGCGCAGCAAGGATGACCTGGTGCATCTGGTGCAGCTGCATGGCATGCTGCTGACACGGCGCACCCTGCATGAATACATCGGCAGGGTGTCGCACCCCCGCCAGCGGTTGCACGCCGCGATCCGGGCGCATGTGTACCTGAGCGAACTGATGCAGCCCTGGTTCTACTTCTCGTTCATGGAGGCTCGCAATCTGCCGCCACGGTACCGGCAGGAAGCCGTGGCCAACGAACGCGAAGTCGAAGACATCATTCACGACATCATCGTCGATGGGATAGCGCGACAGGCGTTCGGCACGGTGGATGCACGGCTCGTGGCAAGCCTTTCGAAAGCCATGATGCAAGATTGGTACTTGAAGCGCCGCAAGTACCGCGACTACGACGTCGGGCCCACGGCCTATGCCGATCTGATCTGCTCGGTGCTCGACCGTTACCTGGGAGCCGAAGCCGCCCCGGCGTAATGGCCGCGCACCAGCCTTACTTCAGCCACTCGCGGTAGCGCTGCCGGAACTTGGCAAGCTTGGGGTGAATCACGGCCTGGCAATACCCCTGCCAGGGATTGCGAGCATAGTAATCGTGATGCTCGGGCTCGGCGGGCCAGAAGTCGGCCGGCCCGCGCACATGCGTGACCACCTTTTGGCCAAGCGCCTGCTGCACTTCGCCGATGACCTGTTCGGCCGTGCGCTGCTGCTGCGGGCTCTGATAGAAAATGGCCGAAGCATATTGCGGCCCGACGTCGTTACCCTGACGGTCGGGCGTAGTGGGATCGTGCGTGGCGAAGAAAATTTCCAGAATCGTGGCGTAATCGATCTGAGAGCGGTCGAATTCAACCTTCACCACTTCAATGTGGCCCGTGGTGCCCGTACACACGGCCTCGTAGCTCGGCTGTTCGAGATGCCCGCCACAATACCCGGGCGTTACGGCAAGCACGCCGCGCACGCCCTTGAATACCGCCTCGGTGCACCAGAAGCAGCCGCCGCCCAGAACGGCGACTTCGACCGAGGCGGCTGCCGCGTCGGTGGGAGTTTCAACGGGGTCGGGTTGAGAAGAACTCATGACGGATCTCCGGAGGCGGATGAATTGTTGACGTCGGCGCCCTGCTGCGACGCGTGACCGTTGCCGGCGTCGCCAGCGGCGGTCGCAGGGGTGTCGCGGCCCGACTTTGCGCGGTCGCTTTCTGGCGCGAGGCTCAGGATCCACTCGCCCAGCAGCAATGCCGTGGCGGGGTCGACATGGCTTTGCGCCGGCATGGGAATGGCGCCCCACAGCCCGCGGCTGCCCGAACGTATGGTACGCGCCAGATATTCTGCCGCCGCGTCGTTGCCGGCATAACGCAGCGCGATGCTGCGGAAACTGGGACCCACGCGCTTGGCATCAACCTGATGGCACGCCAGACACACGCTACGTTGGGCCAGTTCGTGCCCCGCATCGGTGGCGTGAGCCGGCGAGCCGGCCAAGACTGCAACAGCAAACAGCAGACCACGGAATTTCATCAACGCGATTTCCTCCGCTCAAGCCCGGGAATCGTCGCCGGGCGTTCCTCCGTCATTCGGCAGATGCGGTCGCAAGGGCCGCTCCGGAGGTTATTATCGGCGATATTGCCTTCGATGGTTCCGACACTTCATGCTGCACCACCCACAGATCGACCCCATCGCCCTGCAACTGGGCCCCGTTTCCATTCACTGGTATGGCCTGATGTACCTGCTTGGCTTTGCCGCGGTGTGGCTGCTGGGCCGGCGCCGCATCCGCCAGGGGTGCAGCGCGCTTAGCGTGCGTGACCTGGAAGACATCATTTTTTATAGCGTGATCGGTGTGGTGGCGGGCGGGCGACTCGGCTATGCGCTCATTTACAAGCCTGGCCAGTATCTGGCCAGCCCGCTCGACATTCTGCGTATCTGGGAAGGCGGCATGTCGTTTCACGGCGGGCTGATCGGCGTGATCGTGGTGTGGATCTGGTACGCGCGGCGCCGGGGCATGTCGTTCTTCGACGTCAGCGACTTCATCGCGCCCATGATTCCACTGGGTCTGGCTGCCGGCCGCTGGGGCAACTTCATCAATGGCGAACTTTGGGGCCGCCCCACCGACCTGCCCTGGGGCATGGTGTTTCCGCATGCGGGGCCTATTGCGCGCCACCCTTCGCAGCTATACGAAATGGTGCTTGAAGGCCTGCTGCTGTTTGCCTTTCTGTGGTGGTACTCCAGCACGCCACGCCGCCGCGGGCAGGTCAGCGGCATGTTCCTGCTGGGCTACGGCACCGCCCGCTTCCTGGTCGAATTCACCCGCGAGCCCGACGACTTCCTGGGCCTGCTCGCGGGCGGGCTCTCCATGGGCCAGCTGCTGTCGATACCAATGGTGCTGGCCGGAGCCTTCATTCTTTGGCGCTGTGCAGGAAGATCGTCCCCTGAACCGACAGACTGATCCGTTCCGTGCCACCCTCCAGCGGAACGTTCGGCGCGCCATCGGCCGCCACCATCGCCATCATGCGGCGCGCTTCGGGCTGATACGCGGCACCCGCACCGCCCAGATCGATCTGACGGATCGAGTACGAGGCATAGCCGAATGCCTTGGCCAGCGCATCGGCGCGTTCACGGAACGCCTTCGCGGCTTCCTCGAGCAGTGCCGCCTCGTGCCGTGCACGCTCACTCGGTGCGACGAAGAATGAAAGATTGGCGATCGGCATACGGTCGGCCACCTCGGTTGCCGCGTTCGATGCCGCTTCGAAGTCGGTCGACTCAATAATGATTTCGGCCCGGCCGCGCCAGTTCGACACCCGTCCGTCCTGGTCGTTCATGGGCCAAACCTGATAGTTGCCGCTATATACGGTCAGCCCTTCCCTGCCCTTGAGCTGCCCCATTACGGCATCGAGCGCCTTGGTCAGTGCGGCTGCAACGTCAGCCTGCGCAGACTCGCGTATTTCCGAGGCCAGCGTGATGCGCACGGTGTCGCGCGCAACTTCCCTGACGGCTTCCGCGCGGAGGCTGGCATACGGGTATTTCTGCGGCGTGGCGTGAGGCTCATCGTGCGCATGCGCCGGCGCAGCGGCCAAGCAGGCAAGGGTGGCGAGGCTCGCGGCCACCGCTGCGGCGCCACGGATTGAAACGCGTGAAATCCGGCTCATGTGTCGGGCTCCAAAGATGTGGATTCAGGTGCCAGTTTACGTTCTGCAGCCCTGAAAAGAACAAAAGCCCGCCGCAAATGACGAGCTTTTGTAAAAGGTGCCCCGCAAGTGCCGTCTAGGCCGGCATCCTGAACCGGAGGTTCAAGAGTGGTCGCCATCAGGACGGCTTCGGGTTCTCTACACGAGGAAGAGATCACGCCCACCGGCCAATCCGGCAACCTATGCCATTAGCATTGGTTCAAGGAATGTATGGCCAAGTCACGAACACCGCAGGGACAAGCGGTTGAATACTGCGTGCAGTACCCTTGAATACGTTAGGGTAATTTTACCTTGATTGAGCAGGCAACCCAACCACCTGATCGAGCATTGTGTGCATGTCTTCGATCTTGCGCTTGAAGTCGCCCACCGCCACGTTGGCAAGCGGGCCGTCGGGCGCGCGCATGCGCAACAATTCACCCGCGATCTGAATTGCCGCCATGACGGCAATGCGCTCGTTGCCCACCACCTTGGCAGCGCCCTTGATGGCCAGCATGCGCTGATCGACGAGCCTTACGGCTGCAAGAAGGGCTTCCTTTTCGGCAGGCAGGCACGCGAGCGAGTATTCGCGGCCCAATATGGAGACGTCGACGCGTTCCATGCTCATTGCTCCGGCGCCCCAGGCAGGCGCATAAGAATTGAATCGATCTGCAGCTGCGCCTGACCGGCCGCCGCGCGCAGACGCGAGGTGTCGGCCTGGCAGGCCGCATACTGGCGACGCAGCGCTTCGTATTCGGCCTTGCAGCGCTCGACCTCGCCTTCGAGCGCCACGCGTATGCTGTCGGCCTCGGCGCGCAGGATGTCGACCCGCGCCTGATGGTTCGCACTGTTTTCCGCAAGTGCACTGTACTCGGCTTCCTGGCGCTTGAGCTGTTCGCGCAGGGCGTTGCGCTCTTGCTCCAGACCGATGATGCGCGCCTGCAGTTGCGTGCGGTCGGAGTGAAGCTGCCTGGTGTACTGCACCAATTGCCCGATACGGGCGGCGAGAGAATCGAGATCTTCCAACATGGCGTTATCGTAAACCATCCCGCAATCAAGTGAACAGATGCAATGCGCACCCGGTGATGTCGACGGGCGCCGGCGCGAACCCGTGAGCGCGATCGTCAGCATCATAACCTTTCACCGATTTTTCAAGTACCTTTCAATCAACTTTCAATCGGCGAAATTTTTTTCGCGAATTGTCGTCGAAATGACAAATTTTAGATAATCCAAGGGTAAACCCTTGCTTCTGAGCACTTGATTCGGGTTCTCAGTCACACCCTGCTCCATTACCATTCGACACCTTTTACACGGCCCTGACCTCCAGCCGGCATCCGGTACGCGCCAGGGCAGCCTATCAATCTGCAGAAGAGGTTCATCAACATGCAGCTTAGAAATAAGCAGGACTTCTGGTCCGGAGTCATGTTCGTGGTGCTCGGTGCGGCCTTCGCGCTGGGCGCCACGAACTACTCAATGGGCACGGCAGCCCGCATGGGACCGGGCTATTTCCCGTTCTGGCTGGGCGTCTGCCTGGCCGTACTGGGCGCCGTGGTCGCTATCAGCGCGCTAAAGGAAAAGGCCGAAGAAACGGAAGTCGAACGGTTCGACTTTCGCATTCTGGGCATCATCGTCGGCTCGGTCATTTTTGCCGGTGTCGTTCTGAACGCGCTGGGTGTGTATATCACCGTGTTCCTGCTGGTTGCGATCAGCAGCCTTGCCAGCCATGAATTCAACTGGAAAGTCGCCGTCGCCACCGGCCTCTTCCTCGTTCTGTTCGTCTGGCTCGCGTTCATCAAGGGTCTTGGCCTGGTCTTCCCGCTCTGGCCGAGCTTTCTGGGTAACTGAAGGAGCCGATCATGGAATTGCTTGAACATCTGGCTCTGGGCTTCTCGGTCGCCCTCACGCTCGAGAACCTGGCCTACTGTCTGCTGGGCTGTCTGCTCGGCACTCTGATCGGCGTGCTGCCGGGCATCGGCCCCGTGCCGACTATCGCCATGCTGCTGCCCATCACCTACGTGCTGCCGCCCGTGGCGGGGCTCATCATGCTGGCCGGTATTTATTACGGTGCGGCTTACGGGGGTTCCACCACCGCCATTCTGGTGGCGCTGCCCGGCGAAACCTCGGCCGTGGTCACGGTACTCGACGGCCACCAGATGGCCCGCAACGGGCGCGCCGGTGCGGCGCTGGCCATTGCCGCCCTGGGGTCGTTCTTTGCCGGTTGCGTGGCCACCATCATGATCGCCGGTTTCGCGCCTCCCCTGGCCGAGGTCGCCTTCAAGTTCGGTCCGGCCGAGTACTTCTCGCTCATGGTGCTGGGTCTCATCGGCGCCGTGGTGCTTGCCTCCGGCTCGCTGCCCAAGGCGATCTGCATGATTCTGCTCGGCCTGCTGCTGGGCATGATCGGCACCGACGTGAACTCGGGTGTGGCCCGCTACGACTTCGGCATTCCCGAGCTGCAGGACGGCATCGACTTCGCCGTGGTGGCCATGGGTGTGTTCGGTTTCTCGGAAATCATGACCAACCTCGAGCTGCGCGACCAGCGTGTTGCGGTCGACAGCAAGGTGGGCACGCTGTACCCGAACAAGCAGGAGTTCAAGGAAGCCTGGCCTGCCGTGGTGCGTGGCACCGCGATGGGTTGCGCACTGGGCATTCTGCCTGGCGGTGGCGCAGTGCTGTCGTCGTTCGCCTCGTACACCCTTGAAAAGAAGCTTTCCAAGGAACCCGAGCGCTTCGGCAAGGGCCACCCTGCCGGTCTGGCAGGCCCCGAATCGGCCAACAACGCCGGCTCGCAGGCCTCGTTCATTCCGCTGCTCACCCTGGGTATTCCCGGCAACGCGGTGACGGCGCTGATGATCGGTGCCATGACCATTCACAACATTCAGCCCGGCCCGCAGGTCATGACCAGCCACCCCGAACTCTTCTGGGGCCTGATCGTGTCGATGTGGATCGGCAACCTGATGCTGGTGATTCTGAACCTGCCGCTGATCGGCCTGTGGGTCAAGCTGCTGACCGTGCCCTATCGCATTCTGTTCCCGGCCATTCTGGTGTTCTGCACCATCGGGGTCTATTCGTTGAACTACAACGTGTTCGACATCTGGGTCACGGCATTGTTCGGCGCAGTCGGCTACCTCTGGGCGAAACTGAAATGTGAGGGGGCGCCATTGCTGCTGGGGCTGGTGCTCGGGCCCATGATGGAAGAGAACTTCCGCCGTGCCCTGCTGCTGGCCCGCGGTGACTACACCACCTTCGTCACGCGCCCGCTCTCGCTCTCGCTGCTGGTGCTGGCCCTGATCCTGGTCGTGCTGGTCGCCCTGCCGTCCATCAAGGCGAAACGTGAGGAAGCCTTTGTAGACGAAGGCTGATGCACACGGCGCGGCGGCACGCCCGCCTGCGCACACAAGCCAACGAATGGGGCGCCTCCGGGCGCCCCATTTCTTTGCCTGCAAAATAGAGTACTCTTTTCGTCAGCCGGCAAGGCCAGACTGAACAACTACAAGGAGACTCCCTCTATGACTTCCATAAACGCCCGCGACTACGAACCCCAATCTCCCCAGCGCGTTGCTTTCCTGGGCCTGGGTGTCATGGGCTTTCCAATGGCCGGCCACCTTGCCAGGGCCGGGCACGACGTCACCGTCTACAACCGTACCGCAGCCAAGGCCGAGGCCTGGAAGGCCGAGTTCGGCGGCAAGACGGCGGCCACACCCCGCGAAGCGGCAAGCGGCGCACAAGTCGTATTCTGCTGCGTCGGCAACGACGATGACCTGCGCAGCGTCGTGCTGGGTGACGACGGCGCCCTGGCCGGCATGGCGCCGGGCGCCCTGTTCGTCGACCACACCACCGCTTCGGCGCAGGTCGCTCGCGAACTCTTCGCCGCCGCCAAGGAAAAAGGCGTGGGCTTCGTCGATGCCCCCGTTTCAGGTGGCCAGGCGGGTGCCCAGAATGGCAAGCTCACCGTCATGTGTGGCGGCATGCAGGAACACTTCGACGCCATGCGCCCGCTCGCGCTGAATTTTGCGCAGGCTGTCACCCTGCTGGGTGAGCCCGGCGCGGGCCAGCTCACGAAAATGGTGAACCAGATCTGCATCGCCGGCCTGGTTCAGGCGCTGTCCGAGGGCATTGCCTTCGGCCAAGCCGCGGGCCTCGACATGAACAAGGTGCTGAACGTGATCGATAAGGGCGCGGCCCAGAGCTGGCAGATGGAAAACCGCGGCAGCACGATGATCGAGGGCCGCTTCGACTTCGGCTTTGCCGTCGACTGGATGCGCAAGGATCTCGGCCTGGTGCTCGACGAAGCCAAGCGCAATGGCGCGCGTGTACCCGTCACGGCACTGGTCGACCAGTTCTATGCCGACGTGCAGCAGATGGGCGGCCGCCGCTGGGACACCTCGAGCCTCATCCAGCGTCTGCGCAACAAGGCGTAGGCCTCGCGCAGCGTGCACTATGCCCCGCCCAGCGGCTGATGGGCGGGCAATTTGAGCACTGCACACAGACCCACGCCGCCATCGGGGCGCGGGTCGCCATCCTGCAGCAGTATGGTTCCGCGATTGCGTTGGGCGTAGGCCAGCGCAATCGCCAGCCCCAGCCCCGAGCCTCCGCCCCCATTCGACTTCTTGTCGCGCGAGCCGCGGTCAAAGCGGCTGAATACGCTTTCGCGCAGCGACGGATCGAGCCCGACCCCATCGTCGCGCACACTCACCCAGGCATCGGTACCGTCGCTGCCCGCCGCCACGGTGATCGAGCAGCCTTCGCCGGCGTGGTTGATGGCGTTGTGCACGAGATTGGCAATCGACTCGTGCAGCTCGGCATCACTGCCCAGCACCCATACGGGCTTCACGCCCCCGCCGGCACCGGAAGCGCCCTCATCGACCCAGCCCAGATCCTGGTGCTTCTCGCGCGCCAGAGGCAGGTACAACAGCACCACCTCGCGGGCCAGCGCGGCAAGATCGACGGGCATGTGTGGCGCGGGATCACTGCGGCTGGCATGTGCCAGCGACAGCAGCTGCTCGGTCAGCCTCGAGGTGCGACCCAACTGATAGATGATGGCATCGAGCGTTTCACGCATGCGTGCGACGTCCTGTTCCCGGCGCGCATACTGGGCCTGGGTGCGCATGATGGCCAGCGGCGTGCGCAACTGATGCGATGCGTCGGTCAGAAAGCGCGCCTGACGCGTCAGCACTTCGCGCGACAGATCGATATGGTGGTTGATAGCCTTGACCAGCGGCACGATCTCCTTTGGCACGGCTTCCTGATCCAGTGGCATCAGATCGTCGACCTCGCGCGAACGGATCTCGCGTCGCAGATCACTCAATGGCCAGAGTGTCCATTGCACCGCCACCCACACCAGCAGCACCGCCAGTATCACCATGCGCAGGTCGCGGAAGAGACTCTCGCGCCACATCTCCTGACGCGTGGCGAGCCGCGCATCAACGCTTTCGCCTACCAGAACCAGCACCTGGCGACGCATGCCGGCATAATGAAAGTCGCGCCACACCGCCACCAGCCGCACTTCGTCGTTGCGATACATGGCGTTGTAGAACACCGGCATGCCTTCGCTTTCCGGCAGCACGGGCGGGCGCGGCAGGCCCGGCATGCCCATCATGGTTTCACCGGTGAGCTCGCGCGTTTCGATGCCGGCAAGGCTCGACAACGTGGGCACGAGCTCTTCCACCCTGAAATACTTGCGATTGCCTGCGCCGGATTCCAGCATGACCTGGGCGTAGAACGGCGGCTGAATCACCAGCTTGCCGTCTTCGTCAAAGTCGATGCTGTTCTCGAGCACCTTGGCGGGTTCGAGCATGGCGTTGTCGTAGACGTCTTGAATCAGCAGATCAAGCGCCCGGTAGTCGTTGCGCCCGTCGATTACCAGCAGAAACACCACTCCGGGTATCAGCAAGGCGAGCAGCCAGAACCGCATGCTCCGGCGGGGTCGCGCGGCCGCCATGCTTTAGTCTTCCGGCGCCGAACTTTCCAGCATGTAGCCCAGCCCGCGCACCGTGGTGATATGGATATCGCTGCCCTGCAGCTTCTTGCGCAGGCGGTGCAGCACCACCTCGATCGCATCGAGGCTGGAGTCGCTGTCTTGCTCGAACACCTGCAGAAACAGCTGATGCTTTTCGACCGGCGTGCGCGCCCTGCCGATGAGCGCGGCGAGCGCCGCATGCTCGCGTGGCGTGAGGTGCAGCAGCGCGCCGTCGAGCGTGAACGCCTTGCTTTCGCTGTCGTAAACGAGCGGGCCGCAGCGCAGCGTGCGCGGCTGCCGGCCACGGCTGCGCCGCACCAGCGCAGCGAGCCGTGCTTCCAGCTCTTCGAGCGCGAACGGTTTAGAAAGAAAGTCGTCGGCGCCGAGGTTCAGCCCGCGCACCCGATCGTGCAGGGCGCCCTGCGCCGTAAGAACGAGCACGGGCGTGATATCGCCCCTGTTGCGCATCTCGCGCAACAGAATGAGCCCGTGCTTGTCGGGCAGGCGAAGATCCATGACCACGGCGTCGTAGGCCGAGGCCTGCAGCATGACTTCGGCACTGCGGGCGTCTTTGGCGTGTTCGGGCAGAAAGCCGCTTTGCGCCAGGGCACGCTGCAGCCAGGCTGCCATTTCGTGTTCGTCTTCAACCAGCAGTATGCGCATCGGAGCGGGTATCGGTGACGCCGGGCTTCTTGTACCCATGCACACGCTGACGCAGGTAGCGGTTTTCGCGCCCACGACGGAACAGGATGCCGGCCAGCTCATTCAACGCCTGGGCATACACCTCGCGCTTGAACTCGATGACGGCATCGAGCGGTACCCAGTACTGACTCCAGCGCCAGGCGTCGAACTCCGGAGAGTCGGTTGCGCGCAGGCTGACATCGGAATCACGACCCATCATGCGTAGCAAAAACCAGATCTGCTTCTGCCCTTTATAGTGACCACGCGAATCCCGGCGGATGAAATTGCTCGGGACGTTGTAGCGCAGCCAGTCTCGCGTCCGCCCCAAGATGCGAACGTGTTCCGGAAGCAAGCCCACTTCTTCATGGAGTTCCCGGTACATGGCCTGAACCGGGCTCTCACCGTACTTTATTCCGCCCTGCGGAAACTGCCATGCGTGCTCCCGTATACGCTTACCCCAGAAAACCTCGTTCTTATGATTAACCAGGATAATGCCGACATTGGGACGGTAGCCTTCACGGTCCAACATGGCCACCTCTGAGAATTCAATACAATTGAATCCGATTATACGTATCTGGCGAGATCCCCACCATGCATGCAAGCAAGTATCACATCAACACGCTCAAAGAAGCCCCCTCGGAAGCCGAAGTAGCCAGCCACCAGCTCATGACGCGGGCCGGAATGATCCGCAAGGCGGCCGGTGGCATCTATTCCTACATGCCCATGGGGCTCAAGGTGCTGCGCAAAATCGAGGCCATCATCCGTGAAGAGATGAACCGCGCCGGTGCCATCGAGCTGTTGATGCCGGTGGTGCAACCGGCCGAGCTCTGGGTGGAGTCGGGCCGTTTCAAGGAATACGGGCCGGAACTGCTGCGCATCAAGGATCGCCACCAACGCGACTTCGTGCTGCAGCCGACCTCGGAAGAGGTGATTACCGATATCGCACGCAATGAAATACACAGCTGGCGCCAGCTGCCGGTGAACTTCTACCATATCCAGACGAAGTTCCGCGACGAACGCCGCCCCCGCTTCGGGCTGATGCGCGGGCGCGAATTCATCATGAAAGACGCCTACTCGTTCGACCGCGACGAAGAGGCCGCCCAGCTCAGTTACGACCGCATGTACGAAGCCTACATGCGCATCTTCACGCGCCTCGGGCTCGAGTTCCGTGCCGTAGCCGCCGATACGGGGGCCATTGGTGGTTCACGCAGCCACGAGTTTCAAGTCATTGCCGATACCGGCGAAGACCTGATCGTCTACAACCCCGAATCCGACTACGCCGCCAACATCGAGCTGGCCGAGGCACCCTGCCTCATTCCCGAACGTGCCGCTCCGTCCGAAGCCCTGCAGAAAACGGCCACACCCGATGCACCCAAGTGCGAACTGGTGGCCGAGCAACTGGGCCGGCCGCTTACCGACACGGTGAAGTCGATCGTGCTGGCCACCGATCCGGTGGAAAAAAGCGAACCCGTGAAGATCTGGCTGCTGCTGCTGCGCGGCGACCACGAGCTCAATGAAATCAAAACGTCGAAGTTGCCCGGCTTCGAGAACGGCTACCGCTTTGCCACCGAAGAGGAAATCGTCGAGCACTTCGGCTGCATGCCCGGTTACCTGGGGCCGCTGAACACCCGCAAGCCCGTGAACGTCATCGCCGACACCACGGTGGCCAACATGAGCGACTTCATCTGTGGTGCCAACGAAGAGGGCTACCACTACACCGGCATGAACTGGGTCAGAGATCTTCCCGAAGCGCCCGTGTTCGACCTGCGCAACGTGGTAGACGGCGACCCCGACCCCAAGGGGGGTTCCCTGCGCATCCAGCGGGGCATCGAGGTCGGCCATGTCTTCTTCCTGGGCGACAAATATTCCCGCGCACTGAACGCCACCTTCCTGGAAACCGACGGCAAACCCACGATCATGCAGATGGGCTGTTACGGAATCGGCGTAAGCCGCATTGCCGCAGCCGCCATCGAACAGAATCACGACAGCCGCGGCATCATATGGCCGCGCGCCATCGCACCGTTCGAGGTCGTGATTTGCCCCTTGGGCTACCACAAGAGTGAAACGGTTCGCAACATTGCCGACACGCTGTATGCCGAACTGCAGGCGGCCGGCGTTGACGTCATGCTCGACGATCGCGACACCCGACCGGGCATCATGTTCGCCGACTGGGAACTGATTGGTGTGCCCCTACGGGTTACCGTGGGCGAACGCGGCCTCAAGGACGGCGTGGTCGAGATCCAGCCGCGCCGGGCCAGCGAAGCCGACCGCGTTGCGTGCGACGCCGCCCTGAACCACGTGCTCGAGACCCTCAAGTCGCTCTGACGCGACGCACCCTCCGGGCCAGGCCCGGAGGGTTACAAATTTGGACAAAGCCCATGTCAGTGGACAGCCGCAACGCCGTTTCCCACCTTAAGATTCGCGTATATTACGAGGATACCGATGCGGGCGGCGTGGTGTATTACGCCAACTATCTCAAGTATCTTGAGCGCGCCCGCACCGAATGGCTGCGGAACCTGGGCATCGACCAGACCGCGCTCGCCTCAACCGAAAAACGCCTGTTTGTCGTTAGAAACGTTGAAATACAATATCGCAGGCCGGCAAGGCTGGATGACGAGCTCACCATACACACTCAGGTCGAACACTGGGGTCGCGCTTCGATCCGATTCGGTCAGCGCGCCATGCGTGGCGACGAACTTCTCTGTCAGGCCGTGGTCACAGTATGCTGCGTCGAGGCCACGAGCTTCCGGCCGGTCGATCTTGGCCCGACGATTCGAACCCTGTTGAAATAAACGCGGAACTCACTATGCAAGCCACGAGCGACATGTCGCTGATAACGCTGTTGGTGCAAGCCAGCATTCCAGTCCAGCTCGTCATGCTGGTACTCGTCGCCATTTCGATCCTGTCCTGGACATACATCTTCAGCAAGCGCGCAGCACTCAAGCGTGCGAGCGAGCAGACGCAGCGCTTCGAAGACGATTTCTGGGCGGGCGGCGACCTTTCGGTTCTGCAGCAGTCGATCGCCGCGCGCCGCGACGAGCACGGAGCGCTCGCCCGCATCTTCGATGCCGGCATGACCGAGTTCATGAAGGCCCGACGGGTCAACAGTTCGCCCGATGCGTTGCTCGATGGGCCCCGCCGCGCCATGCGCGCCACCTATCAGCGCGAAATGGACAGTCTCGAATCGCATCTGAACTTCCTCGCCTCGGCCGGGTCGGTCAGCCCGTACATCGGCCTGCTGGGCACGGTCTGGGGCATCATGCACGCGTTCATGGGCTTGTCATCGATGCAGCAGGCCACGCTCGCGGCCGTGGCCCCGGGTATCGCCGAAGCACTGATCGCCACCGCAATCGGCCTGTTTGCCGCGATCCCGGCGGTGGTGGCCTATAACCGTTACACCAACGAGATCGACCGCCTGTCGATCCGCTTTGACTCCTTCATCGACGAGTTTCTGAACATTCTCCAACGGCAGGTGCGCTGATGCCCTCCATACGCAACAGTGGCGGCAGAACCCGCCGGTTGAAGAACGAAATCAACGTCGTGCCCTATATCGACGTGATGCTGGTGCTGCTGGTGATCTTCATGGTCACTGCACCCATGATCACGCCGGGCATCATCGAGCTGCCTTCGGTGGGCCGAGCCTCCGACGTGCCGCTCAAGCCCGTCGAAGTGCAGATCGACGAAGCGGGCGTGATGTCAGTGCGCGTGCGCGACTCCGGCAACGAGTTCCAGCCCGTTTCCGAAGAGAACCTCGTATCTCAGGTGCGCTCGCTCATCACGCCCGAAACGCCGGTGGTCATTTCAGCCGACGGCCGCGTGCCGTACGAAACGGTCATGAAGGTCATGGATCAACTGCGCAGTAACGGCGTCACCCGACTGGGCCTGCTGGTCGACCAGCACGGCGGCCCTGTCGACGGACAATCGTAACCGCTGCCGTCCGTCCTGATGTCATTTCTCAAGCGCACCACGCCCCGCAATCCTTCGCTGCTTTCGCAGGAACAACGCGATGAGCGCAAGGCGTTCGCAATCGCCGTGGGCATTCACGCGCTGCTGTTCGTCTTCATGCTGGTCGGCTTCGTGTCGACCCCAACCACGCCCCAGCCGGTTCAGGTCGAACTATGGACAGACGGGGTGTCGCCCGACGCACAACCCGAAGAGCCCATCGAGGAAGAAGAGTCGGCCGTCGAACCGGAACCCGAGCCGGAACCCGAGCCCGCTCCGGAAGCGGAGCCCGAGCCGGCCCCTGTACCCGAGCCCGAGCCCCAGTCCGAACCCCAGCCGCAGCCGGAACCGATGCCCGAGCCGGAACCGATGCCCGAGCCGGAGCCCGAAGTGGCACCCACACCGCTCACGACACCACCTGTGCCCGAAGCCGAACCTGAGCCCGATCCCGAGATCGCGCTGGAAGAAGCGCGCAAGCGCAAGGAAGAGCAGGAGGCAGCTGAGCGCAAGGCAAGGGAAGAGGCCGAGCGCAAGGCCAAGGAAGAAGCTGAACGCAAGGCCAAGGAAGAAGCCGAGCGCAAGGCTAAGGAGGAAGCTGAACGCAAGGCCAAGGAAGAAGCCGAGCGCAAGGCCAAGGAAGAAGCTGAACGCAAGGCCAAGGAAGAAGCCGAGCGCAAGGCTAAGGAGGAAGCTGAACGCAAGGCCAAGGAAGAAGCCGAGCGCAAGGCCAAGGAGGAAGCTGAACGCAAGGCCAAGGAAGAAGCCGAGCGCAAGGCCAAGGAGGAAGCTGAACGCAAGGCCAAGGAAGAAGCCGAGCGCAAGGCCAAGGAAGAAGCTGAGCGTAAAGCCAAGGAAGAAGCTGAACGTAAGGCCAAGGAGGAAGCAGAGCGTAAGGCCAAGGAAGAAGCTGAGCGTAAGGCCAAGGAAGAGGCAGAGCGCAAAGCCAAGGAAGAGGCCGAGCGCAAAGCCAAGGAAGAAGCCGAACGCAAAGCCAAGGAAGAAGCCGCCAAGAAGGCCGCTGCCGAAAAGAAGGCAAAGGAAGAAGCCGCGAAGAAAGCCGCTGCCGAGAAAAAGGCGAAGGAAGATGCCGCACGACGCGAGGCATTGCGCGCCGCCATGCGTGGCGACGCTCTGGGCGCGGCCGGCATCCCGGGCGGCACGGCCGACCGCAACCAGGCCGGTGGCGGCGGCGGCGATGACGGGTATGCTGCCAAGGTGCGCGCCTGCATCCGTCCGCGCGTGATCTTCAACGTGCCGCCCCGCCAGGGCAGCGCCAATCCGACAGTACAATTCCGGGCAAGCCTCAATTCAGATGGCACGGTCCGGGAAGTGCTGATCAACCGCTCATCGGGCATCACGGGCTTCGACGAGGCCGTGCGCAAGGGCATCGCCGCATGCTCGCCCTTCCCCCGGCCACCAGGCGGCGTGTATCCGCGCCAGGTCGATGGCGTGTACCGAATGTATGACTGACAGGAGAACCAGAAGATGACCTCTGCCACTGCAGTACGCAGCCAGGCCGCCACGTGGCGCCACTGGGCCGGCGCCATGCTGGCCGCCGCCGTGGCGTTCGCGGCATCCCCGGCACAGGCGCAGCTGCGCGTCGACATTTCCGGCGTGGGCGCCACCCAGTACCCGATCGCCATTGCCGATTTCAGCGGCGACGCGCAAGGCAGCAACGTTGCGGAAATCATTCGCGCCGACCTGTCGCGCTCGGGCCAGTTTCGCCTCGTCAATGCCACCGGCGCAAACCTGAACGTGGAAAGCCAGATTGCACACGGCGAATGGGCCGGCCGTGGAGCCGATTATCTGGCTTACGGCAGCATCAGCCAAGCAGGCGGGCAGTACACCATCAGCTACCGTCTGGTCGACAATTTCCGCCAGACTCAGCTCGACGCCGTGGCCTTTGCCGGAAGCGAGCGCGAACTGCGCCGGCTGTCGCATCGGATCGCCGACCGCATCTATGAAAAAATCACCGGTGTTCGCGGCGTGTTCTCGACCCGCATCGCCTACGTGTTGCAGACCGGCGACACGTACGAGTTACAAATTGCAGATGCCGACGGCCAGAATCCGCAGGTGATGCTGCGTTCGAAACACTCGATCATCTCGCCCGCCTGGTCGCCGGATGGCAGCAAACTGGCGTATGTAAGCTTTGAACTGGGCAAGCCGGTGGTGTACGTGCAGACCCTGGCGTCGGGTCAGCGCAGCCCGGTCGCCAACTTCAAGGGCAACAACAGTGCCCCGGCATGGTCGCCCAGCGGAGACCAACTGGCCGTGGTGCTTTCACGCGATGGCATCTCGCAAATCTACACGATGGGTGTCGACGGCTCGGGGCTGCGCCGCGTGATGCGCTCGCCGCTCATCGACACCGAACCGCAGTTCACCCCCGACGGCAGCTCGCTGATCTTCACCAGCGACCGCGGTGGCAGCCCGCAAATCTACCGCGTGCCGGTTTCGGGCGGTGAAGCACAGCGCGTTACTTTTAACGGAAGTTACAATATTTCACCCGCGCTGTCGCCCGACGGCAACAAGCTGGTGTACGTTACACGCAGAAACGGCGCCTTCCGTATCGGCCTCATGGACATGGCCAGCGGGTCGGAACAACTGCTGACAGCGGGCCCGGACGACCAATCTCCGAGCTTCGCTCCCAACGGAATGCAGGTGCTTTACAGCTCGGTTCAAGATGGCCGCAGCGTGCTGGCTGTCACTTCGGTTGACGGCCGCGTACGCCAGACGCTGTCCGCCTTGAATGGCAAGATTCGCGAACCGGTGTGGGGCCCGTTCATCGACTAGAACGTTACTGAGTGACTTTTTTAAGGAAATCAAATGAGCTCGCGCATCGCAAGAAGCCTTACCCTCGCCGCTGTGACTGCCGCTTTGGCAGCGTGCAGCTCGGTACCCCTGGATCAGACAGGCACCGCTGGCACCGGCGCTGACGGCGCCAGCACGGGCCAGATCATGGATCCGTTCAACCCGCAAAGCCCGCTCGCACAACAGCGTTCGGTGTATTTCGAGTTCGACAGCTACACGATCCCCGAACAGTACCGCAGCCTGGTAGAAATGCATTCCAACTACCTGCGTGGCAACACCC
This sequence comes from Yanghanlia caeni, assembly GCA_030733815.1. GTDB lineage: Bacteria > Pseudomonadota > Gammaproteobacteria > Burkholderiales > Burkholderiaceae_B > Yanghanlia > Yanghanlia caeni. The sequence continues at coordinate 20,953 of JAUZQE010000022.1, forward strand.
AGCAACGCGTGCGCATCGAAGGCCACGCCGACGCCCGCGGGGGTTCCGAGTACAACCTGGCACTGGGCCAACGCCGTTCGGAAGCCGTTTCGCGCATGATGGGCCTGCTGGGCGTGAACGCAGGCCAGATCGAGGCGATCAGCTTCGGTAAGGAACGCCCGCGTGCCCTGGGCAATACCGAGGCCGACTACGCCGAGAATCGCCGCGCCGACATCGTTTATCAGCAATAATATCGGCACCGCTTTCTGCCCAACGCCGCGGCGGTGCCTCGCCGCGGCGTTTTTTCACGAACGGATACGATGATGCGTTTCTACCTCTCACCCCTACGCAGCGCCGTGATCTGCACGGCCATGCTGGCGGCCATCAGCAGCGCCCCCGCCCATGCCTTCGCAGACGACCAGGCGCGCCGCGCCATTCTCGATCTGCGCGAACAGCTGAACACGCTGGTCGAGCAGAGCCGTCAGATCCGTGTGCAGCAGGCCGATCAGCTCGAAACCCTGCAGCAGGAAGTTGCGAGGCTACGGGGCGAGGTCGAACGCCTGAGCCATCTTGCACAGCGCAATCAGCCTGCCGAAGAACACGGCGCAACGTCGTCGATCCAGGTGGCTGACCCCGCCGAGCAGGGTGCTTTCGATCTGGCCATGCAGCGCTTTCGTGCCGGCCAGTACCAGGAAGCCGCCACCGAACTCACGGGGTTCATCCAGAGCTACCCGCAAAGCGCGCTGGTACACGAAGCACGCTTCTACCGCGGCAGCAGCCTGTACGCCATAAAAGATTTCAAGGGTTCCATCGCGGGCCTGCAGGCGATGATCAACGCCGCGCCGCAAGATCCGCGCGCGCCCGACGCCCTGCTCATCATCGCAGCCAGTCAGGTCGAACTGAACGACCTGGCAGGCGCGCGAACCACACTGCAACGCATCCTCAAGGAATACCCGGCCACGCGCGCCGCAGAAACGGCCAAGAGCAGGTTGCAGCTTCTGCAGTGATGCGCTCCGACGCGAGCCCGCCTTTCGCCGCGCAAACAGCCGCTCGCGCACGGATTCTGCTCGCGTTCGCCGCCGTCATCGTCGCTCTGCTGGTGGCCGACCTGGCCAGTGGTGCCGCCTCACTCGGCCCATCCGCGCTGTTCAACGCGCTGCTGCACCCCGGTGCCACCGACACGACCAGCCAGCTCATCGTCTGGCAGCTTCGTCTGCCGCAGGCGATCATGGCTGTTCTGGTGGGTTCTGCGCTGGGCCTGGCGGGCGCCGAGATGCAGACCGTACTCGACAATCCACTTGCCAGCCCCTTCACCCTGGGCATTTCGTCGGCTGCCGCGCTGGGCGCGGCGCTGTCACTGGCGCTGGGCTGGCAGTTGCCCGGCCTGGCTGTGGCCTATGGCGTCGCCGTCAATGCCTTTTTGCTGGCCCTGCTGTGCAGCCTCGTGCTCGACCTGGCCGCGCGACGATTGCGCATGCCGCAGCAAGGCATCGTTCTGCTGGGCATCGCATTGGTTTTCGGCTTCAATGCCCTGCTGGCACTCATTCAACTGGTGTCCGATGCCAGCGCACTGCAGAACCTGCTTTACTGGATGATGGGCAGCCTCGGCACGAGCCGCTGGCCCGACATCGTCCTTCTTGGCGCCGTGCTGCTTGCCTGCGTCATCTTTTCGATGCAGCAGGCCTGGCGACTGACCGCCCTTCGCTTCGGCGAGGAACGCGCCGCCAGCTTTGGTGTGGACACACGGCGTACGCGTCGCCTGGCACTCATGCGCATCAGCCTGCTCACGGCCACGGCCGTCGCCCTGGCCGGCGTCATCGGTTTCGTGGGCCTGATCGCGCCGCATATCGCGCGCCGGCTGGTGGGCGAAGATCACCGTTGGTACCTGCCCGCCAGCGCCTGTACGGGCGCGGTCATCCTGTCGGGCGCATCGGTGTGCGCCAAGCAGCTCGGCACCCAGATCGAGATTCCGGTGGGTATCGTGACCACGCTGGTGGGCATTCCTTTTTTCATTGCCGTGCTTGCACGCCGGAGGCGAACCGGATGACGCTCGAGCTGACCGACCTGCACTGCACGCTCGGCTCGCGCGCGGTACTGCAGGGCCTCAGCGCCACGCCCCTGGCGAAAGGCCGGGTGGTGGCCATAGTGGGGCGTAACGGCACCGGCAAGTCGACACTGATGCGTGCGGTTGCCGGGCTGGTACCGTGCTCGGCCGCACGCCTGCATCTGAACGGCCGCGACCTGCGTGGCGTGAACGCCGCCGCACGTGCGGCCCACGTGCGCTACCTTCCCCAGGCGGCCCCGGGGTCACTGCATCTTACGGTCTACGAAAGCCTGCGCGTCGCGCTGAATGCGCATCGTACGCAGCCCGCCGACTGCGCGCACGAACGCATTACAGCCACCGCAACCGACCTGGGCCTTGCCCCTTTACTGGGGCGGTATCTCGACGAGCTTTCGGGTGGGCAGCGTCAACTGGTCTGGCTGGCGCAGGCACTGATGCACCGCCCGGAAGTCATGCTGCTCGACGAACCGCTGGCCGCGCTCGACCCCAATTACCAGCATCATGTCATGCAGCACGTGCGCCGGCTCGCAGCCGACCAGCAGCTTCTGGTGCTGGTGGTGCTGCACGATCTGAACATGGCGCTGCGCTACGCCGATGAGGCCCTGGTATTGCTGGACGGTACCGTTATCGCCCAAGGCCCGGTGCACGCCACCTTGAACGCCGAGACGCTCGCGCAGGCCTTCCTGGTCAACGCCCGGGTGGAACGCTGCTCGCGCAACATGCCCGTAGTCATCGTCGACGACCTTCTCGAATTATGAGTGTTGCCTCCCCTGCTTTGCCCCGACAGGGCACTGAACGCGCCGTGACCGCAGCCGGCGTTGCCATGCATTACCTCGACGCCGGAGCCGGCGACGGGCTGGTGCTCATACACGGGTCGCTTTGCGATTACCGTTACTGGCGCTGGCAGATGCAGGCCTTCGCCGAACACTTGCACGTGGTTGCACCCAGCCTGCCCGGATGCTGGCCCGCGGCACTGGACGCCACCACGGCACACGCCGACAGCGCCCGCCCCACGCCCATATTCAGCATTGCCCAGCACGTACAATCGGTACTGGCGCTGTGCGACCAGATCTCACCCGATCGCCCCGTGCACCTGCTCGGCCATTCGCGTGGCGCGCAGGTGGCACTGGAAGCAGCGATGCTGAGGCCCGAACGGGTGGCGCGCCTCGTGCTGGCCGACCCTGGCTTCGCATTCGCAGGTGAATCTGAAATGCCGCCCGTTCATGCACAGATTGCACGGCAGCTGGGCAGCGAGCCGCTGGATGAGGTACTGGGCCGGTTCGTCGACACGGTCAACGGAGCCGGCACATGGCGCCAGACCGTATCGTGGTTCAAGGAAATGGTGCGCGCCAATGCCTGGACGCTGCTGCCGCAATTGCGCGATTTCGAGCGACACATTGAATTGAGCGGACTGGCGCAGCGCGTGAAATGCCCGCTACTGCTGGTGGGCGGAGAGTTCAGCCCGGCGCGCTACGGCGCACGCATCGAAACGTTGCTGCAGGCCTTGCCCCAGGCCCGGCGCGTAGTGGTGCCCAAAGCGGCGCACGGAATGAATCTGGCCAATGCGCGGCGCTTCAATGCCGATGTCATCGACTTCCTGAAGCAATGATGCCGCGGCCACACCGGGCCGCGGCATCAACAGCACTGCGTCACTTGCGAGGCAGCTTGCCCGCCACGCCTTCCACGTAATAGTTCATGCGGCTCAGGGCGTCGTCGTCGAGCGAGCCCGATTCCAGCACCACCTTGCCGGTGTTGTCCTTCAGGGGTGCGTCAAACGGTGTCAGCTTCCCGTCGATGATCTCCTGGCGCTTTTCCTCGACCAGCGCACGCACGTCTTCAGGCACCGCCGGGCCGAAGCCTTCGATGCGCGCCATGCCGCCCTTGAGGCCGCCCCATGTCATGTCGGATTTCCAGGTGCCGTCGATGACCTCACGTGCAGCCTTGGTGAAGTAATCGCCCCAATGGTGGGTGACGGCCACCAGCTGGCCTTTGGGCGCGAACTTGCTCATGTCGGAGTGATAGGCCACGGCATACTTGCCCTGCTCTTCCGCCACCTGGACGGTGGCCGTGGAGTCGGTGTGGTGCGTCAGAATGTCGGCGCCCTGGCCCATGAGCGCCAGTGCGGCGTCACGCTCCTTGCCCGGGTCATACCAGCTGTTCACCCAGATCACGCGTACTTCGGCATTGGGGTTCACGCTACGGATGCCGCGCGTGAAGGCGTTGATGCCCTGCAGCACTTCAGGAATGGGGAACGCGCCCACATAGCCGATGATGTTGCTTTGGGTCATCTTGCCGGCCACGATGCCTGCAAGGTAGCGCGCTTCGTAGAAGCGGGCGTTGGTCACGGCGACGTTGTCGGCCGTTTTGTAGCCGGTGGAATGCACGAACTTCACGTCGGGAAACTGCTTGGCCACCTTCAGCGTGGGGTTCATGTAGCCGAAGGAAGTCGTGAAGATCAGCTTGTTGCCCTGCTGCGCCAGATCACGGATCACGCGCTCGGCATCAGCGCCTTCCGGCACGTCTTCCACGTACTGGGTGACCACCTTGTCGCCCAGCGCCTCTTCGAGCTGGCGACGGCCGATATCCTGCTGCCAGGTCCAGCCGGCTTCGCCGATCGGGCTCACGTATACGAAGCCGACCTTGAGCGGTTCGGCCTGCGCCACGGCCGGGGCACCAAGCGACAGGGCAAGCGCAGCCGCCCCGAGAGCATTACGAATGAAGTGTGCAGACATGATGTCGGTCCTTATGCGTTGGGATTGAAATTCTTGCCGAGAGACGCCGGCATGTTCAGGCGGATCCAGGCGGCGTTTCGCGATATCAGCACCAGCACCACCACGGTGGCAATATACGGCAGCATGGACAGCAGCTGCGAGGCGATGGGCACGCCCAGCGCCTGCATATGGTAGGTGAGGATCGTGATGCCGCCGAAGAGGTATGCCCCGGCCATGACGCGCAGCGGTCGCCATGTGGCGAACGTGGTCAGTGCAAGCGCGATCCAGCCACGCCCGGCCACCATGCCTTCGACCCACAGCGGCGTGTACACCAGCGACATGAAGGCGCCGGCCAGCCCGGCGCAGGCCCCGCCAAACAGCACGCAGGCCAGCCGGATGCGGCGCACGTCGTAGCCCAGCGAATGGGCGGAAGTGGGCGATTCACCGACCGCTCGCACGATCAGGCCGGCGCGGGTACGCATCAGGAACCAGGCAATGACAAAGCACAGCGCGATGGCACCATACACCAGCGGATGATGACGGAACAGGGCCGGGCCCAGAACCGGAATGTCGTGCAGCAGGGGCACCGCAAACTGAATCGGCTGCAGGCTCTCGCCCGCGTAGGGCAAACCCAGATACGCCGACGCCCCCACGCCGAAAAGCGACAGAGCCAGCCCCGTGGCCACCTGGTTGGCGCCCAGCCAGATGGTGAGCCAGGCGAAAAAGCCCGACATGAGCATGGCCACGACAGCGCCTGCCAGAAAGCCCAGCGTGAAGCTGCCGCTGGCCAGAGTGGTGGCGAACGCGGTGATCGCACCCATGAGCATCATGCCTTCCGACCCGAGATTGATCACGCCACTGCGCTCGTTGACCAGCAGGCCCAGCGCCGCCAGCATGAGTGGCGTGCCGGCGACCATGGCGGAAGCGATGAGAGGGGCAAGCGCGTCCATCAGCGACTCCAGCGCAGGCGGTTGTGAATGAGCACGTCGCAGGCGAGCAACGCAAACAGCAGAATGCCTTGGAAGATGCCCGTGACCGCGCTGGGCATGCCCAGGCGGCTTTGAGACAGCTCGCCGCCAATATAGAACAGGGCCATGATGAAACTGGAAAAAATCACACCCAGCGGGTGCAACCGGCCCACGAACGCCACGATGATCGCCGCAAAGCCGTAGCCCGGCGAAATGGAGGGCGTCAGCTGCCCGATGGGCCCCATGACCTCGGCCGCACCGGCCAGGCCGGCCAGACCGCCCGACACCAGCAGTGAGATCCACAACGAGCTGCGCGAGGAAAACCCGGCGTAACGCGCCGCCATGGGGGCAATGCCACCCACCTGCAGCTTGAAGCCCGAGAAGCTGCGCGTGAGATACAGCCAGCCGGCCACGGCCGCGACCAGGGCCAGCACGATGCCGACGTGCAGACGGGTTCCCGGCAGCACCACCGGCAGCAGCCAGCCATCGGAAAACAGTCTGGACTGCGGAAAGCCGAAGCCGTCGGGATCGATGAGCGCGCCGTGCACCAGGTAGCTGAGCAGCAGTTCGGCCACGTACACCAGCATCAGGGAAACGAGGATTTCGTTCGCATGGAAGCGGTCACGCAGCAGCGCGGTGATGGCCGCCCAGGCCATGCCTCCGGCAACCCCCGCCAGCAGCGCCACAGAAATGAGCAGCGCCCCGCCGTTGGTGTCGTCGTCGAGATGCAGGATGAGCGCGCCGGCGGCGATGGCGCCCACCACCAGCTGCCCTTCCGCACCAATGTTGAAGACGTTCGCCCGGAAACAGATCGACAGCCCCACGGCGATGACCAGCAGCGGTGCCACCTTGACGCCCACTTCCGACCAGCCGCGCAGGTCGCGGATCGGTTCGAGAAAGAACACCCGCAGGCTGGCCACCGGGTCTTTGCCCACGACCATGAACAGCACACTGCCGATGAGCGCCGTAAGCGCCACGGCCAGCAGCGGCGAGCACCAGGCCATGACGCGTGACGGCTGTGCGCGCCGTTCAAGCCTCAGCATGGGGCGTCTCCGTGGTCCATAACCCGCTCATCCAGCGGCCGATCAGGTCAAGCGAGGCCTCGCGAGTGGGCAGCGAAGGCGATACACGCCCCTTCGCAATCACCATGAGGCGGTCTGAAATCTCGAACAATTCGTCAAGCTCTTCGGATATCAACAGTATGGAACAGCCCGCGTCACGCAGGGCGAGCAGTTCGGCCCGGATCTGCGCGGCGGCGCCCACGTCGACGCCCCAGGTGGGCTGTGCCACCAGCAGCACGCGCGGGCGGCGCGTCACTTCGCGACCGATGATGTATTTCTGCAGATTGCCGCCCGAAAGGCTGCCGGCCGCGGCCTGCGGGCCATGCGCCTTGACACGGAAGCGGTCGATAATGCCGCCGGCGAGGGAACGCAGCACGGGCCGGCGCACGAATCCGCGCCGCACGGTCTGCCGGTTCTGATGCGAAAGCAGCATGTTTTGCGCAAGCGACAGGTCGGGCACCGCGCCCCGCCCCAGGCGTTCTTCGGGCACGAACCCCACACCATGATTGCGCCGCCATGAGGGCGAAGTGTGCCCCACCGGGCGGCCGTCGAGCAGCAGCGCATCGCGCGCAACCCGACGGTCTTCGCCCGCCAGCGCGGCCAGCAATTCCTGCTGCCCGTTACCGGAAACCCCCGCCACGCCCAGGATCTCGCCTTCGTGCATGTCGAAGCTGATGTTTTCAAGCGGTACCGCAAACGGGTGCGCGCGCGGCAGGGTCAGGCCCCGAACCGAAAACACGACCTCGCCCGCCGGCCGGTCAGCATGACGTACGGCGGGCGGCTCGCTACCGATCATCAGGCGTGACAGACTCGCCTCGGACTCCTGACGCGGGTCGCATACCCCGGTCACGCGCCCGCCACGCATCACGGTACAGGCGTGGCAGAGTTCCCGGATTTCGTCGAGCTTGTGACTGATGTACAGAATGCTGCAGCCTTCGCTCGCCAGCTGGCGCAGGGTCTGGAACAGCGCCTGCACGGCCTGGGGAGTCAGCACCGACGTGGGTTCGTCGAGGATGAGCAGCTGCGGTTCGCCCAGCAGCGCCCGCACGATCTCGACCCGCTGGCATTCCCCCACAGAAAGGGTATGCACGTGCCGCTGCGGTTCGATATCCAGCCCGTACTGGGCGGCCTTCTGCGCAATGCGTTGTTCGAGCTCGGCAATGCTGTGCCCGGCAGGCAGCCCGAGCGAAATGTTCTCGGCGACCGTAAGGGTGTCGAACAGGGAAAAATGCTGGAACACCATGCCGATGCCCAGCTGACGGGCGGCGGCGGGGTTGGCGATGCGAACGTCGTCGCCATTCCAGACAATGCGCCCGGCATCGGGCCGGGTCACCCCGTAGATGATTTTCATCAGGGTAGACTTGCCGGCCCCATTTTCGCCAAGGATGGCATGAATTTCGCCGGGCATGACCGTGAGGTCGACGTTGTCGTTCGCAACGACCGTGGGATACTGCTTCGTGATCCCTCTCAGCGCAAGCCGGGCGGGCGTTGAATCAGGTTCCATGCTAATTCTGCTGCTGCAGGAAAGTTGTGAACCACGGCAACAGAACGGCGATCAGCGGGCGCATGGTCGTAGATATGAAGTGAAGTTCGGGTAAAAGACCGTTATTCTAACCTGCCGGGCCACCGCGCAGTTTTCAGGAAGCATGCCATGAGCAGCATCTGGACCACGATAGTGCAGGAATTTTCCGACGTGCCCGACCTGAACGAGGCCACGGTGATCTGCGTACGGCTGGCCGTGGCCACGCTGCTGGGTGCGCTCATCGGGCTCGACCGCGAGCGCAAAGGCAAGGAAGCGGGGCTGCGCACCCACATGATGGTATCGGTCGGTGCCGCGTTGTTCATTCTGGTGCCGCTGCGCAGTGGCATGGAAGTCGCCGACGCGAGCCGCGTTTTGCAGGGCATCATTGCCGGTATCGGCTTTCTCGGTGCGGGGGCCATTCTCAAGCAGGATCAGCACGGCGCCATCAGGGGTCTGACCACGGCCGCCAGCATCTGGGTGGCGGCCGCCGTGGGCATCGCGGCCGGCATGGGGCGCGAAACCACGGCGGTACTCGGCACCCTGGCCGCACTGTTCATACTCGGCGTCATGTCGCGTGTCGAACGGCACGTCGATGCCTCACACGCTCCTGACGCCGGGGCCGGCTCCGGGAAGTCGGACCACCACGCCCCCTGACCCGCCGCGCGGGCTTCAATGCGGAATGAATTCGTCGAGCTGCTGCTGCGCATCGGGCTTCTCACCCTTCGAGCCGCGGCGCGCGGACCGGTCTTCGGCCGGCGCCTTCCTGCCATTCTGAGCGCTCACCGCCTTTTTCCCCGCAGCCGTGCCGCCTCGCAGGGCTGAACACTCATTGGTATCGTCGCTTCCCATGTTCAGCAGGGGCAGCAAGGCGGCCAGCGGCGTTGCCACCACGCCCAGCGCCACAGCGGCTCCGGCTCGCGCCGCAACGGGTGCGGCTTGCACTCCGACGTCGGGGTTCTTGAACGTACCGCGGGCATACAAGGGCGAACGCAGCGTGAAGATACGCAACGTCTTGTTCTGCGGGCGGATATCCAGATCAAGCCGCTCCTCCTTCAGGCTCACCGTGCCATCGAGAGTGATGATGGCGTCTTCGGTTTCGAGCACGAAGGCGCGCGTCTGCATCAAACCATTCTTCACCGCGAAATCCGCCACCAGACACTCGAGCATCACCTGCTCATCTCCGAACAGCTTGACGAAGACCACGTTCGCCACGTTCAGGCCGGCCGCTTCGATGAGAAAGCGGCTGATCGTGCCACGCGTAAGGGCCAGGCTAAGTTGCCCGTTGGACGAACCCAGCAGGGCCGCCACGGAGTCACCGGTGCCGGACAGCTGCGCATCTCCGTGCAGCTGACCGAAGCTGGCATTCATGGATTCCGCACCGGGAAACAGCTGCTTGAGCTGCAGGCCGCGTATCGCCGTGGTCATTTCGGCCTGCAGCGGCTCGTTGCGCCCGTCGATGGTCAGCCGGTTCGACAGTGTGCCGCCCGCCACTCCGAAGTTCAGCGGCTCGAATGCCAGCACGCGGTCCTGCAGGCGCACGTGCATGGCAATGTTGTCGAGCGGCAGGTCTTTCTCGCGCAGAATGCGCTTGCCTTCGAACCGCACATCGGCATCCATGAGATCCCAGGTTTCGCTGCCGATACGTGCCACCGGAAGCGCCTTGCCGGGGGGCTGCTTGCGCCCCTTTTCATCGTCTTCGGAGCCCACACCGATCAGGGGCCCCAGGTCACGCAGGCGCAGCTGATCGGACGCCACCTCGCCCGACAACACGGGCCGCGGCGACCGGATCTGGTACTGCAGGGTGCCGCGCAGGTCGCTCTCACCCACCACACCCGTGAAGTCTTCGTAGCGCCACGTATCGTCGCCGTCCAGATCAGCGACGAGGCGCCCCTCTGTGCGAAACGGCGGTGAGCCGGGCAGCGCGATGCCGAACAGCGCGTTCAGATCCGACAGGCTGGACCCGGCCAGACTGAGCCGCACGTCGAGCGAGGCCAGGCCGCGCGGAGCGGTCATGGAGCCTTCGATGCCGATACGGGTTTCACCGAAACTCACCTCGCCCTGCAGCGGAAACGGCGTACTGCCCTCGCGCAGCGATAGCAGTCCCCCAACCTTGCCGCTACCGCCCACCTGCGCGTCGTTGTACGTGCCGGAGGATTCCCAGTCCATGCCGTACCCGGCCGGGTCGTCGGTATCGAGGCTGTGGAAGCGCGTCAGCATGTCGAGCCGGCGGCCCTCGTCAAACACGTGCACCTCCACGCGACGCAGCGCCACACTTTCCAGATCGAGCTGCCAGCCGCGTTCGTCATCACCCTGCTGCCTGCGCCGGCGTTCGTACACCCAGTTATTGGTGCCCTGCGCATTGCGTTCAAAGTTGATCCGGCTGTCGCCGACCTCGAGTCGGGGAATCTCGATGCGCCGGTTCAGAAGCGCAAGCGGGTTGATATCCAGCGCCAGATACGCAATTTGGGCCATCTGCTCGCCACGCGCCCCCGAGTAGGCTTCGGGATGATCCACCACCACCTTCTCGGCCGTGATGTGCGGCCACGGCAGCATGCCCGAGCGCCAGCGCCAGTCAAGGTCCAGTGCTCCTTCGATCGCCACAGGCCGTTGCAGGGCTTCAGACGCCTTGGCGGCCACCCACGGGCGCAGGCGATTCCAGTCGAACACGGCAATGACGACGACCAGCAGCAGCACCAGGGCTGCAAGGCCTGCGCCGGCCCACGCTGCCATTCGTGCAACTCGTCTCATGATGGATCTCCCCGGGCCGCTCGGGAAGCGTCATGCCACGATGCACAGTCGCGGCGCGGCACAACGAATGAGGCCCGCTTGCGCGGGCCTGCAAGATTGATACCCGGCTACCGACCCGGGCTCAAGCGCTGTGCCTCAGACGGTTGCGGCCTCGGTAGCCCGCATGCAGCCGGTGGCCGCATAGCGCTGATGCCACTCGAAGGCCTCGCCCAGCAGATGCGGTGTATGCCCGCCCGCCGCACAGGCACGCCTGTGATAACTGCGCAGCATGTCGCGGTAGTGCGGATGCACACAACGCTCGATGATCAGCGCCGCCCGCTCGCGGGGCGCAAGCCCGCGCAAGTCGGCCAGCCCCCACTCGGTCACCACGATATCCACGTCGTGTTCCGTGTGATCGACATGCGGCACCATCGGCACCACGCTCGATATGGCACCGTCTTTCGCCACCGATTTGGTCACGAAAATCGACAGATGGGCGTTGCGCGCAAAGTCGCCCGAGCCGCCAATGCCGTTCATCATGTGCGTGCCGCCGACGTGCGTGGAATTGACGTTGCCATAGATGTCGAACTCCAGGGCGGTATTGATGGCAATGATGCCCAGGCGCCGCACGATCTCGGGGTGATTGCTGATCTCTTGTGGCCGCAGCACCAGGCGCGACGCGTAGCGCTCGACGTTGTCGAGCAACTTCTGGTTCATGCCGGCCGACAGAGTGATCGACGAGGCCGACGCGAAGGTGAGCTGACCGGAGTCGAGCAGCTCGAACGTGCTGTCCTGCAGCACTTCCGAGTACATGGTCATGCCGTTGAACGATGATTCCAGCAGACCATGCAGCACCGCGTTGGCAATGGTGCCGATGCCGGCCTGCAGGGGTTGCAACGCCGGGCTCAGGCGGCCGGCCCCCACTTCGGCGGAGAAAAACTGCACTACGTGCCCCGCAATGGCCTGCGTTTCGGCATCCGGCGGAAGGTTGCCCGACGGGCTGTCGGCGCTGTCGGTAATGACGATGGCGGCGATCCGCTCGGGGTCGACCCGCAGCACGGGCGCGCCGATGCGCTGCGACACCGAAGTGAGGGGGATCGGTTCGCGCGCGGGCCGCGCGCCGGGCGTATAGATATCGTGCAGGCCTTCCAGCGCCAGCGGCATCGCCAGGTTGAGTTCAACGACCACCTTGCGCGCCTGCTCCACGAAGCTGGCCGTGTTGCCGACGGAGGTGGTCAGCACCAGCGAACCGTCCTCGTGAATGGCCGCAGCCTCGACCACGGCAATGTCAATCGGGGGCAGATTGCCGCAACGCAGTTGCTCCACCGTTTCCGACAGATGCTGGTCAGTGAACATCACACGACCCGCATTGATCTCGCGGCGCAAGCGGGCATCCGCCTGAAACGGCATGCGCCGTTCGATCAGGCCGGCTTCGGCCATCATGCCATCACTGTCATTGCCCAATGAGGCGCCGGTCACGATGCTGAGCCGCAGACCATCTTCGCGCGCCCGACGCGCCAGGGCATCAGGCAGCGCCTTGCAGTCGCCCGCCTTCGTGAAACCGCTCATTCCGACGGTCATGCCAGTGGCAAAGAGTTCCGCGGCCTTGTCGGCCGACATGATCCGGCGCTCGAGCGCCGCATTGCGGATTCGATTGGTAAGCATGGTGGTTCTCTCTGATCTGTTCTGATGTTGCCTTCCCCACGGTTCGAGAGTAGCATCACTTTCATGAATAAAAATGGTCGTTGTCATGTATTAAATTCATGAACAACGCCACCACGCGGTCGGAGACATTCCATGGATATCCGCTCACTGCGCTACTTCACCGAAACCGTTCGGTTGGGCAGCTTTACCGAAGCCGGCCGCGCCCTGGGCGTCAGCCAGTCCACCATCAGCAAAATGCTGCGCCAGCTGGAAGACGAACTGGGCGAACCCCTGCTGCTGCGGGATGCCCGCCAGCTCACGCTGACCGACGTAGGGCACGTGGTGTACGAACGCGGGCGCGAGATTCTGCTCGCGATGCAGCGCCTGGAAGACGAAGTGCGCGAAACCCAATCGGTGGCGCGCGGCGCGCTGGCGCTGGGCATGCCGCCCATGATCAACATGCTGTTCACCGAGGCACTCAAAGAGTTTCGGGAAACCCACCCGCGCATCGTGCTGCGGCTTGACGAGCACACCGGCCAGGAAGTGGAGCGGCGGGTGGCGGCAGGGGAACTGGCGGCCGGCATGAGTGTGCTGCCCATCGACCCGCAACCGGATGTCGAAGTCGTGCAGGTGGCCTCGCACCGCGTGTGGGCGATCGGCGCAAGCGGGCTGCTGGAACGCAGCAACGACGCCGTGGCGCTGCGCACGGTGGCCCGCATGCCATTGGTGCTGCTGAACGACGACTTCGCGCTCACGCGGCTGTTGCGACGCACCTTTGCCCGCTACGACATCGAAGCCGACATCGCCGCACAAAGCGGCCAGTGGGACTGGACGGTGGCCATGGCCCGCGCGGGCATGGGCGTGGCATTGCTGCCCGAGCCCTTCGTTCAGCGCATTCAGGCAGACGGCCTGATTCTGCGGCCCGTCACCCAGCCCGATATCCAGTGGCAGATCGGGCTGCTGTGGAACGCCCGACGCAGCTCGCACGCGCTGCGTGCGTGGCTGGAAATCTGCCGCAAGCGGCTGGGCGGCACGTGGCCGCCGCTGCCCGAATGACACCCACGAAAAACGCCCCGGCCGCCGGGTGTGACCAGCGAACCGGGGCGCGTACGGCTGAGCGTTGAATCAGGCCGAGGCGGCAGCCTTGACGGCGGTGTCTTCCTCTTCTTCCACCGAACTGCGAATCAGGTGGTCGAACGCGCTGAGCGCGGCCTTGGCACCTTCACCTGCAGCGATGATGATCTGCTTGTACGGCACCGTGGTGGCGTCGCCGGCGGCAAACACGCCGGGCACCGACGTCTGCCCCTTGGCGTCGACTTCGATTTCGCCAAAGCGCGACAGCGCAACGGTGTCTTTCAGCCATTCGGTGTTAGGCACCAGGCCGATCTGCACGAAGACGCCTTCCAGGTCGATGCGATGGGTCTCGCCACTGACGCGATCCTTGTACGACAGGCCGTTCACCTTCTTGCCGTCGCCGTGAATCTCGGTGGTCTGCGCCGACATCAGAATCTGGACGTTCGGCAAGCTGCGCAGCTTGCGTTGCAGGACCTCGTCTGCACGCAGCTTGTCAGCAAACTCGATGAGCGTGACATGCTCGACGATACCGGCCAGATCGATCGCCGCCTCCACTCCCGAGTTGCCGCCGCCGATGACCGCGACGCGCTTGCCCTTGAACAGGGGGCCGTCGCAGTGCGGGCAGTACGCAACACCGGCATTACGGTATTCCTTTTCGCCCGGCACGTTCACTTCGCGCCAGCGCGCACCCGTGGCCAGAATCACCGAACGGCTGCGCAGCACGCCACCGTTCTCGAGCTTGACCTCGAGCATCTTGCCCGGCGTGAGCTCAACGGCACGCTGCAGGTTCATGATATCGACGTCGTAGGCCTTGACGTGCTCTTCGAGCGCGGTTGCAAAGCGCGGGCCGTCGGTTTCCTTCACCGAAATGAAGTTCTCGATCGACATGGTGTCGAGCACCTGGCCGCCGAAGCGTTCGGCTACCACACCGGTGCGAATGCCCTTGCGGGCGGCATACACGGCTGCCGCGGCACCGGCCGGGCCACCGCCCACGATCAGAACGTCGAACGGTTCCTTCGCGCTCAGTTCCTCGGCCTTGCGACCGGCGGCCGAGGTGTCGAGCTTGGCAAGGATCTCTTCCACACTCGAGCGGCCCTGACCGAACACTTCACCGTTCAGGAACACGGTAGGCACGGCCATGATCTGGCGGGCCTCGACTTCCGACTGGAACAGTGCGCCGTCGATCGATACGTGGCGAATGCGCGGGTTGATGACCGACATCGTGTTCAGCGCCTGCACCACGTCGGGGCAGTTCTGGCACGACAGCGAGAAATAAGTCTCGAACTCGTAGTCGCCGGGCAGGTTGCGGATCTGCTCGATGACCGATTCTTCGAGTTTGATGGGGTGACCGCCCACCTGCAGCAGCGCCAGCACCAGCGAAGTGAATTCGTGGCCCAGCGGGATGCCGGCGAAGGTGACGCCCACATCGGTGCCCACGCGACCAATGCGGAACGAGGGCTTGCGATCAGACAGGTCGCTGCGCTCAACCAATGTAATTTTTTCGGACATGCCCGCGATTTCCTGCAGCAATGCGCGCAGTTCAAGCGACTTGGGCGAGTCGTCGAGGCAGGCGGTGAGCTCGATGGGCTCACGAAGCATTTCCATGTAGGAATTCAGCTGGGCTTTGACATTGGCATCTAACATAACGTGGCGACCTCTCTAATCGTTTCTTTGGCGGATGCCGCGTCCGGCTCGTGACCGGACGCGGGGTGCTACTGTGACCCGTGTTGCGGGGCAGCCGCTCTTAGATCTTGCCGACCAGATCCAGCGAGGGCTTCAGCGTTTCGGCGCCTTCTTCCCACTTGGCGGGGCAGACTTCGCCGGGGTGGGCGGCGATGTACTGCGCAGCCTTCACCTTGCGCAGCAGCTCGGACGCGACGCGACCGATGCCGTTGTCATGCACTTCCATGACCTTGATGTAGCCTTCGGGGTTGACCACGAAGGTGCCACGCAGGGCAACGCCTTCTTCTTCGATCAGCACTTCGAAGTTGCGGGCCAGCGTCTGGGTGGGATCGCCGATCATGGGGTAGTTCACCTTGCCGATGGCGGCAGACGTGTCGTGCCAGGCCTTGTGGGCGAAGTGCGTGTCGGTCGAAACAGCGTAGATTTCGACGCCCAGCTTCTGGAACTCAGCGTACTGCTCGGCCAGGTCTTCCAGTTCGGTGGGGCACACGAACGTGAAGTCGGCAGGGTAGAAAACGAAAACGGACCACTTGCCGGCAACGGTTTCGTTGCTGACTTCGACAAACTTGCCGTTGTGGTAGGCGGTAGCTTTGAACGGCTTGATTTGCGTATTGATCAAGGACATTGCGTTTTCCTTATGTTGGGTGGTTGAAAATCCGTACAGGCTCAGTATAGGAAGCCCTGCACAATAAATCTAATTGATTGTTTTTATTATGTTGATTGATGAATGCTATGGAACGTGCCGCTGGTGCGGCCGGATTGCCGGAAGTGTTTCTCCCATACGGAAGAATACTCCGACAATCACTATATATAAGGACTAACCCTGAGAAAGCAAGAGATCTTCACGCCCGGGCCGCCACCTCGCGCGGCTTGACGTACAGCGGCCGACCGGCACCCCACCCACAGGCCATCGCCGCAATGCCGATTCCGGCGAACAGCCAGGCCGTAACCGCATAACTGCCCGTGGCCGAATGCAGCATGCCCACCAGCATGGGGCCAAATGCGGCCAGCACGTAGCCGATGGCCTGCGACATGCCCGAGAGCCGGGCCGCCACACGGGGGTCGGGCGAACGCAGAATGATGATTGTCATTGCAATGGCAAACAGGCCGCCCTGGCCGATGCCCTGCAGCAGGGCCAGCAGGGGAAGCATGCCGCGCGGCGCAAACAGCAGCCCGAGCAGCGCAGCCGCCGCCAGGAATGCAAGCCCCGCACTGAACAGGCTTTGCGACCTGAACCGGGCGGCCAGAGGCGGCACCAGCAGGCAGGTCGCCACCTGCACCAGAATGGATGCGGACGTATAAAACCCTGCCGTGACGGCATCGAGCCCGCGCCAGCGCAAAATGGGTGCCATCCAACCCATCACACAGTAGGCCAGCGCCGACTGCAAGCCCATGAAGCAGGCCACCTGCCACGACAGGCCGTCGTGCCAGAGCCGTAAGCCCGGCAGTGCCCTGCCCTTGCCCTTCACGCCGGATCTCAGGCTGTGCGGCAGCCACAGAAGTGCGACCGCGAAAGCGGGGGCCGCCCAGGTCGCGAGCCCCACACGCCACGAACCGCCCGCCTGCGCAATGGGCGTGGTCATCGCTGCGGCGAGCGCCGCGCCCCCGCACAACGACATGGTGAACAGGCCAGTAAGAATGGCGACGTGGTCGGGAAAGTCACGTTTGACCACGCTGGGCAGCAGCACGTTGCCCATGGCAATGCCGGCACCCGCCAACGCGCTGCCCACCATCAGGGTTGCCACGCCGTCGCCGGCGCGCATGAGCGAGCCCGCACCGATCATCAGCAGCACCAGCAGCAGCACGCGTTCGGCTCCATGCCGGTCGGCCAGCGTGGCCGCAAAGGGAGCGAACAAGCCCAGACACAACACGGGAAGCGTGGTGGCGTAGCCGGCCATGGCACCCGAAATGCCCAGCGCCTGCGTGACTTCGGGCAGCAGGACCGACAGACTGGTGAACAGCGGGCGCAGATTGAAGGCGATCAGCAGCAGGCAGGCGCCCAGGAACAGGCGTTTGGAGTTCAAAGCAGCTTGCCCGGATTCATGATGCCGTTCGGGTCGAATACCTGCTTAATCTGCAGCATGAGGCGGATGTGCATCGGATCTTTATGATGGTGGAAGGCATGGCGCTTGAGCTGGCCTATGCCGTGTTCGGCACTGATGCTGCCACCGTAGCGGGCCACTTCGGCAAACACCGCTTCGGCCACGGGGCCCTCGCAGCGCGCGGCCCAGTCACGATCGGCACCGGCCGGGCGCGATACGTTGTAATGCAGATTGCCGTCGCCGAAATGGCCGAATACGAACAGGCGGCACTCGGGAGCCACGCTGCGCACACGCTGCTCGGCCGACGCCATGAACGCCGGAATCTGTTCGATGGGCAGCGAAATATCGTGCTTGAGATGCGGGCCGTCGGCGCGCTGGGCTTCGGAGATTTCCTCGCGCAGACGCCACAGGGATTCAAGCTGCGCCAGTGTTGCCGACACCACGGCATCGGCACACAGCTCTTCTTCCAGAGCCCGGCCGATTACGTCTTCGAGCAGGGCCTGCAAGGCCTGCTCATCGGCCGTATCGGCCAGTTCGATCAGCACGTAACCACCGTGGCGCTGTGCAAACGGCTGCTGCGCACCTTCCACGTGCTGCAGCACGAGGCCCAGACATTCGTCGGTAAAAAACTCGAACGCCTGCAATCGCGGGCCACATGCGCCATAGACCAGACGCAGCAGCTCCAGCGCCTTGCGGGGCGATTCCACCGCTGCCAGCACCACGGCGCGGACCTGCATGAGAGGGTGCAGCTTGAGTGCCACGCCGGTAATCACGCCCAGCGTACCCTCGGAGCCAATGAACAGTTGCTTGAGATCGTAGCCGGTGTTGTCTTTGCGCAGGGTCTGCAGACCGTTGAAGATTTCGCCATTGGGCAAAACGGCTTCAATGCCCAGCGCCAGCTCACGCGCCATGCCGTAGCGCAGCACGTTGACTCCGCCGGCGTTGGTGGCCAGGTTTCCGCCGATCTGCGACGAGTCTTCTGCCGCCAGGCTGAGCGGCAACATGCGACCGGCTTCGTGTGCCGCCCGCCGCAGGTTGCCCAGAATGCAGCCTGCATCGGCCACCAGTGTGTTGGCGATGGTGTCGATGGAGCGAATGCGGTTCATGCGGTCGAGCGACAGCACCACGTTGGCCGGCGAGGAATCGGGCGTGGCGCCCCCGCACAGGCCCGTATTGCCGCCGCGCGGCACCACCGGTACGCGATGATCGTTGCACAGCCGCAGGCACTCGGCCACCTGCTGCGTGGTGGAAGGCCGCACTACGGCCTGTGCCCTACCTCGGTACACGCCACGCCAGTCTGTCAGCCAGGGCTCGATTTCGGAGGGATCGGTGATGACCGTATCTGCACCCAGCGCCTGTACGAGCTTGCCGGGAAAACCTTGTTCACTCATAAAACCTATTCCGATATGGGGTGCCGGCCGGACACGGGCGGCGGTCGCTTCGAAATAGTATCACTGAGGGCGCGCGCCCTGAACGGTACCGGCCAGTTCGATGAACGCCCTGAGGTAATCGGGCTCATCGTCGGAATCACGGCGACCCAGGTGGATCTGCTTGGCAATGCCTGCCGGGCCAAGCCGCAGCGGCACGATCGCCATGTTGCGGGCGTATTCCATGACCAGCCAGCGCGGCAGTGCCGTGACCCCGCGCCCGCCGGCAACCATTTCCAGCGTGATATCGGTGCTTTCCAGAACCTTGTGGCGCCGCGGCTGCACGCCCGCCGGCAACAGGAACTGGCTGAAGATGTCGAGGCGGGCGGCTTCTACGGGATAGGTGATGAGGGTCTCACCCGCCAGATCGGCGGGAAGTACGTGATCACGGCCGGCAAGCGGATGTCGGGCACTGACGGCCAGCACCTGCTCGTAATCGAACACGGGCACGTAGCTGACACCGTTCAGATGCAGCGGGTCGGGCGTGACAAGCAGATCGATCTCATGATTCAGCAAGGCGCCCATGCCGCCGAAGCGGAACTTCTGCTTGACGTCGACGTCGACGTCGGGCCATTGCGAAAGATAGTGCGACACCAGCTTGAGCAGCCATTGATAGCAGGGGTGGCACTCCATGCCGATTCGCAGCGTTCCGCGCTCACCGGCGGCGTACTGGGCCAGCCGCTGCTCGGCCGCCTCGAACTGGGGCAGCAGGCGCTCGGCCAGGCCCAGCACATACTGGCCGGCCTGCGTGAGACGCAACGAGCGGCCCTCGCGCGACCACAACCTGACGCCGCTGAGTCGCTCGAACTTGGCCATGGTGTGGCTGAGTGCCGATTGCGTGAGGTGCAGCGATTCGGCCGCCGCGGTAAGCGTGCCGCAGCGGTCGATGGCCCGCAGGATTTCGAGATGAGCCCGTTCCAGCACGCTATTCCATGAATAAAATTAATCAATTGGTGAGAATTAACCATTTTACATCATGGGTTGCCGCTCTTAGCATGAATGCTCCCGTTTCAACCCTGCATAGTGAAAGGCGGCACATGGCACTCGTACACAACCTTGGTTTCCCCCGCATCGGCGCACAGCGCGAACTCAAATTTGCACTTGAAGCCTACTGGCGCGGCGACTCGTCACGCGATGAACTGATCGGCGTCGGTGCCGCACTGCGTCGTCGTCACTGGGCGCAGCAGGCAAGGCTCGACTTCACTCCGGTGGGCGACTTTTCGTTCTACGACCATGTGCTCGACATGAGCTTCACGCTGGGTCATCTGCCTGAACGGGTGCGCGGCTTCAAGGGGCATGAACTCGACAATTACTTCCGGGTGGCGCGCGGGCGCTCGGCCGATCGCGCTGCGGCGCAACTGGGGCAGGGCAACGCCGAGCGCAGTCATGCCGGTCACAACCACAACAACGAAGATCACGCCGGTGCCGAATGCTGCCCGGTCACTGCCGGCGAGCTGACCAAGTGGTTCGACACCAATTACCACTACATCGTGCCGGAGTTCGACAGCACCACCACCTTTGACCTGAACGCGTCGCGGCTCCTGAGTCAGCTGCGCGAAGCGCATGCCCAGGGCGTGAAAGCCAAGCCGGTCATCATCGGCCCAGTTACCTACCTTGCCCTGGGCAAGGCGCGCAACGCCAGCGACCGGCTCGCCTTGCTGGCGCGCCTGCTGCCCGTGTACGAAGCCCTGCTGGAGCAGCTGGCCGAGGCGGGCGCGCAATGGGTGCAGATCGACGAACCCATTCTGGTGACGGAACTCGCAGCCGACTGGCAACAGGCGTTTCGCACCGCGTACGAAGCGCTCGCGACAACCCCCGTAAAGCTGCTGCTGACCACCTACTTCGGGCGCCTGGGCGGCAACCTGGCGCTCGTGGCGGAACTGCCCGTGGCCGGCGTGCACCTCGATGCCGTGAGCGCGCCGGATGAGGTTGCCCCGCTGATCGCGCACCTGAACGCGGATCAGGTGGTATCGCTTGGCGTCGTGAACGGGCGCAATGTGTGGAAGGCCGACCTGAACGCGCTGCTCGCTACGCTTGAGCCCGTCGCCACGGCACTGGGCGATCGCCTTTGGCTTGCGCCCTCGTGCTCGCTGCTGCACGTGCCGGTGGACCTCGCGCTCGAAACAGAGCTGGATGCCCAGCTGCGCAGCTGGCTGGCTTTCGCCACACAGCGTCTCGATGAGCTGCACATGCTGGCCACGGCCCTGAATGAAGGCCGGGCAATCGTGCAACATGAACTGGCACGCAATCGCAAGGATCTGGAATCGCGCCGTACATCGGCCCGCGTCCGCAGGCAGGCCGTGCAGAATGCGGTGGCGGCAGTCACGCCGGCGCTGGGTACCCGCCGCAGCCGTTACGGCAAGCGCGCCGTCGCGCAGGCCGAACGTCTCGCCCTGCCGCTCTTTCCCACCACAACCATCGGTTCCTTCCCCCAAACCGAAACGATCCGCCGTGCGCGGCGCCTGCACAGATCGGGCCAGTTGAGCGCTTCTGAGTATCGCCAGGCAATGCATGCCGAGATCGAACGCTGTATTCGTGCGCAGGAAGCCCTGGGCCTGGACGTTCTGGTGCATGGCGAAGCCGAGCGCAACGACATGGTGGAGTATTTTGGCGAGCAGCTCGACGGCTTCGCGTTCAGCCGTAACGGCTGGGTGCAGTCGTACGGATCACGTTGCGTGAAACCGCCCATACTGTACGGCGACGTGCAACGCACTTCACCCATGACGGTGCAATGGATCCGCTACGCGCAGTCGCTCACTGACAAGCCGGTCAAGGGCATGCTGACCGGGCCCGTTACGATGCTGAACTGGTCGTTCGTGCGCGACGATCAGCCGCGCTCGGTCACGTGCCTGCAAATTGCCCTGGCAATTCGCGAGGAAGTGCTCGACCTCGAACGTGCGGGCGTGCAAATCATCCAGATCGACGAAGCCGCTCTGCGCGAGGGCCTGCCGTTAAGGCGCCAGGAATGGAAAACCTACCTGCGCTGGGCGATCGACGCCTACCGGGTGGCAGCCAACGGTGTGGACGATGCCACGCAGATCCATACCCACATGTGTTATTCGGAATTCAACGACATCATCGCCTCGATCGCCGACATGGATGCCGATGTGATCACCATTGAGACGTCGCGCTCCGACATGGAGCTGCTGCAGGCCTTTGAAACCTTCACTTACCCGAACGCCATCGGCCCGGGGGTGTATGACATCCACACGCCGAACATCCCCGATAAAGACACGATCATCGATCGGGTACAGAAAGCGAGCCGGTACATTGCGCCCCGGCGGCTCTGGGTGAACCCCGACTGCGGCCTCAAGACGCGGCGCTGGGAGGAAGTCACCCCCGCGCTGCGCAACATGGTCGAGGCAGCGCAGGAACTACGCGAACTGTTCTACCGAAGCTAAAGGCCCGCGCGCGCCGTGCGCAGCTCGACTCACACCCATAGATCTGTCGCAAGTGCCTGTATGGTTCGACCTTCGATATAGCCATGTTGCAGGTAATGCAGCAGCGGATCCATGCCGGCGGCGGCCACATCCGGGTTCGCGCTCAGGTAAGCCCCGGCATCCATCCACGCCGAAGGCGCACGCCCCTCATGCCAGCCCGTCGTCGTGTAGTGCTCGAACCCATTGGCGATCCGCCCCTGCGCCACGGCATCGGCCACATCGGGGTTGGCCGCCAGGTACCAGGCTTCGCTGAACAGGCTGTTGGGGTTGCGGCC
>JAUZQE010000023.1 GCA_030733815.1 Yanghanlia caeni
CCCGACGCCTCCCAGCGGCGCAGGGTCGTGATGGACACGCCCAGCGCCTTGGCGGCTTCACCTATGCTAACTAATCTGTCCATATTGGAGAGCATTGCATACATTTAATAATGATTCAATCGAACAGTTCGAGCCCTGATCAGCCGCCGGCGGCCGCTGCGCGCTGCCGGGTGGCGGGCCGTACATCGACGAGCCGCGTGCCAAGCAGCCGGTCGTGCAGAAATTGCCCGTCGCGGTCGAACCAGCTCCAGATGAAAATGCTGAACGGCGCGAATACGATCAGCAGATCGGTGGAGGCGTAGCCCGTGAGCCGCGATGCGCCCTGCACCAGTAACGCCGCCAGCAGAGGCAGCGGCCACATCAGCAAATAGCGCAAGACCAGCCGCCCCATCGACGGGCGCGTGCCGTCGCGCTCGACCAGCCGGATATCCCAGGTCTTCATGGGCAGGGTCTGACCGCCCCGCCAGCAGATCAGGAAATACACGCCGATCGCCACGAATATGAGCGCCTGGCGGGCATGCCGGAACATCAGGGCGTTATGGCTTTCGGTGAGCGTGTCGAACAGGATGCCGACGGCAAAGACGATGCCGAACAGCAGCACGCCTTCGTACATCATGCTGGCAAAGCGGCGCAGGCGGGGCGGGGTCGGAGGCAGGTCGGTCACGTCGGCTGTCATGGAACGGGCATCGTTGCTAAGGAGCATCATTATCCACGATGCGCGGCGGGCCATGGAAGCCGCGCCAGGGTGCCGGCACGCTTCGCGCATGAAAAAGCCGCCTTTGCAGGCGGCCGATCAACATGCTGCGATGCGCGAGCGCGTTCAGCTTAGTGAGCGATACGCGTTTGCGTGCTGACGGGCGCCTTGGCGCGCGTGTAACCCAGCAACTCAGCAATTTTGGCCACGATACCCTTGCCATCGAACAGCGGAGCGAAGGACATCTGGTTGTCGATTTCCTGCTGAATGAGCTTGCGCTCAAGTTCATCGGTAAGCATGACGTTGCGATTGATGTGGTTCATGGGGTGGCCTCTCTTAGGGATTTCCCTAATTATAGGTACTTACCCTAGTAAGTGCAACCCCTATTGACGAACCTATTCAATCTTTGTGTTTATTTGCCACCATTTCGAACCGGAAGAGCCTGCAGTCGAGCGCGCCGTTGTAGACGGGCGTGCGGCGTCGCGGCTTGAGCCGCAGGCGTGACGGAAGCTCGAGGTCGCTGGAAATGACGTTGACCTGCCAGCCGGCATAGTGCCGTTTCAGGTTCTCCGCCCACGCAGGCCAGAACTCCGGGTCATGCTCCATGCGTTCGCCATAGGGCGGGTTGGTTACGATCCAGCCCGGCTCGCAATCGGGCTGAACCCGGCGCGCGTCACCCACGGAGAACCGGATCGTGTCGGGGGCAAGACGTGCGCGTTCACAGTTGGCCCGCGCGGCATCCACCGCGCGCGGGTCGATGTCGTAGCCGATGAGGGGCGTTTCCAGGTTCGTGGCAATGCGGCTACGCGCGTCGTCTTTCAGGTCGCGCCAGTGGCGAGCATCGTGATTGCGCAGTCGCTCGAAACCGAACGGGCGCCAGATGCCCGGCGGTACACCCAGCGCGATCCAGGCGGCTTCGATCAGTATGGTGCCGCTGCCGCAGAACGGGTCGAGCAACGGCGCGCACGGGTCCCAGTCAGACAGTGCGAGCAGGCCGGCTGCGAGATTTTCCCGCAGCGGCGCCTCACCCTTGTCGAGCCGCCAGCCTCGCTTGAAGAGCGATTCACCCGTGGTGTCGAGGTATAGCGTGGCGCTGTCTTCGTTCAGGAACAGATGCACGCGCGCGTCGGGCCGCACCGTATCGATGCTGGGGCGCGCGCCTTCGCGTTCGCGCAGTCGGTCGCAGATGCCGTCTTTGGCGCGCAGGTTGCAGTATTGCAGGCTCTGCATGGGGCTTCGCACTGCCGAGGTGTCGACCCTGAGCGTGTGTTCCGGGCCGAACCAGCGTTCCCACTCGGTGTCGTGCGCAAGCGCCAGGATGTCGTCTTCTGCTTGCACCGGTGCGTGGCTGAGCTGCACCAGCACGCGTGTGGCCAGCCGCGAATACAGATTCGCTTTCAGCACGCCCGACCAGTCGCTGTCGAAATGGCAGCCGGCGCGACCCTTGCGCAGGTTCTGCAAGCCCAGGGCTTCGAGCTCGGCGAGCAGGGCATCTTCAAGCCCCTGGGGGCAGGGTGCAAACACCTGAAATGTGCCGTGCACCGCGCCGGAGCGCTGGCGGCGGGTGGAAGGACGCCGGATGATGCGGGGGTCGGCTTCCGGCGCCTGGCCGCGTTCGTGCGCGGGCCGCGATGCAGCCGGTTCATGACGCGGCCGCGACATGGCCGGTTCACGCGGCGGCCGTGCCGGCACCGGTCCGCGCGTCGGGCGTGCCGACGGTGCGCCACGGGAGCGGGCCGCCGGGCCGCCGCCCGCTTTCACCGGGGGGCGGGCGGGCGCGTGCTTCTGGGCCTCGAGCTCACGCTGGGCCGCCAGGCGGGCCCGCGCACCGCTGCGCTTGCGGGCGCCGTCTGCAGCGCTGTCTTCGGCACGCGTGTCGGCCGGTTTGCGGGTGAGTTTCAGGGTTTTGCGAGGGGTGTCGGATGTCATGGCGGTGTTCAGAAGGGTTTGACCACCACCAGAATCAGCACGAGTACCAGCATCAGCACGGGCACTTCGTTGAACCAACGGTAGTAACGATGTTCGCGCATATTGGCGCGCCGCTCGAACGTGGTGAGCATGCGTGCACACATGCCGTGGTACACGACGAGCCCGATCACGAGCAGCAGCTTGGCGTGCATCCATCCGGCACCCATGCCGATGCCATACCCGACGTACAGCCACAGCCCGAAAACCAGGGCCAGTACGCCCAGTGGCGTCATGAAGCGGTAGAGGCGGCGCGCCATGCCCACCAGGCAATCGTAGGCAGCGGCGTCGTTGGTCTGCGCCAGGTTCACGTAGATGCGGGGCAGGTAAAACAGCCCCGCGAACCAGGCGATGACGAACAGAATGTGCAAGGTCTTCACCCACAACATGGCAGGGGTTCCTTTCAGCCGCGCAACTGGCCTTCGCCGGTCAGCACCCATTTCATGGTGGTGAGGCCTTCGAGCCCCACCGGCCCGCGGGCGTGCAGACGGTTGGTGGAAATGCCGATCTCGGCACCCAGCCCGTACTCGAAGCCGTCGGCAAAGCAGGTGGGCAGGTTCACGTACACGGAACTGGAGTCGACCTCGCGCTGGAAACGTGCGGCGGCGGCCAGGTCTTCCGTGACGATGGATTCGGTATGTTGCGAGCTGTAGCGCTCGATGTGGGCGATGGCTGCGTCGAGGTTGTCGACGATGCGGATCGCCAGAATGGGTTCGAGATACTCGGTGAGCCAGTCGTCTTCGGTGGCCGGCAGCGTGGTGGGCAGAATCGCACGGGTACGTTCGCAGCCGCGCAGTTCGACACCCTTCGATACCAGCGTGGCGGCGATGCCCGGCAGCTGGCTGGCGGCGATGTCGGCATGCACCAGCAGTGTTTCGACGGCGCCGCAGATTCCGAAGCGGTACGTTTTTGCGTTGACGACGATATCGTGGGCTTTGCCGGGGTCGGCGGCCTTGTCGATGTAGATGTGGCAGTTGCCGTCGAGGTGCTTGATGAGCGGCACCTTCGCTTCGCTCGACAGGCGTGCAATGAGCCCTTTGCCGCCGCGCGGCACGATGACGTCGATGTATTCAGTGAGCGTGATCATTTCGCCCACGGCCGCGCGGTCGGTGGTGTCGACCACCTGCACGGCGTCGGCGGGCAGGCCGGCCTGGGCCAGACCCTGCTGAATGATGGCACCCAGCGCCTGATTGGAATGGAAGGCCTCGCTGCCGCCGCGCAGAATCGTGGCATTGCCCGACTTGAGGCACAACGCGGCGGCGTCGATCGTGACGTTGGGGCGCGATTCGTAGATGATGCCGATGACGCCAAGCGGCACGCGCATCTGTGCGACCTTCATGCCGTTGGGCCGGATGCTGGTGGGGCCGAGGCTGCCCACCGGGTCGTCCATGGCGGCAATTTGGCGCAGCCCGTTCACCATGCCTGCCAGCGCCTTGTCGTTGAGGGTGAGGCGATCGAGCATGGCATCGGCCAGGCCACTATTGCGCCCGGCCTCCAGGTCGCGCGCGTTTTCCTGTTTGAGCGTGTCGGCGCGGGCTTCGATGAGTTCTGCCATGGCCAGCAGCGCCGCGGCCTTGGCGCGCCCCGAAGCATTGCGCATCAGGCGGGCAGCGGCCCGGGCCCGCCGGCCATACGCCTGCATGGCGGCGCGGGTGTCGGCATGCGTGTCGTGTTCAGTCATGTCTTTTTATCCAATGTGATTCGCAGGATCAGTCTGGCGAGTTCTTCCCACGGGTCGTCGAGCAGGCCAGGCACCTTGAGCCCCTTGGCCAGGCGGTCGATGTCGTGGGCGTGCTGCACGGCGGCCGGCCAGGCGCGCGGTGCAACCCGGGCGAGCGTGCGGCGCAGCCCCTGTTCACGCGGGCCGAAGACCCGGTTGCGGCGCAGGACGGCGCCCATGTCGCCGCCGGCGGCCTGCAGTGCCGCCAGTCGAGCCAGCAGGCGGATCTCGTCGCCCACGGCCCACAGCACCAGGGGCAGGGCTTCGCCCTCGCCGCGCAAGCCGCGCAGAATGGCAAGGGCACGCTCGGGCTGGCCGGCCAGCATGGCGTCGCGCAGATCGAAGACATCATAGCGCGCGACATCCAGCACCGCACGGCGCACGTCGTCGCCGGAAATCGGGCCGGGCGGGTAGAGCAGCCCCAGCTTCTGAATCTCTTGAAAGGCGGCGAGCAGATTGCCTTCGACCTTGTCGGCCATCCATGCCAGGGTGTCGGCATCGAGCGTCTGGCCCTGGCGTGCAAGACGCTGCCCGATCCAGTGGGGCAGGGCGTTGCGATCGACGCTGGGTACTTCCACGACCGTGCCCGCCTCGAACAGTGCCGTGGCCCACTTGCTGGAGCGCGTGGCGCGGTCAAGGCGCGGCAGGCTCAGCGTGACGAGTGTGTCGGGCAGTTCGTCGTCGCGCACCTTGGCGGCCAGGGCTTCCAGCGTTTCGCCCCCCGTTCTGCCGGGCTTGCCCGAGGGCAGCGACAGGTCGAGCAGTTTGCGGTCGCCGAACAGCGATACGTTTTGTGTGGCCCCCAGCACCGCCGACCAGTCGCTTCGCGCGTCGAGCACGATGCGGCTGCGTTCGGTGTACCCCTGGGCGGCCGCGGCGGCGCGCAGCGCGTCGAGGGCTTCGATGACCAGCAGGCTCTCGTCGCCGGTTACGACATAAAGGGGGGCGAGGGTGGCGCCGGCGTGCTGTAGATGCTGGTGCAGGCCGTCGGGGTCGAGGCGGCGTCGCATGACCGCGTCAACGCATGCCGGGGTTGGGGTTCAGGCTGGGCGTACCCCAAAGCGGCGTTCCCGTGGGTGCCGGGTCGTTCGAAACGGGGCTGAGGTCGGACGGCTCGGCTTCAACGGGCAGGGCCTCGGCATTGCGGAACGCCTCGATGACGTCGGGCGCCGTGAGATGGCGCACCACGCGGTCGACCATGGCCTGCTGCATTTGCTGGAACAGGGTGGTGATTTCGCTTTGCTTGGCCTGCACCACCGTGTCGTCGTACGGAATTTCGCGTGTCGAGCGCAGCGTGGTGGGCGGCAGAATCACGTGCCCGCGCGCATCCACGAGCTGAAACACGAACTCGAGATTCAGTTCGTATTCTTCGACGCGCCCGTCGGCGTCGATGGACAGCTGGCGCAGGCGTTCATCGTTGGCCAGCTGAATGAGCCGCGCTTCGGCCTGGTTGGGGTCATCGACAATGCGCGTGTTGGGCGAGGCCGCCACGATTGCGCGGCGCATCGCCACCCCGAACGAGGAGTTCTGGGCAATGTTGGTGTAGAGCGTGTCGAATGGCAGTGGCGTGGCCCCTTTCAGCCGGAATCCGCAGGCCGCAAGCAGCAGGCAGGCACTAAGCATGGCAAGCAAAGCCAGGCGGCGCGGGGCGCTGCCTGCCGGCAGCTGACGGACGAAAGGGGTCATGACCATGTGCGGTTATCCGACGACGTTCACCAGTTTACCCGGCACGACGATCACGCGCTTGGCGGGCCGGCCTTCCAGGAATCGGCCGACCGCTTCATGGGCCAGAGCCGCCTGTTCGATTTCGGCTTTGTCGGCCCCATTGGGAACGGTGAGCGCGCCGCGCAACTTGCCGTTCACCTGCAGCACGAGTTCGATCTCGTCGGCAATGAGTGCCGCTTCGTCGACCACGGGCCAGGGGGCATCGAGCAGGTCGCCCAAGCGTTCGGCATAGCCCAGGTCGCGCCACAGCTGCCACGTGATGTGCGGCACCACGGGGTACAGCACACGCAGCAGAATCGAGGTGGCATCGGCCAGAGCGCGGGCAGCGACGGGGCTTTGCGGCAACGTGGCCGACTCGAGCGTGTTCAGCATCTTCATGCAGGTCGAGACCACCGTGTTGTAGTGGATGCGCTGGTAGTCGTAATCGGCCTGTTTGAGCAGCGTGTGGATTTCGCGACGCAGCGTGCGCGAGCCGTCGTCGATATCCGACCAGTCGCTTTCGGCCTGGGCAAGACCCTGGCGGATGACATCGGCGTTCGACTGACCGAAGGCCCATACACGGCGCAGGAAACGGTGCGCGCCTTCAACCCCCGAATCCGACCATTCCAGCGTTTGCTCGGGCGGGCTGGCAAACATTATGAACAGGCGGGCGGTATCGGCGCCCAGGGTGTCGATGAGCGATTGCGGATCGACACCGTTGTTCTTGGACTTCGACATCGTGCCGATGCCGCCGTATTCCACGGCCGAGCCGTCGGACTTGAGGCGTGCACCGACAATGCTGCCCTTGGCGTCGTGAACGTTCTCGACGTCTTCCGGCCAGAAGAATTCGATGCCGCCCTGAGGCGTCTTGCGGTAATAGATGTGATTCAGCACCATGCCCTGACACAGCAGGCGCGTGAAGGGCTCGTCGAACTTCACCAGGCCCAGGTCGCGCATGACGCGGGTCCAGAACCGTGCGTACAGCAGGTGCATCACGGCGTGCTCGATGCCGCCAATGTACTGGTCCATCGGCATCCAGTAATCGTTGCGGGCATCGACCATGGCCTGGTCGTTGTCGGGCGAGGTATAGCGCATGAAATACCACGACGAGTCCACGAACGTGTCCATCGTGTCGGTTTCGCGCCGTGAGGCCGCGCCGCATTTGGGGCACGAGCAGTTCAGGAAGGCCTCGTCTTTGGTGAGCGGATTGCCGCTGCCATCGGGAATGAGATGTTCGGGCAGCACCACCGGCAGGTCGGATTCGGGTACCGGCACGGGCCCGCAGTCGGGGCAGTGAATGATGGGAATCGGCGTGCCCCAATAGCGCTGGCGCGAAATGCCCCAGTCGCGCAGACGCCACGTGGTCTGGCGCTCGCCCAGGCCCATCTGCACCAGGTCGGTGGCCACGGCGTCGACCGCAGCGGCGGTATCCAGGCCGTCGTACTTGCCGGAATTGACGGTGCGACCGGCTTGTTTGTCGGCGTACCAGTCTTGCCAGGCGTCAGTTGAATAGGTCTTGCCTTCCAGCGCGATGACCTGGCGGATGGGCAGGCCGTATTTCTTGGCGAAAGCGAAGTCGCGCTCGTCGTGGGCCGGCACGCCCATGACGGCACCGTCGCCGTAGCTCATGAGGACGTAATTGCCCACCCACACCTCGACCGGTTCGCCGGTGAGCGGGTGCGTGACGTGCAGCCCCGTGGGCATGCCTTCCTTTTCGCGCGTGGCGATTTCGGCTTCGGTGTTGCCTCCGAGCTTGCAGGCCTCGATGAAGGCGGCCAGTTCAGGATTGCTGCGGGCGGCGTGTGCGGCCAGCGGGTGTTCGGGGGCCACGGCACAGAAGGTGACGCCCATGATGGTGTCGGCACGCGTGGTGAAGACATACATGCGGCCGCCCTGAATGAGCTCGCCGTCAGCATCGCGAATGGTGTGGGTGAAGGCAAAGCGCACGCCCTCGCTCTTGCCGATCCAGTTTTCCTGCATCAGGCGCACGCGCTCGGGCCAGCCCTCCAGCCCGTTCTGCACGTGTTCGAGCAGTTCCTCGGCGTAATCGGTGATGCGCAGGTAATAGCCTGGAATCTCGCGCTTTTCCACCAGCGCGCCCGAGCGCCAGCCGCGCCCGTCGATGACCTGCTCGTTGGCCAGCACTGTCTGGTCGACCGGGTCCCAGTTCACGACCTGCGTCTTGCGATAGGCAATGCCCTTCTCGAGCATCTTGAGGAACAGCCATTGGTTCCATTTGTAGTACTTGGGATCGCAGGCGCACATTTCGCGCGACCAGTCAATGGCCAGCCCCATCGCCTGCATCTGCTGCTTCATGTGGGCGATGTTGTCGTATGTCCATTTTGCGGGCGGCACCCCCGACTTGATGGCGGCGTTCTCGGCCGGCATGCCGAAGGCGTCCCAGCCCATGGGCATCAGCACGTTGTAGCCCCGCATGCGCAGCTGGCGCGTCATCATGTCGTTGATCGTGTAGTTGCGTACGTGGCCCATGTGCAGCTTGCCGCTGGGGTAGGGCAGCATGGAGCAGGCGTAGAACTTGGGCTTGGGCGTGCCGTCGGCGTTGACGGAGTTTTCGGTGACACGATAGACGTCGCGTGCGGCCCAGTCGGCCTGGGCGCTGCGTTCGACCTCGGTGGGGCGGTATTCCGGCATGTGTGTGGCGGTCTAGAAGGGTTGTGCAAACCCGACATTATAAGGTGTGGCGCCCGGCGGGCGCCGCAGGCCTGGCGGGGGCTGCTGAAGAAAGAAAACCCCGCCGGGGCGGGGTTGGAAACGCGAGGCCATTCTGCACTGCCGGGCCGGGGCGTACCACCGGGCAATGCGTGGCGCAAAGCCCGATTACTTGAGCTTGGTTTCCTTGTACTCAACATGCTTGCGAGCGACGGGATCAAACTTCTTGATCAGCATCTTCTCGGGCATGTTGCGCTTGTTCTTGGTGGTGGTATAGAAGTGGCCCGTGCCGGCTGTGGATTCCAGCTTGATCTTTTCGCGGATGCCTTTTGCCATGGTGTGCTCCTGTTAGCGTGGAGGGGGCCTTAGGCCACTTCGCCGCGGGCGCGCAGGTCGGCCAGAACGGCGTCGATGCCGACCTTGTCGATCGTGCGCAGCGCCTTCGTGGAAACGCGCAGACGAACCCAGCGGTTTTCGCTTTCGACCCAGAAACGGCGCGATTGCAGGTTGGGAAGGAAACGACGCTTGGTTTTGTTATTGGCGTGCGAGACGTGGTTGCCCACCATCGGGCCCTTGCCGGTAACTTGGCATACGCGTGCCATGGTTCACCCCTTGTGAAATCTGTGTAAAGAATGCGATTCTACTACGGAATCGAAGGGTCGATCAAGGCAGGTGGGTCGCATGGCTGTGCCGCCGTGGCCACGACCGGCACGGCCCGTGCTCGCGAGCGGCGGCAACATGGCGCGAGCGGGCTGTTCAGCGCGTGGGGCGAAGTTATCATATACGGCGCCATTCCCGGCCAAGAGAGCACGTCCGAGCCTCGTTCGCCGTTTGAGGGGGCCGGCCTGTATCCGGGGTTACACACTGTTCCTGTCAGGAGGCTGTTTTGAGTTCGATCTTGTCTGCAGTGGAAAGTAAACTGGCGGCCCTCCCGCTGCCTGTCAGGCTTACCTTGCCTGACGGGAATTCGATTGGTGCCACCGATGCCGCAGTGCATCTGACCATACATGAAATGAGCACCCTGGCGAATCTGGTCGCCGGGCAGGTCGGCACCATGGGCGAAGACTACGTCGAGGGCAAGTTCGAGGTCGAGGGTTCGATGCGCGACCTCATGACCGTGGCAGCGGCCATTCTGCCGCAGTCGCCGGTCGAGGCGGCACGGGCAGGCATGTTCACCACCCTGATCCGGCGTGTCATGTCGGTGTGGCGCCATACGCTTGAGCGCGACGCCAAACAGATCCAGTTTCACTACGACCTGTCAGACGACTTCTACGCCCTGTGGCTCGATCCGCGACGGGTGTATTCCTGCGCCTACTATAAAGAAGACGACATGAACCTGGCGCAGGCCCAGGAAGCCAAGCTCGACCATATCTGCCGCAAGCTGCGCCTGCGCGAAGGCGAGCGCTTCCTCGACATCGGCGCCGGCTGGGGCGGCCTGCTGCTGTGGGCTGCCGAGCATTACGGCGTCGATGCCACCGGCATCACGCTGTCGCGCAATCAGCATGCGTATGTGAACCGGCTGATCGAAGAAAAGGGGCTGGGCGGTCGCGTGCGCATGGAACTGCTCGACTATCGCAAGCTCGACGAAAGCAATCCGTACGACAAGATCGCATCGGTGGGCATGTTCGAGCACGTGGGGCGTGCCCAGTTGGTGGGGTACTTTTCGAAACTGCGCCGGTTGCTGCGCTCGGGCGGCCTGATCATGAATCACGGCATCACCGCGGGCGGGGTCGACAACACCCAGCTGGGCGCCGGCATGGGCGAATTCATCGACAAATACATCTTCCCCGGTGGTGAACTCACGCACATCAGCAACGTGCTGCATTGCATGACCGAAGGGGGGCTGGAAGACCTGGATATTGAAAACCTCCGGCCTCACTATGCGCGCACGTTGTGGGCATGGAGCGATTCGCTAGAGGCGCAGCTTGACGCGGCCCACGCCACGCTTACCGACGACCGCGGCAAGCGCTCGATTCGCGCCTACCGCATGTATCTGGCCGGGTGCGCCATGGGCTTCGAAAACGGCTGGATCGCCCTGCACCAGGTGCTGGCCCAGCATCGCCCCGACGGGCCCGGCGACGAGCTTGCGGCAGGCGACGGCACCGGGTATCCGTGGCGGCGCGATTACATTTACCGCGACTGATTTCATTCGCATAATAAAAGAATCGTCGCGTCCGAAGTATTTCGACACGACATCATTGCAGGTCGCATCTTTCGTGAACTTCACGTAAAATGCGCCGGAACTTTCAAGTCTGGTGCCAGTGCCTACTGGCGACCTGTCATTGGGCGGGCCGTTCGGTCTTCGAGCTGCCCGCCCGTCAGCTGGACGGTATGCATCGGGGGCCGCTCCGCCTATAAGCCCACCCACCTATCAGGCGTAGCCCGTCGTTGCTGCAGTCGTGCAACTTTCGGAGGCAGAACATGCAGAACACCCTCACTCACAACGCCGCGCCTACGGCCGCTTCCACCCGCATGGGTTGGCGACGCCATGCCGCTGCGCTGGGCTGCGCCCTGGCATTTGCCGGTCTGAGCGCGGTTCCCGCGGTGGCAAGCGCGGCCGACGCGCCGCAATGTGAACTCGATCGGCCGATCCGTTTTGGCGGCATGAACTGGGAAACCAACCTCGTGCTGGTGGAGCTCGAGCGTTACATCGCCGACAAGGGCTACGGCTGCGAATCCGAGGTCCTGCCCGTGGAAACCCTGCCGGCTCTGGCCGCCCTCACGCGTGGCGACCTCGACATCAACAGCGAGATCTGGCTCAACAGCGTGGCCGAGCCGTGGGCGCAGGCCGAAGCCACCGGCAAGGTCAAGCGTATTGGCGACATTTACATGGGCGGTGAAGCCTGGTTCATTCCCCGCTACACCGCAGAGCGCCTGCCCGAACTCAAGGCGGCTTCGGATCTGCCCAAATTCAAAGACGAATTCACCGACCCGGAAGAGCCTTCCAAGGGCCGCTTCTATGGCTGCCCGGCCGGCTGGGGCTGCGAGGTGGTGAGCGGCAACCTGCACAAGGCGCTGGGCCTGGGTGACACGTTCACGTATTTCTCGCCGGGTACCGGTGCGACGCAGAAGGCGGCCCTCATGGCGGCTTACCAGCGCAAGGAAAACATCGTGTTCTATTACTGGTATCCGACACCGCTGGTGGGTTCCATGGATCTGGTCAAGCTTGAGTTTCCCGAGTACGACGCCGAGATTCATGCCTGCCTCACCGACGTCAACTGCGCCGATCCGAAGCCATCCGACTACCCGGACAACCCGGTCTTTACGGCCGTGACCACGCAGTTCACGCAAGATGCGCCCAAGCTCACCGAGTTTCTTTCCAAGGTCGAAGTGCCCCTGCCGATCATGAACGAAGCCATGGCGCACATGGAAGAAACCGAAAGCGAGCCCGACGAGGTCGCGCGCTGGTTCCTCAAGAACCACGCCGACGTCTGGACCAAGTGGGTTCCGGCCGACGTGGCCGACCGCGTGAAGGCGTCGCTGTAAAACTGCGGGCCGGGGCGGGCGCGGGCGCCGCGCCCCGGTCACAAGGTGATTCATGTTCCCAGAAATAATACCGGCCCGCGAACTGCGGGCACCCATCGACGCCTTCGTAGGCAACATTGTCAATGAATATTCCGGCCTGCTGCGGGCGCTGACTCAACCGCTGCTCGATCTGCTGGTCTGGATGGACACGCTGCTGCGTGAATCGCCGTGGTGGATGGTGATTCTGGCCATTGCCGTGCTGGCATGGCTGGCAAGCCGCCGCATCACGCTGCCGCTGGCCGTCACCGCCCTCATGCTCATGCTCGGCTTCCTCGGTTTGTGGGACGCCTCGATGCAGACCCTTTCGATCATGATCGTGGCGGTCGTCATTTCCGTGCTGATCGGTGTTCCCATCGGCATTCTCATGGCCAGTTTCAACTGGCTGCGCAGTCTCATGCTGCCGGTGCTCGACGTCATGCAGACCATGCCGAGCTTCGTTTACCTGATTCCGGTGGTCATGCTGTTCAATCTGGGCAAAATCGCCGCGATCATCGCCACGGTGGTGTATGCCGTGCCGCCCGTGATCCGGCTTACCGATCTGGGCATCCGCCTGGTCGACAGCGAGGTGCTCGAAGCCTCGCGCGCGTTTGGCGCGAACCGCGTCAAGCAGCTGTTCGGCGTTCAGCTGCCCCTGGCGCTGCCCAACATCATGGCCGGCATCAACCAGACCACCATGATGGCGCTTGCCATGGTCGTCATTGCCTCGATGATCGGGGTGCGCGGCCTGGGTTACGAGGTGCTGCAGGGCATCAACCGCCTGCAGGTCGGCCGCGGGCTGCTGGCAGGGCTGGGCATCGTTATCCTGGCCATCGTGTTCGACCGCATCACGCAGGCGCTGGGCCGACGCTACCAGCATCAAAGCAAGGAATCCTGATATGGCCAAGATAGAAGTCAGCAACATATACAAGATATTCGGCCCCCGGCCGCAGCGCTGGCTCGAAGCGGCCCGCAGCGGCATGAGCCGAGAGGATCTGCTGGCACGCAGTGGCCACACGCTGGGCCTGCGCGACATTTCGCTGTCGATCGAGGAAGGCAGCATTTACGTGATCATGGGCCTGTCGGGTTCCGGCAAATCCACGCTGATCCGCCACTTCAACCGGCTCATCGAGCCCACCGCCGGGCAGATCCGTGTCGACGACGTCGACGTCATGTCGCTGGGCACGCGCGAGCTCGAGCGTTTCCGTCAGCAGAAGATGAGCATGGTGTTCCAGCGCTTCGGCCTGTTCCCGCATCGCTGCGTACTCGATAACGTGGCCTACGGCCTGAAGGTGCAGGGCGTGGCGCGCCCCGAACGCGAGCGCCGTGCGCAGCACTGGCTGGAACAGGTGGGGCTGGAAGGGTACGAAAAACAGTACCCCCATCAGCTCTCGGGCGGCATGCAGCAGCGTGTGGGGCTGGCCCGCGCGCTGGCCACCGATGCCGAAATCCTGCTCATGGACGAAGCCTTCTCGGCACTCGACCCGCTCATCCGCCGCGAAATGCAGGATCAGCTGCTGCAGCTGCAGTCGCAGCTGAACAAGACCATCGTCTTCATCACGCACGACCTGGACGAGGCGCTGCGTCTGGGCAATCGCATTGCCATCCTCAAGGGGGGCGAGCTGGTGCAGGAAGGTACGCCCGAGGATATCCTGCTTGCACCGGCCGACGATTACGTGCAGGCCTTCCTGCAGGACGTGAACCGCGGCAAGGTGCTCAATGCCGTGCATGCCTGCAATGCGCCGCGCTTCTCGCCCACGACGCGTTCGCGCCCGGCCCACGTGGTCGAACGCATGGCCCAGCAGGGCCTGCGCTTTGCGCCCGTGCTCGACGGCAAGCGGCTGTGCGGGGTGCTCACCCGCGAAGCCGCCGAGCGTGCCTTGCAGGCGGGCGCGCGCGACGTATCGCAGTATGTCGAGGCCATGGCCTCGGTGCCGGCCAGTGCCGGGCTCGATGAAGTACTGGGCCGCATGCTGCACAGTACCGCGCCGCTGGCGGTCACCGACGAAAACGATGAATTCGTCGGCGTGCTCTCGCGCCGCAAGGTGGTCGAGCTGATCCGCCCCACGCTGCCCGCAGAGGCGGGTGTTTCCGGTGACGCCGTGGAGGCCGCTGGCGAGACCGGCGGATCGGCGCCCGAAGACGAGCGTGACCGTCCGGCCGGGGCTCAGCGCAGCGCTGCCTGATCTTCCGGTGTGCCTACCGGGCGCGCATGGCGCCGCAGCACGTAGCCATACCAGAGGAACAGCAGGCTTGCCGACAGCAGCAGGCCTACCGTCGACATGATCCACATAGTGCTGGTGCCGGGGGGTGCCCCCGGTATCAACGTTTCGATCAAGCCGGCCAGCGCCCCGCGACCCGGCCCGAAGCCCAGCCACCAGCCCCCCGTCAGGCCCACTCCCGTGAGTGCCACGATCTGCATCAGCAGCGGCACCACGGTCACCTTGTATGCACGCAGCAGGTAGCACCCGATGCACTGCAGGGCGTCGCCCATATGGAAGAAGGGCAGCAGGGTGAGCAGCAGGATCGCCATGGCGGTGACCTGCGGGTCATCGGTGTACAGCCGCAGGATCGGATCGCGCCCCAGCACGATCGCCAGCGCGGTGATCAATGCCGCCGCGACGACGAGCGTGATGCCCGCGCGCCCGTTGCGCCGCGCCAGTGCCGGATCGCGTGCGCCGATTGCCTGCGCCGTGAGTGAGGCCGTGGCGACGCCCAATGCCATGGGCACCATGTAGCAGAGGGCGGCGAGATTGGCCATGATCTGGTGCGCGCCGGTCACATACATGCCGTCACGCGCGGCCAGCAGTGCCATGAAGGTGAAGGCGCCCACCTCGATCAGGTACGAGCCGCCCATGGGAATGCCCAGGCGCAGCAGCTCGGCCTGTTCGCGCCAGTTGGGGCGGCCCAGCTGCGGGCTGAACCGGCGGTACCACGGGTCGCGCAGCACGCGCGCCAGGCCGGCTGCAAGCATGATCCACGAGACCACGGCGGTGGACAGGCCGGCACCCGTGGCGCCCATGGCCGGCGCGCCGAGATGGCCGAATATGAATACCCAGTTGAAGAACAGTTTTACGAAGATGCCGGCCACATAGATTTCCATGACGGTGCGCGGGCGCGACACTGCGGTGGCCAGGGCATAGATGGCACGAAAGGCGAGGGCGGCTGGCAAGGCCAGTGCCAGGGCGGACAGGTAATCACGCACGCCGTCGCGCACCTCGGGGCCGATGTCGCCCGAGACGCTCAGCCACAGGTCGGGCGCAAGCAGAAAGGCGCAGCCCACCAGGCACAATGCCGCCGCCAGCCACACGCCCTGGCCCCACATGCGCCCCACTTCGTGCAGTTGCCCTGCGCCGAAGTGCTGCGCCAGAATGGGAATGAGGGCGTGGATCACGCCCATCAGGCCCACGAACACCGTGACGTAGATCGAGGTGGCCAGGGCCATGATCTGCAGATCCAGCGCCCCGGCATGACCGCCCATGGCGGTGTCGATGACGGCAAATGCCACGCCCGCCCACGAGGCAATCAGAACAGGCCAGGCCTGCTGCGCAATGTCTTTCATGTGCGGGCCCAGGCCGTGCCCGGAAGAGGCGGTGTGCTGCATCAACGTGATATTCGCAGAAGCCGGAACATTTCGTCGCGATCGGCACCGCGCCGCCCCTGCCACAACACCGTGGCCGAATCGGAATACGCAGCACTGCCATCGCGCAGCGCCTTTTGTGAGGTCTGCTGAAGAATCAGCGTGCAGGCCGAATCGTAGCTGAAGTCGATGTTTTCGAAGACCAGGAACGAGGCGCGCTGGCCGGTGCCTACCGCCAGCGACCGTACGCATTCGCCCGGCTTCATGTGTTCACGCAAGGCTGCGGCCAGCTGGGCCGACACCCCGCGGTAGCTGCGCACGTAATCGAGTACCGGCATCCACAGCGTGACCAGAAGCAGCCAGGTGGTAATGAGCCCGCCGGCCGAAAGCACGGTGCCTCGCCAAAGTGCTGCAGGCTTGTTGTGCAGGCGCCAGCGCACCAGGCCCACCCAGGCTGCCGTACCGATCAGGGCAATGAAGACCGACGGCCACGAGATGGAGATTTCATAGCCGCGGGTCAGCCGTGTGATGTTGTGATGAATCTGCTGCGGCCAGCCCGTGTGCAGGGCCACCCAGCCCAGCCATACCGTGGCGGCCGTCAGCGAAAAACACATCACCGCGAACCAGTCCAGCGAATTGACCACGGCACGGCGCAGGGTGGGCAGCGCGAACGCCGCCAGCACGGCGG
Organism: Yanghanlia caeni; assembly: GCA_030733815.1. Lineage (GTDB taxonomy): Bacteria > Pseudomonadota > Gammaproteobacteria > Burkholderiales > Burkholderiaceae_B > Yanghanlia > Yanghanlia caeni. Next base: position 16,523 of record JAUZQE010000023.1, read on the forward strand.
CCGGAACCGCCATCAGAGCGTATTCCGGCTCGAACACGTCGGCCAGAAAGCACATGGCGATGAGCGGCCACACCAGGAACATGAACGGCACCCAGATGTGGGGCGAGAACAGCCAGGCGCGCCAATTCCATAACGCCAGCAGTGCAAAGGGCCACGTGGGCCACAGGAACCACGGCAGGTCGCGCAGCACACTGAACAGGACGTCGCGCTGGAGCAGGGCAAACGACTGGCTGTTCCACAGCCACCAGTTCTGGGCCCAGTAGGGGTACAGCAGCTTCACGGGAACCCACCATGCCAGCCCGATCGCCAGCGCGATGCCCAGTGCCACAAGCAGCCAGCGCCGTTGCGGCCACAGCGCGCTGCGCGGATGGAACACGAACACGCTGGCCACAATGATGGGCAGTGCGCCGATGAACCCGCGCGTGAGGAAGGCCGCGCCCAGCGCAATGCCCAGGGTGATGGCGCCAGACAGCGGCCGATCGATGCTGCGCGCCACCGCGTAGAAGGCGAGCGCCTGGAAGGCGATGAGTGCCGGCACCTCGGACGTTTCGTGCATGCGCCACACGATGCCCACGGTGGCCAGAATCAGCAGCACGGCGGCATCGGCGATCATGCGCCCGTAATCGTGCACGCTGGGTTCGCCGCCAAAGGGCAGCTCGAGCGGTTGCGGTTCGGGCCTGCGGCCCAGCAGGTAGCTGCCGTACCATACCGACGCGATCAGAATGCCGAACCACAGCAGATTGGGCAGCCGTGAGGCGATGATCGCCCCGTCGTGCGCAGGCACGAAGAATTCGAATAGCGACGCGAACAGCCAGATGGCCAGTGCGCCCACCCAGGTGATGAGCGGGCCATCTTGCGCATGCGCCAGCACGCCGATCTGCGGCGCCAGCAGCGCCGCGCCGTCGGGCTGGTTCAGGGCGCTGACCATCGTGGCCAGGCCAACTACGTCATCGGTCTTCCAGGGGTCGCGGAAAAACAGGCCGGCCAGGATGTACAGCCCGCTGATCAGCAGCAGGAAGGGCCTGGAAAGCTTGACGGTGGCCGTTTCGGTGAGTCGGGCCGGTGTGGAGCGGGAATCCATCGTGTCGGGGCGGGTTGTAACGGCCACCCATTATAGGCAGTGGCGGCACCTTGGTTGGCGGGTCGGCATGGGCTGCACACGTGGCTGCAGTGTGGCGAATGCGGTGCGGCGACTGCGATGCGAAAAAAAGGCAGCCCGGAGGCTGCCTTGAATGCAAACACCGCCGGGCGATGTTTACGATGCCTTGCGCGTACCCACCGTGCTGGCGAAGCGGGCGCGGAATTTTTCCACGCGGCCGGTTTCGACGATGCGGGTCTGGGCGCCCGTGTAGAACGGGTGCGATTCAGAGGTGACGTCGCACTTGAACAGCGGGTAGGTCTTGCCTTCGTGTTCGATGGTCTCGCGGGTGTTCACGGTGGAACGGGTGATGAACTTCGAACCGGTTTGCTGGTCGAGGAAGACCACTTCGCGGTATTCGGGGTGGATGCCTTCTTTCATGTCGATTCCTGATCTGGAAGAATGGGTCGCCAACTGCATCAAAGGCAGTCACGTATCCGTGGGTAACTCGCTATTCTAGCGTGGCGCTAACGCGTGCGCAACACACTTCGGGCGGACCGTCAATCGCGTGGTGCAAATCGCACAGCCCGGCCGATGCCCCGGAGTGCCCGGCGGGCAATGGCCCATGCGTGCGGCGGTGCGCGCAGGGCCTACAACACGCCTTGTTCGGCCAGCGATACGGCCGAATTGCGTGTGACGATCAGGTGATCGAGCAGGCGCACGTCGACCAGCCCCAGCGCCGTACGCAGATGCCGCGTGAGGGCGAGATCGGCCTGGCTGGCTTCGGCCACGCCTGAGGGGTGGTTGTGGGCCAGGATCAGGGCGGCGGCATGGTGGCGCAACGCCGCCTTCACCACTTCCCGGGGGTAGACGCTGGCCTGGCTCAAGGTGCCACGTGCCACTTCTTCACACGCAATCAGCCGGAAGCGGCTGTCGAGGTACAGCGCGATGCAGTGCTCGATATCCAGATGGGCGAGCTGGGCGGTGCAGTACTGCTTGACGCGCCCGGGCTTGTCGAGCGTTTCGCCCGTGCGCAGCTCTTCCTCGAGCGCGCGCCGGCTGATTTCGCTGATGGCCAGGATCTGGCACGTTTTGGCGCTGCCCAGCCCGGGCAGGCGCTGCAGCCGGGTGGCGTCGCACGCCAGCAAGCCGCGCAGGCCGTCGCACCGCTGCAGCAACAGGTGGGCGAGCGCCACGGCGTCGCAGCCCGGGGTGCCGGTGCGCAGAATGATGGCCAGCAGTTCGGCCGAGGTGAGCACGTGCGGGCCGTGAGCCAGCAGCCGTTCGCGTGGACGTTCGGGCCGGGAAGAGGGCAGGGAGGACATAAACACTCTAAAATGGGGTGGTTCATCAACCCCTATACGGTGGCAGATTTTGACTTCCTCTTCCGACTCAGTGAACGCAATTGTCCGTCCTGATTCCTACCTGACCCTGCACTACCGCATCGAACTGGCCAGCGGCCCCGCGGCAGGTTCGGTGTTCGCCAACACGTTCGACGGGCGCCCCGGCACCCTGCAAATGGGTTCGGGCCAGTGGGCCCCCGGGCTGGAAGCCGCGCTGCTGAATCGTGCCGAGGGCGAACACTTCACCTTTGAAGTGGCTGCGGCCGACGCCTATGGCGAACGCAACCCCGATCTGCTGCAGTGGGTGTCGCGCAGCATGCTCGATGCCGGTGCGGGCGGCGAAACGCTCGAACCGGGCGAGATCATCGAATTTACCGCCCCCAACGGCGGGCGCTATTCGGGTGTGCTCAAGCAGTACGACGACGAGCGCGCACTGTTCGATTTCAATCATCCGCTCGCGGGCATCGACCTGCGCGTGGAAGTCTCACTGCTTGGAGTGCTGTGATGCCTGCAACCCCCGCCGCTCCCAGTGCCGCCGAAGTTGTGCTCGCCCAGCCGCGCGGTTTCTGCGCCGGCGTCGATCGTGCCATCGATATCGTCGAGCGTGCGCTTGAGCTCTTCGGTGCGCCCATCTACGTGCGCCACGAGATCGTGCACAACCGCTACGTGGTCAGCGATCTGCGCAAGAAGGGCGCTGTCTTCATCGACGAACTCGACGAAGCCCCCGAAGGCGCCACGGTCATCTTTTCGGCGCACGGCGTTTCGCGTGCCGTGAAGGCCGAGGCCGAACGCCGGGGCTTGCGGGTATTCGATGCCACGTGCCCGCTGGTCACCAAGGTGCACGTCGAAGTCTCGCGCATGCGTGCGCAAGGCCGCGAGATCATCATGATCGGTCACAAGGGCCACCCCGAAGTCGAGGGCACCCTCGGGCAGGCCGAGGGCGGCATGTATCTGGTGGAAACGGTGGAAGACGTTGCGGCACTGCAGGTCAACGATCCCGAAAAGCTTGCCTTCGTCACGCAAACCACGCTGTCGGTCGACGATGCCGCCGAGGTGGCGCAGGCCCTGCGCGAGCGCTTTCCCGGCATTGTCGAACCGCGCAAGAGCGATATCTGCTATGCCACCCAGAACCGGCAAGATGCCGTGAAAATCATGGCACCCCAGTGCGACCTGGTGCTGGTGGTGGGCAGCGCCAACAGTTCCAATTCCAATCGCCTGCGCGAAGTGGCAGAACGCAAGGGCGTGCGGGCCTACCTGATCGACGGCCCCGAAATGATTCAGCCCGAGTGGCTGCAGAATGCGCGCAGCGTGGGTGTGACGGCGGGCGCTTCCGCACCCGATATCCTGGTGCGTCAGGTGCTCGACCGGCTCAAGCAACTCGGTGCGATTTCGGTGCGTACGCTGGAAGGCGCGCCTGAAAATGTCTCGTTCCCCCTGCCCCGCGAACTTTCCCGCAAGCTGAAGGACACCTGATGAAGCTGTACAGCTATTTCCGCAGTTCCGCCGCCTACCGCGTACGTATCGCCCTCAATCTGAAGGGCATCGAATACGAAACGATTCCCGTGCATCTCACCAAAGATGGCGGCCAGCAGCGCTCGGAAGCGTACAGGGCGGTGAACCCCGCCGGCCTGGTGCCCGCACTGGTCGATGGCGACGTGGCGATCGGTCAGTCGCTGGCCATACTCGAATACCTTGAAGAGACCCACCCCGAACCGCCCCTGCTGCCGGCCGACCCGGCCGGGCGGGCGCGGGTCAGGTCGATCGCGCTGGCCATTGCCTGCGACCTGCACCCGTTGAACAACCTTCGGGTGCTGCAGCACCTGAAACATGGCCTGGGGCTCGACGAGGCCGCCAAAGACGCCTGGTACCGCCATTGGATCAACGTTGGCCTGGGCGCCGTGGAAGCCATGCTGGCGGGCCACCCGCAAACCGGGCGCTACTGCCACGGCGATCAGGTCACGCTGGCCGACGTGCTGCTGGTACCCCAGGTGTACAACGCACGCCGCTATAACTGCGATATTTCCGCCATGCCTACGGTTACGCGCATTGCGCAGGCCTGCGAGCAGCTCGACGCGTTCGTGCGCGCCGAGCCTGCCCGTCAGCCCGACGCCGAAAATTAGGCATGCGCTGAACACCGCATCCCGATTCAGGGCGCCGGCTGACCCGGTCGATTTATTCAGCGCATCGCTACGCTTTCTGGCCTGCGGCGACCCACTTGCGGATATGGTCGAAGCGGTCGAAGCCCCAGAAGGGTTCGTCGCCCACAAGCATGAACGGTGAGCCGAAGACGCCACGCGCCATGGCGTCTTCGATTTCCTTCTTCAGGCCTTCCTTCACGGGGTCTGACGCAATGGCCGACTCAAATTCAGCCCGATCCAGCCCCTGCTGCGCCACGATATCGAGCACCACGCCGGCGTCGTTGATGGCGCGGCCGTCGGCGAAGTAGGCGTGATACAGCGCCTTGATCAGGCCGGGGGCCTTGGCGCCGTGATTCTGAATGGCGTAATACGCGGCGCGCGCGGCCGCAACCGTTGCAATGGGGAAGGGCTCGGGCTGGGAATAGGGGATGCCGGCCAGCGATGCCGAGCGCTTGAAGTCGCGCAGCGCGTAGTCACCCTTGAGCGGAATCTGGGTGAGGGGAGCAGAGCCCATTGCCTTGAACATCGGGCCCAGCAGAATGGGGTGCCAGCGCAGCGCCAGACCTGTCTCCTCGGCCAGCTTCTCGATCTGCGTGGCGGCCATGTAACCGTAAGGCGATGAAAACTCGAAATAAAAATCCAGGGTTGCAGCCATTGAATGTGTTCCGATATGTGTTGTAGGTATGGGCGGCGCTTCTTGCGCCGTCAGGCATGATGGTAGAAAGGTTTCCGGCGCCCTGCAATGTCGGCGATAATCCGCCGCATGATTCCCGCTGCCAACCTCACTTTGCTGTACGGCCATTTGCCGCTCGAAGCGCGCTTCGAAGCGGCCCGGCGCGACGGTTTTCGCGCAGTCGAAATCCTGTTTCCCTACGATCGGAGCCCCGAATGGTATGCCGGGCAACTGCAGCGCCACGATTTGCGCCTGGTGCTCGTCAACACGCCCATCGAGGCATCCGTCGCGCCGTGGGGCCGCGCCGCCCTGCCCGGGCAGCAGCAGGCGTTCCGCGATGATTTCGCGCGCGTTGCGGCGGTGTGCGAGGCCACGGGCTGTGCTGCAGTGCATGTCATGGCCGGCTGTGTTGCGGCCGACGATCCGGCTGCCCGCCAAACCCTGCTTGAAAACCTGAGCTGGGCGGCGGGCACGTGGCCCGGCCTGCGCCTGCAGCTCGAGGCGCTGAACGCCAGCGATGTGCCCGGGTATTTCTATTCTCGCCCGCAGCAGGTCATTCGCATTCTGCAGGCCATTGGTGCCGATGCCGCGGGTCTGCAGTTCGACTTCTACCACGTGGTGCGTGAAGGCCTCGATCTGCTTGCCGAACTCGGCACCGCACTGCCCTGGGTGCGTCATGTCCAGGTGGCGGGCAGCCCCGCCCGCAACGAGCCCGATCTCGGGCGCGATCAGTTGCTCGAGGCATTTCGGCGTCTGCATCGCGCCGGTTACCGCGGGCATATCGGCTATGAATACCGCCCTGCAGGCGACGTCGCCTCGGGGCTGGCCTGGGCCGACCCCTTGCTGGAACTCTTTTCCCCACAACCCTGAAGGCCGAACCGCCTGCTCACGCTGGAACCATCCATGAAGAAATCTGCCGTAATCGCCGCAGCCCTCGTACTCGTCGCAGCCGCCTACTCGGGGGCCTCGTGGTATGTCGGCATGAAATCCGAGCATATGATCCGCGATGCGCTCGATCGTGCGAACGCCCGTATTGTCAGCGCGATGGGGCCCGACCTCGAGGCACACCGCGTGCGTATCGACGTGAGCGAGTACCGGCGTGGCGTGTTCTCGACCCACGCCCGCTATACGGTGACCATTGCCGATCGTGACGACACGGCGGAATTCGGCATTACCGATCACATGCAGCACGGGCCTTTTCCCTGGGCCCAGGTCAGACAGGGCTCGTTCGAGCCGCTGTTGGCGTACAGCCGCAGCCAACTGGTCGATACCGAAGCGGTCAAACGCTGGTTCGACGCCGCGCGCGGCGCCATGCCGCTCGAGATCGCCACCCGCATCCGGTTCGGCGGCGTGGGCGAATCGCAATGGGTGTTCGCGCCGCTCGAATGGGCGGCGGATGACGAGCGCCTGTCGTTCAGCGGCGGGCGCATCGATCTGCAGTTCAGCAACGAAATGCGCGACAGCGAGGCCCGTGGCGATTTCGCGTCGCTGGTCGTGCGCGACGCCGGCGGCAGCGAAACGGTGGCACTGAAAGACATCGTGCTGCGCTCGCGCAGCACCACGGCGGCCGACGAGACCATGCAGACCCACGCCACGCTCGAGGCGGCCTCACTGCTGATCGCCGACATGTCCGACGACGACGTCACGGTTGAAAAGATTCGCGCCACGCTTGAAAGCAGCCAGAAGGGTGCGCTGGTCGATGCCACGCTGCGCTACGACTTCGACCGCGTGCGTGTCGGCGAGATCGACCTGGGCAGCGTAACCCTTGGCGGGCGCGTCAACCAGTTCAACTACGAGGCCTTTTCTGCACTGGTCGCGGAGTACGACGCCATTGCCGATGAACATGGCGCGGCAGAGGGCGAGGATTTCGAGCTGACTGAAGACGACAACGCCCGGCTGTATGCGCGGCTCGTGCCCGTGCTGGCTTCCAGCCCGGCCATTGCGTTGCAGCCGGTGCAGTGGCGCAACGACAAGGGTGAATCCTCGCTTGCGCTGTCGGCTGCGTTTCAGGCCATTCCTCCCGCTGCGCAGCCCGGGCTTGATGCGCTGCCGGTGCAGGCACTGCGCGAGCTGCGCTTCGAGATGATTCTTTCGCGCGCGATGTTCCTGCAGGCGTTTGCACAGACCGGAGCCGATGAAGCTGAACGTCAGCAGCTCGAGATGGTGGCGGCCATGCTGTTCGACCAGTATGTCGACAGCCTTGAAGAACAGGGCCTGGTGCAACGTGACGGTGATCGCGCTCATCTGGTCATCGTGTACGCCGACAATGGCGTCGACGTGAACGGCCAGGTCATGAGTCTGGAAGAGTTTCTGCTGCTTTTTTCCGACTTCCTGATTTAGCGACGCGCTGAAACAATTCCCCACGGCGCTCGATTTACTAGGGGTATTCACCTGTTTGCGTTGGCCTAGGGAATTCATGACTATTTGTGTCTGCGTCATTCTGCAAGAATGACGGGCCGGATGCTGTTTCCGGTCTTGCACCGAGGCAAACATGGAACACAACGCAAATGTACGGGGTGCCAACCGCGCCGGCTGGTGGTCGCGCAGCAGTCTGGGCACCAAACTTTTCATCGTCACGTCTGTGGCTACGGTGGTCGTCATGGCGATCATCGCGGTCATCATGGGCTGGCAGACCCAGCAAACGGCCCGCGAAGCCGTAGCGCGCGAAATGGCCACCTCACTTCAGGGCGTCGACAATTCGCTGCAGCTTACCTACAGCAGCGCACGCGACCGGGCCACGCAGCTGTTTCCCGTGCTCGAACGCGAACTGGGCGGGCGCCCGCAGCTCGACGGCTTCGCTGACGACGCCGGCGTGCCGTACCTGATCGTGCACGACACCATCATCAATGGCGATATCGGCCCGCTCATGCGTGTCAACGAAAACACCGGCGCCGACCCGGCCATCATCGTCAAGGCGCCCCAGGGCTGGGTGCGCGTGTCCACGCTGCTGCGCGACGCCGAGGGCAACGTGCGTCTGAACAGCGTGGTCGAGCCCACCGATCTTCTGGCGCGCACGCTCGATTCGGGCCGTGCCTACGGCGGGCTGGTGCAACGCCTCAACCGCTGGTATGCCATGAGCATCCAGCCGCTTGCCGACGAAGCGGGCAAGGTTTACGGCGGCATGTCGATTCGCGTCGACGTCCACGATCAGGTCAGCAACGTGCTGCAACTGGTGGCCAATGCGCAGGTGGCCGAGTTCGGGTCGTTCGGCCTGTTGCGTGAAGGCGCCTAGGGTCAGCCGGAACTCGTCGCGCATGGCGAACAGGCGAACATGGGGCTCGACAGCGCGGCGGCGGCCACATTGCTCGCCGGTCAGTTCGACGGCCCCGAGGGCTTTGGCGAAATCACGGCGTCCGATGGTGAAACCTATCTGGTGTCGTGGCGCAAAATCGAAAACTGGGACTGGACGCTGTACGGCATCGGCAAGAAGGCCGACTTCATGGCTCAAAGCGTTCAGGCGCTCATCATCCAGAGCGTCATGATGGTGGTGGGCACCCTGCTGATTTCGCTGGTGGCGGGCTGGCTTGCCGCACGCACGTTGCGCCCGGTGCGTGACATCATTCAGCGTCTCGAACGGCTGGGCAAGGGCGATCTCACCGACCGCTTCCCGGTCGTGCCGCCGGCCAGCCGCAACGAAGTGCACATTCTTTACGACTACCTGCGCCGCACGCAGGCCAACCTGCAGCGCACCATCGGCACGGTGCGCGCCAGCGTCGAAGAAATCAACCTCGGTGCCAACGAAATCGCCGCCGGCAATACCGATCTTTCCAGTCGCACCGAACAGCAGGCCGCCGCGTTGCAGCAAACGGCGGCCAGCATGGAAGAACTGGCGGCCGTGGTACGGCAGAACTCCGACAACGCCCGCCAGGCCAACGAGCTGGCGGCCACGGCCTCGGTGGTGGCCGAACGCGGCGGCAAGGCGGTCGACGAAGTCGTCGAAAGCATGGAACGCATTTCGGCCGGCTCCAGCAAAATAGGCGAAATCGTTGGCGTCATCGACGGCATTGCCTTCCAGACCAACATTCTGGCGCTGAACGCTGCGGTTGAAGCCGCCCGCGCGGGCGAGCAGGGCAAGGGTTTCGCCGTGGTGGCGGGCGAGGTACGCTCACTTGCTCAGCGCAGTGCCCAGGCCGCACGCGAGATCAAGGGGCTCATCGAAGCCGCCATTGCCGAAGTGCAGGCGGGCGAACAGCAGGCCCAATCCACGGGTGCCACCATGAAGGAACTGCTGTCATCGGTGAATCGCGTCACGCAGATCATGAACGACATCGCTCATGCGTCCGACGAGCAATCCAGCGGTATCGACCAGGTGAATACCGCGGTGGTGCAAATGGATTCGGTCACGCAGCAGAACGCGGCGCTCGTGCAGCAGGCGGCATCGGCCGCCGAGTCGCTCAGCGAACAGGCGCGGCGCCTTGCCGAAGCGGTGGCCGTGTTCTCGCTGCCCGAGGGCGGCATGAACCGGGTCATCGATATCACGCAGCGCAACACGGCTGCGGCCGGCAATGCTCACGGGCGGCTCGATCACGCTGGGCACCCGGCATTGAACGGCAACGAATCGCAGGCGTTGCGGCTGGCTTAGTATCTTAGTTGTAAGCCGGCCCGGTTCAGCCTTGCGGCGCTGCCTGGCGGCGTCGCAGGGCGGCCAGGCCGGCGAGCAGCACCAGCACTACACCAATCAGCGGGAACATCAGCGTGTTCACCGTCTCCCAGCCACCGGTGTTCAGCAAATGCCCCGAACTGAATGAAGCAGCCGCCACGGTTCCGAACACCAGAAAGTCGTTCAGGCCCTGCACCTTGTTGCGTTCTTCGGGCCGATAGCTTTCGGTCAGCAGGGCCGTGGCGCCAATGAAGCCGAAGTTCCAGCCCACGCCCAGCAGGATCAGGCCACCCCAGAAGTGCAGCAGTTCGAGCCCGGCCAGGTTGAGCGCCCCGGCCAGCGCAATCAGTATCAGCCCCGCGGCGGTCACGTTGATCTTGCCGAAGCGGGCGATCAGATGGCCGGTGAAGAAGCTCGGGCCGAACATCGCCAGCACGTGCCACTGTATGCCCAGGGCGGCTTCGCCGATGGTGTGGCCGCAGCCCACCATGGCCATGGGGGCGGCGGTCATAATGAATGACATGAGCCCATACGACACCACACCGGCCACCACGGCTACGATGAAGACCGGCGTGCGCGCGATGGTGGCCAAGGGTCGCCCCGTGGCGTGCGTTTGCGTGCGTGTTTCGCGCGGAATACGCAGCAGCATCAGCACAGGTACAGCCAGCAGGGCCAGCCCCGCCTGGCCAAGAAAGCTTCCTGCAAAGGGAATCGCCCCCAGGCTGTCGCGCGTCCAGATGACCACCTGAGGCCCGATGATGGCGGCGATGAGGCCGCCGATCATGACGCGCGAGATGGCGATCGAGCGGCGCGACTCGTCTACGGCGTCGGCGGCTGCGAAGCGGTAGCTCTGCACACACGCGCCGTAGAACCCTGCCAGCGCCGTACCCACGCAAAACGTCAGGAAATCGGCGCGTGTGATGCCCAATGCGGCGATCAGGCCGGCCAGCGCGGCCAGCACGGCGGCCAGCAGATACGCATTGCGCCGGCCGATGCGCCGCATGAGCCACGCTGCGGGCAACGTGGAAAGCGCAAGCCCGAGGTTATAGAGGCTGACGGGCAGGGTGGCGAGCGACGCGTCGTCGGCAAGCATTTGCCCCACGATACCGCCCAGCGAAATGATGATGGGCGGAGATGCGCCGCCCAGTGCCTGCGCGGCCATGAGCACGCCGACATTACGTGTGGAGGAGGTGGCCGGCGCGGCGGCGGGTACAGCGGGGGAGGGAGTTGTCACGGTACGAATGCTACGCTTAGGGGTGATTCTTATATCTACCAGAAATAATTATATATCTGGCAGAATTAAGGATGATCTGCACCCATCCGTCATCCCTGAAGACTCGACCTATTCGGGCGCACGAGGCGTGGCGCGCGGCCCGCTGTGGGCGGCGAGCAGTATCCGGTGCCGGCGGCACGCCGGGCAGCGTGCCCGGCGAGGGTACTGCGGCGTCAGTAGTGCCGCTGAATCACGGCCTGAAAGGCTTCTTCGGCGGATTTGCCGGTGCGCATCAGTTCACTGATTTCGCTGGCGTGGCGGGCAATGTCCTCGGGCAGGCTGTCGCGGTTTTCGCGATAGTAGGCGTACTTGCTTTGTTCGATCGTATCCACTGCAGCGGCCGGGGCTGCGGCGCGGCGTCGTACCGGTGCGCTTGCCCCGTTGGCGCTGCGCGGTGCTGATACGCGCTTCGAACGTTTGCCGGCAATCGCTTCACGCACTGCCTCGAGCGTGAATACGGGAGACAGCGAATCGGCCACGTTGCCCGACTCGTTCAGGCGCAGAAGCAGGTGCTTGCCGTCGAAACCCATCTTGCGGTCACCGCGACCGATGACCTGATAAATGGGGTGCTTGCCATGACCGGGCAGTTCGAACTGCACGCGGTCGCCGTAGGATTCCATGCGCTCGGCCACGTCTTTCAGGTAGTCGCCCGACAGGGACTCCAGGGTGCCGTTCCACCGTTTCGTACGGGAAGTGCTCAAGATGAAAGTGTCCAATGATTTTTTCGGGGCGTAAATTGTACGCGCTAGCTACCCGGGGAATCAAAAACTTTTTGTCAAGATGGTATTCTTTCGGGATTGGAATCTGGAGCAGGACATGCAAGGTTGGAAACGCAGGGTGGTGTTCGTCACCCTGTACGAAGGCATCGCCATTGCGCTCACCGGGGCGGTACTGGCCCTGTTGGGGCATAGCCTCACCCATTCCCTGGTGGCATCGGTAGGGGCTTCGGTGCTGGCGGTGGTGTGGAACCTGATCTTCAACGGCATGTTCGAAGCGTGGGAACGCCGCCAGAGCGTGAAAGGCCGCAGCCTGCGCCGGCGCGTGGCGCATGCCATCGGTTTTGAAGGCGGTCTCGTGCTGCTGATCGTGCCGTTCTTCGCCTGGTGGCTCAACGTCGGTCTGTGGGAAGCCTTCGTGCTCGACCTGGGCTTCATTGTGTTTTTCCTCGTCTACACCTTCGTGTTCTCGTGGTGTTTCGACAAGGTGTTCGGGCTGCCCGCCTCGGCCATGCCCGTTACGGTGGGAAACGCCCAGTAGGTCTGCGCCGATCGGGCTGATTCCAGCAGTGCGCCACCCGCCGCCTGCATGGCGCGGGCGAGGCCCGGCGCCCTGCCCGTGCTCCTACGCCCTGCCTGCGCACCCATTTACTGGCGGTATAGCTGTCGCTCGGCGTGGTACAGATCGTGGCGGGCGCGGCGCAGGCGGTCGTCGAGGTCGCGCAGTTCGCGCCGGATGCGGCGGCGCTTGTCCTCGTCTTTTTCGCGGTCGAGCTGCCGTTCTTTGTTATTGATATCGTTGCTCAGGTTCCTGACGCGCTGTTCCGCCTCGTATACGCGGTACGCGGGCCGGTAACGCTGCAAGAATGGGGCCTCGAGCTCAGGCGGGCAGGTGTGGCGGTACGCACGGCCCTCAAGGCCGACGCGTTCGCCGTTCTCGGGCGTACAGAAGTAGCGGATGCCGACGCTTCTGCCGCGCTGCCAGGCCTCGTTATCGGGTGTTACCCCGACCTTCGCACAGGCTTCGTGGTGCTCGTGTACGTAGTTGCCCGGTTCACCCCGGCGGCCGTCCAGCACGCCACGTTCGTACCAGTCGGCCGTCAGGCACTCCTCTTCGCTCATGCTGGCACAGCCGGTAAGTAACGCTACAGAGACATACAGGCAGGGGCGCAAGCGCCATTTCCACGACGTGAGCATCGGCGGCTCCGGAAGAGAAGATGGCGCGATTTTGCTACATAATTTCTGTTTTGGAAATGGCCGGTAACGGGTATGTGCGACAGCGTGACGCCGCTGCCGACCGATGCCTCGCAGCGCCGGGAGCGGGCTCGTCGGGGCGTCGTGGCCCGCAGTCATGGCCAGCAGCGCCATACGCCTGGCGTAAAGACTCCGTTACGCCGCCGGACCCAGCACGCTGGTGCGATCGACTTCACGTGTTTCCACGTATTCCAGCATGCTGGTGTCGAACAGCTTGATGAAGGCGCCAAGCGGATTGGCATCGGGGTAGGCCCAGCCCGGCAGGTTGGCCGCCATGGCGCTGGCTTGCAGAAGCTCATCTTCCGTAACCCACAGTTCGTACTTCTTGAGCAGCGCCCGCACGTCGTCGGGCGTGCGCACGGTGGGCAGCACGAGGTCGGACTTGAGCCGGTACACGAAGACACGCGGCGTTCCGCTGCGGTTGCGCAGCGCGTGATTCTTCGCCAGTTCCAGCGTGGCCGCCAGCCAGAACGCATGGCGGCCGGTCACCGATTTTTCGTCGGCATCGGCGCGATCGGTACCGTGGTACAGCAGTGTGCCCGCGAGCAGTTTCAATTCAGACATGGTGGAAAGCTCCCTTTATTAGATTGTGTAGTAATGGGGTAGAACATTCTCTCTGAAGAACGCGCGATCGTCACGTTGCGTGCGATGGGGGTGCCCGGCGCCGGAAGCGGGCAACAAAAAAGCCATGCATGAACGCATGGCTTTTTCGGTGTGTTCGGGTGGTGCCGCTTGCCGGATTCGAACTGGCGACCTTTTCATTACGAATGAACTGCTCTACCAACTGAGCTAAAGCGGCACTTCCTGTAAGGCTTTGGGCCTTGGAAAGCTCGCCATTATACACATATTTTTTGTGTTTTTGCCAGGGGCGGAGCTAAGACTTGCCGTCGTATTTGGTGTCGTTGCCGTTGGGGTCGTCCTGATACAGACGCACCGCCGAAGGGAATAGATCCCACGCCGACATGAACAGGGCAGCGGCAAGCGGCCCGATGACGAAGCCGTTCAGCCCGAAGACCGAAAGGCCCCCCAGTGTCGATACCAGAATCACCCAGTCGGGCAGCTTGGTGTCTTTGCCAACCAGTATCGGGCGCAGGATGTTGTCGATGAGACCGATGACCAGAACACCGAACAGGGTCAGCACGATACCCTGCATGATGGCTCCCGTGACCAGGAAGTACACCGCCACCGGCGCCCAGATCAGGGCCGCACCGACGGCGGGCAGCAGGGAAAGCAGGGTCATGACCACGCCCCACAGCAGTGCGCCCTGAATGCCCAGTACCCAGAACATCAGGCCGCCCAGCGCGCCCTGCGTGATCGCGACCACGATATTGCCCTTGACCGTGGCACGAATGACGGTGGCGAATTTGCGGATGAAGTGCTGCTTGTGTTCCTCGCTGAGCGGGATCAGCTGCTTGCTGTGCCGGGCCAGCTGCGCGCCGTCGCGCAACAGGAAGAACAGCACGTACAGCATGACGCCCAGGCCAATGAGCAGCTGCGCCGTGTTCTGCCCCAGGCTGACCGCCTGAGTGGCCACGAAGCGCCCGCCTGCGACCGCCCCTTGCGTAAGCCGTTCCTGAATGCCGGAAAGGTCGCCCACGCCCAATGTACTGAGCACCGAATGCACCGAGGGCGGCATGGCGTTGGCGATTTGTGTGAAGTACATGCCCAGATTGAACTCACCGGATACGAGGCGTTTGTAAACGGTGGCGATCTCCTGGATCAGCGCTGCGCCGATCAGGATCATGGGAATGATGACGATGAGCAGAACGATGAGCAGCGTGATGCCGGCGGCCAGATTGCCCCGGCCCCTGAATTTGCTCTGCAGGCGCCGCTGCACCGGGTGAAACAGTACGGCAAGCGCCGTGGCCCAGAACAGCGCTGCGTAATAGGGAAGCAGAATCCAGAAGAAGCCGACGGTTACGAGCGCCAGCATGATCAGGAAACTGCGGAAGTACAGGCTTGAATTGTTCATCAACCGGTATCCATGGTGGAGGGAGGCCGCACTGCACGCGGCGCTTCCGGCGTTGCCGGCCTGGAAATTCTAAGGCAAAGCAACGCCTGGTGCTTGGATCTCGGGTTTATTCGCCCAGAAGCTCGGCCACCGGCTGCAGGTCTTCGATGTGTTCGGCGACCACTTTTACCACCACCACGATGGGCACGCAGATCAGCATGCCCCAAATCCCCCACAGCCAGCCGCCGAACAGAAGCGCCACGAAAACCGCCATGGCGTTCATCTTGGCGATGCGACCGGTCATCCACGTGGCCACCAGCATGCCCACCACTGCTGCAATGACTATGTTGATGACGATCACCACCGCCATCATGGTGAACGACTCGAACTGCAGGAATGCCGCTACACCGGTGCCGGCTGCGGTCACCAGCGGGCCCAGGTAGGGAATGAGGTGCAGTACGCCCGCGGCAATGGCCCAGGCACCGGGGTTGTCGAGGCCCACCGCCACAAACGCGCCCCAACTGGCCAGCCCGAGCGCCACGTTGGTGACCAGCAGCATGAACATGTATTTCTGGATCGACGCGTTGATGTTGTCCAGAATCTGTACCGTGATCTTCTTCTGCGACAGTGACGGCCCCGCCAGCTTCACAAGCTTGCGCTTGAACGTATTGCCCGAGGCCAGGCCAAAGAACACGATGAACAGTGTGACGGCCAGCTGGCCGGCCACGGCCGCCGCTGTCATCGAGCCGGCCAGCAGCCATTCCGACAGGTCGAATGCGGGTGGGGCGGCAGGTGGCGGCGCGGGTGTGGCGGCAACCGCGCCCGGTTCCTCAGGGGGCGGCGCATCGGCGCCAGCACCCGGGGCGGGCAGCGCCTGCTTGAGGGATTCTGCCGCCGCGTGCAGCTTCTCGTACATGCCGGCTTCACCGTTATCCAGGCGTGCCAGGGCCGCACGCACCTTCCAGGTGGCCACGGGCAGTTCGTCAATGATGCTGCGCGCTTCGTGGTATAGCGTGTTGGTCAGCAGACCGGCGCATCCGATCAGCGCAAGCGTGATCAATCCGGCGCCCACGACGCGCGGCACGTATACGCGTTCCATCCACACCACGATGGGGCTGAGCGTGTACGAAATCAGAATGCCGAACAGAACGGGAATGAGAAAGTCGGCAGCCCACTGAAGAAAGTAAAACAGCGCGACAAATGCAATGATGCGCACGGCCCAGGCAGAGGGGGCCGCAGAGGGTACCGGGGCTGCGGGCAGCACAGGCGTGGAGGCGTTCTCGTCGGACGCGTGGCCGGGGGAGGGTGGCTCGGGCCCGAGTTCCGCATCCCTGGAAACTTCGTGAGTGTGACCCGCTTCCAGCGGAACCGCGGGCCCTTGCCATTGCTGCGCTGGTCTGGGGCTCATGTTTATTGTAGACCGCCACGACATCCTCTGCCGGGCAGTCCTTCCTGTAGTATGCGCCCTGGGCCGGAAGCAATCCGCGTGCCGCTCAGCTCACGGGGCAGGCCGCTGCCCGCGCGTGAAGAGCCTGCAGCGCTTCATCACTGACCTCCAGCTCGTTGTAGAGACGTAGTGTATCGCACTGCCAGGCGTGCTCCGCCCGGTAAAGTTTGGCGGCGATTCCCTGAGCCAGCTTTTGGGCGCCCGCACTGATGCCCGGTATGTCACCGCATATCTTGCCGAGGCTCAGCAAAGCCTGGCTCGTGAAACAGTGCACTTGGGCGAGCAGTGCGCAGGCATCGGCGTAACGGGCGCTGAACGAAAAGTCGCCGTTCAGGCGTGGAATTACGCCACCCTGGAGGGGAAGCCGCCCGTCGAGTGCGCCGGCGTCGAAGAACCGCATGTGGGGCACAAGTTCCGCGAGTTCGGGGCGGCGCTGCGGATCGGTGACGTAACCTGTGGCAAGAACCAGAAAATCCGCGCTGCCTGCGTGTCCTGCGCGGGTTGTGAAGGCGATTTGCCCGTGCGTTTCGTGAAAGCCGCTCAGTGACTCACCAAAATGAATCAGCAGATTCTCGGCGGACTGCAGACGCTGCAACGTGCCGCGCGCCGGTGGCGTGCGCTGCGCCTGCAGGAATCCCAGCACGTTGGCACGTTCGCCGGGCGTCAGGGCGGCATACCCGTAGCGGTGACCGGCATGGGTGAATGCCTTCCAATAGTTGATTTGCGTATAGCCCGTGCTGCGCACATACACGTTCACTTCGCGCGCGCCCGCCTCCAGCGCCGTGGCGGCGGCGTACAGCGCGGAATCGCTACCACCGATGATCGCCACTGTCTTGTCGCGCAATACCGCGAAATCGATCGCCTCGCTGCTGTGTCGCCAGAAGCGCCGATCGAGCGCGGCGACACCGGGCAGAATGTTGGGGCCGCCCAGGCCGTCCAGCCCCGTGGCCAATACGACGTGGCGCGCGTACACCTCGCGGTAGGCCGTGCCATTGCCCGTCGCAAATCGCAGGCGTGCAATGGGCCCCTTGATTCCTGTTGCGTCGACTTGCGAAACGCGCTCGAGGCGATGCAGATTGTGTACCGGCAGACCCAGCACCTGGCGGTACCACTGCAGATAGGCGTGCCATACCAGCCGCGGAATGCGATCCAGCTCTTCCCAGCCGGCCTCACCGTGCTGCTGCGTATACCAGGCCCGGAACGTGAGCGAGGGGATGCCGAGGGCCGGTCCGGCCAGCTCCTTGGGTGAGCGTAGCGTCTGCATACGGGCGTGAGTGGTCCACTGGCCTTCGGCGCCGGCAGCGGCGGCGTCGTAGACACCAATGTTGCCGATGCCCATGAACGTGAGCGCCGCAGCGGCGGTCAGGCCGGCCATGCCGCCGCCGATGACAGCCACATCCAGAAGAGGTTGACCGTGCACGGTGCGCTGCGGCATCCACGGTTTTTCGGGCAGACCCAGCAGCTCCAGGTCGTACTGCAGCCGCTGTTCGAGGTCGGGCAGGGCAGAGTGGTAGAAAATCGGGTTCATCAGATGTTTTCGCTAATTGGGATGGCGACGTTCAGCGGGGCGGCGACGCTCAGGCAGCGAGTGCGGCCGCGGGCTGCCATGCCGGGATCGCATCGATCAGCATGCGGGTGTAGGCATGCTGCGGTGCGCGCCAGAGCACGTCGTGCCGGCTGTTTTCCAGAATTCGGCCTTCATTCATCACCATGATGCGGTCGGAGATATATCTGAGCACCGAAAGATCGTGCGAGATGAAGAGGTACGACAGGCCGAACTCGTCGCGCAGATCGACCAGAAGGTTCAGCACCTGCGCTTGCACCGACACGTCCAGCGCCGATACCGCTTCGTCGCAGATCACCACCGACGGCTTGAGGATCAGCGCGCGTGCGATGCCGATGCGCTGACGCTGCCCACCGGAAAATTCGTGTGGGTAACGCCACAGGCTATCGGCCGGTAGGCCCACGGCGTCCAGGATGCGTGCCGCTTCATGGTGCCGCTGTCGTGCATTCAGAGGCAAATGCAGCTTCTGCAACTGATCGAGCATGTCGCCGATTCGCAGGCGGGGATTGAGCGAGCCGTAGGGGTCCTGGAACACCATCTGGATGCGGGCCCGCAACTGCCGCAGCTGGCGCGGGCGGGCTGCGCGCAGATCATGGCCGTCGAGCTCGATGCAGCCGTGATCGGCTTCGAGCAAGCGCAGCAGCAGGCGGCTCAGGGTTGACTTCCCGCAACCCGACTGGCCCGCCAGCCCCAGCGTCTCGCCTTGAAAGAGTTCGAAACTCACGTTGTCGACGGCTGTGACGCGGCGGGCATTCTGATGAAAGGTCTTGCTCAACTGCTGCACACGCAGAATCGGCGTGCGGTGCGCCGGCGTGTCGCGCGTTTGTTCGGCTGTCGCACCTCTGTTCGGGTTTGGCCGTGTCGCGGGCCGGTGCAAGTCGTACTGCAGACCGCCGTCCTCGCGCCGCCGAACCCGGATCTCCGGCAGTCGCTGCTGCCGATAGTGCACCGGTTGATCCTTGCGCAACGACGCCCCCAGCAGGCCGCGACTGTAATCATGCTGTGGGCGGCTGAACAGTTCGGACGTGCTGTTTTCTTCCACAATGCGCCCGTCATGCATGACCGCCACGCGCTCGGCGCGTTCGCCCACCACGCCCAGATCGTGCGTGATCAGCAGCAGGCCCATGTTCAGCTCGTCGCGCAGCGTATCGAGCAGCGTGAGTATCGTGGCCTGGGTGGTGACATCCAGCGCCGTGGTGGGCTCGTCGGCGATCAGCAAGCGGGGCTGGCAGGCAATCGCCATGGCGATCATGATGCGCTGGCGCTGCCCGCCCGAGAGTTCATGCGGGTAGCGTCGTGCCAGCCGGGAGGCTGCGGGCAATTGCACCTGATCGATCAGTTCAGTGATACGACGCCGGCGCTGCCCGCGATCGAGCGTGGTGTGGGTGAGCAGCGTCTCCTCGATCTGATCTCCCACGGTCATGACGGGGTTCAGGCTGCTGAGGGGTTCCTGAAAGATCATGGCGATTTCCTTGCCTTGCAGGCGGCGCAGCGGCTGCGGCCCGAGCCCGAGCAGGTTTTCACCATGAAAAAGTATTTGCCCGCGCGTCTGACAGGTGCGCGGCAGCAGGCCGGCAACGGCCAGTGCGGTGGTGGACTTTCCGCAGCCGGACTCCCCCACCAGCGCAAGGGTCTCGCCGGCGTCAAGCTGCAGATTCAGCCCGTGAATGACAGCCTTGCCGCCTATGGCGACATGCAGGTCCTCGATGCGTAGCAATTCGCTCATGAGCGTTCCTCCAGACGGGGGTTGAGAGCGTCGTTCAGGCTGTCGCCCAGAACGTTGAGTGCCAGCACGGTGAGCACGATGGCGGCGCCGGGCAGGGCAGTGAGAAACCATTCCGAACTGAGCTGCTCACGGCCAATGCCGATCATGCCGCCCCAGCTCGCGACGTTCGGGTCGCTCATGCCAAGAAACGCCAGACCCGACTCCATGAGGATTGCGCTGGCAATCAGTATCGACGTGCTGACGACGAGGGCGGGCAGGGCATTGGGCAGAATTTCCCGGACGATGATGTGGGCGCTGCCGTGCCCCGCCGCACGCGCGGCCTGCACGAAATCCAGCTGGCGGTGGCGGCGGAACTCGGCGCGGGTCAGCCGGGCGATCTCGGGCCAGCCAGCAAGCCCGATGGCCGACTGTATGACGAGCAGCGTCGGCCCGTGAATCGCCACCAGAACGATCACCAGAAGGAACGACGGAATCGTCTGGAAAAGTTCCGCCATGCTCATCAAGCCGCGATCGATGCGCCCGCCGTAGTAGCCGCTGAACATGCCGATGATGATGCCGATTCCCAGGCTGATGGCTGCGGCGTTAAAGCCGATGGCCAGCGACGCCCGGGCACCATGCACCAGGCCGGCAAAGACGTCACGTCCGAGAGAATCGGTGCCCAGAAGGTGCTCGGGGTCGTCGCCGGGCCATAGCAATGGAATGCCCGCCATGTCGAGCGGATCGCCCGGAGCCAGCATGTCTGCCAGAGCGGCCACCAGCAGAATCAACAGGAAAATCAGGGCGCCGGCCGCCGTCAGCGGTGAGCGCAGCTGGCGTTTGAACGCATGGGCGCCCGCGCGGCCTGCGGGTGGGCGAATCGTATGAGCCAAAGTTGCAGAGTTCATGTCAGGGTACGGGTTCGGGGGTCGAGCCACTGCTGCAGCAGGTCGACCAGAATGTTGACGACAACCACGACGAAGGACGACAACAGCAATATGCCCAGCAGAAGGTTGAAGTCGCGGGTCATGACGGCGTCCAGCGTCAGGCGGCCCAGGCCCGGCCAGCCGAATACCGTTTCGGTTACAGCGGCACCGCCGAACAGGGCCGCGAAATGCACGCCGGCCATCGTGCTGACCGGAATCAGGGCATTGCGCAGCGTATGGCGCAGGGTGATGCGCAGCGGGTGCACGCCTTTGGCCCGTGCCGTGCGGATGAACTCCTGGTTGCGCACTTCCAGCATGGCTGCGCGCGTCAGGCGCGCATAAACGGCAATGAAGAAGGTCGCCACGGTTACGATGGGCAGTACCGCATGGCGGGCGCGATCCATCAGCCATGCCAGGCCCTCGAGCTCCACCCCGATGGTGGCGTGCCCGTTTGCCGGCAGCCAGCCCAGTTGCACCGAAAACAGCAGAATCAGCAACAGACCGATCCAGAAACCGGGCGTGGAATACAGCAGCAGATTCAGCAGTGACAACAGGCGATCGGGCAGCCGCCCGGCGTACTCTGCCATCAGCACGCCCAGGGTTACGCCGCTCAGCACAGCCAGCGTCAGCCCCGACACCACCAGAAACAGGCTGTTGGGCAGCCGTTCCAGAATCAGCGTGAGCACGGGAGCGTTGAAGCGGGGCGAAACGCCCAGATTGCCCTGCAGCACGTTGCCCACATACGCCAGCAGCCGCTCGGCAAGGCTGCCGTCCATGCCGTAGGCCTGCCGCAAGGCGGCCATGCTTTCAGCCGAGGCGCCGCCCGCTTCCCCGGCCAGAATATCCACCGCATCGCCGGGCACCTGCTGCAGCAGCAGAAAGTTCAGCACCAGAATGCCGGCCACGGTGGGCAGCGCCTGCAGCAGCCTGCGATTCACGGCCGTGGCGAAATCAGGCATTGCGGGCTTCCAGCAGGGCCAGATTGCCGCGTGTGCCGGCGGCGGTGGTCTCGAAGCCGCTCAGGCGGCGGTTGTAAACCGTGACGCCATGGGCCTGCGCCAGTGCAATCGTTGGAATCTCGCGCACCACGATTTCCTGGAATGCCTTGAACTGCTCGGCGCGCTTCGTGTCGTCGGCCTCGACCGCGGCGGCTTCCAGCAGCCGGTCGACCTCGGGGTTGTGATAGTGGTTGGCGTTTGAGAAGGGGATCGCCGGATCAAAGCTCTTGGAGTAGTAGATGCGCTGCAGGCCCACGGTGGGGTCGAACATGGTGCTGACGCCGCTCACCGTAATGTCGAATTCCCGATTGGTGTACACGCTGCGGATATAGCTGCCGGGATCCTGTTCATGCAGGGTCACCTGTATGCCGATGCGCGCCAGGGCGGAACGGATGTACGCGGCCGTGCGCACGAACCCGGGGTTGAAAGGGTTCGAATGCAGATTCAGGGCAAAGCGGTGCCCACCGGCTCGCCGTGGGTAGCCCGCTTCATCCAGCAGCGCGTTGGCGCGTTCCACGTCGTAGGGGTAGGGGTCGGCGATATCCAGGTGGTAATTCGGGAAGCTGCGCTTCGAGATCGGTGCCACGGTGACGTCGGCATAGCCGTAGAAGGCGATCTTCTTGATCTGCTCGCGATTCAATGCATGGGCGATGGCCTGGCGCACCGGCAACCTGGCCAGGTGCTCGCGGTCAAGGTTGAACTCCAGCGCGGTGATCGTGGCATTGTCCTCATAGCCGTCTGTCGAAACGGCCAGGTGCGGAAACTCGCCCAGGCGTGGAATCTCGCTCAGGGGCACGGGGCTGTGTGCGCCGATGTCGATCGACTGGTTCTTGAAGCCGTTCAGGCGCGCCGCGCTGTCCGGCATCACCCGGAAAATGATCGTCTGCACCTTGGGGTGACCGGCCAGCCAGTACTCGGGGTTGCGCTCGTAAATGATGTGGCTGCCGCGCGACCATTCCTTGAAGCGGTACGGGCCCGTGCCGATCGGCGCACTGTTCAGCGGGTTCTGCAGGGCATTCTCAAGGGTGTAGCGGTGCGCAGGCAGTATGGGCGTTTCACCGGCGGCCAGCGCCAGAATCAGATACGGTGCGGGTTTCGAAAGGTGCAGCCGTACGGTGAGCGGGTCGGGCGCCTCGATGTCGTGCAGGTTGGCAAAGGTGGCCGCGCCACGCGGGTGGTACTTCCGGGCGGCCTGCAGCGAGAAAATGACGTCCTGGGCCGTGAACGGTTCGCCGTCGTGCCAGCGCACGTCCGGCCTCAGGGTGAAGGTGTAGGTCAGGCCGTCGGCGCTGATTTCCCAGGCCGTGGCCAGCTGTGGCTGCGGCCGCAGCTGCCGGTCGTATTCCAGCAGGCCTTCAACCACCTTGCTGCTTACCGTTACCGATGTGCCGCTAGTGTTGGCAAACGACACCAGAACCGGCGGCTCGGGCGTGATGGCGAAATTGACGATGCCGTTGTGCGTTTCGTGGCTGCCACCGGCGACCGCCTGTTGCGCCGCGCTGCGTGCCCATGCCGGCACGCCGGCAAGCAAGGTGGCAAGGGAAGCCTGGCTGAGAAACGTTCTTCGAGAGAGTGTCATGTGTGGCCCTGTTCAAGAAGCGCCGTGCGTGCGGCAGCGGCTGCGATTGCTGACTAGACAGGGCAAATCATGCGGGGGAACGTTTGACAGTTCCAATATTGATTTTGGCTATTGATATGAAGAATGCTGCTAATGAACTTTATGTATGAGCTCATGGCCGTGGGCGCAGGCGGCGCGCGATGACGGCAGCTTGACGCCGTTAAATCGGCCATGCTATAAGTTGCTCTTCGATTTCCAGCGGGCGCCGATTCATGCGGCTTTCGCGAAGAAGTCGAACCAGAAAAGAGAAAGGCACTTGCATTTCGTTTTTTGAACGTGCTATACTTTTTCTTCTTTGATGTTCCCCGATAGCTCAGTCGGTAGAGCGACGGACTGTTAATCCGCAGGTCACAGGTTCGAGCCCTGTTCGGGGAGCCACCGGATTCCGAAAGAAATCAAGCCCTTACAGTCAAAGCGCTGTAGGGGCTTTTTCTTTGCCTTGCCGCCGTTTACGTTTGGTTTACGTTTTTCTGTAAATCACACGGCCATCACCCGATACGGATTCAGCAAGCGCTCATACGTCGGATTGCTGAATAATTGCCGGTCGGCCTGCCCTTCCCGATTCGCATACAAGTCACCCACGGCCAGCAGCACCGCCGCCTTGATCGGAGCCGGTGCATCCGGGTCGGTCGCTAGGTCGTCATACTCCGCATTCAGGTAGTTCGCCACGCCATTGATCGCAGCGTCCAGGTACAGGCTGATCGTGTCGTCTTCGTCGTCGTGGTCGACACGCAGGTGCAGCTTCACATCTTCAAGCGTCATCATCCTTCGTTCACTCCTGTTTCGCACATCAGCACCATGCGCTGACGGTTGTTGTCGGGCAAGATCGCCTTCACGTTGAATACGGTGTCGCCAGCTTTCAAGCGCATGGAAGGTTCGATGCGGAAATGCCGCACCGTGATACGCCAGGTAGTCGCGGCCTGCTCGGCGGCGGCGGCGATAAATTCGCGCCCGTTGATACCCTCGGTAGCGGCCCATAACAGGGTCACAGTCTGCCACCCGGCGCTACCCGGTATCAGATAGCCGTTTTCGTCGCGCTCTCCCGCGCTGTAGCGCTGTAACGCGATTCGGTGCCGTAGTCGTCCTGCTTGCATTTCATCTCCTTGCGAATCGGTGCCGGTCGCGCTACCTCCATTTGAATAGCCACCGGCTGACGGGGTTTTGCTTCGTGGGGCACTCGCCGTCTAATCCCCATCTGACTAATCCGGTTTCCCGGCCCCGGTCAGCACGGGCGGTCGAAGCCTCGCCGGCTTCAAACAAAGAAGATTTCATCGGGCATGGTTTGCACCTGTTCGGTTCGGGTTGCCACACCAAACGCCATAGCCAGCGCCTGTATGCCGTCAATGCGCCCTGTAGGCCGTGACTTGTCCAGCTTGCGATTGCCTGCCGGGTCTTTCACCGTCACCGCGTTGGCCGCGTTCCAGGTCAGCACCGGATGCGCGCCATGCGCCACCTCACCATTCAGCAGGGCCGCTTCCAGGGCATCCAGGGCCGGGGACATATCTTTGAATCCTTGGCCCCACTCGACCAGCGGTAACTCCAGCCCCAGGCGGTCTAGCTCGCGCTTGAGTACGTCGATTCGCCAGCGGTCGAAGGCGACGGCTTGAATGTCCACATCGGCCAGTATTTCGGCCATATCGTTGGCTACTTGTTCATAGTCGATTGCAGCGCCGTCACAGACGCGCAGGTATCCTTGTTGTGCCCAGGCGGTATAAGGTGCCCTGTCACGGCGTTCACGTTCCTGTATGCCCGTTTTCGGCGTCCAGAAATAGGGTTGCACCTGCCAGATACCGTCTACTTGGTCGTCCCTGAAAAATCCCCGTGACCCGCATAAACATTGGTGGTTGGGGGTTTATCGGATACCCGGAACTCCCAGTTTGTTGTCCAATGACGGTTGTTTTCTGGGAGTTTTACTGCCATGTTCGCCTGCCCCGCTACCGATGACTTCTTCCGTGCCCGCATTGACCAGATGATCGACCTGCGCCACCCGCTGGCGGTGCTGGCCTCGCGCAT
>JAUZQE010000024.1 GCA_030733815.1 Yanghanlia caeni
CGGATTATTCAGCGTAGCGATGGCTACGGCTACGCAAGGATAGCAACCTCGAAAGGAGATGCGGGAGCAGGGCACGTGAAACGTGCCGCGCTATCCCTCCCCGGCCGGAAGGCCGAGGTTTCCCGCGCAATCGGATGAAGGACGAACACGGCGCGAGCGACAGCTGGGAACGTATGCGCCAAACCAATCGTGGCATGGGCGGCACACCGGGTACCCCGGGCGCACCCGGCCAGCCCCCCGGCCAGCGGCGCCGCATCTGGTGGATCTTCGCGGCCCTGCTGCTCACCAATTACTTCATCATGCGCCTGCTCTCGCCACTGGGCGATGACGCGGTCACGATTCCCTACACCGAGTTCAAGCAGCAGGTCGCCAGCGGCAATGTCGGGGCCATCTACAGCCAGGGGCAGAAGATCGAAGGCGAATTTCTGCGCCCCGTCACGGTTCCGGCGCTGCAGGGCGAAACATCCACAGCGCGCCAAGGGGCGAGCCCCCCGGCGGTCACGGCGCGTCACTTCACCACCCTGCTGCCCGATTTCGTCGACCCGGGCTTCGAAGCGTTCCTCATCGAGCATAAGGTTGAAATACGCGCCGTGCCCATTCAGGAAGCCAACCCGTGGCTCACCATGCTGTTTGGTTTCGGCCCCGCCCTGCTCATCATCGGCTTCTACGTCTGGCTCTACCGGCGTGCCGCTCGCCACACCGGTGGCCTGGGAGCCATGGGCGGCATGTTCAACATGGGCAAGAGCCGCGCACGCCGCTACGACCGCGATTCGGCCGAGCGCGTCACATTCGATGACGTGGCCGGCATCGATGAAGCCGAAAACGAATTGGTCGAAATCGTCGACTTCCTGAAGAACCCGGAAAAATACACCCGCCTTGGCGGCAGTGCCCCGAAGGGCGTGCTGCTGGTGGGGGCACCGGGTACGGGCAAAACCCTGCTGGCCAAGGCCGTGGCTGGGGAAGCCAATGTCCCGTTCTTTTCCATGAGCGGCTCGGAGTTCGTCGAGATGATCGTCGGCGTGGGCGCGGCCCGCGTGCGAGACCTGTTCCGCCAGGCGCGTGAACATGCCCCCTCCATCGTGTTCATCGACGAAATCGATTCCATCGGCCGGGCCCGGGGCCAGGTGGTGCTGAGCGGCGCCAGCGAACAGGAACAGACACTGAACCAGATCCTCACCGAAATGGACGGCTTCTCGGGCAAGGAAGGCGTCATCGTGCTGGCCGCCACCAACCAGCCCGACATTCTCGACAAGGCGCTGCTGCGTGCCGGCCGTTTCGATCGGCGCATTGTTCTGAATCTGCCAGATAAGGTCGGGCGCAAGGCCATACTCGAAGTGCACACGCGCAAGGTGCCGCTGGCCCCCGATGTCGATCTGATGGATGTCGCGGCCGCCACCCCCGGGCTGTCGGGGGCCGAATTGCGCACGCTCGTGAACGAGGCGGCGCTGCTTGCCGCGCGCCAGAATCAAGACACGGTCACGTATGCCAATTTCATGGACGCGCTGGAGAAACTGATGCTGGGCCCCGAGCGCTCGATCGTGTTGAGCCCGGCTGATCGCGAACGCATCGCGTACCACGAAAGCGGGCATGCCATTCTTGCCCTGCTCCTGCCCGGAGCAGACCCGGTGCACCGCGTTTCGATCGTACCGCGCGGGCAGGCACTGGGCGTCACGTATCAGCGCCCCACAGCCGACCGCTACAACTTTCCCGAACCCTACCTGCGTGCCCGCATCATCGGCATGCTGGGCGGGCGTGCGGCCGAGGAGATCGTGTACGGTACCCGCACCACAGGTGCCGAAAACGATATCGAACAGGCCACGGAACTGGCGCGCAACATGGTCACGCGCTGGGGCATGAGCGACGCGCTTGGCATGGTTCAGCTGGCGCCGCGACACAATCCTTTCCTGGGCGTATCGCAAGGCATGGGGCCGTCGATCAGCGAGCACACCGCCGCCACGATCGACGCCGAGGTGCAGCGCATCATTCAGGAAAGTCACGAAGAAGCCAAGCGCCTGCTGCGGGCACACCGCAAGCAGCTCGATGCACTGGTTGCGGCCCTGCTCGAGCGCGACACGCTCGACGAACAGGAAATTCTTGAGGTCACCGGCCTGCCCCCGGCGCAACCGTTGAAGAATCTGCCCAACGCGCCCAAGCTACCGGATTCCAACCCGTAGAGCGGCACACGCCCCGGACCGGCACACCTTACGCACGAGCCGGGGCGTTCTCGCCTCTATTCAGCGTGTGCCTTCTCGAATTCCCAAACGGCTTCAAACCCCATGAGACGGCTGAACGCATCGAATTCGTATAACCGGCCCTGAGTGCCCGCCGCGACGTCATCCTTCTGCAGGCCCTGATACACCTCTTCCAGTGCCTTGCCCATGGCCAAAAAGCCGGTCGCCGGGTAAATGGCCAGCTTGAAACCCATCTCTTCAAGTCGCGACTTCGAAAGTACCGGGGTACGGCCGCCTTCCACGTTGTTGATGAGCACGGGCTTTTCGAAGGCGCTGGCAATGCGCTGCATTTCCTCTTCGCTTTCGGGCGATTCCACGAACAGGATGTCGGCGCCGGCCTTGCTGTAGGCCTCGGCACGCCGCAGCGCCTCGTCCAGCCCCAGCGTGGTGCGCGCATCGGTACGCGCCACGATCAGGAAGTCATCGTTGGCGCGCGCCTCGCATGCCACCTTGACCTTGCGCACCATATCTTCCAGCGGCACCACGCGGCGCCCGGGCGTATGCCCGCACTTTTTGGGGAACTCCTGATCTTCCAGCTGGATGCCGGCCACGCCCGCCGCTTCGTAATGACGCACGGTGTGCGCCACATTGAGCAGACCGCCGTAGCCCGTATCGCCGTCGGCAATGATCGGCGTTTCGGTAGCCTGAGCAAACGCGCTGGCCCGGTTCAGCATGTCGGTGAACGTTGCCAGCCCTGCATCGGGCAAACCCAGGTACGACGCCACCGTGCCGTAGCCGGTCATGTACAGCACGTCAAAACCCATGCGGTCGGCCAGCCGTGCAGAAATCAGGTCAAAAATGCCCGGCGCGGTAATGATTCCCGGCTGGGTCAGGCGCGTAGCCAGTCGTTGACGCTTGGAAGCGGCGGTAGTCACGGATTCGTCCTCCTGAGTGGTTTCTGTGTAACGCAATGATTGTATACAATAAGACACGGCGCTGACCAGCAAACAAAAAAACGGAGACCGGTGTCCCATGACTGCCAACAAACGGCATGGCCACATGGCCGAACATGCATACCAATGGATCAAGGGTCGCATTCTTCGCAACGAATGGCCCGAGGGCGCGCCATTGAAGGAAAGCACCTTGTCGGCAGAAATCGGGGTCAGCCGCACGCCCATACGCGAAGCGTTGCGCCGGCTCACGCTCGAAGGGCTGGTCGAGACCATTCCCAACCAGGGCAGCCGTCTGGTGAGCTGGAGCGCGCATGACCTGGACGAGATCTTCGGATTGCGCATGCTGCTCGAAGCGCACGGCGCGCGACTCGCCGCGCAGCGCATCACCGACTCGCAGCGCAACGAACTGTATGCGTTGTGCGACGCCATGGAACGTGTGGTCGACGCCGGTACCGATGATGTATCGGCACGACAGCGCCTGACACAGCTCAACGAGGAATTCCACTGCGTGGTATTGAAGGCCGCGCACAGCGAACGGCTGCAGGCGCTTTGTTCGCAGGTCGTTTACCTTCCCCTGGTGTATCGCACCTTCAGCATCTACGATAAAGTCGAGATCATGCGAAGCATGGCGCATCATCGCGAGCTCGCCGATGCCTTCACCGCAGGCGATCCGGTCTGGGCCGAAAGCGTGATGCGCGCACACCTTTCTGCCGGGCATCTGGCGACCCGGCGCATTCAGTACGGCATGGGTAAACACCCTGCTTGACGCTTCGTTAGGTTTGTATACAATCGCCGGGGCGGCTGCCATTGTGCGGCCATTTGTTTGACTTTGCCAATAATTACACGGAGACTGCCATGCGACCCCGTTTCGTCAAATCACTGTGCCTTTCGGCACTGGCCTCATTCATGTTGATGGGTGCCATGCCCGCCAATGCCGAACGCACCCTCAAGGTAAGCATTCAAGTCAGTACCAAACATCCCGTTGGCGCGAATGTCGTCTACTTCAAGGAAAAAGTAGAAGAAATTTCGAACAAGCAGATTAAGGTCGAAATCTACGACTCCGCCCAACTGTACAAGGGAAGCGAAATTCCGCAGGCAGTCGCCGCAGGTGCCGTCGACATGGGCCTGGTGCTGATTGACGAGTACGCAGGCACCATTCCCGCCACCGGCATTTTCTCCGTGGCGTTCATGTTCCCCAGCTACGAAGTACTGGCCAAGGCCGCGGCCCCCGAAAGCCCCATCCGTCAGGAAATCGACGAAATGATCCGCAAGACGGGCACCCGCGTCGTGTGGTGGCAAGATTACGGCCCCGTCCAGCTGCTTTCCAAGAAGGAGCCCATTCGCACTCCTGCCGACATGAAGGGCAAAAAGGTGCGCGTTCTGGGCAAACCCTCCGGCGACTTCATCAATGCCGTGGGCGGTATTCCCGTCAAGATCGGTGGCTCGGAACAGTTCATCGCCTATCAGCGTGGCACGGTCGACATCGGCATGACCGGCACCACGGCCATCCAGTCACGCAAGCTGTACGAGGTCATGGACTACGTCACCATTACCAATCACGCACAAACCGAGTTCCTCATCGTCATGAACGACAAGCTGTGGGATTCGCTTTCCGATCAGGAAAAGGAATGGATCACCACCGCTGCACGCGATGCCGAGCAGACAATTCGTTCGGCCACCAAGGATGAGAATCTTCAATCCGAGGAATTCATTCGTTCGCAAACCAAGATGCAGGTCGTCAACCTGACCCCGGAAGAGATCAAGGCATGGCAAGATGCCGCCGCTCCGGCTGTCGATGCCTTCATCCAGGAAGCGGGTGAAGACGGCAAGCGCTTGGTCGAGGAAGTAAGGAAACTGTATTAATTTCGTCGCGCGGGCGGGTCTGGCTTTGCCCACACCCGCCCCGCAGGCCGGACCGACCAAACAGCGATAGGTACCACTATGTCCAGTGTTCAGCCAGCTGAACGCAGCAGAATTCTGCGCTTCGTTGACCGTATAGCGGATTTCTGCGGCGGAATCGGCGTGCTCATGATCATCTTCATTGCCACCGTGCTCACCTACGAAGCCGTGGCGCGTTATTTCTTTCATGCCCCCACGCAATGGACACAAGACATTTCCATCACCCTGCAGGTGTGGTTCACCTACCTGGGCATGGCGCTGGTTTTGAAAGAAGGCAAGATGATCCGCATCACGGCCATTCTGGGCGTGGCTCCGCTTTGGGTACGCTACGTATGTGAGGCATTGGCACTGGTCATTATTCTGCTGTTTTCGGTCATGGCCACCGCCAAGGGATGGGACGTCGTGAATGACTCCTTCCGGCTCGGGCGGCGTCAGCCCACCATGCTGGCGTTACCGAACTGGATCGCCGAACTGCCCGTGGTCATCGGTTTTGCCCTGCTCGCCGTGCAGTCGGTGGCCGAACTGATTCGCCTGCCCTTTCGAGGGCCTCCAAGCTTTTCACCGGAAAGCGAACTCGAAGATTCCAACAAGGGCGTGCTCAATCAGCAGGGGAACCAGTCGTGACACTACTCTATATTGCGCTTGCTCTGCTCGCACTGCTGTTTCTGGGCGTGCCCGTAGCCTTCTCGCTGGCCGGCCTGGGCGCAACGCTGCTCCTTCTCAAGGGGTTGCCGCTGGCCATGGTCGCGCAGAACCTGCACGGGGCGCTCGACAACTTCGTTCTGCTTTCCGTGCCTCTGTTCCTGCTCATGTCGAACCTGCTCCTCAAGGGTGGTGTGGGTAAAGACCTTTTCGAAGCCGTCCAGAAGTGGGTGGGGCACCTGCCCGGCGGTCTGGGGCTGTCGGCACTGGTTTCCTGCGGCATCTTCTCCGCCATTTCGGGCAGTTCCGTTGCCACGGCCGCCACGGTCGGAACCGTAGCGGTTCCCGAGATGGTGAAGCGCGGCTACAGCAAAAGCTTCACCCTGGGCCTGCTGGCTGCCGGTGGTACGCTGGGAATTCTCATTCCGCCATCCATTCCGCTGATCGTCTATGGCGTGATTACGGAAGAGAGTATCGGCAAGCTTTTCATGGCCGGTGTCGGCCCCGGCATTCTCTTGCTGGTGCTGTTCGGCATCTATACGGTGATCTACGCGTGGGCAACGGGCCTGCATCAGCGCCAGGAAGCCAGCTCCGGCCGCGAACGCATGGCCGCCACGTTGCGCGCCCTTCCCACGATCCTGCTTGCGGTTCTCATCATCGGCGGCATATACGCCGGTGCCTTCACGCCCACCGAAGCCTCAGCGATCGGAGCGGCGGCATCGTTCCTGCTCACCGCCTGCGTACTGCGCACGCTCACCGTGAAGGGCTTCTTCGAAGCGGTGGCTCAAACACTCAAGACCACGATCGTGCTGTTCCTCATCGTGATCGGTGCAAAGATCTTCGGCAAGGCAATCACGCTTTACCAAGTCCCCTCCATGCTTTCCGAGCTGGTCGACCTGCACATTTCTTCCGTCGATGGATTCCTGCTGCTGGTCACGCTCATTCTGCTGATCATCGGCCTGTTCCTCGAAAGCCTTTCCATGCTGCTGATCATGGTGCCGGTATTGTTCCCCACCGTGCTGGGGCTAGGCATTGACCCGATCTGGTTCGGCATCTATTTC
Organism: Yanghanlia caeni; assembly: GCA_030733815.1. GTDB lineage: Bacteria > Pseudomonadota > Gammaproteobacteria > Burkholderiales > Burkholderiaceae_B > Yanghanlia > Yanghanlia caeni. Next base: position 6,727 of record JAUZQE010000024.1, read on the forward strand.
GTGGTGCTGATCGAGCTGGCCCTGATCACCCCGCCGGTGGGTCTGAACCTCTTCGTAATACAGGCCATCGCTGGCACCCCCCTGGGCGTGGTGGCGCGCGGAGCCGTACCCTTCATCCTGATCATGATGGCAAGCGTCGTCGTCATTTACTTCGTCCCCCAGATCGTCACCTGGCTGCCACAGAACCTCTGATCGCATCCCGGCATCCGGCCGGCGCCCCCTGCGCCATGCCGGATGCCGCGCACCGCATGGACGACCTCCGGCATCGATTTCATCAATTGCTGACTGCCCAGCGAACAGGCGCGCTGGGCACCACAAGCGATCAAGGCTGGCCGTACGTGTCGATGGCGCCCTACGGCATCGACCCCGCCCACGAATGCCTGGTGATTCATGTCAGTGAACTGGGCGCACACACCCGCTACCTTCTCAAGCGACCCCAGGCGTCATTCATGATCTGCGCCAGCGAGACGCCCGGCGAACCCGTGCACGCGCTGCCACGCATCACCTTTCAGGTGGAAGCGCGGCCCCTCGAGCGTGGCAGTGAAACATGGCAAAGTGCCCGCGCGGCCTACCTCGAACGGTTTCCCGATGTCGGGTTCATGATCGAGTTCAAGGATTTCCATCTTTTTCACCTGTACATTGTGCGCGTGCGGCAGGTCAGTGGTTTCGGCGCTGCAAAAACGCTGCATGTAGCCGATGCACGCCGTTGGCTCGGCGAACCTCCGCTTTCCTGACGCACTGCGGCACCGCGAAGCGGCGTAATTTCTCGATTCAATTGAAGTGATTTGGCGAATTTCCGTTACACTCTGTAATCCAGAAGCATCGGCACGGTTCGGCCTGCTCAACCTACGGGGCTCCGGCAATGAGAAGACCTTGGTGGTACACATACGGGTGGATCACAACGGCAGGCCTGCTGGGTGGGGGCGCTTTCGCACAAGACACCCCTGCCCCCCATGTGCCGGTGCTCGACACGATCATCGTGCGGGCACTGAAAGAAGATCTCACGCTCGAGCAGACCGCCGCATCAATTTCGCATTTCACTCAGCAGGAAATCGATCAACGCAACGCACGCACCCTGAGTGACCTGTTCCGCTACGAGCCGGGGGTCAGTGTCGAGGAAGGCCCGGCCGGTGCCCTGAACGACGTCCGCATCCGCGGCATCGGGGCCGACCGCGTGCTGCTGCTGGTCGACGACGTACCCCTGCCCCCCAGCTACAGTTTCGGGCGCGACGTCGCCACCAACCGCAACTTCTTCGATCTCGACGCCATGAAGGTCGTCGATGTCATCAAGGCCCCCATGTCCACCCTCTACGGGGGCAGTGCCCTGGCCGGCGGCGTGCTCATGCGCACGAAAGATCCGGAAGATTTCATTGCTCCCGGCGAACAGTTCGGCGGCGAAGTGCGCATGGGGTGGCAGAGCCGCACGCGCGAATTCCTGGCCGGCGTCACCACCGCCGCACACCTGACCGACGAACTGTCGGCCTTCATGCGCATCACCCAGAGCCGTGGCCACGAACTGGCCAACCACCTGGGGCGCGGCAGTGGAGATGAAACCGGGCCGGCGCGTGAACGTCCCGATCCGGCCGACACCCGCATGAGCAACGTGCTGGCTAAAGTGGTGTACGACACCGGGGCCGATCACCGCTTCAGCCTCAGCTACGAGAACTTCCGCAACCAGGTCGAACAAGATCTGCTTTCCGATGTGGGGCCGGGCCGAATGATGCCCAACATCGTTGCGCAACCGCCCCTGTTTCCGTACGAACAGCTCGAAAACCACACGCGCAGCATCAACCGGCGCGAACAATGGGTACTGCGCCACGAATTCCAGCGTTCCGGCCCCCTGTTCGATAAAGGCTACTGGCAGCTCGATTTCCAGAAGAACAAAACCCTGCAGGAAAGCGAAGAACTTCGCAAAACGGCCTCAGCTCCTGCCATTCCCGGCATCGCCAATCAGCTGCGCTACAGAACACGCGACGCCGACTACCACTACCGCAGCGCGGGGCTGTCTGCCGGGTTCAACAATCAGATCGATGCCGGCAGCGCGCAGCACCACCTCAGCTATGGCTGGAGCCTGCGTCGCACCAAAGCCCACACGATGCGCAACGGCGACAGCATCGACCTGTATGCGGGCCGCAGTGTCGAACACGAAACGCTGCCGGTTCAGGGCGAACCCGATTCCACCATGCTGGAAGCCGGCCTCTATGTGCAGGACCGCCTTGCGCTGTACGACGGGCGTGTGGAACTCATAGGGGGGCTGCGCTTCGATCATTACCGGCTCAGCCCCGAGAAGAACACGCTATATGAAGCCAGCAACCCGCAGGCACTGCCGCCGGCCAGCATGCGTGAAAGCCATCTGTCGAAGCGGCTGGCCGTTCTGTACCACCCGTCCGACCAGCACACGCTGTTTGCCAATTACTCGGAAGGCTTCAAGGCACCCGACTTCAACGACGTCAATACGGCGTACGTAAACGACAGCTATCGCGTCGTGCGCCAGGCCAACCCCGACCTCAAACCCGAAACCAGCCGCATGCTGGAAGTGGGCTGGAACTACCGCGACGACCAGCGCTATCTGTCGCTCGTGGGGTATCACACCCGCTACCGCAACTTCATCGAGTTCAAACCCGTCGGCCGCAATGCCATGGGCTACACGGTAACGCAAACCGTCAATCTCGATCGCAGCCACATCTATGGGTTCGAGCTCAAGGCCGGAACCGATCTGCTGCACTTTGCCTCGGGCAGCGTAGTGGGCGCCAGCGTCTCGGCCGCCTGGGCCCGTGGCCGCGACCTCGACACCCACGAACCCATCGACAGCGTCGATCCGCTCACGTTCACTGCGGGCCTGAACTGGCGGCAGTCCGACCGGTTCTTTGCCGAGTTGCGGCTCAGAGCGGTGGGCCCCAAGCGCGAAAGCGAAATTTCCCAGGCTCTGAAGAATCAGGGGGTCACACGCACCCCGGGCTACGCCACGCTCGATCTGTTCGGCGAATACAAATTCAACCGTTCACTGGTCATCAACGCAGGCGTCTACAACCTGCTCGACCGCAAATACTGGAGCTGGAACAGGACTCAGCTGCAGCATCTGCGTGCCGACACGTTCCACCGTCATACGCAGCCCGGCATCAATGCCGGGGTGACATTGAAGTACCTGTTCTGACACTCGATTCGTGCACGGAACAGGCGGTTTAGTGCATGTCAAGGAGACGTCCCATGAAGCTCAAGAAACATTGGTGGTTGAGCCTACCGTTTGCGCTGTTCTGTAGCACCGGCATCGCTGCCGATTCCACTCACGCCCAAGGGCAAAAGGCATATCAGGCGCAATGCGCGGCCTGTCACCAGGCCGAAGGCCAGGGTCTGGCCGGCGTATTTCCGCCGCTGGCAAATTCCGATTACCTGGCGGCCCTTAAACCCAACGAGCTCGTCGCGCAGATCCTGAACGGCCTCACCGGCGAAATCACGGTCAATGGCGTCAAGTACAACACGCCCATGCCGCCCATGCCGCAGGTCAGCGACGAAGACATCGCGGCGATCGTCAACTTCGTCTATGCGAAATGGACCAACGTCAAGGCTGACGTCAAGCCGGCCGACGTCGCCGCCCAACGTGGTGGCCAGACCAGCAGCGCCCCGGCACCCGAGCCCACTGCCGCCACACCGCTGAACGAGCAGCAGATGGCCCGGGCCACCGAAATCTACTTCCAGCGCTGCGCCGGATGCCACGGTGTGCTGCGCAAAGGCGCCACGGGCAAGCCCCTCACGCCCGATATCGCCCACGCCAAGGGTTTTGACTACCTGCGTTCACTGATCTACTTCGGCTCGCCGGCCGGAATGCCGAACTGGGGCACGTCGGGTGACCTGACCGACGAGGAAATCGACCTGATGGCGAACTTCCTGTTCATCGAGCCGCCGCAACCACCCGAATGGGGCCTGCCGCAGATGATGGAGACGTGGAAGGTACTGGTTCCGGTGGATCAACGCCCCACCAAGAAGGAAAACGATTACAACACCGACAACATCTTTTCGGTCACCCTGCGTGATTCGGGCCAGGTGGCGCTGATCGACGGCGACACGAAGGAAATCATCAACATCGTCGAAACCGGCTATGCCGTGCACATCTCGCGCCTGTCGCATTCCTCGCGCTACATTTACGTGATCGGCCGCGACGGCAAGGTCGACCTGATCGACCTGTGGATGAAAACGCCCGACCGCGTGGCCGAAGTGAAAATCGGCATCGAAGCCAGGTCGGTCGAAACGTCGAAGTTCAAGGGCTATGAAGACAAACTCGCCATTGCCGGCAGTTACTGGCCGCCGCAGTTCGTGATCATGGACGGCCCCACACTCAAGCCGATCAAGATCGTCGATACCCGCGGGCCTACGGTCGACACCCAGGAATACCACCCTGAACCCCGGGTGGCCGCCATCGTCTCCAGCCTCGAGCATCCCGACTTCATCGTCAACGTCAAGGAAACGGGCCGAATCCTTCTGGTCGACTACAGCGACCTCGAAGCGCTCACCATCACCACTCTCGATGCGGCGCGCTTTCTGCACGACGGTGGCTGGGACAGCACCAAGCGCTACTTCCTGACTGCGGCCAACGAATCCGACAAAATCGCCGTCGTGGATTCGCGTGAACGCAAGATGAAGGCGCTGGTGGACGTCGACAAAATCCCGCACCCGGGTCGCGGCGCCAACTTCGTGCATCCGAAGTACGGGCCTGTGTGGGCCACCTCCGCCCTGGGCAACGAAAAAATCACGCTCATCGGTACCGACCCGGAAGGCCACGCCGAACACGCATGGAAGGTAGTTCAGGTGCTCAAGGGTCAGGGTGGCGGCTCGCTCTTCATCAAGACGCACCCGAAGTCGACGAACCTATGGGTCGATACGGCCCTGCATCCGGCCGACCCCTCGCAAAGCATCGCCGTGTTCGACATCAACAATCTCGACGCCGGCTACGAAGTGCTGCCCCTTGCCGAATGGGCGGACGTAGGCCCCGGCCCGAAGCGTGTGCTGCAGCCCGAGTACAACATGCAAGGCGACGAAGTCTGGTTCTCGATCTGGAACACCATGAATCAGACCAGTGCGATCGTGGTCGTCGATGACAAAACCCGCAAGCTGAAAAAGGTCATCAAAGACGAGCGCCTGATCACGCCTACGGGCAAATTCAACGTTTACAACACGGCCCACGACGTATATTGAGCGGGAAGGCTCAACGCTACGGCAACCCGGCCGGTTTGCTGCACGCGCGGCAAGCCGGCCGGGCTGTTTTCCTGGCGCCGCAGTCTGCCGAACGGAGTGAGCGCGGGCCACGCGCTGCTCGGCGAATCGGGCCACGCGCTACTTTGCGGATCAGGCCACGGTGTCGTGTCGCGCTGCCTGTGCGCATCACACCAATGCGCCGTGGCGCCGCGCCCCACAGTGTTCAGGCAATCCGGTCGAGTGCTGCGTGTCATCGCGCGCGCAGAGCCAGCGCATGAATGCACCCGCTTCGACAGCGCGTGAATAGAAGTAGCCCTGCCCGTAATCGCAGCCGGCGGCCCGCAGCCAGTCATGCTGTTCCTGGCTCTCGATTCCCTCGGCCACCACCTTCATGCCAAGTTCGTGCGACATGGTGATGATGGCCTCGCACAAGGCGCGGTTCTGGGAGTTTCCGGTCAGATCGTCAACGAAGTTCTTGTCGATTTTCAGAAGGTCGATGTCGAACCGCTTGAGGTACGAAAGCGACGAATAACCCGTGCCGAAATCATCGAGCGCGATATGAATGCCGGCATCGCGAAACTCTTGCAGCTTCCTGCTGGTTTGTTCGGTGCTTTCCATCAGCAACCGCTCGGTGATCTCGATCGTTACGGCCGCACCCGGCAGATTCAGCTCGCGCAGCGTACTGAGCAAGGCTGTGGAATTCAGCCCTTCGGACTGGAACTGGGCGGGTGACACATTGACGCTGACCGCCAGCTCGCGCCCCGTCTGGTGACGCCACGCCGCCACCTGGTGTGCCGCCTGCATGAATACGTGCTCACCCAGGGGAACGATGAGGCCGGAGCTTTCGGCCAGCGCGATGAAGTCACCCGGCATGATCAGACCATGATCGGGGTGCTGCCAGCGAACCAGTGCTTCGGCTTTGGCGACACAGCCCGTATGCAGGTCGACGATGGGCTGATAATGCAGAACGATTTGCCCATCGTCGATGGCCAGTTGCAGCTCGCGCAGCAGATCGTGCCGGGTACGCACCGAGTCGTGCATGGTGCTCGAAAACAGACAATACTGGTTGCGCCCTTTGTCTTTGGCCGCATACATGGCCAGGTCGGCGTACTTGAGAAGATCGGTGGCACTACGCGTATCGCCCGGGTAAAAGGCCACCCCGATGCTGCACGAAATACGGGCCTCGGTGGCCGTGAGTGCATAAGGCTGCGACACGGCGTGCAGCACGCGCTGACACAAGCTGTGCACGCGCTCGCCATTTTCCAGGCCCGGGGCGATCACCGTGAACTCGTCACCCCCCAGCCGGGCAACCACACCAAGATGCCCGCAGCACTCCTCCAGACGCGTGGCTACTTGCTGCAAAAGCAGATCGCCTTCGTTGTGGCCGAAGATATCGTTGACTTCCTTGAACAGATCAAGATCCAGAAACAACAGCGCAAAGGCCTCTGCGTTGCATTCTGCCTGCCGGATGCTGGCCTGCAGGTTCTCGTGGAACATCTGACGGTTCGGCAAACGGGTCAGGTGGTCGAAATGCGCCTGCTCCCAGATCAGGGCTTCCTGCTTGCGCTTCTCAGTCACGTCGGATATGAGGCCGATACGGCAGTTGACGCTACCGTCTTCGTTGTAGCAGGTGCTGACGATCAGGTGACAGATGAATTCCCTGCCCGACTTGTGCCGGCTCCAGATATCGCCCTTCCAGCGACCCGTGCGTTCCAGTTGCATGCGCAACGCCCGGAAGAACTCGATTGGATGCCGTTCGGAACCCAGCTGATTCATGCGCCGCCCGATGACGTCTTCGGGCGCGTACCCCGTGATCGCCGTAAAGGCCGGATTCAGATCCTGCACGTAGCCGTCTACGTCGGTAATGACGATGCCGTCGCTGATATGCTGATAAACCTGCGCAGCCCGCTGAAGCTTCACCTGCGCCTGCTTCAGGCTGGCATGCTTGGCGTCCAGGTCGGTCATCAGGTGCCCGATGTGCTCGGCCGAGCGGTTCAGCACCCTGCCGAGCGCTCCGAATTCATCATCGGAATCAAGCGTGAGTCTGCAACTGTAATCGCCCGCCGATAGCGCCTGGCTAATGTGCATCAGACGCCTGATCGGCTTGAGCACCTTCGAGCGGATGATGGCCCAGGCCAGCAGCAACACCAGCATGTTCGCCCCGAAGAGGGCGTAGATTTCCCGCATGACGGGGTCTTGCATGTGCGCGGTATCGTAAACCAGTGCGTTGATGAGATCTTCGCAGGCGTTCAAAAGCGCTTCACTGGCCGCCAGCATGCTGACCGCCATCTCGGCTTCCAGACCACCGCTGCCCGCCCAATCAGCAGAAATCGCCATACGCATCTGTGCCAGAATGCCCTTGTACGTCACCCATGCGTGTTCCAGCTTATCCAGATGTACATGGAGCTCGGCGGGGATGGCCGGCGTGGTCAGCCCGAAGGCGGTACCGCCGTAGCGCAAGACCTGTGCGGCACGTTCACGCAACACATCTGGTCGCCGCAGCACGATGCATCGTTCGTACAATGCTCGTGAGCGGGTACGACACAACAGGAGACGACGGCATGGCAGAAATCACCCCGAGACAGCGACACGTTGCCGCAGGCACGGCTACAGCCGGCAAGGCCACCGCAATGACAGCGGTGGGTGCCCTGGCCGTGGGCGCGCTCGCCATCGGCGCCCTGGCCATTGGTGCGCTGGCCATCGGCCGGCTCAAGGTGGGGCTCGCGCGCATCCGGCAACTCGAAATCGACGAACTCATCATCCACTCGCGCAACGACACGAATCGGCCCGCACGCCGGTAATACGACGGCGGGAACGCGCCGTCAGCACCGGCCGGCAGCGCGTACGATGAGGCCCCGGATCCGCCCTTGCTTCATCTGGAAGCAGGCGGCAACGCGTAGGCGATTACGCTGTCACCCGCTTTTGTACCCAGCGAGCCATGCCCGCCCGCAACCACCACCACATACTGGCGCCCGTCGTCACCGGTGTAGCTCATCGGCGTAGCCTGCCCGCCTGCAGGCAGGCGGGCCTTCCACAATTCCTTCCCAGTCGCCACATCGTAGGCGCGCACGTAGTAGTCGAGCGTGCCCGACAGAAACGCGACGCCACCTGCAGTGATGACCGGCCCTCCCAGATTCGGCACCCCCATGCGAAACGGCAACGGCAAGGGGGAACTGTCACGCACCGTACCGTTCTTGTGCATCCAGACGCGTTCTCCACTGGTGAGGTCGGCCCCGGCAATGTAACCCCAGGGTGGCTGCTGGCACGGCAACCCAAGAAACGAGGTAAACGCACGCAGCTCCACCGCATACGGCGCGCCGAAATTCTCGTTCAGTGCCGGAAGGCTGTCCTTGGGGCGGTTGCCGCCCTGCACATACAGCGTCGTGTCGTCGGCGCGGGGAATGAGCTTTGATACGAACGCCAGATACGTGGGTGTGGCGAAGACCGCCTGCCGTGCCGGATCGACCGCCACGCCGCCCCAGTTGAACACCCCGAAATTACCGGGATACACGAGCGTACCCCGCGTAGAAGGCGGTGTGTAGCGCCCCTCGTAGCGCAGCGTGTGAAACTCGATGCGGCACGCCAGCTGATCGAACAGCGTGGCTCCCCACATCGACGCACCGGTCAGTGGCGGCGGGTCAAACGAAAGCGCCGACACCGGTTGCGTCGCAGCCGTGAAGTCGCCCTCGGCCGCCCCCTGGGGGTACGGCACCTCTGTCACGGGCAACAGCGGTTCGCCGCTACGCCGATCCAGCACGAAAATTTCGCCCTGCTTGGTCGGCTGAACCAGGGCGGGTACTGTCTCGCCCTTGAAGGTCAGGTCGATCAGCGTCGGCTGCGCGGGCACGTCGTAATCCCACAAATCGTGATGCACCGTGCGGAAGAACCAGCGCACCCGACCGGTTTCGAGATCCAGCGCCACGATGGCCGAGGAATAGGTTTCCTCGGCTTCACCGCGATTACCGCCGAACTGATCCGGTGGTGCATTGCCCATTGGCACGTACACCATACCCAGATCCTCGTCCGCACTCAGAATCGACCAACTGTTGGGCGTAGAGGGCGTATAGGTTTCACCCGGCGCCAAGGGTGAGGTGTCGTCGGGCCGTGCAGGGTCCCAGTTCCAGACGAGGTCGCCCGTGTGCACGTCGAATGCCCGGATCACACCCGCCGGCTCGTTCACCGACACGTTGTCGAGCACGGTTCCGCCCACGACGATAAGCGATTCCGTCACCACCACGGGCGACGTGGAGTAGTATCCGCCCACGCGCGCGTGGGGCATGTTGGCCCACAGGTTGACCTGGCCGGAGCCCTGCCCGAAGTCACCACACACGGTACCGTCTTCCGGATTCAGGGCGATGATGCGGCCATCTGCCGTGGGCATGAAGAGCTTCGCATCGCACTGTTGTGTGATTTGGGCGTCATCCGCGGCAATGGGCAGATTCAGCCGCTCGCGCGTTTCATCCGGGCCCGGCGCCGGGTCGTGCTCCATTCCTGTCGACCCGGGCGTGCCGGATTCTCCGCCGCCAGGGTGATACGAAAGGCCGCGGCAGGTCAGGTGCTGCAGTGCCAGCTGATCGCGAGTTTGCGGATCGTACCGCCAGACTTCCTCACCCGTCGTCGCATTCAGGGCGATGACCGACTGGTGCGGCGTGCACAGGTACAGCCGCTCGCCGATTTTGAGCGGCGTGACCTCGAACGTCGTCTCTTTCGGATCGCCCGGCTGCCCGCGCATATCGCCGGTACGGTAATGCCAGACCTCTTCCAGTTCACCCACGTTTTCGGCAGTGATCTGAGCTAACGGCGAGTACCGTTGCCCGTGAAGGGTACGGCCATAGGCGTGCCACTCTCCTTCGGGAATCGATGACGCAGCGATGTCGCCCGCATTGGCCGCTGGTCGCAGCTGCCCGTGCTGGCTATTGGGGTCAACCACCCACGACGCAACGGCTACCGTCGCGAACAGAACCAGTGCTGCCAGCAACGGCGCGGCCGGGTGGCGTGCCGGGCGTCCGTAATGCGACGCCCTGGCGTCGGCCGAACGTTCATTGCGCCGAATGAGCGGCCGCACGACCCAGGGGGTCGCCATGAGCAGGCCCAGCAGGAACACTACGTCACCACGTGCAGCAATCGGCCACCAGTCGAGGCCCGCCTCATAAACCGCCCAGAGCACGGTGAAGACCACCAGCCCCGCATACCACCACAGTGCCTGCGGACGCCTGCGATGCAGGAGAAACGCCGTGATGAGCATGATTACGCCCGCCACGGCGTAATACCACGATCCGCCCAATGCGATGAGCCAGGCGCCGCCTGCCAGCAATATGGCGCCAAATAATGCGTTCAGGCCCAGTGCAATCCCGAGCGCCGTGTCACGATTCGCCGTTTGAGCCATGCAACCTCCTTGATGGCGTGCCGCCGCCATGACGGGCACATCGAGGCAAGGGCAGCAAGCCGGATGCCATCATGGGAACTGACATTTCACTAAAGTGCGTGGCAAACGTAACTAGTTCGGTGTTAATATTTCAAATAGATACAGTACAAACTTCAAATGCTGCGCCGCAGCACCTGGTGCGCTTCAGACTCTACCCATAACGCAATGTTTTCTGATCAGGCAGGAACGCCTGGAATCGTGTCGACGCGATCCGTCGAACAAGCCCACCTGAGGCACTACGGACTGCTTGCCCTGTTCGTACTGCTGTTGTCCCTGATCGGCATCTACTGGCGACCCCTGGGCCAGCTTTCCACGCTGTGGCCTGCGAATGCCGTACTGCTGGGCGTGTTCCTGCGACTGCCCCAGCTCGTGTCGGCGCCGGGCTGGATTGCGGCAGCCGCCGGACTCATTCTGGCAGACCTCCTTACGGGCAGCCCCCTCCTGCTCGCCACCTCACTGACTGCGGTCAATCTGCTGAGCGTATTCGTGGCGCTCAGGATTTGCAGCAGCCTGACGGCAACGCAGCTCAGCGAGATGAGGCCCGATGCCCTGCCGCGGCTGTTCCTGGCGATGCTGACCGCGTCGGCAGCGGCTGGTGTCAGCGGGGGGCTCGTGACCGCGCGGCTGCTCGGGGCCGACCCCTGGGACGCGGGAGTGATCTGGGGGACATCGGAACTGCTCGCATACATCATTCTGGTGCCCTGCGTGCTGAGCGCACCGAGACCGCGCACTTCCTCCGCACGCGACAGCTTGCCGGTCGTCGCCCGTCGCCTCGCGCCCAAACTGATTCCTGCCGCAAGCCTGCTGGCCGCCTTTCTTGCCGGCCTGTTCATCGGCGGGCCGGGAGTGATTGCATTTCCGGTCAGCGCATTGCTCGTTTGCGCCTTATCCTGCAACCTGTTTCAGACCTCGCTGCTGACCCTGGCCTTCAGCCTGTGGACACTGCTGGGCATCGCCTTTGGCAATATCGCGATGCCGTTCGATACCGGCAGCACGATCGAGCTGTTGTCACTGCGCCTGGGGGTGGCCTCAACCGCCCTTGCACCGATCGTCGTGGCCAGCGTAATGGCCGCTCGCGAACGCAATCTTGCACTGATGCGGCATCTGGCCGAACACGATCCCCTCACCGGGCTGCTGAACCGCAGAACGTTTCATCAGCGGGCGCAGGCACTTCTGGCTGCCGACGACACACGGGGCGCGCCGGCCGCGATCCTGATGGTCGACGTCGATAACTTCAAGCTGATCAATGACACATACGGACACGCCGTAGGTGACGCCGTGCTGAGCCGCGTCGCCCGCAAGCTGCGTGAATCGTTGCGCAGCACTGATCTATGCGGGCGCGTCGGCGGCGAAGAGTTCGCGGCACTGATTCCGCACAGCACACCCGCTCAGATCGAAAGCGTTACACGGCGCATCCACGAAGCCATTCGCAGCGAGCAGCTGCGCGTTTCCGACCCGCATGCCGATCACCTTCGCGTTTCAGTCAGCATCGGCGCCACGCTCAGCCAGGGGGAATCGGACGACCTGAGATCCATGCTGCATCGAGCCGACCTGGCGATGTATGCCGCAAAACAGGCTGGTCGCGATCAAACCCGCATGCTTTGATGCGAGTCAACTGTTCGGGAATGCAGGCCCGGACCCTTTTCCAAATTGCACGAAATGAAACTATCATTCCAGGGTACGTGCAGATGCAGCGCCACGTCGGCCTGGTCGCGACGCGGGCGCACCCATAACCCATCGCCCTGCCTGGCAGGGCTTTACGGAGTGGAGCCGTGCTCAGTGAGCCCGATAAAGTGCACGCCGGCAACGTACCGGCGTCCGTCGAGACATTTTGCGCCTTGCCCGATCCCTATCTCCCCGAGGCGCAGCATGAAGCGTTGTTCATCGAAGCCATGCGCGACCTTACCGCCTGGCACATTGAACGCTCCCCCTGGTACGCGCAGTTCGCCCGCCTCAACCACATAGCGCCACAACGTCTGCAGTCCATGGCCGACATCATGGCCATGCCCGCCGTTCACGCCAATTTCTTCAAGGCGCACGAAATCCGCTCCATACCCGAATCGGCGGTCATTGCGCACCTCACCTCCTCGGGAACCACCGGGCAGAAGTCGCAGATGTTCTTCGACGCGTTCACACTGCACAATGCCCGTGCAATGGTTGAACGCTGCCTGCAGCACCGCGGTTATGCATCGGAACGCACCGCCAATTACCTGGTGAACGGCTACGAACCCTACGAAGGGCTCAAGATCGGCACCTCGAATACGTTTCACTACCTGATGAGCCATGCGCCTGTGGGGCAGCAATTCTGGTCGCTGCGCCACGTCGGCGACGGCAGGCACGAGTTCGACCCGTTTGGCGCCGTGCAAACGCTTGAAGCCTGGGCACGCAGCGATACGCCTGTCCGTATTATTGGCTTCCCCGCGTTCTTGTACTTCATTCTCGAACGCATGCGGCACACGCGGCGCCCTTCCCTGGCATTGCCACCCAGCAGCTGGGTCATTTTCGGCGGGGGCTGGAAAAGCCATGCCGACAAGGCCATCGCACGCAGCGAAATGGTCGCGCGCATCGGCGAACAGCTCGGCATCGGGCCAGACCACATCATCGAAACGTTCGGTTCGGTCGAACACAGCGTGCCCTACGTCGGGTGCACCCACCAGCACCTGCACCAGCCCACGTGGTCGCGCGTGCTGATCCGCGACGTGAAAACGCTTCAACCCGTGGCCGACGGTACGCCGGGATTTCTTTCCTTCGTTTCGCCCTACATCACGTCTGTTCCTGCACACAGCGTCATCCTGGGCGATCTCGCCGTGCGCCATCCGGCGGGCAGCTGCAATTGCCCGGCCCACGCCACCCCCTGGTTCGAAGTGCTTGGCCGGGCGGGGGTGTCTGCCAATCGCAGCTGCGCAGTCGCTGCAGCACAGCTGCTGCAGGGCAACGCATCGGCACTGTAAGGAGACTCGAATGGCTGTGAATCCAGCTCAACACCCACAGCAGCAGCATTTCTGGTTCGGGCAATGGCTGGCCCCCAACCTGCTCGACGAAAAACTGGCCCGGCTCGATGCCCACATTGCCGCCACGCTCGCTCAACCATTTCCCCTCGACGACCTGCTCGAGGCGGCGCAACACATTGCCGACGACCTGACGAATCGGGGCGCTACCTGGCAGCGCCTGCTCGCACTGGCGCAACAGAACACCGGCGCCGAAGAAGCGGTGCGACTGCTCGATGGAGCAGCGGCCGCCCTGCAGCGCGACACCCTGATTGCCCGGTTACGGGGCGAACTGGGCGAGACGCGCCCGGCCGATCTCGAACGCCGCTACCCAGGGCGCCAGTTCGAAGCCTGGCTGCCCATGGGGTGCGTGGTGCACGTCATGCCGTCAAACGTGTTTCTTGTGGCGGCACTGGGCCTCATCGAAAGCCTTCTGGCCGGCAACCTCAACATCGTGAAGCTCAGCGCCCGCGATTCCGATTTCGCTGCGGTGTTTGCAGAGGCCCTGTGCGCGGCCGACCCCGGTGGCAGGTTGCATGAATATGTCGCCATTCTGCGCTTCGCTTCCAGCGAAACCCACACACTCGAAGCGCTCTTCGCCCATGCCGACGCCATCTCGGCCTGGGGAGGCGAGACCGCCATCGAGTCGATACGCCACATGGCGCCGCAGGGCGTGCGTGTCATCACTTGGGGCCACAAGCTTTCGTTCGGCTACATGGCAGCCGACATCCTGGCCGACGCCCAGGCACGCACACAGGCGCTGCGCGCATTTGCGTCCGATATCTGCCGGCTCGATCAGCAGGCCTGCTCGAGCCCCCAGACGCTGTTCATGGAATGTGACGCGAGCCGGCTCAACGCGTACGCGGCCGAACTGGCCGAATCCCTGGCTCAGGTTGCACCCACCATACCGGGGCAGGCACCCGGCATGGCAGAGCAGGCGGAAATCACCAGCGTCTCGAACGTGGTGCGGGCCGAAACGGCGCTGGGCCTCACTCAAGTCATTGAAGACCCCGCCGGCGGCTGGCGCATCTATGTCGACACGCGCCCCGGGCTGCGGCCCTCGCCACTGTTTCGCAGCATCTGGCTCAAGCCCATTCAGCGCGACGAGCTGATACGTACACTCCGGCCGATGCGTACCTGGCTGCAAACATGCGGGCTCGCCTGCGGCGTGACCTCGCTCGCACCGCTTACCCACGCCCTCTTTGCGGCGGGCGTCACGCGCATCACCCGGCCCGGCGAAATGACCGACAGTTATACCGGTGCACCGCACGACGGCGTCTATGCCCTGCAGCAGTTCACCCGACGCGTGTCGCTCGACGCACCCGAGTCGGCCCGTTTCATCGGCAGCCTTGCGCAGCTCGAATCACGCCATGCCGCCAGCCGCTCGGCAGCCCGCGCGCCCCAGGCACCCATCATGACCAAACTCGATTTTCAGGAGCTTGTTGCACCCACTCCCCCCGACCTGGTGTTTCGCAGCGGAGGCTCCAGCGGCACACCCGTGTTCTCCACCTTTTCATGGCCCGATTATCACGCGCAGATGTTCGCTGCCGTCCATGGCCTGCTGGCCGCCGGGCTCGAGCCCGAATCCGACCGCGTGATGAACCTCTTCCTTGTCGGCCACATGTACGGCAGCTTCATCAGTTTCTGGACAATGCTCGAGCGCCTGGGTGTCCGGGTGGTGCCCATGGCCATGAGCAACGATTTCGTCGAGATCGCCGACGCCATCGTTCAGTTGCGGGTGAATACGCTGGTCGGCTCAGCCTCTCACATCATGGCTCTGTTCGACCACGAGGGCGACCGGCTGCGCGGCATTGTCGAAAAGGTGTTCTATGGCGGCGAAAACCTGTCTCGGGCCCGTCGCGAGCGCCTTCAGACCCACTTTGGCGTTTCCGTGGTGCGCTCGGCGGCCTACGGCTCCAACGATGCCGGCCCCATCGGTTACCAATGCACCCATTGCAGCGGCAGCGTGCATCACGTCTTCGAGTCGGTGCAACACATGGAGATCGTCGCGCTCGAGGAAGACCGCCCCGTAAAACCTGGCGAGACAGGCCGCATTCTGCTCACCACCTCACCCCTGCTGCGGGCCCAGCCGCGCATCGTCCGCTACGACATCGGCGATACCGGTCGCTGGCTCGAAGAACCCTGCCCGTGCGGGCGCACCGACAAACGCTTCGAGCTGCAAGGCCGCAGCAGCGACGTCTTCAAGGCGGGCGGCCCCAATTTCAACGCGCGCCGGTTTACCGATATCCTCGACACACAGCTCGGCTACGCGGGCCCCGTGCAGATTCACCTGCTGGAAGACGGCATCGACACCGTTATCGAACTCTGGATCGGCGAAGGGTTCGGCGTAACCGAAGACGAAGCCGTTTCCGTCATCCGGGCGCATTATCCGGAGCTCGACTTGTGGTGCACCACCGGGGCCGCATTCCAGTTTCGTGCCCGCACCAAGCCCGATCACGAATTCGTGCGCATTCCCACCAGCGGCAAGCTGAAATCCATCTGCGATCACCGCAATCCTTCGTAAAGCCATGAGCAACCAAACCCTTGAACGCCAAACCGTCGAACGGCACACGCAGCTCGCCACCCACCTGCGGTATGTCGCGGCCAACTCGCCGTACTACCAAGACCTCTGGAGGAACGCGTTCAGTCGCGTCGATACCCCGTTGACCGCCCTGCCCGTCACCGATCTCGACACCTATTGGGCGGCCAACACACCCACCGATAACCGGGTGCTCACCGCACCCCATATGGACGGCCCGGTATTCAAAAGCGGCGGCACCACCGGCAACCCGAAGTTCTCGTTCTACAGCAACGACGACTGGCGGCACATGTGCGAAACATTCGGCGCCGCCATGCGCCGCGGCGGCCTGCGGGCGGGCGAACGGGTTGCGAATCTCTTCTACGGCGGGCAGCTCTACGCCTCATTCCTGTTCATCGGGCGGGCCATCGAACAGGCCGGCTGTGGAGTGCAGTTCCCGCTTTCCGGTTCGGCACCCGCAGAAGAAGTCATCAAAACCATTCAACAGTTCCGCATCGAAACCCTGGCATGTCTGCCCACTACGATGCTTGCCCTGCTTCCCGAAATCGAGGCGGCGGAACCGGGCTCGATCCCGCTGCGGCGCGTTCTGTATGGCGGCGAGGCCATCTTCGACGATCAGATCGAGGCCCTGCACCGCGTTCTGCCTCACTGCGCCGTGCAGTCGGTGGGCATTGCCGGCGTCGATTACGGTGAGCTGGGCTGGAGCGAACCCGGTACCGAACAGGGTGTGCATCGCATGTTCGACGATTCCACGGTGCTCGAGCTTCTCGATGAGCGCGGCGAACCCATCGACGAACCCGGCGTCGCGGGCGAGCTGGTCATCACGAACTTCAAGCGCCGCCTGATGCCCGTGGTGCGCTACCCGGTGGGTGACCGCGGCATTTGGGTCGATACGCCCGGCACGCCCGCGCGCCGGTTCCGCGTGCTGGGTCGCAGCAACAACTGCGCACGTATCGGGCCAGTGTCGCTTTACGCCGAAGACGTGCACGCTGTGCTCAGAAAGGTGCCCTATCACGGCTTCATCAACTTTCAGATGGTGGTCGAGCACAGCGAACATCGCGACCGATGCACATTACGCATTGCCGTCGCACGCCCACAGGCGGTGCCCGATACGGTCAAGTCGGCGATCGTTACCGCGCTGCACGCCGAGCGGCCCCTGATCGCCGACGTGACAGCTCAGAACGTCATTCACCCTCTGGCCATCGAATGGGTCACCCCGCAGCAGCTCATCGTGAACGAGCGCACCGGCAAAACCCTGCACGTCATCGACCGGCGCCTGGAGCTCAATGCATGACCGCCCGGCCGCACTCACCGCTCATGCCGCCCGTGGTGCTGCGCGTGCCCGCCTGCAACACTGCCATCGCCTGTGTGCAGCATGCCGTACGCTGGTTCGTCGAACAGGCCGCAATGGACGAGCGCAAGCGCTTTGCCATCGACCTTGCCATCGAAGAGCTGATTCTCACGCTACTGCGCTATGCATTCGACGACGGGCGCGAAGAAGGCGATCTTGAGTTCACCATCGAACTGCACGCCACCGTGCTGCGCATCGAGGCCGCCTGCCGTGCGTTACCGTTCGACCTCAGCATGGTGCCCGAGTTCGACGTGCAAACCGAAACCGGCGCCGACGATGCCGCGCTTTCGGTGTTGCTGCTCAAGCACATGGTCGATCGCTACCAGCTGCATAACGGTGGCAAAGAGGGTGTGCGCTTCAACCTCGAGTGGCTGAGGCCCCTGACGCACGTCAAACAACTGGAAGACGCCACCGTACCCCCAGCGGCGGTGCCGGGTCAGGCGCCGGCTCCCATTGCAGAGATCCGGCCGCTCAGGGAAGACGAAGCCCTGGAGC
This sequence comes from Yanghanlia caeni, assembly GCA_030733815.1. Classification (GTDB taxonomy): domain Bacteria; phylum Pseudomonadota; class Gammaproteobacteria; order Burkholderiales; family Burkholderiaceae_B; genus Yanghanlia; species Yanghanlia caeni. The sequence goes on from JAUZQE010000024.1 coordinate 24,714, forward strand.
TCGCACGGCTTGTGTATCGAAGTTACGGCTACAGCTACGTGAGCGATTACCTGTACTATCCCGATCGCATCGTGGCACGACTGCGTGAGGGCATGCTGCATTCCTGGGTGGCCGTATCTGAACGCGGCGAACTGGCCGGGCATGCAGCGCTCATGATGCCGCATCGCGACGCCGGTGCAGCAGAATGGAGTATTGGTGTCGTCGACCCGCGCTGGCGCGGCCAGGGGCTGCTCAGGCAGATCAGTCTCGAAATCATCCGGTACGCGGCCACCACACCGGCCAGCATACTTTTCGTGCACTCCGTAACCAACCACCCGCACACGCAGAAAAGTGCTTCCGAACTGGGGTACGAACCCACAGCGCTGCTACTGGGCTACGCCCCCGCCAGCCTGCAGTTCCGGCACATTCACGACACGCTCGCCCAGCGCGAAACCACCTTCATCGCAGTCCGCCCGCTCAAGCCCCTGCCCCCGCAACCCGTGTATCTGCCGCGCCACCATGCCGCCAGCCTGCACCGTATTGCCGAAGGCGCCGGCCTCACACTGAACGAAAGCGCGGCGCCGGACCACAACACGTTCGAAGAGACAACGACGTTTGAATCGGTAATTGAACCGGCCGTGAACGTGGCAATCGTGAATCTGAGACACACCGGCGCCGATCTTCGGGTGGCCCTTGCGCGCGAACGGCGGCGGCTGTGTCTTGAAAAGGTCGACATCATCTACCTGAATATCGATCTCGCCGACCCCGCCGCGCCCCATGCCGTCGCAATTGCCGAAGCACAAGGCTTTTTCCTGGCGGGCCTCGTGCCCATGCAGCCCTGGCCCCATACGCTTGCCCTGCAGTACCCCAACAACCTGGAGTTCGATTACGAGAGCATCCACGCCGTTGGCGAGCAGGCGCAATGGCTCAAAGCGCTGGTGCGGCAGGAACAGATGCGTGTGGGCGAGTAGCCCGGCGACGTGCCCACACACAACAAAGTCACCCACCGACTAAACTGCACGGTCACATCAAACATCAATACACGGAGGAAGTGATTAATGTTCAAAGCCCTGATGCTACGCAAGGCCGACGATGGATCCACGCAGGCCAGCATCGAAACGCTGGATACCGCTCAGCTGCCCGAGGGTGACGTCGAAATCCAGGTGGCGTATTCGACACTCAACTACAAGGACGGACTGGCCATCACAGGCCGTGCGCCCGTCGTACGCCAATGGCCGATGGTGCCGGGCATCGACCTGGTCGGAACGGTTGTGGAAAGCCGCGACGCCCAGTACCCGAAGGGCACCGAAGTCATCGTCAACGGCCATGGCATGGGCGAACTGCACTGGGGAGGGCTGGCGCAGAGGGCGCGCGTACCCGCCGGGTGGATCACCCGCAAACCCGACTCCATGAGCGCCTGGGACGCCGCCAGCATCGGAACGGCAGGCTACACGGCCATGCTTTCGGTTCTGGCGCTGGAGCGACACGGCGTGCGGGCGGGCGACGGACCGATCGTGGTAACCGGGGCCAATGGCGGGGTAGGCAGCTTTGCGGTTGCCCTGCTGGCGCGACGCGGCTACGAAGTTCATGCGTCTACGGGGCGTCTGGAAGAACGCGAACGACTGCTGGGGCTGGGTGCCACGGAAGTGTTTGACCGGCAAACGCTTGCCGAAGCCGGTAAACCCCTGCAAAAGGAAAAATGGGCCGGGGCCGTTGACTGCGTGGGCAGCCACACGCTGGCCAACATCTGCGCCCAGACGCGCTACGGTGGCGTGGTCACTGCATGCGGCCTTGCCCAGGGCATGGACTTCCCCGCCACGGTCGCGCCCTTCATTCTGCGTGGTGTCACTCTGGCGGGTGTCGACAGCGTGTATGCGCCACAAGCCCTGCGCGAAGAAGCCTGGCGCTGCCTCGCCGAGGAAACCGACGGCAGCCTGCGGGAACAGATCGCCTGCACAGCATCGCTGAACGAAAGCATTGATCTGGCCCAGCGGCTCATGAAGGGCGAAATCAAGGGCCGCGTCGTCATCGATCTGGCAAAGTAAGGTGCGCCGCCTGCACACGGGCCGCATGCTATAGTGCGCTCCATACGCGATACGTATGATTACGTAAGCAAAATCCCTTTACAGCCAGGGGAAGAACATGGAGCGTTCACCGTTACGTCGTCCTGTTCCCATTTGCCGACGCCGTTTTCTGCAGGCATCGGCGGCGGGCGCCCTGCTTCCCTGGTTGCCCGCCTGCAGTGAATCCTCCGATGCCAGTCTGCGTTTCACCGACACGATCGCCTGGGGTCGCAAAACCCTGCGCGAGAACATGCAGGCAGCACCCGATGCCGCTGCCGTGTCGGTCGCCCTGTTGTGGCAAGACCAAATCGTCTGGCAGGAAGCGTTCGGCTTCGCATCATTAACGGAATCCCGCCCCGCCACCATTCATACGCGCTTTAACGTGGGCTCCGTCAGCAAGGTGTTGGCGGGCCTGTGCGGGGTGATGCTGCATGAGGCCGGTCTCATTCATCTGGACACGCCCGTGGCCGAGTATCTGCCGCGGTTTCGCATGCTGGGTTCCGGCTACCGCCGAATCACTTCGCGCCACCTGCTGTCGCATTCGTCCGGTCTGCCGGGTACCAACGTACGCGGCGTCTTCACGTTCGAACCTTTTCCGGCCTACTCCGCAGATACGGAGGCCGGCCTGGCACACTTCCATATCAAGCACCCGCCAGGGCAGACGGCCGTCTATTGCAACGACGGCTTCACGCTGTTCGAGCAGGTCGTGCTTGCCGTCACCGGCCTCACGTACCCGGAGTTCGTGCGCACGCGCATTCTTGAACCACTGGGCATGCATGAGTCGGGATTCCTGGTGCAACGTCCCCCCGCAGGCGATTTCGCGCACCCGGTACTGAACGGCCGGCAGTATCCGCTCGAGATCGTAAACGCCTATGCCACCGGCGGCCTTTCATCGACGCCGGGCGACATGTTGAAGCTGGCACGCATGTTCATTGAAGGGGGAACCCTCGCCGGCCAGCGCATCGTTTCGGCCGATGGCATTGCCGAAATGGCGCGCGAACAAAACCCCGACGCGCCGTTGAACCCGTCACCCGAATGGCGCTGGGGCCTGGGTTGGGATGCGGTGCGACAACCCGCTCTCGACACCGCGGGCGTACTGGGGTGGCAAAAGAACGGCGGCACCGCCTTTTTCCAGACCGAATTCTTTGTAGTACCCGATGCGCGCATTGCACTGCTCGTCACGGGCAACAACGGCTACCAGCCCCTGCAGGTTGCCGAGGGCATCGTGCTGCGTGCGCTGCACGAAAGCCACCACATCAAAGCCCTGCCCACAAAGGTCGACACCACGCCTGCGGCACCCGCGACACCCCCCGACCCATCCGGCCTCACCGGCCTATACGCCAGCGGCGCGGCGCCCATCAAGGTCATGGCCGGGCCGAATGGCTCTCTGGTGCTGAGCCAGTGGCATGGTAATGCGTGGCAACCCATGAATGCCGCAGACGGTCGCTACACGTTCCGGGCCGATGGCTGGTGGTGGGCCGAGACGGGCGAGCATCCCAGCTACCGGTTTCAGGAAATGGCAGCTGAAGAAGACGGCACGATCGTGCACTATCAGTATCTGATCAGGCGCATCCCCTGGGGCACGGGGTACCACTACACGACGATGCCGGCGGGGCAGCGCCTGCAGCCGCGTGAGCCGCTGCCGGCGACATGGCAGGCACGACTGGGCACCACGTGGCAATTCGTGAACGACGCCCCGGATTCCGTTCAGCAAGTACTGGGCGATGCTCCGGTTACGCTTGGTGCGCTTCCCGAACTGCCGGGTTACGTTCTGTACGACGGCGCACAGCTTCTTGTGCCCATCAACGAGCAACGCGCCGGCATGTCGGTCAGGGTGCCGGTTTCCGACGGCCGCGATCTCGTCGAACTGGAATTCACCACCGATGCCGCGGGCCCGCTGATGCGCATCGGAACCGCCATCTACCGGCCAGCCGTCACCCCCGCATAAAGCGACTGATCGAGAACGGCGCCATTTCCTGCGGCGCACGACCCTCAACCAGTGCCTGCGTCAGCCACCGCGCCGTTTTGGCGGCTCCAGTCAGGCCGAGATGCCCGTGACCGAACGCACACCACAACCCGGTGAGATGCGGCACGGCGCCCAGAACGGGCATGGAATCAGGCAGGCAGGGCCGATGTCCCATCCAGCTTTTTGCCGACCCCGTTTCGGCCGGCAGATGCAAACCGGCCTGCAGATGTTCGGCAAGACGCAGAGCCCGCTGCTCGCGCATGGGTCGCTCCAGCGAATCGATTTCCACCGTGCCGCCGATGCGCAGGCCGTCCTGCATGGGGTTGATGAAGACCTTTCTGTCCGCCAGCACCACCACCCGGTTCAGCGTGTCGCGCAGCCCGGGATACTGCAGGTGATAGCCGCGTTGCGATTGCAGTGGCACATTTACGCCCACCGTGCGCAGAAGTCGTGACGACCAGGCTCCCGCGCACACCACCACATGCTTCGCATGAAGTTCACGTCCGGCGCAGTGCAGCGCCCATCGTTCGCCGTCCGCCTTCAACGCATCGACACGCGTCCGTTCGAACGCGACGCCGCGCGCCATCAGGGCTGCCGCAATGGCCTGCGAGTAGGCGAGCGGTGACACCACACTGCCCTCGTCCGGCAGGAAATAGCCGGCCGTGTAGCGATCGTGCCGTACCGCCGGCTCAAGGGCGTGAATGGCCGAGGCATCAACGGGTTCCATTTTCAGGCCGTGCTGCGCCTTCAATGCCCAGCCGCCACGGTCAGCGCTCATAGCCGCCTCGTTCGGGTACAGATGCAGCTGGCCGTTATGCCGGATCAGATGCTCCGCCCCGATACGACGCGCAAGCTGTACGTGCAGCCCGACCGCATCGTGCAGCAGGCCGTGCAGCGCCGACGCGATCAGCTGCACACGCTGTGGCTTCGAGGCGCGAACGAAGCGCCACAACCAAGGAGCCGCCTGCAGCCAGTAGGCCGGAGGCACGAACAATGGCCCGTTGGGGTCGGCCAGCAGGGGCAACGAGCTGCGCACGACTCCGGGCATGGCCAGCGGCGCGACCGACCCGGCCGACAGGGCTCCCGAATTCCCCGACGAGCATTGCGATCCCGGCGGTTCGGGATCGACCAGCACAACGCGCTTGCCCGCATGGACGAGCTCATGTGCCACGCACAACCCTACAACTCCTGCGCCAATGACGGCGACTTCGTGGCACGTGTCATTCATTCCATCAAATCCGTTGCACTACGTCTGTGTTACCACGCCAGATGGGCGTCAAGGCGGTGATGGTACCAAAACCCTGTCGCACCGGGGCGCAACTTCATTGACTTATCACAAACCGCAATATTAGAAGTGAATAATATAATGGAAATAAAGATTCACATTCGACATGGCGACCCCCCGCCGCCACGTCTACCAATGCGAAGGAGTACGATGAAGACGACACCAAGGCCGGCGCACGCCGCAAAGCTGCGCACCCTTGTCGCGGGCATTACATTGTTCGCAGCCTCGACACCGGCGGCGCTCATGGCCGCCGACCTGGAGGCCGGCAAAGCCAGTGCTGCACTGTGCGTAGCGTGCCACCAGGCCGACGGCACGGGCATGGCCGTACCGAACGGCGAACCGTGGCCCGCCCTCGCCGGCATGGATGCGGGCTATCTGCTCAAGCAGCTGCAAGACTTCAAGGCCGGCGCGCGAACCAACGCGTCGATGCAGCCATTTGCCCAAATGCTCAACGACGAGCAAATGCGCAATGTCGCGGCGTATTACGCATCGCTGCCGCCCCGTGCCGGTACGCCCTCGCAGGCGTCCGCCGAACTGCTTGCACACGGCGAAAAGCTCGCACTGCGCGGCGACTGGGATCGCTATGTAGTCGCCTGTGTGTCGTGCCACGGCCCGGGCAACGGCGGCGTGGGCAGCGATTTTCCGCGTATCGCAGGGCAGCTCCCCGAATACATCAAGGCACAGCTGATCGCCTATCGCGACGGCAGCCGCGCGAACGACCCCATCGACCTCATGAGCGCCATTGCGCAACGCATGACCGATCACGACATCGAGGCCGTATCTGCATGGCTGGGTACGCAATCCGCGCCGAACTCGTCAAGGAATTGAGCATGAACAAGAAGAATCCCTCCACCACACACCGGCTGAAACACGCTACGAAACACCTCGCCAACGGGGTGGCACTGGCGGTTCTGGCACTGCCCCTTGCAGCGTGGGCCACACCGGCCGAAGACGCCGCCGTGCCACCCGAAACCCTGGAACGCCTGCAGGGCATGGCCCCAGGTGCGCCGCTGCCCAAACCGGGGCAATTCGTGCACATTCCGCCCACCATGGAGGACCTGGAAGCGTCGTCACTGCATCCAAAGCTCAAGGAGACCATCCGACGCGGGCATGACCTGTTCACCCACACGCAGCAGCTGCGCGGCAAGAACGTGTTCAATGACATGAACTGTTCCAGCTGCCACATGGGCGAGGGCCGCCTGCCCTTCTCCAGCCCCGTGTGGCCGGCCGCCGTGGTACTGCCGAACTTCCGGCCCAAGAACGGCCATGTAAACAGTCTTGAAGAGCGTATCGCCGGCTGCTTCACGTATTCAATGAACGGCCAGCCGCCCGCCTACGGCAGCGACGACATGCTCGCGCTTGCGGCGTATCACCAATGGCTCGCCAAGGGCGTACCCATGTACCAGCCCGGCAATACCATGTATGGGCGGGGTTACCCGAAACTGGCCGAGCCCGAACTCAAACCCGACGTCGCGCGTGGCCAGGCCGTATACGAGGCAAAGTGCGCGCTGTGCCACTCGGCAGACGGCAGCGGCCGCAAGCAGAACGGCAAAGTGGTGTTCCCGCCGCTATGGGGCGACAACTCGTTCAACTGGGGCGCCGGCATTTCACGGCTGTTCACCATGGCATCGTTCATCAAACACAACATGCCGCTGGGCCAGCCCAACTCGCTCACCGAACAACAGGCCTGGGATCTCGCCCAATACATCGACAGCCAGGAACGCCCGCAGGATCCGCGCTACACGGGCGACATCGCCGAAACCCGCGCGCTGTACGAAGCCACGTTCCATAAAGACACGCTCTACGGAACGGAATTCGAAGGCCGCATTCTGGGCGATCACAGCAACACGGGCGAAAAGCCCTTCCTGAAGCCGGAAGGCGTACTGCGATCACGCGATTTCAGCGGCCGGGCCACCAACACCAATTGACTGTTGCAATGAGCGCCGTAGGAATCTCCGGCTTTTAGGCCGGGGAGGATGTCAACCGGTAATGGTTGGCAACGACCGCCACCGTAACCCGCCGGAACACAAAACGGCCGCACCCGTTCAAGGGGCGGCCGTTTTGCATTTGCCACGTTGCCGTTCAGCGCCGGCCCTACGCAAACTTGATCGTAATGCCCCCGTCGACCGGCAGCTCGATGCCGGTGATGTAACGCGACTCATCTGACGCCAGGAACACTGCTGCATGAGCAACATCCCAGGCATCGCCCATGTGCCCCATGGGAACCTGCTGATCGCGCTTGCGCCACATCGCCTCGACGTCGCCACCGGCATATTCCACGGCCATGCCGGTAGTCTGCTCGACCAGCGGCGTCTTCATCAGACCAGGCAGAATCGCGTTCACCCGCACCTTGTCGCGTGCGTAGCGGGCGGCTGTCGTGCGCGTCATGTGATTCATTGCCGCCTTGCTGGCCGAGTAGGTCACATACTGCACGCCGCTGTCGCGAATCGATGCGACCGACGAGATATTGATGATCGAGCCGCCGCCCTGCTGCTGCATGAGCGGAATGACGTTCTTCATGGCCAGAAAGCAGCTCTTGAGATTGATGGCGAAGACCCGATCCCACTCCGCTTCGGACGTCTCGACCACACATCCCGTGCTCACGATACCCACATTGTTCGTCAGCACATCGATTCGCCCGTAACGTTCACTGGCCGTTTGCACGACGGCCTCGATCTCGGCGGCCTGCGTGACGTCGGCACGAATGGCCAGCGCATCGCCGCCCTCGCCACGAATGCGATCCGCGGTTTCCCGTGCGGCCGCTTCATTGATATCCGCACACACCACCCGCGCGCCGTGGCGCGCGAACTGCACCGCAATGGCTTTGCCAATGCCCCAGCCCGGGCCTATGGAGCCGGCTCCCATGACAATGGCCACCTTGCCTTCAAGTCGCTTTTCCATTGATTGTCCTGTGGTCGAATTCAAAGGTATTGCCCGCTACGCGAGACCTACTTGCCCAGCATGTTGTCGGGCAGCCAGGTGACCAGAATCGGGAAGGAAAACAACAGCAGCGTGGTGATGATTTCCATCAGCACGAACCACCAGGCGCCCTGGAAAATCTGCGACAGCGGCGTCTTGCGATCGATACCGGCAATCACGTAAACATTCAGACCTACCGGCGGCGTAATCAGGCCGATCTCACACATCTTCACCGCCAGAATCCCAAACCAGATCGGGTCAAAACCCAGTGATACCACTGTGGGGAACATGATCGGCAGGGTGATCACCAGCATCGAGAAGGCATCGAGAAACATGCCCAGCGGGAAATACACCAACAGCAGCAGACCCACGATCAGCCAGCGGTTCAGCGGTGCCTCAACCACCGCTCCCGCGATCGCCTGGGGAACCTGCGCCAGGCTGAGGAAATAACTGAACACGGCAGCGCCGACGATGGTCATCATGATCATCACCGTGGTGGTCGCCGCAGAGCGGAAACTGTCGTACATGTGGCGCCGCAGATTGGGGCGTGCCGAGCGCGAGAAGCACAGCATGAGGAAAGCAGCAAAGGCACCAATCGCTCCGGCTTCAGTGGGCGTGACCAGACCCAGATAAATGCCGCCCAGTACCGCCACGAACAGCAACACGACCTGCCAGGCATCGCCCAGCGACAGCACACGCTCCTTCCAGCCTGCCCTGGCGACCGGCAGCTGCTGCTGGCTCAGATTCTTGGCAACGACCCAGATGCCCGACATGAACACGACCGTCGTCAGTGCACCCGGAATAATGCCGGCAACCAGCATCTTGCCGGCCGAAACTTCCGTGAGCGCGGCATAAAAAATGAGCAGCACGCTAGGGGGAATCAGCACCCCGAGCACGCCCCCGGCGGCAACCGCACCGGCCGAAAGACGGGCATCGTAGCCGGCCCGCTTCATTTCGGGAATGGCCACCGTGCCCACCGTAGCCGCCGTGGCCACACTTGAGCCCGAGGTGCACGCGAAACCGGCACTCGTAAGCACGCTCGCCATGGCCAGACCGCCGGGCCAATGCCCCACCCACTTGCGCGCCACGCTGAACAGACGCTGACCCACCCCAGCGTGGTGCGCAAATGCACCCATCAGGATGAAGAGCGGCACGACGGTAAGCAGATACGACGCCGATTGATGATACGAAAACGACTTCAACCGGTTAAGGACGAAGTCGAGGTCTTCGATCATGACGATGCCCAGCACCCCGGAAAGCCCCAGGGCCGCAAACACCGGCGTGCCGATGGCCATCAGCACGAAAATCAAACCTGTAGCCACGATGGTGGCGGTTACGTAATCCATGTCTTTCTACACGACTCAATGCAAGGAACCGGGAACGGTGTCGTCTGTGGCGGCCCGGCGGATCTCGCGGGTCACGAGCAGGCGCAGCACCTCGAAGGCCATCTGAAGAAAGCCGAACCACAGTCCGACAGCAAGGATGATCTTCGCCCACCAGATCGGAAATTGAACGAAACCCCAGCGGAATTCGCGGATCGCCGTGGAGGCAATCGCATCCTGTGTGGACGGGACTGCCAGCAGCAGCAGCATCAACGCGGCCATCGACCATGACACGATCTCCATGACCAGGCGTGCAGAAGGTGGAACACGCTCGAGCAGCATGGTGACGCGTATGTGCGCGTCGTCGAGTTTTGTCCAGCCCAGCCCCATGAATACCAGCAGGACCATGCTGGTTTCGGCCATCTCGAACACCCCGGAAATCGGCCGTCCGGTAATCGCCCGTACGGTCACGTCTACGGTGGTGCCCAGCATCAAGAAAGCCAGGCAAAGCAGGGCCACCAGCCCGAAAAGATTTGAAAGCCTGCCGAATAAGGCGTCGAGATGCTTCATGTTTACTCCTGCATCACTGATATGAAGCGCCGGCAACCCGCAGCGGGCCCAAACCTCGGGCCGCGCGCGGGTTGCAGGCATGACGGCTGGAATCAGCCCAGCGCGATTTCCTCAGGACGGGCGAGTGTACCGCTGGGGCCGTGCTTGGCAATCGCGGCTTCAATCAGCTTCTGCATCTCAAGACCGTCGATGTTGTGCGGCTTGGCCACGGTTTCGACCCATTTGTTGACCTGTGCCGGTTGCACCGCATCGCGGGCCGCCTTCTTCAGGTCGTCGGACCAGATGTTGAACTTCACACCTTCGTCGAGCGCGCGCTTGACGTACTGGCGATTGGCCGCATCGTAGATTTTGGTGTACTGACCGTCGTAAATCTCTGCGACGAGTTCGTCGCAGATCTTCTGCACGTTCTCGGGCAGGCTGTTCCAGTAATCGACGTTCATCACCGTGGCAGCCGGCGCGTGCGGACCGTCGCCAATGTCGGTGAAGTGCGGTGCGATCTCGTGCAGGTTGTAGGCAATGGCCGTAATGAAGTCGAAACCATACACGCCGTCAAGCACGCCGCGCTCAAGTGCCGTGTACACCTCGGGGGCGGCCATGGGAACCGCAGTACCGCCCAGCGCCTCGATCACGTCGGTGGCCACGCCATAACCGCGGATACGCTTGCCCTTGAAGTCTTCGATGGAGTTGATCGGCGTGCGCGTGATCAGCGGCGCGTAGTTCCAGTTCGTCCAGTACATCACCTTCGACTTGTGGCGCTTCTCCCATTCATCGCGCAGCGGCTGGAACTGGTCGTATACGTCGCGGCAGGTCAGCAGCAGCGAATCGGCGCGCTCCATGCGGTAGTACCACTCGAGGCCACGCGTAACCGGCAGGTCGGCCTGATAGTACCCCGGAGAAATCAGCGACATCTCGGAGGTCTTGTCGCGCACGGCAGCCAGGTGTTCACCCACCTTGTTCAGCGAGGCCGCCCAGTAGCGGCGCACGTTCACCTGCCCGCCCGAGCGCTTCTCGAGTTCAGTCAGGAACCAGTTGTCCAGGCCCGAGGGGCCGGCAGCTTCAGAAATGTACGTGTCAAACTTGAACGTTATTTTCTTCTGCGCAAGGGCGTTGAACGGAAAACCGGCCAGGGCCCCGGCACCGGCCAGAGCGCCAGCAGTCTTCAAAAATTCACGTCGTTGCATGAGTCCTCCTCTTCTTTGCACTCTTATGCAGTAATGATGCTCCGGGGGCCTTCTCAAGCCTTGCCGGAAGCGGCCTTGATCTCTTCACGAAGATCGATTTTGGGAATCTTGCCGTAACTGTTCTTCGGCATTTCGTCGCGGAACAGGTAGCGTTTGGGTTTCTTGAACGATGCGATTTCGGCCTTGCACCATTCGTCGAGTTCCGCCGGGTCGATCGGCTGCCCGTCGCGGCTGACAATCACGGCCACGACTTCTTCGCCCCATTCTTCATGGGGCGCGCCCACTACCGCCACCTCGAACACCTTGGGGTGGCGGGCCAGCACTTCCTCGACCTCACGCGGGTAGATATTGGTGCCGCCGGAAATGATCACGTCTTTCGAGCGGTCGGTCAGGGTAAGGAAGCCATCGGCACTCAAGTACCCGATATCGCCCGTGCGCAGCCAACCGTTCACAATGGTTTCGGCCGTGGCAGCCGGGTTGCGCCAATACCCCTGCGTGACGACCAGGCCGCGCACCACGACCTCGCCACACTCGCCCGTGGGCACGTCGTTCATGGCGTGATCGACCACGCGCACCTGCACGCACGATTGCGCCAGCCCCACCGAGCCCAGGCGCTGCTCCCACTGGGGGTGGCTGCGGTCGGAAATAATGTGGCGTGGCAGCGCAGTAATGGTCATGGGGCTTTCACCCTGACCATAGATCTGAATGAACCGCGGCCCCAGCACGTCGAGCGCTTCGATCAGGTCGGCGGTATACATGGGGCCGCCACCATAGATGATGGAACGAATGCCCTCGCCCGTGGCACCCGCGGTACGTGCCTGGGTAACCAGACGTTTGATCATGGTGGGTGCCGCAAACATGACGATGTTGCCCAGTGTGCGCCCCAGTTCGAGGATCTCGGCGCCATCGAAGCCGCGCGACTCCGGCACTACGTGCCGGCCACCGGCGCGCACGAACACCATGTTGTACAGGCCCGCGCCGTGCGACATGGGAGCGGAATACAGATACGCGTCGTCAGGGCCGGCGGTGTCGACGTCTACCGTATAGCACAGCGACATCTGCATGAGGTTCTCATGCGTGAGCATGACCCCCTTGGGCCGGCCCGTAGTGCCCGAGGTATAGAACAGCCAGGCGAGCTGATGCGGTTCAAGCGTGAGGGGCGGATTCAGGGGCGCGGCGTCGTTGGCCACCACGCCGGCCAGGTCGGTTTCGACACCGAGTTCCGTGCACGACTGCGGCAGTTCACCCGCCGCGAACTGATTGCCCCTGTCGGTAATCACCAATGCGGCTTCGGCGTTCTCGGCGATCCAGGCGGCTTCCTTTGCATGCAGCTTGTAGTTGACTGGCACCGCCACGGCGCCGATCCACCAGCTTGCATAAAGCAGTACCAGGTACTCGACGCGGTTCGGCATGAAGATCGCGACGCGGTCGCCGGCCTGAACGCCATGTTCGCTCCGCAGGTATGCTGCCAGCGCCGCAGCGCGCCGGGCGAACTGCCCGTACGTGGCCTCGAGGCGCGTGCCGGTGTACAGCGCCGGCGCGTCGGGGCTCAGCAATGCCCGGGAGTGAAGCCATAAAGCCAGATTCATACTACGCTCGCTTTGCTTCCAGAACCGACGCGTAGCTGGCCACCGCTGCCCCGCCCATATTGAAGACCAGGCCCATGTTCGCGCCTTCGAGTTGCCCTTCGCCCGCCTGACCGGTGAGCTGACGGAACGACATGGCGTGCATCGAGACACCGGTGGCGCCCACGGGGTGCCCCTTGGCCTTGAGACCGCCCGACAGGTTCACGGGCAGCTTGCCGCCGCGCATGACCGTGCCGTCGTCGAGCACGCGATGCCCCTGACCCTTGGGCGCCAGACCCATGGCTTCGTAGATGAGCAGCTCGGCGATGGTGAAGCAGTCGTGCACCTCGGCGAAGTTGATGTCATCGAGCGTGACGCCCGCGTTCTGCATGGCTTGGCCGATGGCCTTCTCGGGGCCTTCGAACGAGAGAAAGTCGCGCGTGCTGAGCGGCAGGAAATCGTTGACCTGTGCCTTGCCGCGAATGACCACTTCGCGCTTGAACTGCCTGGCGCGTTCGGGCGAGGCCAACACGATTGCGGCTGCACCATCGGTAATGAGCGAGCAATCGGTAAGGCGCAGCGGATCGGCAATGAGCGGGTTTTTGTCGGACACCGTATTGCAGGCTTCGAAACTCATTTCGCGCTGCATCTGGGCCAGCGGGTTGGTGAGCGCGTTCTGATGATTCTTCGACGCAATGCGTGCCATGGCCTCGAGCGGGCTTTGATAGCGCTCGGTGTACTGCGTGGCCGCAATACCGAAAAGACCCGGAAAACTCAGGCCTGCTTCCTTCGGATCGTTTTGGTATCCAGCCCCGGCAAGCGCGGCCGTGACCTCAGGTGTGGTGCGCGACGTCATTTTTTCGGCACCGACGACCAGAACGAGATCAGCCTCGCCGGCATTGATGGCGTTGATGGCCGAGAAAATGGCCGCCGCACCCGATGCACATGCGTTCTCGCAGCGCGTGGCGGGCTTGAACCGCAAGCCGGGATCGACCTGATGAATCAGCGACGAAGCAAAGGCGTCGGGTACCAGCCCCGAATTGAAGTGACCAAGGTACACCGCGTCGATTTCGCTGCCGGTTACGCCGGCCTCTTCAAGGGCTTCACGGCCCGCAGAAACGATGAGGTCTTCGAGTGTGAGGGCGTCGAGCCTGCCGAACTTGGTATGGCCGCTGCCCACGATGGATACAGTGCGATCACGCATATACATCTCCTGTCTTGTTTCGGCTATATTAGCTACGCGACCTACGTATATCTATACGTGCACCCACGTATTAAAGTACGCGTTAACCCTTATTCATGTAAGTATAGGGCACGAATTTTCATGACTAAAATTTCTGACATTTCGGCGTTACTGCACGACAGCAGACTGGCCGCGCTAGACCTGAACGGGCTGGCTTTCGACGAGTCACCCGCCGCCCAGGCCATTACCAATGAACGCCGTATATTGCGCTGCAATAAATCATTCGCTGCCCTGTTCGGTTATTCGGTGAAGGAACTCGAAAACGAACTGATCCTCAAGCTGTACCCCACAACGGCCGACTATCAGCAGATCGGTGACCGCTGCCTCAAGGCATTGCAGAACACCACCCGCTACGAAGACGAGCGCTTCATGCAGCACAGCGACGGTCAGATTTTCTGGGCGCGCGCCCGGGGCGTCACACTCACCCCCGAAGACCCATTCAAGCTCATGATCTGGGCCTTCGACCGCGTGCGTCACAACGAAACGCGAACCACCCAGCTCACGCCACGCGAAAAGGAAATCTCGGGGTTCATCGTCAATGGCATGACCTGCAAGGAAACAGCGCAGGCGCTGGGCATATCGCACCGCACGGTCGAAGTTCACCGTGCCCGGGTCATGAAAAAACTCGGGGCCAAGAACACGGCCGAACTCGTCTCGAAAATCGTGCTAATAACCAATACTGGTCATTGAACAGGCTCTGAAACAGAAAAAAAATATGGATTGGTCTAGGATAGAGGGATGTTCCGAGACCTCATCTACGACCCCGACGACGACTTCCCCATTCTCGAAACCTTCCTCGACGTACCGTACGTTCCCAGCGACGACGAAGTGGTCGAGGCCATGCTCAAACTGGCCGGCGTGGGGCCAAAAGACCTGCTCTACGATCTGGGTTCAGGCGACGGTCGTATTGTCATCGCAGCGGCCAAGCGCCACGGTGCGCGTGCCATCGGTATCGAAATGGACCCGCTGCGAATAGCCGATGCCATGGAGTACGCCGGCGACGAAGGCGTCGAATGCCAGGTCGACTTTCTTGAGGAAGACCTGTTCGACACCGACCTGAGCCCTGCCACCGTGGTCACGATGTACCTGCTGGAATCCATCAACGCGCAGTTGCGTCCGCGCTTGCTCGAAACTCTGCGCCCGGGCAGTCGCATCATTTCACATGCCTTCGACATGGGCGACTGGCAGCCAGATCAATGCATGCGCCTGAACGGTGCCACCATCTACAAATGGGTCGTACCCGCACACGTGGCCGGAACCTGGCAGTGGGCAGGTGCCGATGGAACCCCTTACCAGGCCACGCTGCAGCAGCATTATCAGGAAATCACGGGCGAGGCCCAGGCAGACGGTGCGCCCGCCGAACTGCAGAACGCGCGACTCGAAGGCGCCACGCTCTCGCTTGAACTGCATCTCGAGTCGGGGCAAGTCAAGCACTTCACGCTCAGCTTCGCAGACGGTGCGTTGATTTCGGCCATCGAGCACTGACTGGCGGTTTCAGGCGCGCCATTGCGCGCCACAAATACCCGCGGCGATTTATTTTTTAGCCGGTCAATATATAAGCGTCATCCGTTTATCAAAAAAGTATAAGGTTGACGCATAAAATATAAATCGTTCTATTTCTTTTAACGCCCTGTTCACGGCGTTTATACAAGGAATTCAACGCCATTATTTTCATTCGGCCGAAGGCATTTTCAACGGATTGAAATCGCTCCCAATACCACCCTTGACTTTTAAACATAATAAATTTGAAAGCAAAGGACGGTCTGAACAATTCCCCCGCCCAACGGTAAACTTCGTCTGTCACACCCTCTCGAGTCTGTTCATCATGAGCCAACTGAGTTTTTCTGAAGCGGAATTTGCCGGTAAGCGCAAGAAGACACGCCGTGAG
>JAUZQE010000025.1 GCA_030733815.1 Yanghanlia caeni
GCCAGTGCGGTGTTGTACTCGTTGCTGCAGACGGCAAAGGCCAATGATCGCGAACCCTATGCGTGGCTGCGCTTCGTGCTGGAACGCCTGCCGCTGGCAAAAACGGTCGATGAAATTGAGGCCTTGTTGCCGTGGAATGTCCATGACCAGGATTTAGCCATGAATCTGGCTGCCTGGGAATAATGGGGTAGATGTACCGCTTACAAAAAATCAGGTGCGTCTGGGCTTCGTTGATACGCAGGGTGATGTCGCCGGTGGCGCTGCCTCCGAAACTGAGCGTCCTGCTTCCAGCCGTGCCTGACTCATTGAGGAGGAAAGTCGCGGGCGGCGGGGTGTACCCTTCGTCGGCAGGGGGCGAGACCGGTGGCGCAACGGGCGGCGCGGCGGGACGCTGCTCAGCCTGGGACCAGGGCGGCAATTCCATGCCCGGTGGAACGGGCACCGAAGGCGGAACGAAGAGCGTCATGCCGGCCGGTGGGGTGAAATCGAGCGGTATCGGTGTGATTGGCGTTCAGGTATTTTCCGAGGTCGATGAGCGGGCTGATGGCACGCGCTTCGCGCTGGCCATACAGCAGGAAATGCTGCACGGCGCTGAAATGGCCGGCGGCCACGGCAGCCGCCACATCGGGGCTTTGCGTCAGGTAGAAGCCCGGGTCGAACAAGGGCGAAGGCGACCGATTCTCGTCGATGCCGAACTGGCTGAAATGATCGTGGGCCGTGATGCATAAGCACCTTAGCGGGAGCCGCCGTGTGACCCCGGAGCTGGCGGTGGCTGAATTCAGTGCAGGTCGAGCGGCGCTCCGCAGCACTTCTTGAATTTCTTTCCCGACCCGCAGGGGCATGGGTCGTTGCGCCCCACTTTGGCCCGCATGGCCCCAGCCACTTGCCGCTCGTGCACTGCCAGGCGATACGGCAGCCAGTATTCGTGCATGGCCATGAAGGCCGCGGGTATCTGCTCGGCGATCTTGCCGCGACGGGCGGGCGTCTTGGTGAGTTCGTCCTGCTCGGGGCAATAGTCGTCTTCACCGAGCAAGGCGATGGGGCGGAACCACGCCTGGCCTTCCTGGCTATTGAGCATGGGCGCCCAGTCGGCCCAGCAGAGTTTCATGCCTTCCACGAACCCGTAGGCCCAGCTTTCGGCGTCGATATAGTCACGGCCGCGATAAATGGCGCAGGCCCACACGGGACTGAACTCCCGGGGATCGCATTCGAGCCCGTGGATGATGCCATTGAAAAGCCGCATGACGAGGCCCATGAAGTAGTTGATGTCTTCGATGGAATCGAGCTGCGGCACCGGCCCTTCCGTACCCCATACTTTGGGCAGCCATTGCAGAGGATGGATGGTGACCGGACCGATGGCGATGGCATGAAGATAGCCGTCGAGGATCTCGAGCGTCATGCCTTCGGATTCGACTTCGTCGAGAAGAAAGTCGGAAAGTTGCTGGAGTTCGTCGTCAGATAGTGGGGCAGCGGCGTGGTGCATGGGGGTGTGGATCGTTGGGCAGAGCAGACATGGCATTGTACGAGGTCTGGCTTGGGGCAGTGGCGGCACGTTGAGCCATCGGGCGACAACGAGCCTGACACGGAAGCCGGCTCGCCCAAATCTTCGAGGAGTTGCAACGATGAGCAAAAACCATTTCATCCTCACTGCCGTCGAGGCATTGCCGGACTACTGTTTACGCTTGGTCTATGCCGATGGTCAGATCCTTCAGGTTGACCTGGCCGGCTGGATCAACACCACACAGGCGCTGGCTACACTCAAGGAGGCAGCCCTGTTTTCCCAAGCCAAAGTCGGCTTTGGCGGCCATGGCGTCGACTGGATCGAGGATGAACTCGATCTGGCAGCCGACAACCTGCGCAATCTCGCTATTGAGCAAGCAGGTGGCATCGGTCATGAGCGCATCTGGAACTGGCTACACGAGGCCGGGCTGACGCTGGAACAGGCCGCCGAAGCACTGGGCATCTCGCGCCGGATGTTGATCTATTACCGCGGCGGCGAGAAACCGATACCGCGTTCCATCTGGCTCGCGTGCCTGGGCCGGGAAGCGGTTCGCCCGCTGGGACGGGATCTGCCCATGCGTATTCCGACCGCCCGCGAGTACGCCGCGATCAAACGCCAGCGAACGATCGTCGGGCGGCTGGCCCGTGAACTGGATCGTAAAGCCAGTGCCATCGGCCAAGCGGTACGCGAGGCGCTCGATGAGGTCTTGGGCAAAGCCCAACGTATTGTGGCTCAGAGCGCTCAACGCAAAGCTCTCAAGGGTCAGCCCAAGCTGTATGCCTGGCACGCGCCAGAGGTGGACTGCATTAGCAAGGGCAAGGCGCGCCGCCCTTACGAGTTCGGCGAGAAGGTGGGCATTGCCCGCGCACTCAAAGGCAACCTGATCGTTGGGGCCAGGGCGTTCCACCGCAATCCGTATGATGGCCACACGCTGAACTCCCAGCTGGAGCAAGCTACCATTCTCATGCAGGATTGTGCCGTGGCACCGGAAACGGTGTTTGTCGATCTAGGCTACCGGGGTGTGGACGCCGACAATCCGGGGGGGGCGTATCGTGCATCGAGGCAAGCCCAAGCGCTTGAGTGCTCAGGAGAAAAAGCAGCTTAAGCGACGCCAAGCCATCGAGCCCATCATTGGACACCTGAAGGCGGATCACCGGATGGATCGCTGTCACCTGAAGGGCGAACACGGCGACCAGATGCACGCCGTGCTGTGCGCGGCGGGCTACAACATCAAATGGCTGCTGCGCAAGATTGCCAAGAAGGGAATGTCCTTCTTGCGAAGGCTTTTCTTGCGCCTGAAAAAAGCGGTGCTAACCACCCAGTCACGGCGTGGACTCATCGTCAAATCACTCGAAAACCACAGGGATCGCTCTTGGGTCATTCGACCACAGTGGCGCTTGGCTGCGTGAAGGACTCAGCTGACGACTGAAATGAATATTTCAGGACCGACTACTTACCTTGGGGAAATTCCCGGTATAGAAATACGCTTTCCGTACAATTGACGGTCGTCTCGCAATACTCCATAATTTCGCGCCTTGCCCATGTGGCTCAGTGGTAGAGCACTCCCTTGGTAAGGGAGAGGTCGGCAGTTCGATCCTGCCCATGGGCACCACCCCTTCCTTTGCCGGGCAAGCGGAATGCTAAGGTATCGATTTACCCCATTCTTTCGGGAACGCCCGTATGTCGATCGAAGCTGATTTCACGCCTCCGCCTGCTCCTGCGCCTGCCTCCGGTGCGGGGGACACCACCTTCCCGTTAAGTACCAGCCTCAACCTGTCGTTCAGCGCGTATGAAGACCGCCTGCTGCTGCGCAGTCAGCGCGTGAACCGCGACCCGGTGAATGTGCTGGTAACGCGGCGCATGACGATCATCGTGCTGGCTCAATTGCTGGCCAATCTGCCCGAGCTCAGCGGGCTGGATAAGACCCCCGCCCAGTACTGGCAGGAAGTGCTGCAGATGGCGCACCAGAACGCGCTGGAATCGGGCCGCGCGACGAAGCCGGGCGAGGGCGGGGCAGACAAAGGCAATGATGCCGCCGCAGACACGAGCGCTGAAGCCGGTGATGCTGCCAAGAAGAAGCCCGGCAAGCTCGAAGGCGGCATTTATCTGGCTACGTCGCTGACCATGCAGCGCAAGGATGACCAGCTGATCATGGCGCTGAGCGGGCTGCCCATGCCCAGTGCCATGACAGAACCGCGCGAGCGCGAACCGCTGTTCGCAATTCCGCTGCAGGTGGAAAACGTGCATCAGCTGATCCAGCTGATTATCGACAAGGCGCAGGAAGCCGACTGGCATCTGCCGCTGAACTTGCCCTGGCTGGAAAGCCCCACCGATGCGCCCTCAACCACGCTTGGGCTGCTGCATTAATACATACATAGATAAAACGCCTGCAATGGCGTGACCAAGGGTTGGGTGCTGGCGCGGGCTGTGACCAGTGCATGCCGGGTTCACAGCCCGCTACAATGTCCGGTTGCGAACGATCGAACACCATTCCGGCCCACGAGGCCGCAGTACAGGACACCCATGGCTCAACTCACCGTCATTTCCCGCGAACAGCATGCCAACAAGCGCTGGAAGCGCTATACCTCGTATTCATTTGCGGCCAGCGACGCCGTGGTGCCGCTGGTCGTTCAGGAATTGCCACGCGCCTGCCTGGCTCTGCCCATCGGTTTCGTGAAGACCGACAGCGGTTTTCAGCTGGTGGCGGTGCAGGGGCTGCTGCCCGGCAAGAACCTGTGGGTGGCACCCGACGGCCGCTGGATCGGCCCGTACGTGCCGGCCGCCTACCGCGGCTACCCGTTCGTGCTGGCCAATACTGAAGACGGCAAGCGTGTGCTGTGCGTACGCGAAGATAGCGGGCTGGTGTCGGAGGGCGAGGGCGAGCCGTTTTTCGATGAAGAAGGCAAGCCGGCCAAACCCGTGCAAGAGGTGCTGAATTTTCTGAATCAGGTGTCGGCAAACGCGCAGGTTACGGCGCGCATGTGCGCGCTGCTGGCCGGGCACGAACTGATTCAGCCGTGGAACGTGCAGATCAAGACCGAATCGGGCGAGCAGCCGGTGCAGGGCCTGTTCCGTATCGACGAGGCGAAGCTGAACGCGCTGCCGGCCGAGGCGTTCGAGGCCCTTCGCCAGGGCGGTGTGCTGCCGCTGCTGTACTGCCAGCTGCTTTCCATGCAGCACCTGCCCGTGCTGGGCAAGCTGGCGGGCCAACATGCTGAGGCGCAGGCGCTGCTGGAACCGGAAAGCGGCGATCTCGATCTGGAATTCCTGCACGACGACGGCAATATTCGCTTCAATTGAACGGCTGCCTTGTTACAGGAAGCATTTTGCAACGTGATATAGTGAAAGGCTTTTCAGGAAATCGGCCTTTTTCCAACACCGGCGCGGCGTGCCGCCTCGCCAAGTCTGCAGGTTCAACATGAAGCCAACCCGCCGCACCGAGCTGGGCGAGGCGCTGTATCGTTTTCGCAAGACGTTCTATAGCCTCGCCGCCTTCAGTTGCGTCATCAATATCATCGGGCTGACCCCCGCGCTGTACATGCTGCAGGTGTACGACCGCGTGCTGGCCAGCAACAACGAAACCACGCTGCTCATGCTCACGCTGCTGGTGGTGGGGCTCTATGGCCTGTCGGGCATGCTGGAATTCGCCCGGGCGTCGGTGCTGATCCGCGTGGGCAACCGCTTCGACATGATGCTGAACGAGCGCGTGTTCACGGCGGCCTTCGAGCGCAATCTGCGCAAGCTGGGCGGCAACCCGTCGCAGGCCATTCACGATCTTACGAACCTGCGCCAGTTTCTTACGGGCAACGCGCTGTTTGCGTTCTTTGATGCGCCCTGGACCCCGATCTACATTGCCGTCACGTTCATGGTGCACCCGCTGCTGGGCTTCATTACGCTGGGCGGTTCGGTCGTGCTGTTTGCGCTGGCGTGGCTCACCAACGTGGTCACGCAGAAGCCGCTGGCGGAAGCCAATCAGGCGTCGATTGCGGCGGGCGCTTTTGCCAACAACCACCTGCGCAATGCGGAAGTGATCGAAGCCATGGGCATGCTGCCCGGGCTGCGCCAGCGCTGGTTCAGCCAGCATCAGCGTGTGCTGGGGCTGCAAACGCTGGCGTCAGACCGCAATGCGCGCATCAGCACGGTCACGCGTTTCGTGCGCATTTCGCTGCAGTCGCTCATTCTGGGCGCGGGCGCGCTGCTGGTGATCGAAGGTTCCATCACCGCCGGCATGATGATCGTGTGTTCCATTCTCATGGGTAAGGCGCTGCAGCCGGTGGAACTGGCCATTGGCACCTGGAAGCAGTCGATTTCCACGCGTGGCGCGTACCAGCGCCTGGATGAAATGCTGCAGTCGGCGCCGCCGCGCGGCCAGACGCTCAGCCTGCCGGCGCCTGCAGGCGCGCTGTCGCTCGAAAACGTGTATGCGTCGGCCCCCGGCATGCAGACCACCATTCTCAAGGGGCTGACGTTCAACATCGCCCCGGGCGAGGTCGTGGGGGTGATCGGCCCGTCGGCGTCGGGCAAGTCGACCCTGGCGCGGCTGCTGGTGGGCGTGTGGCAGGCGCGTGCGGGTACGGTGCGGCTCGACGGTGCCGATATCTTCCAATGGAATAAAGACGAGCTCGGCCCCCACGTGGGCTATCTGCCGCAAGATATCGAACTGTTCGAAGGCACCATTGCCGAAAATATCGCCCGCTTCGCCGAGCCCGACCCGGCCAAGGTCATCGACGCCGCGAAGCGCGCCGGCGTGCACGAGATGATTCTGCACCTGCCGCAGGGCTATGACACGCGCCTGGGCGTCGATGGCGCCTCGCTGTCGGGCGGTCAGAAGCAGCGGGTGGCGCTTGCGCGGGCCATTTACGACAATCCCCGTCTGGTGGTGCTCGATGAGCCCAACTCGAACCTCGACGACGTGGGCGAGGCCGCGCTGGTTGAAGCTATCAAAGACCTCAAGGCACGCGGCACAACCGTCATCCTCATTACGCACCGCATGAACGTGCTGAATTCCGTCGACAAGCTACTGGTGCTGCGCGACGGCATGATGACGATGTTCGGCCCGCGCGACGAAGTGCTCAAGGCGCTACGCCAGCAGCAGCTGCAGGCGGCCGCGGCCGCCAAGGGCAGAACCGGTGCGCGGGAAGTGGCAGGCGCCGCGCCTTTACAGATTGCAGCCAAGGGTCAGGGTTGACATGGGTTGGTTCAGCAAGAAACGCAAGGCACACGACACCGCTGGCGACGAGCGCGCGCTCGAACTGCCGGGTAACCGTGTCGATACGAACTTCAGCGGCCCGCTGCGCTGGGGGCTGATGGTGCTGCTGATCGGCTTCGGCGGCTTTGCCGCCTGGGCCAGTTTTGCGCCGCTGGATGCCGGCGTGACGGCCGATGCCACCGTGCAGGTGGCGGGCAACCGCAAGAGCGTGCAGCATCTTGAAGGCGGTACGGTCGACGAAATTCTGGTGCGCGAAGGCGACGTTGTGGAAGAAGGGCAGGTGCTGGTGCGGCTGAACCGCACGCGCGCCGTGGCCGAGCAGGGTGTGGTGAGCGCGCAGTACATCATCGCCAAGACCACCGAGGCCCGCCTTCTGGCCGAACGCGACAACCTGGAAAAAGTGGTGTTCGACCCTGAACTGGTCGAACGCTTCAAAGACGACCCGCGCTTCATTTCCGCGGCGGCGTCGCAGGAACAGCTCTTCCAGACCCGGCGCGACGCCCTGGAAGGCGAGATCGCCATTCTGCGCGAGAATCTGGCGGGTGCCGAGCAGCAGCTGGCCGGCCTGGAAGAGGTGCAGAAGAACCGCAAGGCGCAGATCGCCTACATCAACCGCGAACTGCGCGGCGTGCGCGAACTGGCCAAGGAAGGCTACCTGCCGCGCAACCGCATGTTCGAGCTCGAGCGCGATGCGGCGCAGCTGCAGGCGGCGCTTTCCAACGACGTGGTGGAAGCGGGCCGTACCCGCAATCAGATTTCCGAGCTGAAGCTGCGCATTCTGCAGCGCCGGCAAGATTATCAGAAAGAAGTGCAGTCGATGCTGTCTGACGTGCAGAAGGAAGCGTCGGCGCTGGCCGACCGCCTGCTGGCCATCGACTACACGGTGCGCGAAACCGAGATCCGTGCGCCCATTTCCGGGCTGGTGCAGAATCTCAGCATCCATACGGTGGGCGGGGTCATCGGCCCGGGCACGCTGCTCATGGAGGTGGTGCCGCTCGATGCCACGTACCTGATTCAGGCACGCGTGCCGGTGCAGTCGATCGATCGCGTAGCCCCGGGGCTGGATGTCGACATCATGTTCCCGGCGCTGAACCAGCGCACCATTCCGAACATCCCCGGCAAGGTGCTGACGGTTTCGGGCGACAGGCTGATCGACGAGGCCACCAACATGCCGTATTACCTGGCACAGGTGGAAGTGACGCCGGAAGGCGCCGAGATGCTGCAGAATGAAACGATTCGCGCGGGCATGCCGGCGGCCGTGCTGATTCGCCTGGGTGAGCGTACCATGCTGAATTACCTGCTCAAGCCCTTTATCGAACGGCTCGACAGGTCGTTCAAGGAGCGATAGACCATGCCGCGTGCCGCCCTGTTCTGCGCAGTTCTGAGTGCCGCCGCCCTGCTGCCGATGCCGGCGTACGCCCAGGCGCAAAAGGGCGCGCAGAATGGCGGTCGTGGCAATGCACCCGCCGCCGTGCACAGTGGCAGGGCCAGTGCTGCCGGTGTTCAGGCAGCGGGGGCGGGCCAGGCGCAGGGGGCCTTCGATCTGGCCTCGGCGTGGCGCGCTTCGCTGGTGCACGACCCCAGCTACCAGGCCGCCATCAGCGAACGCGAGGCCGGCCAGACCAACCGCGCCATGGGCCGCGCCGGGCTGCTGCCACAGGTCAGTGCCTCGCTGGGGCGCACGCGTATCGACGGCACGCTCGATTCCCCCACGGCCACCGGGCAGGTGGTGACCGAAGACCTCGACTACATGGCGAAAACCAACGAGCTTCGGGCCACGCAAACGCTCTTCAACTGGAGCCGCATTGCGGAATACCGCCAGGGCCATGCGCGCGCCGATTACAGCCTTGCCGTGTTCGACACCCGCGCCAAAGACACGTCGGTGCGCCTGGTGAACCGCTACTTCCAGACCCTGCTGGCCTACGAAAACGTGGTGCTGGCCCGCAATAACCTGGAAGCCAACGAAAAGCATATCGTCGCCGCGCAGCGCCGCTTCGACAGCGGCGAGGGCACCATTACCGACGTGCGTGAAACGCGCTCGCGCCGCGATCTTTCGCGCGCCGAGCTCATTCAGCGCAAAGATGCGCTGGTGGTGGCACGCCGTGAATTGCAGGAAATGGTGGGCCAGTCGCCGCAGCGCCTGGCCACGCTGAACCCCAAGTTCCAGCTCAAGCCCCTGAACCCGCCCACGCTGGCCGACTGGCTGGCCCTGGCCATGAAGGGCAATGCCGAAATCCGCACGGGCGAAGAAGGGCTGCGCGTGGCCGAGCGCGAGATCGACCGCACGTTTGGCGGGCATCTGCCTTCGGTCGACCTGGTGGCCTCGCGCCGCGTGGTCGAACGCGAAAGCATTTCCACCCGCAATCAAGATAGCGCCACCACGTCGTTTGGCGTGCAGGTGAACCTGCCGATTTTTTCGGGGGGGCTCACCAGTGCGCAGGTCGATCAGGCGCGCCACAACCGCGACCGCGCCAGTTCCGAGCTGGCCGCCACCCGCGAGCGTGTGGCGGTTGAGGTCACGCGCCAGTATCAGGCAGTGGTCAGCGGCGCGGAACGCATTCGCGCGCTGGAAGTGGCGGTGAAGTCCACGGCCGATGCGCTGCACGCCGTCGAGCGCGGTTATCAGGCCGGCACGCGCAGTGTGGTCGATATTCTTGATGCGCAAGACCAGGTCTACCGCGCCCAACTCGATCTCACGCAGGCGCGCCTGGAGTACGTGCTGGCGCACCTGATGCTGGCCGCTGCGGCGGGCGGCCTCGATTCCACGGTGATCGATTCCATCAACGCGCAGTACTTCAAATCGCAGTCCATCGACGTGCTGCAGGCGTCGCTGCCGTTGCCTCCCGCGGGCGACGCGTCGCCCCGGCTTGCCAACCGCTGATTCTCCCGCCGCCCACGGCGGATTCCCCCGCCGCCTACCTCGGATTCCCCACCCCCAGCGGATCCCCCACCCCCAGCGGATTCCCCGCTCTCGGCGGATTCCCTGCCCCTAGCGGATTCGGTACGGCGCTGAACCGGCCATAGGTCCCTCTCGTCCATCCAGATGTCGCATACGTGCTCGTCGCCAGAGCGGCGCTGAGCGTCGTCTGCGCCCTTCGTGAAGATACATTTGGTTACCAAATACCACCTGGACAAAAATGTCCAGGCAGCATCCCAGCCTTGCCCGGCTTCCCCATACTTGTGCCGCTGTGACGCATTTGTCTTTTGTGGACATTCCGGAAGTCAGATCAAAGGAGGGCGGCATGAGAAAAATTGCCAAGGCGGTGCCGCGGCTGTGGCGTGCATTCAGCATGGTCGTGAAGCGGGTGCAGGGTGGCGTGATGGAGGCCGGCGCCGCGATGCGTTATGGCGCGTTGCGGGGTGCGGCGGCGTTCGCTGCGGTGTCCGGTGCGGCGGCAATTCACGCATTGGCGGGTGACGCGGCAGTGGCAGCGCCCGTGCCCGTCGTGATTGCGACGCCCGCGGATGCGGCGGCCTTCGATGAGCCGGCGCCGTTCGTATTCGATGGGGCGCCACTGCAGGTGCACCATTCGTTTGCCACCGATCGCGAGGTGGTGCTGGCAAAGCGGGCCGAAATCACGGTGGGGCCGGATACCCTTTTCACGCTGAATGGCACCATTTCATCGCAAGCGGCGCCGCTTGCAACGCCGGTGGAAAAGCTGGGGGCCGGCACGCTCGCCCTGCACGGCGACAATCAATACATGAGCAACACCATTCTGCGCGAAGGCGTGCTGCTTTTGGGTGGTGCAGCGGCGGCGGGGGCAGCGCCTTACACGCTTGAACAGCAACGCGGCACGGTGCTGCAGCTGGCGCCGGGCGCACACGTGGTGAACCACATCCAGGTGCTGCCGCCGCGCCCGGGCGACACGCCCCTGCCGGGTCTGGAAAACGAGGCACAATGGCGCGTCGAGTCGGGCATGGCCACGCTGGGCAACAACGTGAGCGTCATCGTGCCCGTGGCCAAAACGGGCGAAGGCAGCTTGCGCATCACGCACCTGGTTCAAAGCCAGTCTACGTTCCGGGTGGGCGAAGGTGCGCTGGTGGTCGAGGGCATGGTTGCCGGGCCTGTCGACATCGAGGGGGGTGCGCGGCTTGAAGGTACGGGCGCCGTGCGCGGCATGCGCGTGCATGCGGGCGGCATGCTGGCACCGGGCGGCCGGCACACGGCTGCCACTTTCACGTCGATGGGCAACGTGGTGTTCGACCCCGGCAGTGAGTTTCACGTAAACGCGTACCCCGATGGCTCCGCCGATATGCTGGAGGTACACGGTGTTGCGCAGCTGGATGGACGGGTCTGGGCGGAAGCGGGCGCGGGTGAGTGGGCGCCCGAGCAACGCTACCCGATACTTTCTGCGTCCGACGGGCTGGCCGATACGGAGTTTGAAAGTGCACAGACCAATCTGGCCTTTCTGAAGCCTGCATTGGAGTACGACGCGAACAGCGTCTACCTGTTGCTGAGTCGCAATGATCTAAGCGTGGGTGACGTGGGTGATACGCCCGATGACCAGGAGGTGGGCGAGGTGATCGACCCTGCGCCCGGAGGCGCGGAGCCGGGAGATGGCCCGGGTGACCCCGTTGGGCCGGCCGACCCAGCTGGCCCGGGTGACCCCATTGAGCCGGGTGATCCGCGTGGCTCCAGCGACCCCGAAGAACCTGGCAAACCCAAAAAACCCAAAAAACCGAAGGTCCCCCGCGAACCGAGCGTGCCCGAAGAACCTGCTGTGCCGGATCCCCAAACGCCGGACACACCCTCGGATTCCGGCGCCGAATCAGACGATGACGCCCGGCTCGTGGAGGCTTCCGATCCAAACCCTGATCCACCCGACGAACCCGCACGTCCCCACCCGCTGCGTGACGCACTGCTGGCCATGACGCGCGACGAGGCGCGCAGCGCCTTGCGACAGCTTTCAGGCAGTTGGCATGCGTCCGTGCGCAGCTTCGTGTTGGAAGACAGCCGCCACGTGCGCGACGCCATTTCGGCAAGCGGTGCCGCGCTGGCGAGCGGTGCAATCCCGGTGTCTGATCAACCACGCGCCTGGGCACACACTTATGCCGCCACGGGCCGGCGCAATGCATCGGACGGTGTTGCAGGCGACCGCCACGATAGCCACGGCGTCGTGATGGGGCTGGATGCCCCGTTTGGCCGCAACTGGCGACTGGGCGGCGTGCTGGCTGCACAGCAGGCCACGCTGCGGCGCGAGGCCGGGCAGGCGCGCGCGGGCATCGACAGCGCCTATGCGGGGCTGGTGGCACACGGGCGCCTGAACAGCTGGCGTGTGACCCTGGGGCTGCTGCGGGCCTGGCACCGCATTGACAGTCATCGGCGCGTGTCGGCCGGGCCACTGAACGATTTGCTGGGTGCCACACATACCGGTCGAAGCCTGCAGGCCATGTTCGAGCTTGCTCCGGCACTGCGCGCTGCCGGGCCGTATCTGCGTCATGCATGGGTGCGCCTGCGGGTGCCGGCGTTTCAGGAATCAGGCGGGGCGGCCGCGCACGAGGTGCAGGCCTGGGCTGGTTCCATGCACGCCACGACGCTGGGCTGGCGTGTGCGCCACGCGTTCCAGCTGGGCGGCCGGCCGCTGGAACTCGAGGCGGATGCGGGGTGGCGGCATGTATGGGGTTCGGCCGGGGTGGAAAGCACGCAGCGCTTTGCCGCTTACCCAGCTGCGGGCGCCAACGCTGCCGCGCGTGGCGCTTCCATAAGCGCCGGTACGGGCCTGGCGACACGCCGCTTCACGTCGCAGGGCGTGCCGCTCACCCGTAACGCGGCGGTGCTCAGTCTGGGCCTGAATGCGGAACCGGCCCGGGACATGCAAGTGTCGCTGCGCTATTCCGGCCTGTACGGAAGCGGCACTCGAAGCCATGCGGCCTGGGCCGCGCTGCGCTGGGCGTTCTAAGCCCCGGGTGCCGCCCGTTGTGGTCAGTCGATCTGCTGGGCGTTCTAAACCGCGGGTGCAGCACGCCGCGGTCAGTCGATCTGCTCGGCGTACAGATCGTATTCGCTGGAATCGGTGACCCGCACGCGGATCAGGTCGCCCGGCTGCACCGTGCGCTCGGTCGTGACGAACACGTTGCCGTCGATTTCGGGTGCATCGGCGCTGGAGCGGCCGATGGGGCCGTCTTCGTCGACTTCATCGATCAGTACGTCGATTTCGCGGCCCACTTTCTGGGCAAGCCGGGCCGTGGAGATCGCCTGCTGGTGTTCCATGAAGCGTTCCCAGCGTTCCTGTTTGACCTCGTCGGGCACCTGGTCGGGCAGTTCGTTGGCCCTGGCGCCTTGCACGGGGGAATACTGAAAGCACCCCACGCGGTCGAGCCGGGCTTCCGACATCCAGTCGAGCAGGTATTGAAAGTCTTCTTCGGTTTCGCCGGGAAAGCCCACGATGAAGGTGGAGCGCAGGGTGAGATCGGGGCAGATTTCACGCCATTGGTGAATGCGCGCCAGCGTACGGTCTTCGAAGGCGGGGCGCTTCATGGCGCGCAGGATGCGGGGGCTGGCGTGCTGGAAGGGGATGTCGAGGTAGGGCAGCACCTTGCCTTCGGCCATGAGCGGAATGACGTCGTCGACGTGCGGGTAGGGGTACACGTAGTGCAGCCGCACCCAAACGCCGAAGCGTGAAAGGGCTTCGGCCAGCTGCGTGAAGTGGGTCTTGATGGGGCGGCCGTTCCAGAAGCCGCTGCGGAACTTCACGTCGACGCCGTAGGCGCTGGTGTCTTGCGAGATCACCAGCAGTTCCTTCACGCCCGCATTCACCAGGCGCTCGGCCTCGCCCATGACGTCGCCAATGGGCCGGCTGACCAGGTCGCCCCGCATCGACGGGATGATGCAGAAGCTGCAGCGATGGTTGCAGCCTTCGGAAATTTTCAGATAGGCGTAGTGGCGCGGGGTGAGCTTGATGCCCTGGGGCGGCACCAGGTCGATGTAGGGGTCGTGCTCGCGCAGCGGCGGCGCCGCTTCATGCACAGCGCGCACCACCTGCTCGTATTGCTGCGGGCCGGTAACGGCCAGTACGGCAGGGTGCACTTCGCGGATCAGGCCTTCTTCCACCCCCATGCAGCCCGTAACGATGACCTTGCCGTTTTCGGCAATGGCCTCGCCGATGGCTTCGAGCGATTCGGCCTTGGCGCTGTCGATGAAGCCACAGGTATTCACCACCACCACGTCGGCGTTGTCGTAATCGGGCGTGATGGTGTAGCCCTCGGTGCGCAACTGGGTGAGGATGCGCTCGGAATCGACAAGCGCTTTCGGGCAGCCGAGGCTGACGAAGCCGACTTTGGGGGAACTCATGAATGTCCTCTATGCGCTGTGCGCGTTGTGAAAAGTGATACGATTTTGTCTTTGCGGGTTTTTTCGCACGTGCAGGATACGCCTTCCCGGCCCGGCCGGATCTCGCTTTCAGACACCCTACTTGCGGCGGCGCAGAACGTGCAGGCCGTGCTGGCGGGGCGTTCGCTTTCCGACAGCCTGGCCGCCACGGACCCCGCGCTGCGGGCATCGGCGCAGGCCGTGTCGTTCCACGTGATGCGCAGGCTGGGCCTGGCTACCGCGCTGCGCGAGGCGCTGGTGCCGCGCAAGCCCACCAACCCGCTGCTTGACGCCCTGCTGCGCGTGGCCCTGGCCCTGCTGGAAACTGCTGCCGCTGCCACCGACCCCGACGCTGAAAGCCGCCCGGGCCGTGAGGTGCCGGTGTATGCACCGCATACGGTGGTGGATCAGGCCGTGCGTGCCGCCGGGGCGCACCGCAAGCTGAAACCGTTCAAAGGTCTGGTCAATGGCGTGCTGCGCCGTTTTCTGCGCGAAAGACCTTCCATTTTAGCGCAGGCGTTACGCGATCCCCTAGCGCAATACAACCATCCCCAGTGGTGGGTGGAACGGCTGCAACAGGCCTACCCCGAACACTGGCAGGCGCTGCTGGAAGCGGCCGACCGGCCGGGCCCGCTTGCCCTGCGCGTAAACGCGCGCCGCGCGCACGTCGAGCAGGTGCTCGATGCGTTCGATGCGGCCGGTATCGAGGCGTTTTCGCCCATGCCGGGTGCCGTGGTGCTGGCCGAACCGCGGCCGGTGCAGGCGTTGCCGGGATTCGAGGAAGGCTGGTGGTCGGTGCAGGATCTGTCGGCCCAGCTGGCGGCCCGCCTGCTGCCGGTGCACGACGGCATGCATGTGCTGGATGCCTGTGCCGCGCCCGGCGGCAAGGCGGCCCATTTGCTCGAACAGGCCGACCTGCAGCTTACCGCGCTCGACTTCGACGCACAGCGGCTGGCGCGCGTAAGCGATACGCTGCAGCGTCTGGGGCTGTTGAGCGGCAAGGTGCAACTGCGGTGCGCCGATGCCGCCGACGTACACGCCTGGTGGAACGGCGAACCCTACGAGGCGATTCTGGCCGACGTACCGTGCACGGCTTCCGGCGTTTTGCGGCGCCACCCCGACATACGGTGGCTGCGCCGCGAAGACGATCTGGCGCGCACGGCCGCCCTGCAGCGACGCATCGTCGACGCGCTGTGGGGCGTGCTCAAGCCGGGCGGGCATCTGCTGTACGCCACGTGCTCCATCTTCCCTGAAGAAGGCGAACTGCAGGCTCAGGCGTTCATGCGCCGCCATGGCAATGCCCAGCGGTTGCCCGCACCGGGGCAGATTCTGCCGATCATTCCCGTGGGCTCGGCCGACAGCTGTTCGCGCACGATCTGGCCTCACGCGCACGTGCAGGGCGTCGACGCGCCCTTTCCCGTGACGGGCGATGGCTTTTACTACGCGCTGTTTGCCAAGAAGGGGTGACTCGTCAACAATGGCGGTTGTCAGCTTTTCGCGAGCGTTTCGGGTCGTCATGGGGTTGCGGTCTCTGCTGCTTCTGTTTTTTGTGCTGGCGCAGGGCGTGGTGCACGCGCAATCGGCGGCACCCGCTTCTGCGTACGCTGATGCAGCGCCTGCCTCTGCGGCCGGCGTTCTGCCCGTTGCGGCGCCCGAACCGGTTGCGCCCGGTGCCGCCGAAGCCGTTGGGGGGGCCGCAGCAGCCGGGGGCGCCGGTGCCGCCGAACCCTACGGCGAGGCGGCGCAACCCGAGGCCGATGAGTTCGAGTACGGCGGCCCACAAGTGCTGCGCATCGAGCCGCTGCTGGAAAACGACTGGTTGTTCATCGATGCCGACGTGCACCTGCCGGTGTCCGACGACCTGCGCCACTTTGCCGAGCGCGGGGTCACGCTGTACTTCACCGCCGATCTGGAAATCAAACGGCCGCGGCGCTGGTGGTTCGACAGCGACGTGGTGAAGACGCAGCGCACCTGGCGCGTCGTGTACAACGCGCTCACGCGCCAGTGGCGCATCGGGTCGGGCGATCTTTCGCTGCCCGAGGCCACGCTCGACGACGCCCTGCTGATGGTGCGCCGCATTCGCGGCTGGGACATCCTGCCCGCGGCCGAGCTCGACGCCGACGAACTGTATACCGGCCGCATGCGGGTGCGGCTCGATACCTCGCTTCTGGCGCGCCCGTTTCGCGTCGATGCCCTGAACAGCAGCGCCTGGTCTCTTTCTACACCATGGAAAGACTTCAGCTTTTCGATCTCCAGCGACGCGCTCCCGCGCTAGTGCGCTGGGTCTCGCGCCTTGCGCTGGTCGTTGCGGCGATCAGCGCGCTGTCGCTGCTGGCGCTGCTGGTGTGGGCCACGGGCAACGCCTCGCGTTTCGCGCAGCAGTACGACGTGCTGTTGATCCTGAACGGCATTCTGGCCGCCGCCATGCTCTCGTGGGTGGTGGTGCTGGCCGCAAGGCTCATGCGGCAGGTGCGCCGCCGCCAGTTCGGGGCGCGGCTCACTTCGCGCTTCGCCCTGTACTTCACGCTCATCGGCATTCTTCCCGGCGTGCTCATCTACGTGCTGTCGGTGCAGTTCATGTCGCGCTCGATCGAATCCTGGTTCAACGTGCGGGTCGATACCGCGCTGGAAGCGGGCCTGAACCTGGGGCGCGCGGCGCTCGACACGCAGCTTGCCGATCTCGATGCGCGTGCGCGCGAGATGGCGGTGCGCCTGGGCAGCGGCAGCGATATGGACATGGCGTTCATCATCAGCAGCCTGCGTGAAAGCACCGGGGTGTCGGAAGCGCTGGTCTTCACGGGCAACGGCCGGCTGGTGGCGTTTTCCACCAGCGATTTCGGGCAGCTGCTGCCCGACCTGCCCCCGCCCCACGTCATGAACCAGATTCGTGTGTCCAAAGGCTATTCGGCTGCCGAAGCGCTCGATGAACCGGCGCCGGGTGCGGAAGGCGGCCCGGCCGGCGCGCTGCAGCTGCGCGTGGTGGTGCCGATCAACGGCATGAACCAGTATGCGCCGCTGCTGGGCGTGGCGCCCGACACGCGCTGGCTGCAGGTGATCGAGCCGGTACCCGAGCGTGTGGCGCGCAATGCCAATCAGGTGCAGGAAGGGTTCCGCGATTATCAGGAACTCGCGCTCTCGCGGCTGGGGCTGCGCAAGCTGTACGGCATTACGCTGACCATGGCACTGCTGCTTTCCGTGTTTGCGGCGGTGGTGGCGGCGCTGGCGATTTCGCGCCGGCTGGTGCGCCCGCTGCTGGCGCTGGCCGCCGGCACGCAGGCAGTGGGGGTGGGCGACTACCGGCCACTGCCCGAGCCACCGCAGAAAGACGAGGTCGGCCAGCTGACGCGTTCCTTCAACGCCATGACGCGCCAGCTCGACGAGGCCCGCCGGCAGGTGGAAAAGAACCGCAGCCAGCTGGAACGCAGCAACGTCTACCTGGAATCGATTCTGAGCAATCTGTCATCCGGCGTGCTGGTGTTCGACGAGCAGTTCCGCGTGGCCATGTTCAACCAGGGGGCCCAGGCCATTCTTCGCACGGACCTGCGCTCGGTGAAGGGGCGGCCGCTGGAAACGGTGGAAGGCGCGTTTGCGCTGTCGCAGCACATACGCCAGGCCTTCACCGCACACGCGGCAGTGGGCTCGGAGCGGCCGTTCTGGCAGCAGCAGTTCGAGCTCGAGGTCTCGGGGCAGGATACGGCTTCGCGCAAGCATGTCGTCACGTTGCTGGCGCGCGGTACGGCGCTGCAGGTCGCCGGCCGCGGCAACGGGTACCTGGTGGTGTTCGACGACATCAGCGAGGTGATATCGGCCAACCGTACGGTGGCCTGGGGTGAAGTGGCGCGACGCCTGGCGCACGAGATCAAGAACCCGCTCACCCCCATCCAGCTTTCGGCAGAGCGCCTGGCCATGAAGCTGGCCGACCGCCTGAATGAAGACGATGCGGCCATGCTGCTGCGTTCCACCAATACCATCGTAAATCAGGTGGCGTCGCTCAAGAAAATGGTCGATGACTTCCGTGAATACGCGCGCACGCCGCCGGCGCAGATGCAGCCGCTCGACATCAACGAGCTCATCGGCGAAGTGCTGACGCTTTACGGCTGGGATCCGGTGCAAGGCATGGTGGGTGAACCGGGGCATGCGGTGGCGCTCGAGGTGGACTTCGCGCCGGACTTGCCGCAAGTGGAAGGCGACCTAACACAATTGCGCCAGGTGGTACATAATCTTCTTGCGAACGCGCACGATGCGGCCACGCAGGGTCGCTCGCCCGCCGAGGCGTGCATCAGCGTGCAGACCAAGCTGGTCAGCGCCCAGGGCGCCGACGGGCAGGAACACGAGGCCGTGCGCATCACGGTGGCCGACAACGGGCCGGGGTTCGAGCCGCAGGTGGTCGACCGGGTGTTCGAGCCCTATGTCACGACCAAGGTCACCGGCACGGGTCTCGGTCTTGCTATAGTGAAGAAGATCATCGAAGAACACGGAGGCAGCATCGACCTTGCAAACCGGCGTGAAGGCGGGGCGCGGGTTTCGCTGCTTCTTACCCGTCTTGCCCGGCGGGTACCGTCTCTGGACGTAGCCGTTCAGGCAAACGATAATGAGAAAAATTAGTTAGGTGAGGCTTTATGGCCAGAATTCTGGTTGTTGACGACGAAGTTGGCATTCGTGAGCTCTTGTCCGAAATTCTTTACGACGAGGGTCATACGGTAGAGCTGGCGGAAAACGCAGCCCAGGCCCGCGCCGCGCGCCTGAATTTCCGGCCCGACCTCGTTCTGCTCGATATCTGGATGCCCGACACCGACGGGGTCAGCCTGCTCAAGGAATGGGCGGCCCAGGGGCTGTTGAACATGCCCGTCATCATGATGAGCGGCCACGCCACGGTCGACACCGCGGTCGAGGCCACGCGCATCGGTGCGGTCGATTTCCTTGAAAAGCCCATCACGCTGCAGAAGCTGCTCAAAACCATTTCCGCCGCGCTGGTGCGCCCGGCGGGTGGCGCGGCAGCGCCTGCGTCGGGCGACGCCCCACGCCCGGGTCAGCGCCCGGCAGGCAATGCGGCGGCAGCGCCCGCTGCTGCGGCCGAAGAACCCGAAGCAGCCGCAGAAAACGTTTCGCCGCTCGCCGCCATTTCGCTCGATCAGCCGCTGCGCGATGCGCGCGACGAGTTCGAGCGCATCTACTTCGAATACCACCTGGGCCGCGAAAACCACAGCATGACCCGGGTGTCGGAACGCACGGGGCTCGAGCGCACCCACCTGTACCGCAAGCTCAAGCAGCTGGGTATCGACGCCTCGCGCCGCCGCAGCCTTGCCGCAGCGTCGTCTTCGTCGTCGTCTTCATCGAACTGATCACGCCGCTTGCGCCAGCGGCGTCTGCACCGCCAGAATCGGGCGGTGTGCCGTGTTGCCAATGCGCGCAATAACTACCGCTGCTGTGCTGCCAATCCTCGCAATAGCTGCCGCTTGAGCGGCTCATGCAGTTACTGGCCCGGTTTGTTGCCGCCTGGCTCGGGGTCGCCCGGCTGGCGCGGCCGCACCGTGGGGCCGCCGTCGTCGGGCCGCCTGCGGCCGATTGCGTTCACGGAAATGCGCGTCTCGCCACGCGGCCCGCGCATGCTCAGGCCCCGCCACGCATGGCCGTAGGCCACTTCCAGGCTTATGTGTATGGTGCCGTCCATGCCGCGCTGCGCCTCCAGAGCGTCGAGCAGGCGCCGGTGCCAGTTGCGCCCGGGCAGCGCCGCGCGTCGCAGCGGGTTCGGGTTGCCGCCCAGCAGGTGCATGTCGCTCAGCACCTTTTCGGGGCTGCGGTAGGTCAGGGTGATGATCTCCTGATCCATGACCGGGTCGCTAAAGCCGCGTTCAATCAGCATGTCGCCGAAGTCGTGCATGTCGACATAAGGCGGGGTGGCCGTTTGCAGGCCGGCGGCATCGAGCGCCTTGCGAATCTCGGCCTGCGTGCCCGGCCCCAGGCAGGAAAACATGACGAGCGCTTCGGGCTTGAGCACCCGGCGCCATTCGGTCAGCACGTCGTGCGGGGCGGGGTGCCAGTGCAGCGCCATGTTCGACCACACCAGGTCGAACGTCTCGGGCGGCAGGCCGCTTTCGGCCAGGTCGGCTTCGATGAAATTCACCGGCCGCATGGGCTTGTTGCGCAGCCGTTGCCACAGGCCGGGGCGTGACTGGAAGCGTTCGCGGGCAACGGCCAGCAGCGCGGGGCTGATGTCCTGACCGGTGTAGTCCATTTCGGGAAAGCGCACCCGCAGCGGTTCGATGGCATGGCCGGCGCCGCAGCCGGCGTCGAGCAGCTTGCCGGGATTCACCTTGATGTAGCCGAGCCGGTGCAGCATGCGGGCGGCGATTTCCCCGTACAGGAACTGGGCCTCGTCGAGCGGCGCACGACGGTTGAACTGCACGCGCACGTGGCGGGCGTTGATGGGCAGGGAAGTGGACTGTGACATCTGCGTGAACCCGCACTGGCGCCCGAGCGGCGGCCTGTGGTGAGATGGCGGTTAACGTTCTAATGGTAAACCATCATTATGGCTTATATGGGCATGCCGTGCGAAACGGGGCTGCGTAGTCTGTGGCGTCGGGCCCGGTGCGTGCGCGATTTCCTGCCCGTGGCCTGTGTGCTGTGTGGTGAACGCGCGCGTGGCGCATTGTGTGAGGTATGTCGCGATGCCGTGTGCGGGTCGATGACGGGCCAACGGCGCTGTGAGCGCTGCGATTTGCGTTATGAACCGGGCGGCCCCGGGGCTGTGCGGCGGCGTTCCACCGTCGATTCCGGCGGGCACGATGCCCCGTCGCAGCAATGTGATTCCGAGTCGGGCGTTCACGAAGCCCCGCCGCACTGTCCCGATTGCGCCGCCCTGTCGCCTGCGTTCGATCGCGCGGTGGCCGCTTTCGATTACGACTGGCCGGGCGAACTGCTGGTGCACCGCTTGAAGCGCGAGCGGCGCTTCGAATGTGCGCCGGTGCTGGCGGCACTGATGGCCGACCGGGTCCGGCGCGATATCCTCTGCCATGAACAAGTTGTGCGGGCGGTGCCGGAATGTTCTCTGGGCGCCAGCGGGGGGTCAGGGAAGGCAATGGGCGACGCCACGCCGGTTGCGCAGTCGAAGGCGTCAGCTACAGGGGGCAGGGCCGTGGCCTCGTACACACCGCCAGTTCCCGGGGCTGGGCGACAGCAGCCCGTCTGGGTCGTGCCGGTGCCGGCCAGCCGTCGGGCGCTGGCGGTGCGCGGTTTCAACCCGGCTGCCGAAATCGGCCGCGATCTGGCGCTGCGGTTGGGGTTGTCCTGGCGCCCCCAAGTGCTGCGCCGGGTGCGCGAAGGCGGTTTCCAGAAAGGATTGAGCCGGCACGAGCGCCGTGCCGGTGTGGCCGGCCTGTATGCCTGCGCCATGCCGGTGGCGGGCCGGGCCATGCTGGTGGTCGACGACGTGATGACCACCGGAAGCACACTGCACGCCGTGGCCGGCGTGCTCAAGGCGGCGGGCGCCGCCCGGGTCTGGTGCGCGGTGGCCGCCCGCACGCCGTTGCAGCGCGGCGAATGCCGTACACGATGAAGCCGGGTTCCGGCGCTTTGCGACGCTGCGCCCACAACCCGTTACCGGCCACGCCATAAGCTTTCCGCCCGGACGCGCGATAATTGCACTTTTGCTCCGTTTGCGCGTTCCGTTTCCTTCATGTTCCACATCGTTCTGGTTTCGCCCGAAATTCCCCCCAACACCGGCAACGTGATCCGGCTGGCGGCCAATACGGGTGCGTTTCTGCATCTGGTGCGGCCGTTGGGCTTCGAACTGGATGACGCACGGCTGCGGCGCGCGGGCCTGGATTACCACGAGTGGGCGCGCATGCAGGTGCACGACACGCTGCCCGAGGCGTTGGCCGCAACGGGCGCACCCGCAGAGCGGCGCTTTGCGATGACCACGCGCGGGGCGCGCAGCTTTGCAGGTGTGGCGCTGCAGCCGGGGGATGTGTTCGTGTTCGGGCGCGAAACGGCCGGGCTGTCGGAGCCCGAGCTGAGCCATTTCGGGCCGGGGCAGCGGCTGCGCCTGCCCATGCGCCCCGGCCAGCGCAGTCTGAACCTTTCGAATGCGGTGGCCGTGACGGTGTTCGAGGCGTGGCGCCAGGCCGATTACGCCGGCGGGCAATGATCAGTCGAGCGTGATGCCCAGCTTTTCGATCAGCGCGGTGAGCTTCTTCTTTTCGGCCTGAATCATTTCTTCGGCCTCAGCCGGGGTGGTGGGTGCGGCCGTGAAGTACAGGGTGGCCATCTTTTCCTGCACCTCGGGCATGGCCAGCACCTCGAGCACGTTCTTGTTCAGCTTTTCGACGATCTCGGGCGGTGTGCCGGCCGGCACGAACAGGGCGTCCCAGGAAATGGATTCGAAGCCCGGGTAGCCCTGCGATGCCACGGTGGGCAGGCCGGGCAGCACGTCGCTTTCTTCCAGGCTGGTGATGCCCAGCACCTTCACCTTGCCGGCGTTGACCTGCGGCATGGCGACACCCGGCACCATGAAGCCCGCGTGCACGTCGCCTGCGACAATCGAGGTGATGACTTGCGGGAAGCCGGTGTACGGAATCTGCAGCAGGGAAATGCCCGCCTCCTGCTCGAGCATGGCCATGCCCAGGTGTGAAGAACTGCCGGGGCCCACTGTGCCGTAGTTCAGCTCGCCGGGGCGTTCCTTTGCGCGTTCGACGAACTGCTGCACGTTGTCGGCCGGGGCGTCGGCGGGCACCACCAGCACGTTGGGGCTGGTGCCGATCATGCTCACCACCTGCAGGTCGCATTCCGGGTCGTAGCCCAGCGTGCTCTTGTACAGCGCGGGGGCGGTGACGATGGGGCCGTTGATGGTGAGCAGAATGGTGTAGCCGTCGGGCTTTGCCTGTGCGACGAGGCGCGTGCCGATGTTGCCGCCGGCTCCCGGCTTGTTTTCCACCACGATCGGCTGGCCCAGCTTCTGCGCCAGCGGCTCGGCGACCATGCGGCCCAGTGTGTCGGGCGAAGACCCGGGCGGGAACGGAACGACCATGGTGATGGGGCGTGAGGGCCAGGTGTCGGCGGCCTGGGCGCCTAGCGGCAATGCAAGCAGTGCGGCAAGGCCGAGCGCAGACAGATTCAGCCGGCGGCGGGTGATGGAATGACGGGCCATGGAGAAACCTCGTTCAACGGTAGGAGTTGGGGGATTCGGGGCGGGAATCGCGCGCCAGCAGCGTGGCGACGGCGGCACGCGGTGCCTGCCCTTCGAACAGCACGCGGCACACCGCCGCGGTGATCGGCAGCTCGACGCCGTGGCGCACGCCCAGCGCCAGCGCAGCGCGTGCGCAGCGCACGCCTTCGGCGGTCATGCCGCCGGCCAGTATGTCTTCCAGGCTGCGCCCTTCGCCGATGGCGAGCCCCACCTGGCGGTTGCGCGACAGGGGGCCGGTGGCGGTGAGCACGAGATCGCCCAGGCCGGTAAGGCCCTGCACGGTTTCGGCACGGCCACCCAGCGCCTGGGCGAGCCGCTGGATCTCGGCCAGGCCGCGGGTGATGAGCGCGGCGCGCGCGTTGGCGCCCAGGCCCAGGCCGTCGGAAATGCCGCAGGCAATGGCCATGACATTCTTGAGTGCGCCGCCCAC
Organism: Yanghanlia caeni; assembly: GCA_030733815.1. Classification (GTDB taxonomy): domain Bacteria; phylum Pseudomonadota; class Gammaproteobacteria; order Burkholderiales; family Burkholderiaceae_B; genus Yanghanlia; species Yanghanlia caeni. The sequence goes on from JAUZQE010000025.1 coordinate 23,634, forward strand.
TTCGACGCCGATGACGTCGTCGCTGGTGTAGATGCGGCAATGCTGGCCGTGCAGGGCGACCAGAACGGCGTTGCCGGTTGCGGGCTGCGTGCTGGCGATGGTGAGCGCCACAGGCAGGCCGCGGGCGACTTCCAGCGCGAATGACGGCCCCGAAAGCACGCCCAGCGACACGCCGGGCAGGCCGCCCAGCGCGGCCGAGGCGACTTCGTGCGGCAGCAGGCCGGTGTCGGGCTGCATGCCCTTGCATGTCCAGACCACGTGCAGGGGGGCGTGGCTGCGGCCCTGCAATGCGGCGGCAAGCCGCGCGCAGGCGTCGGCCATGCCCGCAACGGGCACGCCAAGAATGATGAGGGCGTCGGAGTCAGACGCGCAGACGTGCGCGATGGCGTCGTTGAATTCGCTGGTGGCACGCAGGCCGGCGGGCAGCGTGATGCCCGGCAGATAGCGTGCGTTGCGCCGCTGCGAGGCGATTTCGTGGGCGGCCTCGGGGCGGCGCGCCCAGATGAGCGTGTCGGCCTGCATGCAGGCCAACGCGGCGAGCGCCGTGCCCCAGCTTCCGGCGCCCAGTACGGCAACGCGTGGCGGCAAGGCGGCGGCGCTCATGGCGCTAGTTGGTCTTGGCGCCGGGCGGTACGTACAGGCCCGAGCCCGACGGCTGTTCCTGCTGCTGTTGCTTCTGCAGTTCGGCAATGCGCTGTTCGTACAGCGCCTGGAAGTTCACTTCGGCCAGGTGCAGCGCCGGCAGCGAGGTGCGCGTGATGGCGTCGGCCACGTTGGCACGCAGGTAGGGGTACAGCATGGTGGGGCACACGATGCCGAGCAGCGGATCGAGCTGTTCGGCAGGAATGTTGGCGGCTTCGAAGATGCCGGCCTGCGTGGCCTCGACCAGGTACAGCACCTTGTCGTTGATGCGGGTGGTGACCGTGGCGGTGACGCTGGTTTCGAAAATGGTTTCGGCCAGGCGCTGGCCACCGACGTTCAGCTGTACCTCGACGGTGGGGCCTTCCTGCTCGAGCAGGATTGCCGGCGCATTGGGCATCTCGAGCGAGAGGTCCTTCAGGTAGGTGCGCTGCATCGAGAAGCTGGGGGCTTTCTCTTGGCTGTTGGGTTGTTCGGCCATGAATCTCTTCCTCTGGTGGTAAAAGCCGCGGGGCCGGTTCGACCCCGCATGAATGTGAAGGGCGGCAGGCCCATGCGGGCCCGGTTCGTTATGTTGCGGCTCAGCCTTCGAGCAGGGGTTTGAGCCCGCCGCTGCGGTCGAGCGCGGCCAGATCGTCGTAGCCGCCCACGTGTGTGTCGCCAATATAGATTTGGGGCACCGTGCGCCGGCCCGTGCGCTGCATCATGATTGCGCGCTGTTCCGGGTCGAGGTCGATGCGGATTTTTTCGATTTCAGTGACGCCGCGCTGTTTGAGCAGCATTTCGGCGCGTACGCAAAACGGGCATACGGCCGTGGTGTACATCGAAACTTTCGCCATGATGTTCCTTGCTTAGTGTTTCTTGGTGAGCGGCAGGCCGGCCTCGATCCAGGCGGCCAGGCCACCCTGCAGGCAGTAGACCTCTTCGAACCCGTTTTTCTTCAGGTTCTGCACCACCCCCACGGCGGTGCGCCCGCGCTCGCAGACCACGATGATGGGCTTGTCTTTGGGCAGGCTGTTGAGCTTGTTGTTGAGGTCGGCCGCCGGCACGTTGCGCGACTGCGGCACGGCACCCGCCTTGAAGTGATCTGCGCTGCGGATGTCGAGGAACAGGCCGTCGCGGCTGTTGGCCAGCTTGACCGCGTCGTTGACGCCGAGCTGGCGTGCGCCACGGTTCAGAAAGCTGGGCAGCGCCAGCGCCACCGCCGAGGTGATGACGACGATGATGAGCAGAATGTTGGTCTGGTCGGTGAAAAAGTCCACGGTGTGTTCCGCAAAAAACGCCAAAGATGAAGGGCAGAATCAGTCGATTATAAAATGGACCCAGATTATTAACTTCCCAGGTGATTTTTACCATGTACAAACTCGTGCTCATGCGCCACGGCGAAAGCCAGTGGAATCTGGAAAACCGTTTCACGGGCTGGACAGACGTCGATCTCACCGACACCGGACGCGAGCAGGCGCGCAAGGCAGGCGAGCTGCTCAAGGAAAAGGGCTACGAGTTTGATCTTGCCTATTCGTCGGTGCTCAAGCGGGCGATTCGCACGCTGTGGATCGCGCTTGACGCCATGGATGCCATGTACACGCCCATTGGCCTGAGCTGGCGGCTGAACGAGCGCCACTACGGCGCGCTGCAGGGCCTGAACAAGGCGGAAACCGCCGCCAGGTTTGGCGAAGATCAGGTGCTGATCTGGCGCCGTGCGTATGCCATCGCCCCCGATCCGCTTGCCGATTCCGACGAGCGCCATCCGCGCTTCGACCGCCGCTATGCGAAGGTCGACCCGGCCCTGCTGCCGGCCACCGAGTGCCTGAAAGACACGGTCGCGCGCGTGCTGCCGTTCTGGAACGAATCCATCGCGCCCGCCATCCGTTCGGGGCGCCGCGTGCTGATCTCGGCGCACGGCAACAGCCTGCGGGCCCTCATCAAGCACCTCGACAACATCTCCGACGACGACATCGTTCACCTGAACATTCCCACCGGCCAGCCGCTGGTGTACGAGCTTGACGAACAGCTGCGCCCGATTCGCCACTATTACCTGGGCGACCCGGCCGAGATCGAGGCCGCAATGGCTGCCGTCGCTGCCCAGGGCAAGGCCAAGAGCTGACATGCATCGCGCTGCGGCTGCGGCATTCGCGCTTGCGCTTCTGCTGGGGCAGGGCGCGGCAGCGGCCGCCGCCGCAGAAGACGGCCTGCAGCGCCAGCAGGCCGAGGCGCGCCGCGAGCGCGACGCCCTGCGCGAACGCCTGCGCGCGCTCGAGAAGCGCATCGCCGGCAGCGAATCGTCGCGCCGCGACGTGTCGCTGCAGCTGAAGGAATCGGAAACGGCCATTTCCGAGCTCGACCGTCGCCTGGAAGCGCTGGCTGCCGATACGCGTGCGGCGCAGGCGGCGCTCACGGATGTGCAAGCGCGCATCACCACGCAAACCGGGGTGCTGCGCGAGCGCCAGGCGCAACTGGCCGATCAGCTGCGCGCGCAGTACGCGGGCGGGCTTTCGCCCTGGGCCGCGCTGCTGTCTGGGGAAGACCCGCAAGATATTGCCCGTGAACTGGGCTATCTTGAGTATGTGTCGCGGGCACGTGCGCAGGCCGTGCGCGCGGTGCGCGAAGCGCTCGATGAACTTGCGAACCTTGAGGCCAGTGCGCGGTCTCATGAACAGGAACTCAGGCAGCTTGCCGACGAAACCACGCGCAGGCGTGCCGAGCTCGATGAGCGGCGCAAGCAGCGCCTGGCCGTGCTGCAGCGCATCGATACCGAACTGAAGACGCAGCGCGGCGAGGCCGAGCGTCTGGCCCGCAACGAACAGCGGCTGGGCGAGCTGGTCGACGCGCTGGGTGTGGCAATCGCCGAAGCAGAAGCGGCCCGACGCCGTGCCGAGGAAGCCCGCCGGGCGGCCGAAGAAAAGCGCCGGGCCGAGGAAGCACGGCTTGCCGAGGAAAAACGCCGGCTTGCCGAAGAGCAGCGGCTGGCGCAGGAACGACTGCAGGCCGAAGAACGGCGCCTCGCCCAGCAGCGCCGTGCCGAGGAGGCCCGCCGGGCGGCCGCCGCCCGCGATGCCGAAGAAGCGCGCCGCAGCGAAGAGGCGCGCAAGGTGGCCGAAGCCCGGCGTGCGGCCGAAGAGATCCGCGCGCAGCAGGGCATGCGCATTGCCGGGCGGGTGGAAGGCGTGGCGCCGGGCACGGCGGATCCGGCCCCGCAGGCCACCGGCAGCCAGGGCGCGCCAAGGGGTGCCGAGGCGCAGCGTGGCGCGCCGGCCGGCGCCGCAGTGGCGCTGGCGTCGCCCTCGCTGAACGGGCTGGCCAAGGGCCTGCCGTACCCGGTGCGCGGCGAGGTGCAGGGGCGCTTCGGCATGGAACGGCCCGAAGGCGGCACGTGGCGCGGCATCGTGCTGCGAGCGGCCGAGGGCGTGCGCGTGGGTGCCGTGGCCCCCGGGCGTGTGGTGTATGCGGGCTGGCTGAGCGGCTTCGGCAACCTGCTTATATTGGATCACGGCGAACAGTACCTTACCGTGTACGCTTACAACCAGAGCCTGCTCAAGGAAGTGGGCGACGTGGTGGCGGCGGGCGAGGCGATCGCAACGGTGGGCGCCACGGGCGGGCAGGTGGAGCCCGGTCTATACTTTGAAATACGTCACGGGGGCAAGCCGGTCAACCCCCTGTTATGGCTGGGCGGCTAGTATCGTTACTATGTCGTGGGGCGTCGCACACAGGCGCGAACCAAAACACTATGAATCGGGTATGTGCATGAGCACTCGCAGGGTACGCAGTTTGAGTCTGGTGCTGATCGGAGCGATCGGCGGAATTCTTCTCAGTGTGGGCATTACGGCTGTCGCACAGCGCGGCGAACCGTTGCCGCTCAAGGAACTGCAGCAGTTCGCCAACGTGTTTGCCGCAATCAAGGCCAGCTACGTCGAGCCCGTCACCGATGAAAAGCTCATCAACGATGCCATCAAGGGCATGTTCGACGACCTTGATCCGCATTCGGCGTATCTCGATGCCGATGCCTTCAAGGAAATGGAAGCCATCACGCAGGGCGGCTTCGGCGGCCTGGGCATCGAAATCGGCAGTGAAGACGGCCAGCCCAAGGTGATCTCGCCCATCGAAGACACGCCGGCCTTCCGTGCCGGCATTCTGGCGGGCGACCTCATCACGCACATCGATGGCAAGCCCACCAAGGGCATGACGCTCAGCGAAGCCATCAAGCTCATGCGCGGCGAGCCACAAACCAGCATCGTGCTCACCATCAGCCGCGCCGGGCGCGACAAGCCGCTCGAGCTCACCATCGTGCGCGACATCATCAAGGTGCGCAGCGTGCGCAGCAAGATGCTGCCCAACGATATCGGCTACGTGCGCATTGCCCAGTTCCAGGAACGCACGGCACCCGATCTGGTGCGCCACCTGCGCGAACTCGGCGCAGAAAAACCGCCCAAGGCGCTGATTCTCGACCTGCGCAACGACCCGGGCGGCCTGCTCGACAGCGCCATTGCCGTGTCGTCGGCCTTTCTGCCGCCCAACGTGCTGGTGGTTTCCACCAAGGGGCGCATTCCGTCGGCCAACCGCGAATACCACGCCAAGCCGGCCGATTACCTGCGCAATTACATGATTTCCAGCGAAGAAGACTACCTGGCCGACGTGGTCGGCTGGGCCAAGACCGTGCCCATGGTGGTGCTGGTGAACGTGGGCTCGGCGTCGGCCTCCGAGATCGTGGCCGGTGCGCTGCAAGACCACAAGCGTGCCACCATTCTGGGCAACCGAACCTTCGGCAAGGGCTCGGTGCAGAGCGTGCTGCCGCTGGGCGAGAACACCGGCATCAAGCTCACCACGGCGCGCTACTACACACCCAGCGGGCAGTCGATTCAGGTTACGGGCGTCACGCCCGACATCACGGTCGACGACACCCCGCAGGGCAACCTGTTCCGCCTGCCGCGCGAGGCCGACCTGCAGCGCCATCTGGTGAACGGCAATTTCGACGAAACCGCGTTGTCTGACGACGAGGACAACACCGTTGACCTGGCGCGCATGTTCGAATTCGGCGGCGACGACGACTACCAGCTGCAGCAGGCCATCAATTACCTGGAAGGCCGCCCCGTGCAGCGCAACGACCCGGCGCTGGTCGCCAAGGCCAAGACCGAACGCGAGGCGGCCCGGGCCGGCCGGGATATTCCGGCCTCCTCGTCAGGCGCCGCCGGCAGCGTGCCGGTTCCTCCCGAGAAAATGGGCTCGGGAGACGAAAAAAAAAACTCCATGAGGCGGATTGATCCGCTCAATACCGAGCGCTACCGCATCACGCCGCAGGGCATGGAACGCATCGAGCCCTGATACGCCGCCGCCCGCACAGCCCCGGCGCTGCGCGGGCGGCGGTGGCCTGCGGCCCGTGCAGGGCCGGGGCGGGTGTATTCTTCTGGCATGAACGACGATCAGCTTCTGCGTTACGCACGCCACATCCTGCTGGATGAATTCGGCATCGAAGGCCAGGAACGGCTGAGCGCGGCACGCGTGCTGGTCGTGGGTGCGGGTGGCCTGGGCTCACCTGCCGCGCTGTATCTGGCGGCGGCCGGCGTGGGCGAGATCATTCTGGCCGACGACGACGTCGTCGAACTCAGCAACCTGCAACGCCAGATTCTTCACCGTACCGACACCGTGGGTCTGCCGAAGGCCGAATCGGGGCAGCGCACGCTGGCGGCGCTGAACCCCGACGTGCGGGTCGTGCCGATTACCCGGCGGCTCGATGACGCGGCCCTCGGGCATTGGGCGGGCCGTGTCGATCTGGTGCTCGACTGCTGCGACAACTTTGCCACCCGCCACGCCGTGAACCGCGCCTGCGTGGCGACACGCACGCCGCTGGTGTCCGGTGCGGCAATCCGGTTCTCGGGTCAGGTCAGCGTGTTCGATCTGCGCCGCGCCGAGGCGCCCTGCTATCACTGCCTGTTCCCCGAAGGCGACGACGTCGAGGAACTGCGCTGCGCCACCACGGGCGTCCTGGGGCCGCTGGTTGGCGTGGTGGGGGTCATGCAGGCCATCGAGGCGATCAAGCTGCTGGCGGGCATGGGCGAGCCCCTGGTGGGCCGCCTGCTGTGCGTCGATGCGCTGACCATGCAGTGGCAGACCGTGCGTTATGTGAAAGACCCGGAATGTGCGGTGTGTGGCGAGGCGGGTTGCGGTTCTGGCGCGTAACCGCCTTGCGAACGCGTTTGCGTCGCCACCACTCAGTAACGAACCCGACTGTGGCCGTTGGCCAGCAGCGCCCCCACCCGGTTCACCCACATGTCGACGTAGGGGCTGCGACCGTGGTGGCGTGCATTGTGCGGCGTGCCGGGGTGGTGGCTCAGCACCGTTCGCATACCCACCTGGCGGGCGCTGCGCAGGTTGGCGAGCGTGTCGTCGACCAGCACCACCTGATGCGCCGGTACGCGTAGGCGTGCCAGCAGCTGGCGCATCATGGCCACCGAGGGTTTGCAGCGCAAGCGGCCCTGCAGACGCATGTGGTCGATGGCCCAGATCGCCTCGAATTCCTGCGTGATGCCCAGGGCATGCAAGACCTTGCACGCATAGCTGTAGGGGGCGTTGGTGAGCACGATCTTGCGCCCGGGCAGGCGGGCCAGCATGCCGGCCAGGCCCCGCTCGGCGCGCAGCAGGGGCGTTACATCAAAGTCGTGGCAGGCTTGCAGGAAATCTGAGGCGGCGATGCCGTGGTGGCGTTCCAGACCGATGGCGGTGGCGCCGTAGCGGCGCCAGTACTCCAGGCGCAGCGCGTCGGCGCGTTCGCGATCGACGTTCAGCAGGCGCATCATGGCGTCTGACATGGCGCCATCGATGGCCTTGAAAATGCGGTGCGAGCTGTCGTGCAGCGTGTTGTCGAGGTCGAACAGCCATACGGTTTCGTGTGGCCCGGGGCGCCCGGCGGGTCGGCGCAGACTGCGCCGCGCGCGGTTGCCGCGTTTGTCGGGCGCGGCCGGCCCGCGCGCGGCGGGGGCGCGCTGCGGTATGCGGGAATGCACCATGCGCCGCGCCGGCCCGCGCTAGTGCGAAGTGATCATGGTGCCCACGCCCTGATCGGTGAGGATTTCGAGCAGCAGGCAGTGGGGCACGCGGCCGTCGATGATGTGTACGGAGTTGACGCTGTTGCGTGCGGCGTCGAGCGCGGAAGAGATTTTGGGCAGCATGCCGCCCGAGATCGTGCCGTCTGCGAACAGGTCGTCGATGGTACTGGCCGAGAGCTTGCGCAGCAGCTGGCCGTTCTTGTCGAGCACGCCCGGCGTGTTGGTGAGCATGACGAGCTTTTCGGCGCCCAGCACTTCGGCCATCTTTCCCGCGACCACGTCGGCATTGATGTTGTACGCCTGGCCGTCGGCTTCGTTGTAGCCGATGGAGGAAATGACGGGGATGAACTGGTCGTCTTGCAGGGCCCGCACCACGGCCGGTTCGATTTGGGTGATGTCGCCCACGAAGCCGATGTCGAGCGTTTCGCCCGGGCGTTCGGGGTCGTTCATGAGCTTCTTGCGCGCCTGGATCAGGCAGCCGTCTTTTCCGGTGAGGCCCACGGCCTTGCCACCGGCTTCGTTGATCATCATGACGATGTCCTGCTGCACCTGGCCGCCCAGCACCCATTCCACCACTTCCATGGTTTCGGCGTCGGTTACGCGCATGCCCTGCACGAAGGTGCCTTGCTTGCCGATGCGCTTGAGCGCGGCGTTGATTTGCGGGCCGCCGCCATGCACCACCACGGGGTTGATGCCCACCAGCTTGAGCAGCACCACGTCGTGCGCGAAGCTGCGCTGCAGGTGGGTTTCGGTCATGGCGTTGCCGCCGTACTTGATGACGATGGTCTTGCCGTGAAAACGCCGGATGTAGGGCAGCGCCTCGGAGAGGACTTCTGCCTTGACGGTCGCGGAGTGTTGGGTGTCGAGCGTGTCGGTCATGTCAGTGATCAGCCCAGTGCCTTGTTGACGGTGGCCAGGAAGGATTCTTTGTCGTAATTGCCCAGATAGCGTTTGATGATGTTGCCCTGCTTGTCGATGAGGAAGGCCGTGGGGGTGAGCTTGACGTCGCCAAAGGCGCGGGCGAGCTCGCCCGTGGCATCGACCACGACCTTGAAGGGCAGTTCACGCGATTCGGCGAAGTTCTTCACGTAGTTGGGCGGATCGTACTGCATGGCCACGGCAATGGTGTCGTAGCCGCGGTCTTTCAGGGTGTTGTAGTTCTTGATGTTGTCGGGCATTTGCGCCACGCATGTCACGCAGCTGGTGGCCCAGAATTTGACCAGCACCACCTTGCCGCGCAGTTCCTGCATGGTGACCTGTTCACCTGTGATGGTGGTGAAGGTCACGTCGGGCGCGGTTTTGGCGTCGGTGGGCATTCGCCACATGGCTAGAGCCGAAATGGCGACGATGGCGACGATGGCGAAGAGAATCTTTTTCATTGCACAGGCATGGCTTGGGCGCCGCCGGTGTCGGCGGGCGCGCCGGAAGAGTCGGATTGGGAGGCGGGTTGTTCGATTGGCGCAGGCTGCGATGAGCCGGCGGCCGGTTGCTGCACGCTTTCAGGCGAGACGATCTCGAACAATTTTACTACCTTGTTGACACCGGAGACGCCGGAGGCAACGATGCCGGCGCGTTCGCCTTCGGTGTGGGTGACACGGCCCTGCAGATAGACGATGCCGCGCTCGGTGGTGACAGAGATGGTGCGCGAGGGTACTTCCTTGGTATTGATGAGGGCGGCCTTGACCTTGGAGGTGATCCAGGTGTCGTTCGTGCGCACGCTGGTGGGGGTGACGGGACCCACGCGCAGTTCATTCACCACGCGCACGACCTTGTCGACCTTCTGTGCGGCTTCGCCGGCCTGCTGCTTGTCTTTTTCGGACGGGACATCGCCCACCAGCAGTACCTGCCCGGCGTACGAATGCGGAACGATGCGCACGGCGGGCGTTTCGGCGAAGATGCGGCGCATTTCGGCGCCGACCTTCATTTCGATGGAGGTGTCTTCGAGCTGTTCGCCGGCGGTGCGCCGGTCGGTGGCCACGACGGCGGTGGTGGCGGCGGTGCCGCCCACCACCAGCGCGCCGCAGCCCGACAGGGCCGCGAGAACGGTGAGTGCGCACGCGGCGCGAAGCAGGCGGGAAGGGCGTGTGCAGGGCATTACAGCGTGTCTCCGAGAAGCAGGGCGTCGATGCCGTCGCACAGCGCGTGCAGCAGCAGGATATGGACTTCCTGAATGCGCATGGTGCGATCGTGCGGGACGCACAGATGGATATCGTGGCTGGTGAGCATGGCGCCGATTTCGCCGCCGCCCTTGCCGGTGAGGGCAATGACGGTCATTTCGCGGTCGTGCGCGGCCTCGATGGCCTTGATGACGTTGCCGGAATTGCCGCTGGTGGAAATGGCCACCAGGATGTCGCCCGGCTGGCCCAGCGCGTTGACCTGGCGCTCGAAAATGGCGTTGAAGCCGTAGTCGTTGCCGACCGCCGTAAGAATGGAGGTGTCGGTGTTCAGGGCAATGCCGGCAAGGGGCAGGCGGTCGCGTTCGAAGCGGCCCACCAGTTCGGCGATGAAGTGCTGCGCATCGGCGGCGCTGCCGCCGTTGCCGCAGGCAAGAATCTTGTTGTTATTGGCCAGTGCCGCGAACATCAGCTCTACGGCCACGGCCAGCGGTTCGGCAAGTTCGCGTGCGCTGGCCTTGAAGGTGTCGATGGCATCGTCAAAGTGCGAAGCCAGGTGTGCGGTCATGTCCATAGCGGCGATTATCTCATTTTTCGATTCCGGTAAAGCGCGTTTTATTCCGTGAAGGCATGGGGTATCCAGTGAAGAACGCCGTTTTGCATGCAAATGACGTCGAAGCGGCAGGGCGGCGTGCGCCCCGCGAAGTGCCGGTGCGTGAGGTGCGGCAGAAAGTAGCGCGCGGCCCGCAGCAGGCGCAGCTGCTTGCGGCGGTTTACACTGGCGGCTGCCCCGCCGTGCCGTGCCGAACGGCGCAGGCGCACTTCCACGAACACCAGTACCGCGGCATCGCGCGCCACCAGGTCGATTTCGCCGCTGCGGCAGCGCAGATTGCGCTCGAGAATGCGCAGGCCTCTTTGTTCGAGCCACATGGCGGCGTGATCTTCGCAGCGGTGACCAGTGTGCTGGGTGGGAGACGGCGCCATGGCGATCAATTGCCTCAGATGCAGGAAACAGCCCAGTATGAACGACCCGAATCCCGACACGGAAGCCCCGACGGCATGGAAACGTCTCAGTGACCGGGTGGCGGCGCAGCATTGGCCGGCGCCCGCGCTATACGTGGTGGCCACTCCCATCGGCAATCTGGGCGACCTTACGCTGCGTGCGTGGCAGGCGCTTTCGCGCTGCGACGTGATTGCGGCGGAAGACACCCGCTCGAGCCGCCCGCTGCTCGATGCCTGGGGTGTCGACACGCCATTGATGGCGGCGCACCGGCACAACGAGGCCGCCGCCGCGCAGGCGATCGTGCAGCGGCTGGAAGCGGGCGAGCGCGTGGCCCTGATTTCCGACGCCGGCGCACCGGCCGTGAGCGACCCGGGTGCGCGCATCGTGCGGGCGGTGCGTGAGGCGGGCTTTCCGGTGGTGCCGGTGCCTGGCGCAAGCGCCGTGATTGCGGCACTGATGGCCAGCGGCGTCACGTCCGACGAGAACCCCGCCTTCGTCTTTGCGGGGTTTGCGCCCCACAAGGGCGGGGCGCGACGCAAGTGGCTGCAGCAGTGGTGTGCCAGCCCGGCGCCGGTGCTCATGTTTGAATCGCCGCACCGTGTGCAGGCCACGGTGGGTGATCTTCTGGCTGTATGCGGCGGCGCGCGGCAGGTGACGATCGCACGCGAGCTGACGAAACGCTTCGAACAGGTCGAGACCCTGCCGCTGGCCCAGGCGCAGGCATGGCTCAGCGAAGACGCGCATCGCAATCAGGGTGAGTTCGTGCTGATCGTGCACGAGGCGCCCGCGGCTGCGGCCGGCGCAGTGGATGAGCAGACGGCGGCCCTGCTGGATGCGCTGCTGGAAACGGTATCGGTGCGCGACGCCGCGAAGGTGGCGGCGAAGGTCAGCGGCGTGCCGCGCGACGTGCTGTACGAGCTGGCGCTGCAACGCGGTAAACGTTCCTAGGAATGGTATGAGTGCGCCTCGCATTCAGTTCTGATCTGCGGCGCCTGCCTCCCCGGAAAGGGGCAGTCTGTTGCGTTGCAAATGCGCGCGATCGTTGCGGCTATCGCTGCGCCAGGGTGGGCTGCATTCCAGTGGCTTCCTGAATGCGCACGGCGGCGTTCACTGCGGCGGTGCGGCTTGCGTACGGGCCGATGCGCACGCGGTGCAGGTCGTTGCTGCTGCTGATATGTGCGTTACGGTGTTCCACCTGGGCGATTTCCGCGTTCAGGCGATTGGCGAGCCGGTCGGCCGAGATGTAGCTGGCGAAGGCGCCGAACTGCAGGTAGATGCCGTCTGCGGCTGCTTCGGTAAGCGTGGGCTGCGGGGTGCGCGGTGCGTCGACCGCAGTTTGCGCGTGTGAAGAGGTACCGGGGCGCTGTTCTGAAAGCACGGCGACCGCGGGCTGCTCGTGGGAAGCCGGGGCCACCGTGAGGGGTTCATGTGACAGCGCGGCGAGTGCATCGGGAACTTCTTCCCCATGCCCCGGATCGTTTGCCGCCATATCGGGTGCAACGGGCTGTGTGCCGGGAACCTGGCCGGCGATGGCGGCCAGCGCATCGGGTGTGGTCTGCCCGGTGGCCGGCCCGGCGTTGCCGATATCAGAGTGCGTGGCAACGGCTGCAGCGGGTGCCGGAGTGACCGTGACGCGTGCGGGCGTGGCGCCACCGGATGCCGGCTGCGCCACGATGGTCTGGCGCACGACGGGCTGCGGGGGTTGCGCGGGTGCCGGGGCGGCTGAAGGGCGGCTGGTGCGCACGGGAGCGGCGGCCGTCGCCACGGGCGTTCTGGGCGCCGAGGCCACATTCCACCCGCGCCGGATATCGGCGTGCGTAATGGCTTGCACTGTGACCACGTCGCTGCCTTTGCCGATAATGCCCAGCTTGGCGGCGGCGGCGTAGGAGAGATCGATGACCCGGCCGCGCAGGAACGGCCCGCGATCGTTCACCCGCACGATGACCGAGCGGCCGCTGGCCACGTGGGTGACGCGGGCGTAGCTGGGCAATGGCAGGGTGGGATGGGCGGCCGTCATGGCGTACATGTCGTAGGTTTCGCCATTGGCTGTTTTCTTGCCGTGGAACTTGCGCCCGTACCACGACGCCACACCGCGCTGGTGAAGTGGCGTATTGGGGCCGACGGGTACGAAACGCTGCCCCATGACCGAGTAGGGCCGCAGATTGGCCGGGTTATGCGGCTCGATGCGGGGCACCGCGTCGGGAATGTTCTGAATGTTGGCGGGGATGTTGTCGCCGGGGCCGTCGTCTTTATAATAGCCGCCGCCTCCGCTCCACGTGCTGCTGCTCTTGCGCGGCGACGAACCGCAACCGGCCACCAGCACCGCCGCCAGGCATAGCGCGATGATCAGCAGGAACCGGTGGGACACGCCGCCGCGATGCGGCGGCACCCCACTGGGCGCGCCCGCATGAGAAGGCGGCTGGCCACGCCGTGTACCGGCGCGCAAGGCGGCGTCGGAGGCAAGGGCGTTCATGGGATTTCTGGTGGCGGCTGGTTGCGGTGGCGGATGAGCGGGCTGTGTTCGGCGAAGCGGCGCGCCAGTTCTTCGGTGACATATACCGAGCGGTGCTTGCCGCCCGTGCAGCCCAGCGCCACCGTAAGGTAGTTGCGGGTATCTTGCATGTACAGCGGCAACCACCGTTCGATGTAGCCTGCAATGTCGGAGATCATGGCCTCGACGCTGCCGAACTGCGACAGCCACTTGGCCACCGGCGCATCGCGGCCCGTGAAGGGGCGCAGTGCCTGGTCGTAGTGCGGATTGGGCAGGCAGCGCACGTCGAACACCAGGTCGGCGTCGCCGGGCACACCGCGCTTGTAGGCGAACGATTCAAAGGTGAGCACCACGGGCGCCCGGTCGGCCTGAACCAGATCGCGCACCCAGGCGCGCAGCTGCCCGGGCGTGAGGTCGGAGGTGTCGATGGTGTGTTCCTGCTCGCGCAGCGGGGCAAGCATTTCGCGCTCGGTATCGATGCATTCCTGCAACGAGGGAACACGGCCCAGGCGCTGGGCAAGCCGATCGGTGAGCGGGTGGCGGCGGCGCGATTCGGAATAGCGCTGCCGCAGCGTGTGATCGTTGGCATCGAGGAAAATTACCCGGAACGGGGTTCCCCCAGCACGCATGGCCTGAATGACCGGCGGCAGATCGTCGAGCTCGCCCACCGTGCGCACGTCGATGGCGACCGCCACGCGCTCGATGCCCTGTTCGCGGGTGCTGTTGATGAATTCCTGCAGAAAGCGCACAGGAAGGTTGTCGACACAGATATAGCCGGTGTCTTCCAGCAAACGCAGGGCGACGGACTTGCCTGAACCGGAAATGCCAGTAAGTAAAACGATGTTGTGCATAGATGCCGTCTAGGTGGATGCTCGGTGCCACGCCATCTGGCGAACACTGCCGCCTATGGTACCAAACGCAAGTTTTACGTCGGTAACGCGTGTCGCATGTGCGCTGCGCCCGCGGGCGGCGCGCCGGCAGGCCGTTTCAATCTTTGCGGCTGTTTTCCATGATCGCCAGCGCCTGGCGTTCGATGAACTCGCCCATGGTGTCGATGCCGCGCAGGGTGAGGATGGTGTTGCGCACGGCGGCTTCGACCAGCGCGGCCAGGTTGCGCCCGGCCGCCACCTGCAGCATGACGCGGCGGATGGGTACACCCAGGATTTCCTGGGTTTGATCCTGCATGGGCAGGCGCTCGAAGCTTTCAGGGGTGGAACGGATGAGGTGCACCACGAGGCTGAGCTTCATTTTGCGGCGCACCGAGGTTTCGCCGAAGATGGTGCGGATATCGAGCAGCCCCAGGCCGCGTACCTCGAGCAGGTTCAGTAGCAGCTGGGGGCAATGGCCTTCGATGATGCTGGGGGCGATGCGCGAGAGTTCGACCGCATCGTCGGCCACGAGGCCGTGCCCGCGCGAGATGAGTTCGAGCGCCAGTTCGCTTTTGCCCAGCCCGGATTCACCGGTAATGAGCACGCCCACGCCCAGTACGTCGAGAAAGACGCCATGCATGAGCGTTTTGGGTGCGAGGCGCTTGCCGAGGTAGATGCGCAGCAGGTCGATGAGCTGGGCCGCATCGATGTGCGTGCCGAGCAGGGGTATGGCATTGGCTTCGCAGAAGTCGCGCAGCCCGTCGGGTGCCTGCAGGCCTTCGGCAATGAGGATGGCGGGCACGCCGCCGGCCTGGAGTTCTTCGAGCAGACGCAGGCGCCGCTGCGCATCGAAATTGGTGTAGTAAGCGAGTTCTTCGGCGCCGAGCACCTGAACGCGCGAGGGGTGAATGAGGTTGAGGTGACCGACGAGGTCGGCCCCGGCACGCCCGAGGTTGTTGGTTATGGCCTGCGCTGCCGCCTGTTCGCCGGCAATCCACTTGAAGTTGATGCGTTCCGCATTGTCGGCAACGAGTTCTTGCAGCGTAAGCATGGCGCTACCCCTGAGTGGGCGGGCGGGTGAGAATTTGGTGTACGACGGCCGGATCGGTTTCGGTAGCCAGGGCGTGACGGATGTCGGCGTCGGACATGAGCCGCGCGATTTCGGCCAGCAGTTCGAGGTGGGTCTGCGTGGCGTTTTCGGGTACGAGCAGTATGAACAGAAGATTGGCCGCCCGGCCGTCGGTGGCGTCGAAGCGCACGGGGTCGGTAAGCCGGATGAATGCCGCGCAGGGTTCGCGAAGATCTTTGATGCGGCCATGCGGCACGGCAACCTGATGGCCAAGAGCAGTGGAGCCGAGCCGTTCACGGGCGATGAGGCTCTGGAACACTGCGGTGCGCGCGATGCCGTTGTTGTTCTCAAAGAGTAGGCCGGCCTGTTCGAACGCACGCTTTTTGCTGGTTACGGCGAGGTCGAGCACGACGTTGGAAGGCGGCAGGATACGCGACATGAGGTTCATGCGGTCATTATATGTTTATTGCTTTGCAACATACAAAAAAACCCCAGGCCCCGAACCACCAGGTGGTCGAGGCCTCGTTCAGGCATGGCGTGCAGCAACGCTTTTATTCGGCGGGCACTTCCTGCCGCTTGATGGGCTCATGAGCGTGGTTTTGCAGCTTGGTTTTGTACTTGATGACCTGGCGATCGATTTTGTCGGCCAGCAGATCAATGGATGCGTACAGGTTTTCGTCGCGGGCTTCGCAATGGATGTCTTTGCCCGGGAGGCGAACCGTGACTTCGGCGGTGTGCTGAAGTTTTTCGACCGAGAGCATGACCTGCGTGTCGATGACGTTGTCGAAGTGGCGACCGATGCGACCCATCTTGTTGATGGTGTATTCGCGGATTGCAGGGGTGATTTCGAGGTGACGACCACTGATGCTCAGGTTCATATAAACGCTCCTACAGAAAGGGGTTGTGGCGCGGTTTTATGCGCCGGTTTTTTGGTGTGTTGCGACCTCCTTTTTTGTTTCTGATGCGTCCAGTGTATCGCGTCGGGCGCCGATTTCAAGCGGCACCGCAGCGAGATGTGACAGGTTTGACATCCTCCCCCGCCTAAAGTCGGTGGATTCCTACTGCGCCCACCCCGGCATCGAGCCGGAATGAGTCGCTTCG
>JAUZQE010000026.1 GCA_030733815.1 Yanghanlia caeni
CAGGGTGGGTCTTCTGACTTACTGACAACGTAGCGCCTTGCGGCACTCGGTCTGGTCAATCTCAGACTTGCGAAGCGTTAGCTCCACAAGCCTCGGCCTTTAGGCCGGGGTGATTGACTACAGCAGGTACGGCTCCGTGACGGGTTCGCCATGGAAGCAGCGCTTCACGGGTGCAAAACTGCGTCGGTGTTCTGCGCAAGGCCCAAGCGCGCGCAGGCGCTCGAGGTGCAGCGCCGTGGCGTAGCCCTTGTGCTGATCGAAACCGTAGTCAGGAAAACGCCGGTGCATTCCGAGGCAATAAGCGTCGCGCGCGGTCTTCGCCAGGATCGATGCCGCCGAGATCGCCGGCACGCGCGCATCACCCCCGATCACGTACTGCGCGGTGCACGCCAGCCCGGGAGGCACCTGGTTGCCGTCGACCAGCACCTGTTGCGCCGCGGGCTGCAGCCCTTCGCAGGCGCGACGCATGGCCAGCATGGTGGCGCCAAGAATGTTCAGCCGGTCGATTTCGTCTACCCCTGCACTGGCAATGCACCACGCAAGCGCCCGTTCGCGAATCAGCTGAGCCAGCTCTTCGCGGCGCGTGGCAACCAGCTTCTTTGAATCATTCAGGCCGTCGATGACACGAGAGTCATCAAGAATGACCGCCGCGGCAAACACCGGCCCCGCCAGCGGCCCCCTACCCGCTTCATCAACGCCGGCCACGCGGATGCCCGGCTGTTCCACCCGCCCAAAGAGGTCGTCCATGAGCGACGGTTCAACGCGTGGATGCACGTCGTGCAACAGCATGTCGTCAGGGTACACGACCGGCCTCCGTGAGTATGGCCTGGGCCACGAGCTGTGCCGTATCGAGCGCCAGGCTGCGATGCATGTCGGTAAAGGTCTGTTCGACCGATGCCGCGTACTGCGCATCGGTAAGGGCGCGCCAGCTGGCTTCGGCAAGCGCCGCAGGGGTCGCGTCGTCTTGCAGCAATTCAGGAACGACGAAGTCGTGCGCCAGCACATTGGGCAGCCCCACCCAGGGCACGTACGGACGCGACTGGCCCGATTTCCATTCCATGATACGGCGCATGAGCGGCGTCAGGACATAGGAAATGACCATGGGTCGCTTGAACAGCGCGGCCTCCAGCGTGGCGGTACCGCTCGCCACCAGCACGGCGTCTGACGCCTCCATCACATGCCAGGCCGCGGGCCACGCACCGCCATGCTCGGCCTGCCCTTCGGCGGGCTCTGGCGCGCGGTCGATGATGTGGCAATTCGGCAAAGGCACCTCGCGCAAGCACGCTTCGAACTCGCGGCGGCGCTCTGCATTGACCATGGGTACGACGAACCTGAGCGCGGGGTCACGGCGCAGCAGGATGCGGGCCGCTTCGAGAAAGCGGGGGGCAAGCTGCCGGATTTCGGAGCTGCGGCTGCCGGGCAGAATGGCAAGGATGCGCGCATCCGGGTCAAGGCCCAGTCGCGCCCGCGCGGCCAGGCGGTCGGGCCGCATGGGAATGTTCGCGGCCAGGGGGTGCCCGACGCAGGTGACGGGTATGCCCTCCTTCCGGTAGATCTCGACCTCGAATGGAAACAGCACGAGCATGTGTGACACCGCACGCCGGATTCGCTCGATGCGTTCGTAGCGCCAGGCCCAGATCGAAGGCCCCACGAAATGAATGGTGGGAATGCCGGCGGCCTTGAGACGTTCTTCCAGGCGCAGATTGAAGTCGGGCGCATCAACCCCCACGAATACATCGGGGGGCGATGATTCCCAGCGGCGCCGCACGTCGCCATAGATGCGCAGCAGACCGGGCAGCCGCTTGAAGGCGTCGACGTAGCCGAACACGGTGAGCGCGTGCATGGGATGCCAGGCATCGAAGCCGGCGGCCTGCATGGCCGGGCCACCTATGCCTTCGCACACGGCGCCGGGCGCTGCCTGTTGCAGCCCGCTGATCACGCGGCTGGCCAGCAAGTCGCCCGAAGGTTCCCCGGCTACCAGGCCGACTCGCAGCGGCATCAGCGCACGATGCCCCGTCCGGGCCGTTCCAGAAACGAAGCCAGCAGATCGATCGCCTGGCTCGCCGCCGGGCGTTCCTTCTGCAGCGCGCGCATGGCGGCCGCCGCCTCGTCGATTTTGAGATTGCGCCTGTACAGCAGCTTGTAGGCTTCCTTGATCGCCGAAATGGTCTCGGCATCGTAGCCACGCCGCTGCAGGCCTTCCGAATTGATGCCGACCGGGCGAAACGGATCGCCGGCACCAATGATGTAGGGGGGGATGTCTTGCCGGATGGCACTGGCGCCGCCGATCATGCTGTGCGCACCGATGTGCACGAACTGGTGCACGGCGGAAATGCCGCCCAGAATCACCCAGTCGCCGATCACCACATGACCGGCCAGCTGCACGCTGTTGGCGAAAATGGTGTGCGAGCCGATCTGGCAGTCGTGCGCAATGTGCACGTACGCCATGATCCAGTTGTCGTCACCCAGGCGCGTGACACCCACGTCTTGCGTGGTACCGGTATTGATCGTGACGTATTCGCGTACCGTGTTGCCGTCGCCGATTTCGAGTCGCGTGGGTTCACCACGGTACTTTTTGTCTTGCGGCATGCCGCCGATCGAGCAATACCGGTAAAAGAGGTTGTTCGCACCGATGCGCGTGTGCCCGTCAATGATGCAGTGCGGACCCACGGTGGTGCCCGGCCCGATGCTGACGTTCGGGCCGATGATGCTGTAGGCGCCGACCTCGACGTCTTCAGCCAGCTCTGCCCCCGGCGCAATGATCGCGGTGGCGTGTATCCTGCCGGCCATATCAGTCTTCCAGAATACGGATGGCGCACATGATCTTGGCCTCGGCCACCAGCTGGCCGTCTACCGTTGCCCGCGTCGCGTATTTGCAGATCGACCGGCTGATTTTTTCAGCCGTGCTTTCGAGCCGCAATTGGTCACCCGGCACGACCGGCCGTCGGAAGCGGGCCTGGTCGACACCCACCAGGTAATACGCCATTTTCGGGTTGGCGGGGTTCACGCCGCTGTCACCCTCAAACGAAAACAGCGCCGAGGCCTGCGCCAGGGCTTCGATGATCAACACGCCAGGCATGACGGGGTGATGCGGAAAATGGCCGGTGAAGAACGGTTCGTTCAGTGTGACGTTCTTGATTGCCACGATGTGCTTGCCCGGCACCATCTCGAGCACCCGGTCGACCAGCAGCATCGGGTAACGATGCGGCAGGCGTTCCATGATCTGCTTGATGTCAAGTTCTATTTTCTGCGATTCCTGCATGGGTTTGGCGTGTAATGATGGACTGAAGGGTCATTCCGGATCGGCGTCGAGCTGGCGCTCGAGGGCGCGAAGTCGCTTGCGCAGTGCACTCAGTTGCGTAAGTACGGCTGCATTACGCTGCCAGTCGGAATGCTCGGCATACGGGAACACGCCAGTATAGCGCCCCGGTTTGTGGATGCTGGAGGTGATGGCCGTAGCGCCCGAGACGTGAACGTCGTCGCCCAGCGTGATGTGACCGGCCGTCATGGCCGCACCGGCCAGCGTGCACCGCTTGCCGATGATGGTGGAACCGGCCACCCCCACGCAGGCGGCCATGGCGGTGTGGTCGCCGATCTGGCTGTTGTGCCCGATCATGATCTGGTTGTCGAGCTTGACGCCGTCACCCAGCACCGTGTTTTCGAGCGCACCGCGATCGACCGTGGTGTTGGCCCCGATTTCGACGTCGTTGCCCACGACCACGCCACCCAGCTGGGCGATCTTTGCCCACGCGCCCTTGGTGCGCGGATCGGGTGCGAACCCGAAGCCGTCGGCACCCAGCACGCAGCCCGAATGAAGAATGGCACGATCACCCACGGTGACGCCGTGGTAAAGCGTCACGCGGGCATGCAGCAGGCAGTCGCTGCCCAGCACGGAACCGGCGCCAATGACGCAATGGGGCCCCAGGCGCGAACCGGCGCCGATGCGCACGCCATCTTCGATGACGCAATGCGGACCGACGCTGACGCCGTCGCCGATCTGCGCCGTGGGCGCAATGACGGCAGTGGGATGTATGCCCCGCTCGAGACCCGCGATGCGGTGACGATCAAACCACTGTGCCAGCAACGCATACAGCAGGTAGGGTTCGCTGCACAGCACCGGAATGAACGCCGGTGCCTGATCGCGCAGCGTGGATTCCCAGACAGCCGGCGTGATGATGACCGCCGCGGCCTGACAGGCCGGCAACTGATCGCGCAGGCGCGGGTTGGACAGAAAACTGATTTCGTCTGGGCCCGCCGATGAAAGCGAGCCGAGCCCCCGGATGAGCGGCCCGCCCTGCCAGTCGTGCCCCGGTGCGGGGTTGCAATCGATGCCAACGACGTTGGCCTCGGAAAGCAGCTGCTTGAGCGGTACCGCCTTTTCCGGCGCAAGCAATACGGGCATGGCGGATCAGCCGCCCAGCGCCTTGAGCACCTGATCGGTGATGTCGACCCGCGGGCTGACCGTGACGGCATCTTGAATGATGAGGTCGTAGCCCTGCTGTTCGGCGATCTGCTTGATTGCAGCATCCGCCTTTTCAACGATGGCCGAGAACTCTTCGTTGCGGCGCCGGTTGAAGTCTTCCTGGAACTCGCGGCGCTTGCGCTGCAGGTCGGAATCGAGGTCAGCCAGGCTGCGCTGGCGCTTGATGCGCTCGGATTCGGAGAGCACGGGCGCGTCTTTGTCAAACTTCTGCGCTTCGGTGCGCAGCTTGTTCGCGAGGCGCTGGAGTTCGTCGTCGCGCTTCTTGAATTCGGATTCGATCTTGGATTGTGCCGCCTTGGCAGGTTTGGAATCGCGCAAAATGCGTTCGGTACTCACAAAGCCGATTTTGGTGCCCTGTGCCTGCACGGGCGCCGGTACGGCAACCACCGCTCCGACCGCCAGAGCCGAAGCGAGAACCCAGGCCCTTTGACTGCGACCGACACGCTGGGACAGCGCATAAAGTTTTAATGCGATTTGAGACTTCATGAATACTCTACCTTGCAAGGAGCGAAGATCAAATGATTATTGTGCCATCAAACGCGCCGACTCAGAAAGCCGTGCCGATCTGGAACTGGAAAGCCTGTTTCTCGTCGCCTTCCTTCTCGTTCAGCGGGCGACCGTACGACAGTTGCAGCGGGCCGAGCGGCGATTCCCACGACAGGCCGATACCGGCGGAATACTTCCAGCCACACGGATCGACCGCATGGTTGTTCACACCGGCATAACACGTGCCGCCCCCCGTAGTGCTGACCTGCCCCGCATCGGCAAACAGGAACCAGCGCAGGGTACGGTCGCGCGATGCACCGGGGAACGGCAGGAACAGCTGGGCGTTGGCCACCAGGCGCCGCGAGCCGCCGAGATAATCGTTGGTGTCGATATCGCGCGGGCCGAGTGAGCCGCCCTCGTAGCCACGCACGGTACCGATGCCGCCGGCGTGCACGTTCTTGATGACCGGGAACGATTTGCCGCCGTAGGTCTTGCCCCAGTCGCCCATCAGGTTGAACGCAAGGGTGTACGAGCGCCCGAGCGGAATGTAATGCTGATACTGCCCGTGCAGCATGTAGTAGCGCAGATCCATGGTGGAAACATCGCCCGACAGGCGCGCGTAGTAGCCCTTGGTGGGCGCCAGGGCGCTGTCGCGGGTGTCTTTCGACCAGCCCACGTTGAAGATGACCGAGTTGGTGCCTTCACCGTACTCATTCACGTAGTCGCGATACGCGCGCGGCGTGTCGGCGCTGAGCCGGCTGAGCTTGTTGTGTTCGAAGCTGATGCCCGAGAAGATGCGGTCGTACTCGGTAATGGGTACCCCGAAGTTCAGGCCGCCGCCATACGCCGTGATCTGGTAATCACCCCAAGAATCGCGGGCGTCCCAGGGTTCGGTACGGCGGTAGTACAGCGAAGTGGTCTTGCTGATGCCGTCGACTGTCCAGTAGGGATCGGTGTGTGCGACCACCAGGGCCCGGTTGCGCTTGCTGGTGTTGACGTTCAGCGAGAGCGTGTTGCCGCTGCCGAAGATGTTGTCCTGGCTGATGCCCGCCGAAAGAATCACCTTGTCGGTCGAGCCGTAGCCGACACCCAGGTTGATGAGGCCGGTGGGTTTTTCCTTCACGTCGACATTGACGTCGACCTGGTCGGGGCTGCCGGGAACCGGTGAGGTGCTGACATTGACTTCATTGAAGTACCCCAGGCGATCGACACGGTCGCGCGACATGCGGATGCTGTTCGAGTCGTACCACGCGGCTTCCTGCTGGCGGAATTCGCGGCGGATGACCTCGTCGCGGGTGCGTGTATTGCCGCCGATTTCGATGCGGCGTACGTACACCCGGCGGCCCGGATCAACATAGAACGTGAGATCGGCCTCGTGGGAGTCGCGATCGAGCACCGGATTGGGGTTCACGTTGGCAAAGGCATACCCCAGGCTGCCCAGGTACTCGGAAATGGCCTTTACGGTGTTGTTGGTCTTGGTAGCCGAAAAGACTTCGCCTTCCTTGATCTGAACGAGGTTCTGCAGCTGCGGCTCGAGCTCGAGCAGTTCACCGGCCAGCCGCACGCTGCGCACCGTGTAGGGTTCGCCCTCGTGGAGGGTAAGCGTGATGAAGATGTCGCGCCGGTCGGGCGAGATGGTGACCTGGGGCGCATCGGCCGAATATTCGAGATAGCCGCGGTCGAGGTAGAAGGAACGCAGGCGCTCCATGTCGCCTTCGAGCTTTTCGCGGGAGTATTTGTCGGTACCCGTGTACCAGGTCATCAGGCCGCTGTCAGTCAGTTCGAGTTCGTCGAGCAGCGTACCCTGCGAAAAGGCCTGGTTGCCGACGATGTTGATTTCCTTGATGCGGGCCAGGTCGCCTTCGAAGATATCGAAGGCGACTCCGACGCGGTTACGCGGCAGCGGCGTGATGACCGGCGTGATCTCGACCCCGTACTTCCCCTTGGAAAGGTACTGCTGCTTGAGTTCGAACTCGGCCCGCTCGAGCATGGAGCGGTCGAACACGCGGCCCGTACCAAAGCCCACCTGCAGCAGCGACTTGATGATGGCCTTGTCGTCGAACTCACGCATGCCGTTGAAGCTGACCGACGCAATGGTGGGGCGTTCCTGTACCGACACGACCAGCACGTCGCCGGTGGTGTCGATCTTGACGTCGCTGAACAGACCGCTTGAATACAGCCGCTGAATGGCCTCGGCCGCCTGCTCTTCGGTGAAGGTTTCACCCACCCGCACCGGCAGGTATGTGAACACCGTGCCCGGGTCGACCCGTTGCACACCATTGACCTGGATGTCTTTGACCACGAACGGCGTGAACGCATTGGCGACCCCGGTCGCGAGCAACGTGCTCAACAAGGCGGGCAGCGCACGTCTTGCAAATTTGAATTTCCGGCTGAACGACATCCTGGGGAATCCTCGGACTGAATTGGTGGACGATTGTACGGTACTCGACTTTAGCTGAAAAGGCGCGTGAAGTCGTTGAAAATGGCGAGACTCATGAGCGCGGCAAGCATCGCCAGCCCAATGCGCTGCCCCACCAGCAGCCACCTCTCGGGCACGGGCCGGCCCCGAACGGCTTCGATCGCATAATAGAGCAGATGGCCGCCGTCCAGCATGGGGATCGGCAGCAGGTTGAGTACACCGATGCTCACGCTGATGAGCGCCATGAAGCTGATGTACGCAGCAAGACCGATGCGGGCCGTCTGCCCGGCGTAGTCGGCGATGGTGACGGGCCCACTGACGTTGCGCAGCGAAATGTCGCCCAGAATCATGCGCCCCATCATCTTGAGCGACAGCACCACCGTATCGGCGGTACGCGTCACGCCCCGCCATAAACTTTCGAATACGCCATATCTGACAGTCACCATGGCGATATCGGCACCCAGCATCACACCGATACGCCCCACTTCACGGCCAGAGGCGTCGCTGACCCGTTGCGGCACGACCTGCATGGTGATGACTGCCCCGTCTCGTTCAATCACGAACGGCAGGGGGCTGCCCGGAGACGCCTCGACCTCGGCCACCACGGCCGCAGCCGTGGGCGACTGCTGTGTGCCCACTGCCAGCAGAATGTCGCCCGCCCGCAATCCGGCGGCCTGCCCTGCTCCGCCGTCGATCAGTTCTCTGACCTGCGGGCGCGGTGCGAGCAGTGTCAGCCCGACCTCGCCCATGGGATCGGCGGCGTCGGGTTCGATGGCCGTAGGCGGCACGACCAGCCGGCGGCTGCGTACTGCGCCTTCGCGCGTTTCCACTTCGACATCCACGATGGCCCCTGCAGCAAACGCATCCATGAGCTGCCAGCGCGCGTCATTCCATGAGTCCACACCCTGTGCGTTGATGGCCACGATGCGATCACCCGCCTGAAAGCCGGCCTGGGCCGCGGGTGTGCCCTGCTGCGGAGCACCCAGAACGGGTGCAGGCTGCTGGGTACCGGCCAGGCCCAGCACCGCATACAGCACCACCGCAAGCAGCAGGTTGGCCGCCGGCCCCGCCGCCACGATGGCTGCCCTGTTGCGCAAGGGTTGTCGATTGAAGGCGCCGCGCGCCCGTTCGGGCGGATCGCCCGCAGCGGGATCGTCGCGAAATTTGACGTAGCCGCCCAATGGAATGGCCGACAGCGCCCACTCGGTGCCGTGGCGGTCGGTGCGCCGCAGCAGTACCCTGCCGAACCCCACCGAGAAGCGTTCGACGTGCACCCCGCAGCGCCGTGCCACCCAGTAGTGGCCGTACTCGTGAAAGGTGACCAGAACGCCCAGCGCGATCGCGAAGGCCAGTAAAGTGAAAAGCATGCCGGTTCTTAGTGTAAGGGCTGGTGATCAGGCCCGCAGCAGGCAGAGCTCGGCCGCAATGGCACGTGCATGGTGATCATGCTCCAGCACATCTTCGAGCGAGCCCGGCACCGGGCCCGCGGCGGCACTCATGCGCTCGAGGCAGTCGCCGATGATTCGCGGGATCTCGGTATATCGGATTCGTCCGGCAAGAAAACGTTCCACCGCTACTTCATTGGCGGCATTGAGACTGATGCACGAGGCTTGACCCGCCCGCAGCGCGTCGAACGCCAGGGCCAGACAGGGAAAGCGCTGGAAATCGGGCTGCTCGAAATCGAGCCGGTGCATGCGTGCCAGATCAAAGAGCCCCACCCCGCTGGCAATGCGCTCGGGGAAACCCAGGCCGTAGGCGATGGGGGTACGCATGTCGGGCTGGCCCAGCTGGGCGAGAATCGAGCCGTCTTCGTACTCCACCATGGAATGCACGAGGCTTTGCGGGTGGATCAGCACCTGAATGGCGTCGGGCGCCATGGAGAACAGCCAGTGTGCCTCGATGACCTCGAGGCCCTTGTTGAGCATGGTGGCCGAGTCGACGGAGATCTTGCGGCCCATGCTCCAGTTCGGATGCGCGCAGGCCTGATCGGGCGTCACATCGTGCAGGGCCTCGAGTGCCAGGGTGCGAAACGGCCCGCCCGAAGCGGTGAGCAGCAGGCGCCGAACGCCCTGCGCCGGGCGCTGTGGCGCGCGCGCACGTTCCTCGCCCTCGGGCAGACACTGAAAGATGGCGTTGTGTTCGCTGTCGATGGGCAGCAGCTCGGCGCCGTGGTCGCGTACGGCCTGCATGAACAGCCCGCCCGCGGCCACCAGGGCTTCCTTGTTGGCCAGCAGCACGCGCTTGCCGGCACGCGCCGCCGCCAGGGCTGCCGGCAAACCCGCCGTGCCCACGATGGCAGCCATGACCGTGGTGACCTCCGGATCGGCCGCCGTATCGGCAAGCGCCTGCGCGCCCACCCGCACTTCGGGCAATGACGGCCCCTGCCAGAGGCCGACGAAGCGTTTGCGTGCGTCGTCGTCGGGCACGACCACCACCTTCGCGTGCGTGGCGGCGGCCTGTTCGACCAGCCTGCCGATACGGCTGTAAGCGCTCAGCGAGTGAACGCTGAACCGCTCGGGGTGACGCGCAATCACATCAAGCGTGTTTTCGCCGATCGACCCGGTCGACCCCAGCACACAGACTTTCTGCACATTCATTGGAATACGGTTCCCGTCAGCATGAGCGCCACCGGCGCCACCGGCAGCAACGCATCGATGCGGTCGTATACGCCGCCGTGACCCGGCAGCAGACGGCCGGAGTCCTTGACGCCCGCGCGCCGCTTGAGCAGTGATTCGAACAGATCACCCACGATCGAAATGCCGGCCAGCAGGCACGACAGCGCGAAAACGCCCGGCATCGACCATTTCTGTGCCAGTACCGCTCCGAAACTGCCGGGCACGGACGCTGTGGCGGTCGTCCAGACTGCTGCGGCAAGAATGCCACCCATCGCGCCCTCCCAGGTTTTGCCGGGGCTCACTTTTGGCGCCAGTTTGCGCTTGCCGAAGGCCCGGCCGGTGAAGTAGGCCGCAATGTCGGCAAACCAGATGAGGGCCATCATGGAGATCAGGCACCACGCGCCGAACTTGACGTATATGAATACCAGTGCAGCCCATGCCGCCACGACCGCAATCACTCCGAATGCGCTCATGACGAACGGCAGACGGCGCTCGGCGGTCTGCCCCTGAATGACCTGAGGCAGCGCAAGCACGGCCCACCCCAGGGCAGCGAGCGGCATGAGCCAGGGGCGCACGACCTGGGCGGCGGCAGGCTGCACGCCGGCGTCGGGCGAACCGCTCCAGATCAGCCAGAACATGACGATTGACGTGAATGCGGCAACCCAGGGCGCCGCGGCGCGCCACGCAGGAGCGAGCGACAGGCGCAACCATTCCCACAGGGCACAGCCGGCCGCGACGAGCAACAGCGCGATCAGCGGCCACGCGCTGGGCGCCATGAGGGCACCCGACAGTACCAGAAGCAGCACTATGGCGGTGAGCACTCGCTGCATCAACATGGAACCCCTCCCGATTCAGGCGCTGCTGGCCAGTTGCTCGCTGGTGCGGCCAAAGCGGCGCTCCCGCGTACGATACCACTCGAACGCCGCATCGATATCGCGGGCGTTGAAGTCGGGCCAGTAACGGTCGGTGAAATACAGCTCGGTGTAGGCAAGCTGCCAGATCAGGAAATTGGAGATGCGCTGTTCACCGCCCGTGCGAATGAACAGATCGGGCTCGGGCGCATAGGCCATGGACAGGTACGGCGCCAGCGCCGTTTCGTTGATGGCCTGCGGGTCGTTCGCCAGTTCGGGCCGGGCCTGCAGCATGCGCCGCGTGGCCTGCAGGATATCCCAGCGGCCGCCATAGTTGGCACAGATAGTGAGATGCAGGGCGTCGTTTGCGGCAGTACGGGCCTCGGCGGCACGGATCAGTTCCTGCAGCCGCGGCTCGAACGCGGTGAGATCGCCCACGACGTGGAGACACACGCCCTGGGCGTTGAGCTTGTCGACTTCCTTTTCAAGGGTCTGCACGAACAGCCGCATGAGCAGCGACACTTCTTCCTGCGGCCGCCGCCAGTTCTCGGAACTGAACGCAAACAGGGTGAGATAGCGCACGCCCCGCCGGCCACAGACCTCGACCACGCGCCGTACCGTCTGCACCCCGCGCACGTGTCCGGCCGTGCGCGGCAAAAAACGCTGTGTGGCCCACCGCCCGTTGCCATCCATGATGATCGCCAGATGGCGTGGCACCGCGGCGTGTTCAGGTATGGCAAGAGTGGAACTGGCGTGCATCATGCAGGCGGGGGAATGACGGCTCAGACCGTCATGATCTCCGCTTCTTTCTGGCTGACGACCTTGTCGATCTCGCCGACGTACTTGTCAGTCAGCTTCTGAATCTCGTCCTGCATGCGACGCTCGTCGTCTTCCGAGATTTCTTTGTCTTTGACGAGCTTCTTGAGCGCGTCGTTGGCCTCGCGGCGCAGGTTACGCACGGCCACTTTGGCGTCTTCACCCTCGGCGCGCACCACCTTGGTGAGGTCGCGGCGGCGCTCTTCGGTGAGCGGCGGCATGGGCACGCGGATGCTGTCGCCCATAGAGATGGGGTTCAGACCCAGGTCGGATTCGCGTATGGCTTTTTCTACCGGCCCGGCCATGTTTTTTTCCCAGACCTGCACGTTCAGCGTACGGGCATCGACCACCGTGACGTTTGCCACCTGGTTCACCGGCACGGGCGACCCATAGTATTCAACCGTGACGTGATCGAGAATACCGGCGTGCGCACGGCCGGTACGGATCTTGGCCAGACCGGTGCGCAGGGCTTCAACGGACTTAGCCATGCGGGTGTCGGCCGACTTTTTCACCTCTGAAAGACTCATTACGATTCCTTTGTGTCAGACATGCACCAGTGTGCCTTCGTCTTCGCCTGATACGGCACGCATCAGCGCACCGGGCTTGTTGATCGAAAAAACCTTGATGGGCAGCTTCTGGTCGCGGCACAGGGCAAACGCAGTGGCGTCCATGACTTCCAGTCTGCGAACGATGGCCTCGTCGAAACTGATGCGCGCGTAGCGCGTGGCGTTCGGGTCTTTGTTGGGGTCGGCCGTATAGATGCCGTCGACCTTGGTCGCCTTGAGCACGATCTCGGCACCGACTTCGGCACCGCGCAGCGCTGCGGCGGTGTCGGTCGTGAAAAACGGGTTGCCGGTACCAGCCGCGAAAATGACCACCTTGCCTTCCTCGAGGTAGCGCAGTGCCTTGGGGCGTATGTACGCCTCGACCACCTGGTCGATACGCAGTGCAGACTGCACGCGTGCATCGACTCCGCCGTGCTTGAGCGCGTCTTGCAGCGCCAGCGCGTTCATCACGGTGGCCATCATGCCCATGTAGTCGGCCGTGGCACGATCCATGCCCTGCGCGCCAGGCGCAATGCCGCGAAAGATGTTGCCGCCCCCAATGACGATTGCCAGCTCGATGCCACTTTTCGCGACGGTGACGATCTCTTCCGTCATGCGCAAAATGGTGGATCGATTGATGCCGAACGCGTCTTCGCCCATGAGGGCTTCCCCCGACAGCTTGAGGAGGACGCGCTTATACGTTCTGGTCGTCATTGAAGAGGCCCTGGAAAACAAACGTAAGGTAGTTTAAAGGAAGAACACATGGGCTCACGGAGGAGCCCATGCAAAAGCCGGTGAGAATCAGTTGTTGCCGGCGGCGGCAGCGACTTCGGCGGCGAAGTCTTCCACCTTCTTCTCGATGCCCTCGCCCACCACGTACAGGGCGAAACGGTTCACCTTGGCGTTGTTTTCCTTGAGCATCTGTTCGACACTCTGCTTGTCGTTCTTGACGAACGGCTGCGACAGCAGGGTGACTTCCTTCAGGTATTTCTGCACCGAACCCTCGACCATCTTGGCGACGATCTCGGCGGGCTTGCCCGATTCGGCGGCCTTTTGCTCGGCGACCGAACGCTCGCGGGCGATGTCGTCGGCGGGCACGCCTTCGGCGTTCAGTGCCTTGGGCTTCATGGCGGCAACGTGCATGGCCACGTCCTTGCCGACTTCTTCGCCACCTGCAAAGTCGACCAGCACGCCAATGCGGCCGCCATGAACGTACTGCGCGAGGCTGTCGGTCGTTTCGTAGCGCTCGAAGCGACGAACCGACATGTTCTCACCGATCTTGCCAACCAGCGCGGCGCGGGTGGTCTCGACCGTGCCTTCACCCATGGGCAGTTCGCTGAGCGCGGCAACGTCGGCGGGCGCCTTTTCGGCAACCAGGCGGGCCAGGTCGTTCACGAAGGCGATGAAGTCGTCGTTCTTGGCCACGAAGTCGGTTTCGCAGTTGACTTCGATCACGGCACCGGTCTTGCCGTCGTCGGCGATGTACAGACCGATCAGGCCTTCGGCCGTCACGCGTGCGGCCGCCTTGCTGGCCTTGCTGCCCAGCTTGACACGCAGGATTTCCTCGGCGCGGGCGATGTCGCCATCCGCCTCGGTCAGCGCCTTTTTGCATTCCATCATGGGCGCGTCGGTCTTCTCGCGCAGTTCCTTGACCATGGTTGCGGTAATTTGGGCCACAGTATTCTCCAGTTCGGTAATTCACGCCCCGGCCACAGCCGGGGCAGGCTCGAAGCATCGTCCGATGCCGCCCGCGGGCGGCATCGGGCATCGCGCTTTACGCGCGGGCGTACCGCTTACTCGCGGTTTTCGTCGGTCTGCTCGTCGACCTCGACCTCGACGAATTCCTCGTCGCCTTCGGTCAGTTCTTCGACGATGCCGTTCAGGGCCTGTTCACGGCCCTCAAGCACGGCATCGGCCATGCCTCGCGCGTACAGCGCAATGGCCTTGGCAGAGTCGTCGTTGCCGGGGATCACGTGCTCGATGCCTTCGGGCGAGTGGTTGGTATCGACAACCGCCACGACGGGAATGCCGAGCGTACGCGCTTCGGCCACGGCAATCTTGTGGTAGCCCACGTCGATCACGAACAGCGCATCGGGCAGGTTGTTCATGTCCTTGATGCCGCCGATCGATTTGTTGAGCTTGTCGAGCTCGCGCTGGAACATGAGCGCTTCTTTCTTGCTCATGCGCTCGGTCAGACCTTCGGCCTGCAGGGCTTCCATTTCCTTGAGGCGTTTGATCGAAGTTTTGACCGTCTTGAAGTTGGTCATCATGCCACCGAGCCAGCGGCTGTCGACATACGGCATGCCGCAACGCTGGGCTTCTTCGGCCACGATCTCGCGCGCCGCGCGCTTGGTGCCCACGAACAGGACCTTGCCGCCGCGTGCTGCCAGCTGGCGCAGATACTTTTGAGCCTCAAGGAACTTGACAACGCTGTGTTCCAGATTGACGATATGAATCTTGTTCCGCTGGCCAAAGATGAACGGGGCCATCTTCGGGTTCCAGAATCGGGTCTGGTGGCCAAAGTGCACACCAGCTTCCAGCATTTCACGCATCAAAGACATTATGAAATCTCCAAGGGTTGGGTCTAATGCCTGGTGCAAGTCATCCGGCTCGTACAACCCGCCGCAAAGGCAAGACTGCACGCACCAGACACCCCGGCGCACACGAATGACAGACTCTGTTCAGCACGGCTGAACCAGAACCCGCACCCGCCATTTCGGCGTGTAAAACACACGCGTTCCGCAGGCACGCTTGTTTTTCCGGAATATGGGTTTTTGGGTTTCTCCGGAAACGAAAATTCCGGAAAGCCTATAATTCTACTATTTTTTCGTTAAGCCAGCACAGAAACCATGACGACTCTTGTCACCGACTCCGCCGACCTCGACAAAATGCGCGCCGCCTGCCAGGCAGCCGCCGCCACGCTAGATTATCTGGCGCAGCACGTGCGGGCCGGAATCACCACCGCCGAGCTCGACCGGCTGTGTATGGATTACATAACGAACGTGCTGAACGTCAAGTCGGCCACGGTGGGCTACGCGCCGCCCGGCTACACCCCGTTTCCCGCTTCCATCTGCACATCGGTCAATCATGTGATCTGCCACGGCATTCCCGGCGACAAGGTGCTCAAGAACGGCGATATCATGAATATCGACGTCACCGTCATCAAGGATGGCTGGTTCGGCGACACGAGCCGCATGTTCATGATCGGTGAACCCTCGATCCTCGCACGTCGCCTCACGCAAATTACATATGAGTGCATGTGGCTCGGCATCGAGCAGGTTCGCCCCGGGGCCACCCTGGGCGACATCGGTCATGCCATTCAGAAGCACGCCGAAGCCGCCGGCTTCTCGGTCGTGCGCGAATACTGCGGGCACGGCGTGGGCCGTCGCTTCCATCAAGACCCGCAGGTCCTGCACTACGGCAAGCCGGGCACCGGCCAGCGCCTCGAACCGGGCATGATCTTCACCATCGAACCCATGATCAACGCCGGACGCCGCGATATCCGCACGCTGTCCGACGGCTGGACAGTCGTTACCCGCGACCGCAGCCTGTCTGCGCAGTGGGAACACGCGGTCCTGGTCACCGACACTGGCTATGAGGTGCTGACGGTCTCGCCCGGGATGCCTGCGCCTCCCGACTTCGTCACGGGTTACCAAATAGCCTGAGCCATGCACCCCAGCGACGCGCAACCGGTCCGTCGGCCTGGCAGCGCCCGGCAACGGGCCGGGGCGTCCGGCGTCGTTCCCTTGCGTCGCCAGCTCAGCGACGCCCGTCGCGACGCGATTCAGCTGTTCCGCGAAAACAGGCGGCCCGATCCCCTGCTGCAGAATCTGCGCCGCGCAGCCGACAAGGCACTCAGGGGCCTGGTGGCAATCTGCCCGCTGCCGCCCGGCGCGGCACTGGTAGCCGTGGGCGGTTACGGGCGCGGCGAGCTCTACCCCTATTCCGACGTCGACGTCCTGATCCTGCTGCGCGAGGCGCCGGGCGAACAGGCCGCGGCACGCCTCGAAGCCTTCGTTGCGGCCATGTGGGATCTGGGCATCGAACCCGGCCACAGTGTGCGCACAATCGAAGACTGCCGACGTGAAGCCGCCGCCGACGTCACGGTCGAAACCGCCCTGCTCGAAGCCCGGTGGCTCGCGGGCGACCGCGAGCTGATGCCCGCACTGCATGCCGCCATGGCCGAACAACGCGACCCGCGCAGCTTCTTCCAGGCCAAACGCGCCGAAATGCAGCAGCGCCATGCACGCTACCACGACACCGCGTACGCGCTGGAACCCAATTGCAAGGAATCGCCCGGTGCGCTGCGTGACCTGCAGGTGGTGTTGTGGATGGCACAGGCGGCGGGCATGGGCATGACCTGGACGGAGATCGCCCGCAACGATGGCCTGACCGCTGCAGAGCTGCGGGCGCTGCGTCGCGCCGAGCAGGCTTTCAAGCGCCTGCGCATCGAACTGCACCTGCTGGCTGGGCGCCGCGAAGACCGACTGCTGTTCGATCTGCAGCCGGCGCTTGCGGAAATCTACGGCTTCGAGGCGACCAAGACCCGCCGTCCCAGCGAACTGCTGATGCAGCGCTATTACTGGGCAGCGCGGGTGGTATGCCAACTGAACGCCATTCTTCTTCAGACGATCGAAGAACGTCTGTTTCCGCTGCCGCTCGACCAATTCCAGCCCATCGATGCCGATTTCGGCATGATTCGCGGACGGCTCTGCCTGCGCCGTGACGACGGGTTCGATCGCAACCCGGCCCTGATTCTGCGTGCCTTTCTGATCATGCAGGAACGCAGCGAGCTCACGGGGCTGACCGCCCAAACCTTGCGTGCGCTGTGGCATGCGCGCCGCCGCATCGATGCACAATTCCGCCGCAATCCGGTCAATCGCAGGCAGTTCATACAGATCCTGCAGCAGCCGCGCGGCATCGTGCATGCCTTGCGGCGCATGACCATGCTGAACATCCTGCCGCGCTACCTGCCCGTTTTTCGCCGTATCGTCGGGCAGATGCAGCACGATCTTTTTCATGCCTACACGGTCGATCAGCACACGCTGATGGTCATCCGCAACCTGCGACGTTTCACCATGCCCGAGCACGCGCAGGAGTATCCGCTGGCCAGCCAGCTTATTGCCGAGTTCGAGGATCATTGGCTGCTCTATGTGGCGGCCCTGTTTCACGATATCGCCAAGGGCCGGGGCGGTGATCACTCCGAGCTGGGCGCACAGGAGGTTCGGCGCTTCTGCCGCGATCACGGCATTGGCGGCGCCGATGCCGAGCTGTGCGAATTCCTGGTGCGTCATCACCTGCTCATGTCCACAGTGGCGCAGAAGCGCGACCTGTCTGATCCGGCGGTGATTGCGGAATTTACGGCGCAGGTGGGCGATGAGCGTCGTTTGACCGCGCTGTACCTGCTTACCGTGGCCGATATTCGCGGCACGAGCCCGCGGGTATGGAATTCCTGGAAGGGCAAGCTTCTGGAAGACCTGTACCGGCTGAGCCTGACGGCGCTGGGCAGCAGCCAGCCGGATACCGGAACGGTGCTGGCGCGACGCCGGCAGGAGGCCATCGACGAAATCCGCCGAATGGGCCTGTCCGACGAAGACCGTGACGCATTCTGGTCACAACTTGATGTCGCGTATTTTCTGCGACACGAGGCGAGCGAAATCGCCTGGCATACCCGCCACCTGCACCGGTGCGTCAACGGCACCGAGCCGGTGGTGCGCGCACGCGTGCTGGGGCAGAACGAAGCGCTGCAGGTGCTGGTGTACACGCCCGACCGCGAAGATCTGTTCGTGACGATCTGCCGGTACTTCGACGAGCGACGCTACAGCGTGCAGGACGCGCGGGTCCATACCACGCATCACGGCTGGGCGCTTGACAGCTTCGTGGTGCTGCTGCCCGAACCCGAAGAAGACCTCCGGTCGCGCGCGAGTCTTCTGGAACACGAGCTGGCCGATGCCCTGCGCAACCCGCAGGCCGGGCATCCGCCACCCGAGGCTCTGGCATGGCGACGCCCGTCCAGGCGATCGCGCGTGTTTCCCATCGTACCCACGGTAGAATTGCAGCCCGACGAACACAGTGCATCGTGGCGACTGTCGATTACCGCCGCCGACCGCCCCGGGTTGCTGCACAGCCTCGCACGCGTCTTCGCGCAGCACCAGGTCGACCTGAAAATGGCGAAGATCATGACGCTGGGTGACCGGGTCGAAGACATCTTCATCATCGAAGGCGAACGGCTCGAACAGCCCCGTGCGCAGCTTCAGTTCGAACGCGACGTACTGTCTGCCCTGGATACGCCATGATGAGCCTTCTGTTTCTCGACTTCGGTCGCAGCTTCCTGTTTACTCTGGCAACCCTCCTGCCGATCCTCAATCCGCCTGCCGCCGCACCGATCTACCTCACCCTTACCCAGGGTGCCGGCCACGCGGCCCGGGCACGCCTCGCCAAGAAAGTGTCCATCAACATCGTCATCATGCTGGCCTGTGCGCTGATCGCAGGAAACATGGTGCTGGCGTTCTTCGGCATTTCGCTGCCCGTGATCCGGGTCGGTGGCGGACTTCTGGTGGTGGCCACCGCATGGAGCCTGATCAACGCCTCCGACCCCGACACCCGCCATGCACAGGACATGGCCGATACCTACACCTACGAGCAGATCCGCTCCAAGGCGTTCTATCCGCTGGCATTTCCCATGATTGCGGGGCCGGGCTCACTGTCAGCGGCCATCACGGTCGGCGCCACCGTTCAGCACGACACCGCCTTGCGCGCTGCTTTCAAACTTTCGGGCGCCCTTCTCGGGCTGCTGGTCGCGGGCGTGGCCGTGTACTTCGTACTGCGTTTTGCCGGTGAAGTGATCAGGCGCCTCGGGCCCAATGGCACCGCCGTGGTCATGCGCCTGTCAGCCTTTCTGCTGTTGTGCCTGGGCGTACAAATCATCTGGGATGGTGCGCACGACCTCATTGTGAATCTGGCACAGGAAATCAAACGTTCATGAATTCAGCTTCCACACGACTGTTGCATGGGGTCGCCCTGCTTTGTGTGGGCGGCGTTGGCGCCGCCCTGGTTTCGCAGCATGTCTTCGACATGCCGCCCTGTGCCTGGTGCGTGCTGCAACGCCTGCTGTTTCTGGCCATTGCCGCTGTGTGCTGGCTGGGCGTGCTGCTGGGGCGGGCAAGCGGCGTCGCGCCGCGAATCGCCGGCATGCTGGCCACCGTACTGGCCGCCGCCGGCGTGCTGGCCGGATGGTATCAATATTCGGTTGCTGCCCAGATGTTCTCGTGCGAGCGCACGTTTGCCGACCGCTTCATGGTCGCAACGGGGCTCGATGCCGCCCTGCCCTGGCTGTTCGGCATCTATGCCACCTGCATGGACGCCCAAGTGAAACTGCTGGGTATCGAATACGTGTTCTGGGCAATGGGGCTGTTCGTCGTGGCCGGTGCGCTCGGGCTTACTGCAGCGCTCAAACGTACCGGCCGCAGCCGCTAAATCGGCTCTACGGCGAAGATATCGGGATTCGCCTCGGCAAACGCCAGTGCATACTCGAGCTCACCCGGGCTGGCAGCGTGCACGCAGCACAGAGGCTGGCCGCGCTGCACCGTATCGCTCATGCGTACCATCATTTCCACGCCCGCCACGGCGGTTTCCGGCGCACCGGCAAGCTTGGCCAGACGTGCCAGCCGCCGGTTGTCGATCGCGCGCACGCGCCCCGCTTCCGGCGCACACAACGGCCGCTGCAACGCGGCCACACCCGGCTCACGCATGCCGCCCTGCGCTTCGCAGATCGCGACGAACTTCTTCCATGCGCGGCCATCAGCCAGTGTCTGCAGGGCCTGCTGGTAGCCCTGCCCCGTCTCGGCCTTGCCACCCATTTCCAGCAGGATGCCGGCCAGGCGGCAGGCACGATCGCGCAAATCCACGGGCGCATCAGGCTCATTGCGGAATACGGCCAGCAGATCGCGGGCCTCCAGCGCCGGGCCGATTCCCCGACCGACGGGCTGACGCCCATCGGTGCGCAACGTGGTGAGATGCAGGCCGAAGTCGCACGCAACCGATTCCAGCAACCCCTGCAACACGTCCGCCGCCGCCGCACTGCGCACCTTGGCCGTGGGCCCCATGGGTATGTCAACCACAATGTGGGTGGCTCCGGCTGCGATCTTCTTCGACAGCACCGACGCCACCATCTGGCCGGCGTTTTCCAGATCGAGCGCGCGCTGGACGCGAATCATGATGTCATCGGCCGGGCTCAGCTGCATGGCGCCGCCCCACACGACGCACCCCCCTTCCTGGTCGACCACCCGGCGAATGTGCTCGATCGGCAGATCGACGGGTGCCAGCGTTTCCATGGTATCGGCCGTACCGGCCGGCGAGGTAATCGCACGCGATGATGTTTTGGGAATCGTGAGCCCATGCGCCGCAACGATCGCCACCACCAGCGGCGTCGTGCGATTGCCGGGCAGACCGCCCACGCAATGCTTGTCGAGCACCATCTCGGCCGGCCAGCTCAGTTGCACGCCCGTGCCCACCATGGCGCGGGTCAGGGCCCGCGTTTCGTCGGCATCCAGAGGCAAGGTGGTGCACGCCGTGAGAAACGAGCCGATATGCACATCGGAGTAGCGCTCGGCCGCAATGTCCGAGATGACCATGCACAACGAGGTTTCGTCGAGCCGGTGCCCGAAGATGCGCCGGCGCAATGCCGAATGAGAATCCAGCGGGTGTGGTTGACGTATAGACACCGTATCGCCATCCTGCAGCCCGAGCCGCTTCCAGGCCGATTCAGACAACCCGGCTTCATCCAGGCCCAGGGCGTCGCCATCGACCTGGTACAGGGTGGCCATGATCTCGCGCGCCCCGAAGCGCACCGTGACGCGCACCTGCGTACCCAGACCCTCGGCCCGGCACACCGGACTGTCGGAACGCAGGAATACGACGGATTCGTGAACCGTATGGATGCGCAGCCGTCGCGCCAGCAGCTGGGCGAGCGCAGATTCCTGTGCGGCTGCCGCCATGCCGGGCACTTCGATCATTGCAGCGTCTCCTCGTCCAGGTGCTCGACCACGCGCGCGCGCCAGCCGAGCTCGTCCTTGATGCGCAGGCGCAGGCTGTCGGCCGCCTCGGGTTCGCCATGGTTCAGAAAGCAGCGATTCGGCGCGACTTCGAATCCGCGCAGCCAGCGCATGATCTCGTTGCTGTCGGCATGAGCCGAAAGCGACGAGAGGTTCTGGACTTCCGCACGTATGGGCACGTATTCACCATGAATCTTGACTTGGGATCCGCCGTGCACGATCGTGGCGCCGCGCGTACCGGCCGCCTGGTAACCGGCAAACAGAATGGTCGAACGCGGATCCGGCGCGTAATGCTTGAGGTGATGCAGCACACGCCCGCCGGTGGCCATGCCGCTGGCCGAGACAATGATCTTCGGCATAGGCGACACGTCGAGCGATTTCGACTCCTGAACATCGCGCACGTAACGCGGCATCTGGAAAGCGGCCTGCAATTCGGAATAACTGGGA
Source organism: Yanghanlia caeni (assembly GCA_030733815.1). GTDB lineage: Bacteria > Pseudomonadota > Gammaproteobacteria > Burkholderiales > Burkholderiaceae_B > Yanghanlia > Yanghanlia caeni. The sequence goes on from JAUZQE010000026.1 coordinate 21,716, forward strand.
CGCAGCAGGCTGGTGTTGCGCGCGTACAGGTCGGTGGCGTCGGTGGACATGGGGCTGTCGACGTACACCGGCAGGCTGGCAGGCAGCCGCCCCTTGCCGCGCAAGCGGTACAAGTACCACAGCAGCAGCTGCACCCGCCCCACCGCGAACGCCGGAATCACGACCGTTCCGCCGCGTTGGGTGGTACGTGTGATGATCGAATGCAGCGTTTCGAGCGGATCGTCGTCGCCATGGTTGCGGTCGCCATATGTGGATTCCAGCACCAGGTAATCGGCCCGCTCGATGCGGGTCGGGTCGTGCATGATCGCATCGTCGTAGCGGCCCAGGTCGCCCGAAAACACCACACGGCGCCCCGCGTGCTCGATCTCGATGATCGAAGCGCCCAGAATGTGTCCGGCGCTGCGCCAGCGTACCCGCACCCCGGCAACGGGCTCCACCCATTCATCAAACTCTACCTTGCGAAACTGCCTGAGCGTGTGTTCGGCATCGCGCACGGTGTACAGCGGCAGCGCCGGCTTGTGCGACGTGAGCCCGTGCCGATTCAGAAACTCGGCGTCCGCTTCCTGGATGCCTGCGCTATCGAGCAACAGAATGCGGGCCAGCTCGACGGTCGCGGCGCTGGCATAAATGGGGCCGTTGAATCCCAGCCGCGTCAGGCGCGGCAAATAGCCTGAATGGTCGAGGTGCGCATGGGTGAGCAAAACGGCATCGAGCCCCGCCGGGTCGACGGGAAACGGTGCCCAGTTGCGCTGGCGCAGGTTCTTCAAGCCCTGAAACAGGCCGCAGTCGACCAGAACTTGCCGCCCGCCTGCGCGCAGCAGGGTTCGCGAGCCGGTCACCGTACTTGCTGCGCCCAGGAATGACAGACTGAATGGTTGGTGTGCGCTCATGAGATCGCCCGTGTCATGAATAAAGGTCGGCAAGGTGGCCGCGGCCGGCCAGGGCATTCATCACCCGATCATTCAGGAAACGCGTGGCCGGCTCTGCCATGACCTGCGCCGCCAGCTGAACGATGTGCGCCCACGTGCAGTGATTCGCGAAGAGCATGCCCTGCACGTCGAACGTGCCACCGCGGTTGATGTAACCCGCAGCCGCCGTGCTGCGCGGGCCCCCGTCGATGCGCCGCAGGGCGCCCAGCATGGGTTCAGGCCGGGTGTGCGACACGATCACGCGCGGCATGTCCGACGGAAAGGCGGCATTGAGGGCCGCGTCGGGGCAGACGAAACCCGCTTCGATGCGATCACGCGGCTGGCGCAGGCGCCCCGGCTCCAGCACCACCACGACCTGGGCGATGCATCCGCATTCGGCAAGCACTTCGGCCGCGCGACGGGCCTCGAGCAATTGGTACGCACCCACGGCAACCAGTTGAACCCGCACCGCTTCCGTGAGCGGCTGCAGCGCGGCAAAGCCCTGTTGCATGGCCGCGTGCGCATCGTGTTCGCTGAAAATCTGCGGCATCTCCTGCTTGGGCACGACGAGCGTGCCGATCACGCCCTCGCTCTCGTAGATTGCGCGCAATGCGGCCACCGCAGTGGCTGCATCCACGGGAAACAGTACGCGCGCCGTGTCGGACATCTCACCCAGCATCGCCTCGCTGAGTGTGGGGTCTTGATGGGACTGTTCGTTCTTGCCGTTTTCCCAGGTGTGCGATGTGACCACGACAGGCACACCGCGCCAGCCCGGCGCCGCATTCGCCTCGCGCTGATGGCGGGCAAACAGCACTTCCTGGCGCATGGCACCCAGCATCTTCACGGCGAACGCCTCGTAGCTCACGGCAATGTTCAACCCGCCCTTATTACCCAGTGCGGCGCCGATCACCGCTTCTTCGTTCAGTACCGTGATCACGGAACCGTCGACCGCTTCGAGCCCGCCCGGTTCCGGCTGGTCAACCCGGTGTTTGAGCAGCGCCAGGGTGCGCACCATGCGGTTGCTCTGCAGTTCATCGGGGTTGCCCACCCGCACCCGCAATTGGGGGTTGGCCTGTACGATCTCGACGAAGGCATCGTCGATCGCGCGCATGGGTGAAACGGCTTCATCAGGCGCATAGCGCACGGTTCCGCGGGGCAGCTCGGGCACGGCAACCCGGCGTCGCGCGAGCGGATGATCGCGCTCCAGCGGGCGGGACTGTGTCGCGTGCAACTTGAAATAGGCCCGGGCCGCATCGAGCGTCGGCACGTCGACATACAGGCGCGCCGCGCCCGCGTTGAACTCTTGCCGCGCAGCGGCATCCACGGCCGGATTCCCTTCAAGCGGCAAATTGTGCGCGTGATTGGTACCCGCGCCCGGAAAGCCATAGCCCTTCACGCAGGTGGCAATGGCGTGCGGCAGACGCAAGGGGTAGGTCAGGCGGCCCTCACGCTCGGCCTGCACGTAACCGGCCAGCGTGTCTTCCATGTGCAGCAAGGCCCACGTGTAGGCGGCCGGGTCGTGCCCATCGATCTCGAACGGATCGAAGCCGTTCAGACTCAGGTGTCGCATCAGCCAGTTCGCACCGCCTTCCTGAACGATGTTCGTGCGCTGGTCGATACGCCGGCCGTTCATGATCATGACCGGCATCACGTAGCCACTGTCTGCAGGCCGCCACCAGCGCGCCGCCCAGTCGCCGCCGCGCTGTTCCTCGAATGCGCCGTCGCTCAGAAAAACCGCCAGGCTTTCGCCGGGCAAAGGCATGTGCACATACTGCACTTCGGCGAATCCCAGGTAACCGCCTTCCGATACACCGCCGGCGGTATGCACGTTGACGTGACTGCCCAACGGCACGCCAGGCAGGCCTTCGGAAGTGATGGCATACGAATAGAAGTCTTCGACAAGCCGCGTGAGCCCCTCATCGGTTGCCGTATAGCGCCCTTCCTGCCCGGGCGACACGTTGCCGATGAGCGCGTTCACGGCCTCGATGGCCGCCACGCAGTGGCCCTGCCCCATGAGCCAGCCGCGCGTGTGGCCCGTGAGCGCGTTGGCCGCCAGATAACCCACATAGGCGGGGACCATGTTCAGGGACCCGCCCGTGTGGCCCTGCGGCGAAGCCTTGAAATCATCGGGCTGCAGCGGGGTACCGTCGAGCCGCACGCGACGGGCGTACGTCATGTGCACGACCAGCCACATGGCCGCGTTGGCCAGCCGATCGGCGGCGGCCAGAACGTCGAATACGAACGCGGCGTCCGGCACCCTGCCCAGTTCGACCAGCCGTGCGGCCAAAGCCAGAACGGCGTCGTTGGTGCGCGCCTGGTGCGACACGACGCCATGGCCCTGCGCCCAGCGCCGGTAGGCCGGCACCTGCAGAAGCGAACTTGATTCGGGGCGTTGCGTGGTGGGCATGGGGGATCCTCCGTTGAAAAACCTTCGGCACGCCGGCCGGCGGCAGCGTACGCAGAAGCGCGGGCCGGGCCCCGTAACGGGCCCTGCGCCGCTCAGAGCATGCCGCGGATCGTATCGTGAGTCTGCCGTGCGATGACCAGTTCTTCGTTGGTGGGCACGACATAGACGCCGATACGGCTGTCGGGGCCGGAAATGACCTGGGCATTCGCGGCGTTGGCAGCTTCGTCGAGCCGCACGCCCAGCCATTCGAGCCGGCTGCAGACGCCGGCGCGGACTTCGGGCGAGTTCTCGCCGACCCCGGCGGTGAACACCAGGGAATCGAGTCCCCCGGCTGCGACACACAGCCCGGCAATGCTCTCTGCGGTACGGTAGGTGAAGTAGTCGACGGCCAGCCGGGCCGCCGGATCAGTGCTGGCAAGCAGCGTACGCATGTCGTTACTGATGCCCGACAGCCCCTTCATTCCCGAATGATTGTAGAGCAGGTCCTGGATCTCATCGTGGTTCATGCCCTGCTCCAGCATCCACAGCACCACCCCCGCGTCGAGCCGCCCGGGGCGGGTTCCCATGGGCAGCCCGTCGAGCGCCGTGAAGCCCATCGTGGTCTCGCGACTGACGCCGTCGACCATGGCACAGGCCGACGCACCTGACCCCAGGTGGGCGGCAATGACCCGCCCTGCCGCAACCTCGGGCATGGTTTCGCGCAATCGCCCGGCTATGTATTGATACGAAAGCCCGTGAAACCCGTAACGGCGCACGCCACGTTCGTAGTATTCGTTAGGCAGCGCAAACCGCTCGACCACGGGGCTTTGCGTGCGGTGAAACGCCGTGTCGAAGCACGCCACCTGGCGAATCTCGGGCCAGTGTTCGAAAATGACCCGCACCGGTGCAAGATTGTTCTGTTGATGCAGCGGCGCAAGCGGCGACAGACTGTCGAGATAATCGAGGATGTCGTGCGACAGCAGCACGCTGCGACTCATGCGCGGCCCGCCGTGCACGATGCGGTGCCCCACCGCCAGCGGCGGCCCCGGCATGTGGCCCTGCAGCCAGCCGGCCATGATCTCTTGTGCGGCGGCCAGATCAGGCACATCGCCGGGTTGCAGGCGCCGGTCTTCCAGCACGGCACCATTTGCATCCCTGGCGCGAAAGCCGGGCTGTTCGGCGCCGATGCCCGACACCTGACCACCCAACGAAAATGCCAGCGTACCGTCTGGCGTGACTTCATGAACCTGAAACTTGAGGCTGGAACTGCCGGCATTGACGACGAGAATCACGTCACCCATTTTTGACCTCGCCAACAGGTGCTGCCACGCTTCTGCTCAGGTAATCGGCATACAGCGACGCCACCGCGCACGACGCCAGCTTGGTGCTGTTGCTGTCGGCACGACTGGTAAGGATGACGGGCACCTTGGCGCCCAGCACGATTCCGGCGGCCGACGCGCCACCCAGGAATGTGAGATTCTTGGCCAGCATGTTGCCGGCTTCCAGATCGGGCACGACCAGAATCTGTGCGCGGCCGGCCACCTGCGACGAGATGCCTTTCACGCGCGCCGCTTCCGGACTTATGGCATTGTCGAACGCCAGCGGGCCGTCGAGCAGGCCACCTTCGATCTGACCCCGGTCGGCCATCTTGCACAGGGCGGCGGCTTCGAGTGTCGTGGGAAGCTTGCTGGTGACCTGCTCCACCGCCGACAGTATGGCCACACGCGGTGTGCCCAACCCCAGTCCGTGGTGCAGATCGATGGCATTGCGCACGATATCGGCCTTGGCCTCGAGGTCGGGAAAGATGTTCACGGCCGCATCGGTAATGAACAGCAGCTCGTCGTAATTGGGCACGTCCATGATGAAGACGTGGCTCAGGCGGCGTTCGGTACGCAGCCCCCCATTATACTTGAGGATGGCATGCATCAGCTCATCGGTATGAAGGCTGCCCTTCATCAGCAGCGACGCCTTGCCGCTCTGCACGCATTCGACGGCCTTCTCGGCCGACGCGTGGCTATGGGGAGTGTCGATGACCTCGATGTCGGAGATATCGAGCCCCGCTTCCTCGGCCACCGCACGGATTCTTGACTGCGGCCCGACCAGCACGGGCTTGAACAGGCCGAGTCGCCCGGCCTCGACTGCGGCGCTCAGCGAACTGGTGTCGCAGGGATGCGCGACGGCACAACAACGAACGGGAATATTGCGGGCAGATTCAATCAGCTTTTGATAACGTAAAGACTCGCTCATGGTCAATCCAATCAGGGCAATACAATATGTTACATGATCGCAAAGGCAAGTTTGATGACTGAAACGCCGCCTCGCACCGTCGTCGCCTGGCATGCCCAGCCGCCCGACGCCGTCAAGCGCCAACTCGACTCGCCCGAAAGCGGCCTGACGACCACCGAAGCCGAATCACGTCTGAAAATACACGGGCCCAACCAGCTCGCATCGGCAAAGCCCCGACACCCCGTGCTGCGCTTTCTCGCGCAATTCCACAATCTGCTTTTGTACCTCATGACCGCTGCGGGCATCATTACCGCGTTGCTGGGCCATTGGGTCGACGCCGGGGTGTTATGGGGCGCGGTATTCATCAATGGCGTCATCGGATTCGTGCAGGAAGGCAAGGCGGAAAACGCCCTGGCTGCAATTCGCGGCATGCTCGCCCCGCAGGCAACCGTGGTGCGCGACGGCCAGCGGCAGCTGCTGGACGCTGCGAATCTGGTACCGGGTGATCGGGTACTCATTGCCGCCGGCGACCGCATTCCCGCCGATCTGCGGCTCGTGCGCACGCGCGAACTGCGCATCGACGAAGCCTCGCTCACGGGCGAATCGCTCGCCATCGAAAAATCGGTCGATGCCGTGCAGGCCGACGCCACGCTGGGGGACCGCAGCTGTATGGCCTATGCCGGAACCCTGGCAGTGGGGGGCGCGGGCGCCGGTGTGGTGGTGGCCACCGGGCTCAATACCGAGCTGGGGCGCATTACCCGGCTGATCAGCGGTGTCGAAAGCGTGACGACCCCGCTGATGCGCCGCATCAACGATTTTTCCGTGCGGCTGGCGATCTTCATTCTTGGTTTTGCTGCGCTCACCTTCGCGTTCGGTGTGCTATGGCGTGGCTACCCCATTCCCGATATGTTCATGATGGCGGTTGCCCTGGTGGCCTCGGCCATTCCTGAGGGCCTTCCTGCCATCATGACGGTAATCCTGGCGCTCGGCGTGCAGCGCATGGCACGCCAGCGCGCCGTCATCCGCCGCCTTCCGGCGGTCGAGACGCTGGGCTCGGTCACCGTAATCTGTTCCGACAAGACCGGCACCCTCACCCGCAACGAAATGACGGTGCAGAAGCTCGTCACGGCTGCGGGCAGTTACGAAATCAGCGGCGTGGGTTACGCCCCCGAAGGCCATATCACAGCCCTGGACGGCCAGACGGCCAAGGTCGACGAACAACACCTCGTACCGGCCGTGCAGGCCGGCATGCTATGCAACGACAGCACGCTGGAACAGCACGACGGCGGATGGCGTATCGTAGGTGACCCGACCGAGGGTGCGTTGCTGGTGCTCGGGCGCAAGGCGGGGCTCAGCGAAGCGGCGCTTTCGGCGCACTGGCCGCGACTCGATTCGATTCCGTTCGAATCCGACAACCGCTACATGGCCACCCATCATCGCGACACAGCGGGTACCGACTGGATTTTCGTGAAGGGCGCCCCCGAACGGGTGCTGGCCATGTGTCGCACGCAGCTGGGCAACGGGGGCGAAACACCGGTGGATGTCGACTACTGGCGACGCATGGCCAACGATATCGCGGGCCGTGGCCTGCGACTGCTGGCGGTGGCGCGCAAGGCGGCGCGACCCCGCAGCGGCCTGCTTTCGGCTGCAGACATGGAAGACGGTTTCACGATGCTGGGCCTCACCGGAATCATCGATCCACCCCGCACCGAAGCCATCGAAGCCGTGGCGCACTGCCACGCCGCCGGCATCCGGGTGAAGATGATCACGGGTGACCATGCCGATACGGCCCGTGCGGTGGGTGCCCAGCTGGGTATCGGCGTGGGCAAACCGGCCGTAACGGGAGCCGAAATCGCGGTGATGGACGATGCGGCACTGCAACGGGTGGTGAGCGATATCGATATCTTCGCGCGCGCAAGCCCCGAGCACAAGCTGCGTCTCGTACAGGCTCTGCAACGCAATGGCGAGATCGTCGCCATGACGGGCGACGGCGTGAACGATGCCCCGGCCCTCAAGCGCGCCGACGTCGGAGTGGCCATGGGGTTGAATGGCACCGACGCCGCACGCGAGGCCTCCGACATGACGCTCACCGACGACAACTTCGCCACCATTGCGGCCGCCGTACGCGAGGGCCGGGCCGTATACGACAATCTGCGCAAGTTCATATTGTTCATGTTGCCCACCAACGGCGGCGAGGCGCTGGCGGTGGTGGCAGCCCTTCTGCTGGGCTTCACCCTGCCGCTCACGCCCGCCCAGGTGCTGTGGATCAACATCGTGACGGCTGGCACCCTGGGCATCGCGCTGGCGTTCGATGCCCCCGACAGTGACGTCATGCAGCGGTCGCCGCGCCCTCCCGACGAGTCCCTGCTCACCGCCTTTTTCGTGTGGCGCACGGTCTTCGTCTCGATACTCATGGCGACAGGTGCGCTCACACTCTTCCAGTACGCACTGCGTAGCGGCGCCCCACTCGAAGTGGCACGCACCATGGCGGTCAACACCATCGTGTTGTGCGAGGTCGTCTACCTGCTGAACAGCCGCCGGCTACGGCACAGCATTCTCGACCGCGAAGGCCTGTTCGGCAACCACTGGGCGCTGCTCACCATGGGGATTTCGGTGCTCTTCCAGCAGCTCTACGTATACTGGCCACCCATGCAGGCCCTGTTCGGGTCGGCCGCGCTCAGCCCCGCGCAATGGATGCTGACGCTGGGCGCCGCGCTCGTACTGTTCTTCGGGGTGGAGGCCGAGAAAGCCGTACTGGCACGCATCGGCCCGAAACCGGGCTCAGGGCGCGCCCCTGTTGCGTAAACCGAATACGCTTGGCGCGGCGGCCGCACATGCGTCAACCGCCGCGCCCCGCTCTTCCCATGAGGCCGGCTGCGAACGCATTCGCTGCCGCGACCGTTTTCGCGCCCTTTCAGTCGTCGTTCGAGTTGTTGGGCGCCATCGCACCGGCCGGCGCACGCTGCCCGCGGGTGCGCTGCAGGGCCTCCAGGTATGCGTCGTCGATATCGCCCGTAACATAGCGCCCGTTGAAGCACGAGGACTCGAACTGCCGCATGGCGGGATTCAGGTCGCGGATCGACTGCTCGAGATCTTCGAGATTCTGATACACCAGGCCGTCCGCACCAATCTCGCGGGCGATTTCGTCGGTGTCGCGGCCATAGGCGATCAGCTCGCCTTGCGTGGGCATGTCTATGCCATACACATTGGGAAAGCGCACGGCCGGGGCCGCCGACGCAAAGAACACCTTGTTCGCCCCCGCGCTACGGGCCATTTCGACAATCTCACGGCTGGTCGTGCCGCGCACGATCGAGTCATCGACCAGCAACACGTTCTTGCCACGGAATTCCATGTCGATCGCGCTGAGCTTCTGACGCACCGATTTCTTGCGGACGGCCTGCCCCGGCATGATGAAGGTACGCCCCACGTAGCGGTTCTTGATGAACCCTTCGCGATAGGCCAGATCGAGCTTGAACGCCAGCTGCATGGCGGCCGGCCGGGCCGAGTCAGGGATCGGCATGACCACGTCGATTTCGCCCAGACGCAGTGAACGCGCCACGTTGTTGCCCAGGTATTCACCCATATGCAGGCGCGCATCGTATACCGACACGCCGTCCATGAAACTGTCGGGACGGGCAAAATATACGTACTCGAACACGCAGGGGGTGAGTTGCGGATTCTGCGCGCACTGCCGACTGCGCATGTTGCGCTCGAGGTCGATGATTACCGCCTCGCCCGGTTCCACGTCGCGCAGGCGGCTGAACCCACAGCCCGTGAGCGCGACCGACTCGGATGCAATCATCCATTCCGTCCCCTGTTCCGTTTCGAGCGTGCCGATACACAGCGGGCGGATGCCGTGCGGATCGCGAAACGCGACCATGCCGAAATTGGCGATCTGCGCGATGACGGCGTAGGCACCACGGCAGCGCGCATGCACGGCGGAAATGGCCCGATACACGGCATCGTCGTCGAGGGAACCGCCGGCGGAGGCCTGCTGCAGTTCATGGGCAAAAACGTTCAGCAGCACCTCGGAATCGGAATTGGTGTTGATGTGGCGCCGGTCGACGCTGAAAAGCTCTTCACGCAGCTGGCGCCAGTTGGTGAGATTGCCGTTGTGCACGAACATGATGCCGAACGGCGCATTCACATAAAACGGCTGGGCCTCATCGACGCTGTCGCTTGAGCCGGCCGTAGGGTAGCGCACCTGCCCCAGCCCCGAATTACCGGGCAGGGAGCGCATGTTGCGCGTGCGAAAGACGTCGCGCACCAGGCCGTGAGCCTTATACATGCTGAAAAACTGGTCATGCGAGGTCGAGATACCGGCGGCATCCTGGCCCCTGTGCTGCAGCAGCAGCAGGCTGTCGTAGACCAGCTGGTTGACGGGGCTCGTCGCCGCAACCCCTACGATTCCACACATTTCGATCTTCCTGTAAGTGATCTCTCAGTACGGCAGCCACGAAGACAGTGCGGGGGGCAGGATGGTCTTCGAGTGCTGCACGGCGCCCACCACGGCACCGGAGAGGCGCGCTTCACGCCACCACGCTTCCTGCGGCAGTTCGGTATGACCGGCAAGGCCGACCAGAACAAAAACGATAAGGGCACCCCGGGCCAGGCCAAACAGCGCGCCAAGCCCGTGATCGGCGGGCGTGAGGCCCGTACGCTGAACCAGGCCGGCCAGCGTCACGTTCAAAAGGCCCACCAGGAGTAGAACGACGATGAACACGCCGCCGTAGCCCGCAGCGGCCCGCAAGAATTCGTTGGCGATGAAGGGTTCGAGGGCCCTGGCGGCCATGCCCCCCCACCAGACGGCAGCGAGTATGGCTACGGCAAAGGCCACGAGCGACAGCACTTCCTTGATGAGCCCGCGAATCAGGCCCAGCAGGGCGGACACCCCCAGCACCGCCAGCACGATGTAATCGAACCCGGTCACTTATTGAAAATGAGGCCGTTGTTGTAACCCAGCTGACGCAGGCGCGCCTGCGCGGCTTCGGCCGCGTCGCGCGTGGGGAAGGGGCCCACCCGCAGCCGGTAGGCCGTCTTGCCGTTGGCGACGGCCTGCTCGACGTAGGCGTTGGTTACGCCCGCAGCGGCCAGCTTCTCGCGACGGCCTTGCGCATCGGCTTCGGTGGTGTATGCCGCCACCTGCAATACGAAATTGCCTTTCTGCGGCGCAGCGGATGCACCCGTTTGCGGCGGCTGACGGCCTTCGAGCAGGGCTAGCGCAACGGAACCGTCATCGGTACGGCCATTTGCCGCGGAACCCGATGCAGGTGTTGCCGTTGACGAAGCAGGTTTCGCAGCCTCGCTGCGCGGCTCGGGTTTGAGTTCGGGCTGTTGCGGTTCGGCCGCGGGGGCCTGAGGCTGCGCCGCGGTTTGGGGCTGACCGGGTTGCTGCGCTGCGGCCTGGTCGCCCGCCTGGGCCGGTTCCGGTGTGGCGGGGGCCTGAATGGTGCCGGCGGCCGGTGCGGCGGGAGGCTCGGGTGCCAGCGCCACCTGCGGCTCGGCTGGCACGGGTGGCAGGGATTCGGGTAGTACCACAGGTGTGGGAAGATCTTCTTCGGGCGGTGCATCGAAGAGCATGGGCACGAAGATGACCGCTGTAAGCACGAGCACCAGGGCACCGATCAGGCGGCGCCGCGCCCTTACACGCAGTTCAGCTGCCTGGGCTTCGCTGCTGGTTCGTGACGAACTGCGCCGACCGGAAGAGCCGGACGACTCATTGCGCGAAAAGAATCCCATGAACGCTCTTGACCTATGCGTATGTATGAACCCACCGGGGGTGTGCCCGGGCTAGACCCCTTCCCTGCCCAGATCGGCCAGCACAGGACCGACCGTGGAAAACGAGCCGAACACCACAATTCTATCATTGTCGGACGCCGCCTTACGGGCGGCGCGGAAGGCTTCGACCGGGTCAGGCCACTCACTGACGGTGACCGTACGACGCTGTGCCACCGGGCGGGCAGCGGGTTTGACCCCCGGGCCCGAAGACTCGGCAGGTTGGGCCTGCGGCGGCAGCACGATGGGCGCCATGCCATCGTTCGCCGTTGCGGATGCCGATGCCGATGCAGGCGTCCCGTTTCCTGTAACCCGCCTGACGATCTGCGCGAGCTTCTCGGCCGACAGGCCACGCTCACCTTCCAGGCCTGCGCAATACCAGTGATCGATGCGCGTCGCCATGCGCCGTATCACGCCTTCCACATCTTTGTCGGCATACATGCCCACCACGGCATGGGTGGCAGGATACGACTGCATGGCGTCGAGGCTTTGCCCCAGCGCGGCAGCGGCGTGCGGGTTATGTGCCACGTCGAGCACAATGGCAGGTAACCCGGGGAGAATGTCCATGCGCCCGGGCAACTCGACCCGCGAAAGACCGACACGCACGGCCTGCTGCGGCACGGCGAGGCTGCTGCGCAGCGCCTCGATGGCCGCAAGCGCCGCCGAAGCATTCAGCAGCTGGTTGGCGCCACGCAATGCCGGGTAAGCAAGGCTCGCGCGACGCTGGCTGCGTCCGCCGTAGGCCCATTGCAGACGGTCTCCGGAATAATTGAAGTCACGCCCGAACAACCAGAGGTCTGCCCCGATACCGGCGGCGTAATCGATAAGGCGTTGCGGGGGCATCGGATCGCTGCAAATGGCAGGCCGGCCGCGGCGGAAAATGTGTGCCTTCTCCCAGCCGATCTGTTCGCGATCGCTGCCCAGGTACTGCTGGTGATCGATATCCACGCTGGTGACGATGGCGCAATCGGCGTCAATGATGTTCACGGCATCGAGGCGACCGCCAAGGCCCACTTCAAGAATGGCGACGTCCACGCCACGAGCCTCGAACAGCAGTATGGCGGCCAGGGTGGAAAACTCGAAATAGCTGAGCGTGATGTCGCCGCGCGCGGCATCGATGCGGGCAAACTGTTCGACAATCGAGGCGTCGTCGGCCTGCTCGCCGTTCAGGCGAATGCGCTCGTTGTAGCGCACCAGATGCGGCGACGTATACGTGCCCACCTTGTAACCGGCCGCCAGGTAAATGGCTTCCAGCATGGCGCACGTGGAGCCCTTGCCATTGGTGCCCCCCACCGTGATGCGCACGCAGGGCAGCTGCAGGTTCAGCCGTTTCGCAACTTCGGTGATGCGCGCCAGCCCCATGTCGATGGCGGTGGGGTGCAATGTTTCGAGATAGGAAAGCCACTGTGCCAGCGGCGAGACGGAGGTGGGGGTGGACATGGTATCGGATAGGAATACAGGCGCTCGGGCTGCTATTGTAAGGCACCGGCGAACGGCAGCGCGCGTAAGCCCTCCCGGCTCAACGAAGCCGGCTCAATGCTTCGGCAAGCCGGGCGTCGGCGGCCTCTTCCACGCGCACGGCCTCGCTACGACTCTCCTCCATGCGTTGCAGCGCCTGCCGGCCACGAGCCGTGCGCACGACCCTGCCAACGCAGCGTAGAGTGTCTTCATGGCCAAGGTTGATCAGCCGGGTAATATTCGATCTGTTGAAACCCAGCGTGGCGCGGGCGCCCGCCATCACACCGTCTTCTGCCACGATCCGGCTCTCCGGACGGATTTCGATTACCGTGGCATCAAAATCATTCCGGTTCCACAGCGACCCATCGCTCAGATGAGTCACGATGAGCTGCCGGCAACCGGCATCGAGCAGCGGCGTAATCGGCGTATTGCCATGGGATTTTCGCCACCCGCCCTGCCCTCCGTCAGAATAGCGCCTTTCTTTGATCCGACGAGCCTTATACAGGAGGGGAATTGCTGCCGAGGCCAACAATACGTTCCTGCGCTCGTTTGCCGGCAGCGACTGCACATGTACAAAGCGCGACGGCGGCGTATCGGCGACGCCGGCTTCCGCCGCGAGGCAGCGCAGCGCGTCGAGGAAAGCGCCGCGGCTTTCATAGACCGCGACATACAGGGGCGGCCCATGCGCCAATCGTTCGAGGTCGACGTATTCGTCGAACAAGCGCTGGAGCGGCTTGTCTGAAAGCAGCGCAGGATCGCGCAGTTCGTCCAGCGCCTGTAACCCCGGGAGCGCACCGTCATTCTTGCCCTGGAGAGCGACGATTTGCGTCAACGCCTCCGCCATCGGACGATTCATAGCCAGGCCGGCGGCGGCCAACAGGGCGACATAAGCCGGCACATTGGCTTGCAACGGCGATTCGTCGGCCAATGAAAGCCATAGTTCCCGCAGTCGTTCCACCCCCTCAGCGTAAGACGGCGCACAGGCAAGCACGGCCCCATTCAGGGCGCCAATACTCGTGCCGGCGACCATGTCGACCCCGACACCCAGTTCCTGGAGGGCCTGCAGCACGCCCACCTGGTACGCGCCTTTGGCGCCGCCGCCCGACAATACCAGGCCAAGTTGCGGACGATCGACATCAGACATGACGCAACTCGCTGTAGATCACTTCTTCCACTATCGCGGTCGCGATGCGCCGGGGGCGCGCGACCCGCGGCACGGTCAGCGGCAAGGGTATGCTCTGCAGCGCCGCGCTCGTGGCAAACGGCGCGGCCTCCACCGTCATGCCGTCGGCCAGATAGGCCACAGCCGACTTTATGTCGCCTTCCCCTGGCGCCGCCCAGCCCGGCTGCGGTGCCATCCAGACCTCAAGCGTGCCGGCCGGCGATTCGGGGCTGATGGCGGCGTCTACGGCCAGCTGATGTGTGGCCCGGTCCACAACCATTTGCAGGAACTCCCGGCGCTGGCGGGGATCGGCATGCGGACTGCTGCAATACTCGCCCAGCGCGCCCCAACGCAGCTCCTCGAGTACAGCGTAACAACGCGCGGCGGGCGCGAGCGCATTGAACCGCCCTGAGACCCATTTGTAGAAAGCGGCATCCATGTTCAACTGCACCTTCTGAATGAAACCGATGCGGTTGGTCTCGTCCCACAGAGCGTCCAGCCGCGCGTCGAGCCGGTCAGACAGCATGTCGACTTGCTGGCGCACAGAGGCGCTGTGTTGCGCCACCTGGGCCAGCTGATCTTTGACGACCGCTATCTTCCTGATGACTTCGTCGAGCGCGAGACCGCTTTTCACTACGGACTCGGTAAGATCATTCAGCTGTTCGAGCGAACCTTTCACGCCATGGGCGAGACCCGCATTGATCTGCGCCTGGCGGTCACCGGACCGGCCTGTGAACCCGTCGAGCAGCCGGCTGAAAAATCCGGTGCGGCGATCCTGCTCGCGCAGATGGTCACCCACCACATCGATGCCGTTGGCGAAGTCCACCACGAATTTTTCCGGCAAGCACGTCAAGGTATCGCACAACGGTGAATCCGGCCCGATAGGCCGCGAATCGTCGCTCATGCCTACATCTCGCTTGCGGCGGCCACGGGCATGACGTCTGGGCGCAGGCCGCCCACTAGGGCGAGCAGCTCGGCGCAGTCTGTTTCCAGATCGGCCGCCTGTCGAGCCAGTTTGGCATACTCCTCGAGCGCCTGAATCTGCCGGGCACGACCCCCTTTGTGATTCTCGAGCGCACTCAGTAAATCACCCCGCACGTGACTCACCTTCAGCCGGTACGCATCGAAAAAGCCTTGAATTGCATTGCGCAGCTGCGGCTGGATATCGTTCTCGAGCACGTGGCGCGCCGAGGCGGCCAGCACGCTCGCCCCTGCCAGAGAGGAGCGCTTAACCTGATCGAGGTCCACCTCGAAATAGCCGGTGTTGACTTTGTACGTTTCCCAGCCCCAATCATCGGTATTGAACCAACTGCAAAGAGTTCCCCAGATGCCCGGCTTGCGTCGCTTGCGCGTCACCCTCTCGGTCTTCTCGCTGATCGCCTGCCCCAGCACGTCGGCCACCGACATGTCCAACGCAATGCTGTTGACACGTGGCAATGGAATAACGATATCGAAACCTTCGATGCTTTGTTGCACCGAGCGCGAGACGTGCTCCATCGCATCTGCGCGATGCCGGTCCAACTCCGCCGCAAACTCGTCGATGCCCGCTTCCAGGCAGGCCCGGAACGCCTGCTCGGATTCGTGCATCACCGTACGGACGGACTTCTCTACAAGATGAAGAAAGCTTTCCGCCTGCGCGGCGTCGGTGAACTTCATCCGTGGGCCGGTCAGTTCGACGGATGACGCGCCTTGCGCCTTCAGTGTGCCGTGTGTGAAAAATTCACCAAGCACCTGATGCAGCCCGCGCTCCATATCGCCTGCCGCCGCATCGAGTCGCCTCTGCGTGGCGCGCAAGGCCCGGCCAAGCGCATCTCCGGTCGTCGCCGCCATCGAAAGGATAGCCTCGCTGTCGCGCTCCAGCGCGTCAATACTCTCCTGTAATTCCTTTGTGCTGCGCTTGTATGCGCCCACGTGGGCCTTGAAGAAATCGCCTGTGTCGCGGGCAATACCGTGCAGCTTCGATATGGCCGAGCA
Source organism: Yanghanlia caeni (assembly GCA_030733815.1). Lineage (GTDB taxonomy): Bacteria > Pseudomonadota > Gammaproteobacteria > Burkholderiales > Burkholderiaceae_B > Yanghanlia > Yanghanlia caeni. The sequence goes on from JAUZQE010000026.1 coordinate 37,605, forward strand.
CACGGCCACGCTGGCGGCGCTCCGGTACGCAACATCGATCACCTGCGACAAGGGATGGGCAAAGCCCGAACGCTGCCACAGTGCGTCAGCCGCACGCTTCATCAGCAACTCGTCGTTCACCGCGTCAGCCTCCCAGGTCACGCCCAGCGCCAGCTCCAGGAAATCGCGCACCCATCCCTCTCGGACATCGAGCCGTCGATGCTGCTGGATTGCATGACGGGCACGGCTTGCCAGGAAGGCGCGCATCGCTGAGCCTGGAAACACGTTTTCGTCCGGCACGGTGCCCTTCAACAGGCGGTGCGCGACGTAATGCCGGGTCGACTCTTCACTGTCGCTATTGCGATCCGCCTGGAACTTGTTCACCAGCACATGAATCCGGCCTGCCATCGTCTCGGCGACATCGAGCAGGTGCTCGCGCACCTGCGCATCGGCATCGGAGCGCAGCTGACCGTAATCGAGCACCGCCAAAACGGCCGAGGACCGGCTCAACTGGTCTTTGACATCCTCCCCCGCCTAAAGTCGGGGGATTCCTACTGCGCCCACCCCGGCATCGAGCCGGAATGAGTCGCTTCGGTGGGTTCCTGCTGCTGGCGGCATTGCT
>JAUZQE010000027.1 GCA_030733815.1 Yanghanlia caeni
ATGCGCGAGGCCAGCACCGCCAGCGGGTGGCGCAGGTCGATCATCTGGTCAATGCGGGCACGGAAGAAGTCATCGGTGGCGGGGCAGGCGAACATGGCAGTAAAACTCCCAGAGGCCGAAGTGCTCGCATGTAGCTATTAACCTACAGACAAAAATCCCCCAGTTTACTATTCTAACAGAATCGGCTATACTGTACGAAAACACAGCTTATAAAAGCGACTTTTGGGAGACGAGAGTATGTTCGGTGATAACTTCGGCGGCGGTGGGGGGGTTAGCGGCGGTGGCGGCTGTGGTGGTTATGACTACGGCGGGGGTTGCTCGTACCAGCCGGTTTATGAGCCTGTTCACGTGCATCATTACCCAGAAGCGCATTTCTCGCAGCCATGCTACGACGATAGTTTTCAAGATCCCGCTCCTGAGCTTGAGCAGACTTTATACGATGACAGCTACGACGATGTTTACGATGCACGGGCAGACGTTCCGCTGCCCGCGGAGCAACATGCCGGAGATACGCTTGCGCATAACGCCACGACTGCGTCACACCGCCTCGGCGCCGCTGCTAGCGCTGAGGCCCAGGCCCTGATGGAACGCGTTGTAAACGAAGCGATCGCAGCGCAAGAGCGGCACATGGCTCAAGAAGCCGCCGAAGCTGCTGCTGAGGCCGCAGCGCTTGCAGACGCATCAAAGCCGGGCTTGTTTGCCAAAATCCGAGGGGTTTTCGGACTCCGCTAGCCCCCTCCCCAGCCGCCTCATACCGCTCAGAAAAGCGCCCGAATCGAGGCGCTTTTTTTACGGTGCGCCCAGCATGGGCGCACTCCTGCGGGTGCAAGTCCCGCCATAAGTTGATCACAGCGAATGAAGCGAAGCGCAACTGCGTGAGGGTGACTGATCGTGGGAAGGAAGCGTGGAGCATAAATCGCGAGCCGATGAACAAGAACTGCATAGAAGGCGCTGCCAAGCAGGGCGAGCGGGCCGTAAACCGCGAAGCTGTCGTGATCAAGGCGAAGTGGCGTAGATGCAGCGGCTGTGCGATGAAGGAGTGCGTTCTTACCTGGGGAACCCTCGCCTTACGCCTGAAAGGGCGACGGTGTCGAGCCGGCGCGAGGACTCAGCAGAGGTCATAGTAGTCGTAGTAGCGAGGCCGAGGAGGCCGGGGACGAGGCGACGAAGGACCGAACGAGAAGGAGTATGACTCGACATGTCGATGCAACTCGTATTGCCTCAGATGTCCACGCCAGTGGAGCGGGCGGGCGTAGCCTGCGGTGAAGCCGCAGGGGAACCTGCCAGCGGGGAAACGAGCGGTACGCGATATGGAAAGGAGCGTACAGGGCCAGCGCTGCTGCAAGCGGCGCTGGCAAGAGAGAACCTGCAAGCCGCGTTCAAACGGGTGCGGGCCAACAAGGGTGCCGCCGGAGTGGACGGCCTGGACATTGACCAGACCGCCCGCCACCTGGTGACAGCCTGGCCTGAGATTCGTGACGCGCTACTTGCAGGGACGTACCGGCCCAGTCCGGTGCGACGGGTCATGATCCCGAAGCCTGACGGCAGCCAGCGAGAGCTGGGTATTCCAACGGTGACGGATCGCCTGATCCAGCAGGCACTGCTGCAAGTGCTGCAACCCCTACTTGATCCCACCTTCAGCGAGCACAGCTACGGCTTTAGGCCGGGCCGCCGTGCGCACGATGCGGTCTTGGCCGCTCAGTCGTACGTGCAGTCGGGCCGCCGTATCGTGGTAGATGTGGACCTGGAGAAGTTCTTCGATCGGGTCAACCACGACATTCTGATCGACCGCTTGCAAAGACGCATTCCTGATGCCGGAGTCATCCGGCTGATCCGTGCGTACCTGAATAGCGGCATCATGGATGGCGGCGTGGTCATCGAACGGCATGAGGGTACGCCGCAAGGCGGGCCACTCTCGCCGTTGCTGGCCAACGTGATGCTTGATGAGGTGGATAAGGAACTGGAACGCCGGGGGCATTGCTTCGTTCGCTATGCCGATGATTGCAACGTCTACGTTCGCAGTCGTCGGGCCGGTGAACGGGTGATGAATCTGCTGCGACGGCTATATGCTCGGCTGCGTCTGAAGGTCAATGAGACCAAAAGTGCGGTCGCCAGTGTATTTGCGGGCCGCAAGTTCCTGGGCTATAGCTTCTGGGTGGCTCCCCAAGGGGTGGTCAAGCGCCGGGTGGCGACTAAGGCCCTGGCCACGTTCAAGCAACGTGTGCGAGAACTGACACGCCGCTCGGGCGGGCGCAGTATGCAGGATGTGGTGCACAGGCTGCGTGCCTACCTGCTGGGATGGAAGGGCTACTTCCGGCTGGCGCAATCCAAATCGCTCTGGCGAACGCTGGACGAATGGATACGACACCGGCTGCGGGCTATCCAGCTCAGACAGTGGAAGCGCGGTACCACCATGTTCCGGGAACTGCGAGCCTTGGGAGCCAACGCCACAGTGGCACACCGCGTAGCGGCCAACAGCCATCGCTGGTGGCGCAACAGCGGCAAGCTGCTGAACAGCGTGTTGACGCTTGCCTGGTTCGATAGCCTGGGTCTACCCAGACTCTCTTGACCTCAACTTCTCGAACCGCCCGGTGCGGACCCGCATGCCGGGTGGTGTGGCAGGGGTGCAGTTCGGATGAACTGCCCCCTATGCCGATCGGGGCTGGCTTGTCGCAGAAGTTCGATTTACAATAAAATTGAGAAGTTATTTTTGTACACAACACTTCTACACAACGAGTTCCCTAGTGAATCTTAAGTGATTGATTTATAAGGGAAATTATAAATGCCCGCAGAATCCCTCCGTCTCCGCCAGTTGAAAAGCCCTGCAAGAATTGCAGGGCTTTTTTCGTTATGCGCCCCTGCTTCGGCAGCCGGTCGCAATTCGGGCCGTCATTGGGCAATATCGCCACGAATGCGGGCGGCCAGCTCTGCGGCGACTGCTGCCGATGACACCTCGAAGGCCAGGATGCCGCGATCCAGGGGGCCGGCAATGCGAGGCGCGGCGACGAGTTCGCGGCCAATGACCATTGCCAGCTGTTTGCCGACGTGTGCGCGGCTGACCGCGCCAAGACGCTCGGCGCCCGCCGAGGTCAGTCTTAAGCCGACGAAGTGCCCTCCCTGGCGGTCGGACAGGGCGGCGGCCTCGGTAAAGTCATTGCGGGTGAGCACGGGCCGGGCGTGTAGGTAAAGTGCGCCTTCGGGGACCGGCACCGCAACCAGTCCGTCACCCGGTACGGTCTGGGCCAGATAGATGGCGGTCGGCTGCACGACGCGCGGTGTCAGGGCGGCATCCCGGGTTTCACTGGCCGGCGCGGAGGCCCGCGCAGTGCCCGGTGGGGGCGAAGGAGGCGTTTGGCATCCCGCCAGCGCCAGCAGCGCCGCCAGCACAACGGGTATGAGTGAGCGAGTGGTCAAAGACATGGTCAGGCTTGGATGGCCAGGCTGTATGAATAATCGGCTGCGGTGCACCAACAACCCCTTTGGAACTAATTGCGGAGGGCATGCCACTCAACAGCCAATCGGCACACAAAATCGCGCCGTCACCGGAGACTATACACATGGACCGTAGTCAAGCCAATGCCTACGTGGCGGAACTGGGGCAGACCCTCGGAATCGATGATCTCGAATTGAACGACGAAGGGATGTGCATGCTGGCCTTGGGCGACGATGAATTGATCGTGTCCCTGGGCCTCGACGCCACAGGTGGAATGCGCATCATGATTTGCCTCGATGATGTAGTTCCGATGGGCAGTCAACTCGCAGAACTCCTTACCGAAAATTTGGCCGATGCGTCGTCCGGGGGCGGCACGTTCGCTCTGCTGCCCGAGACCGGGGCGCTGGTGGTGCATCGCCGCTGCCATGCCCACGACCTGCAGGCCGGGGGTCTGGCCGAGGTGTTGGCAGGCATGGCCAGCGTGGCGCGCCACTGGCGCGAGCAACTGCTGGCCGAGGCGGCATCCTCAGAACCATCCGAGCCACATTCCTTCCTGGAGGAGCGGGCATGAAAGGCGTCACACTGCAAACTTTCGAAAAGCTGGCGGGCCATGGATACGGGGTCATCACCCTGGACAAACGCAACGAAGGTCGCCTGATCAACAACAAGGGTACGCTCGGACGAGCGATCGTCAGCGTGTTCAAGGATGTCGGCGAGATGCTGGGTATTGGCGACAAGACGCGTGCGCGGCGTCGGGCCGAGGCCCTGAATGTCTTTCGCCAGATGCTTCAGAGCCGGTATGGCGAAGCCAACGCGAACAAGGCCTTGCGCTACGCCGGCCTGGACAAGGCGAAACGCCTGGATGCGCATAGCGCCCGGCGAGCGCTCGATGCTGCGCTGTCAGCACGCTACCAAAGCCGCGTAGCAACGTCGAATCAAAAACAAAAGTTCATGACGCCAAAGGTCGGGGAAAATCCCTCAGACAAGTTTCTGAGCGTTCTGTCCTCATTGAAGCCGCCGCAGACCCTCGAGAACCTCAGCGACCAGGTCCGTCGTGAATATAACCTGCGCCTGTCCTACGAGGTCGCCTCGCTCACCGGCCTGGGGCTGAAGCGGCTGACAGATGACAGAATTCAGGAGGTGGCGCGGCGCACACTCAAGGACGTGCTGTCGATGGAGAGCCGTGGCGTGCTTAGCGAAGCGCGCAGCGTTCGAAACGAGCTGTCTCGGGAATGGAAAGGCCTGTTGGTCGCGATCTGCAGGAAATCAGGTCCTGGCGACATCGTCAGGCACCTGACCACTATTCAACAGAAAGCCAGGCTGGGGGCCAAGCTCGAAAGCAACGCCGACGACGACGCCGGCGGCGACTTTTTCTCGGAATACATGAGCTCGACGTTTATCAAGGCGCTCAGGATGATGCGCAGTGAGCACCCCGAAATGATGCGCAAGCTGATGAGTCGTGTGCTTGATGACCAGGGCGCGCTAAAGGCCGTGTATCTGGCGGCGTGGGATCGAATGGGCGATACAGTTTCGTCCGTGTCTCCGACGAGCATTCAGTTTACTAATCGGATGGTGTGCGACATCGCCGACATGGTGAAGATACTGACCAGCACCTTGGGAGTCCATGGCGACACGCTTGAGAAAAACGAGCTGCGCATGGAGACCGACACCGTCAAGCCGTCATTGCGCAAAGAGGCCCTGGCGCTGTTTGACCAAGCCCGGCTCAGCCAACTCAACGGGGTTCGCGATATTGTCAAAAGTTATGTGGCTCGTTACGAGGGCCTGCAGACCGATGATGGCTTACCGGGTTGGTACAGCGCAGAAGCGCTTGAACAGTTCGAGCGCGACGTTTGGTCAAAAGCCCGGCAGCTTGGCATGGATGTGGCAGCAGTCCTCGGCGATCTGGAACTGGCGCTGCGTTCTTTCGATGACGCCTCGCCCGAACTCAAAGAGCGCCTGGTGGCCGCGATGAATGGCATGCGGGCAGGGTTCGAAATGGCTGGGCAATTGCACGATGATCCGGTTTTTGGCGCGCTGGACCCCAAGGATCACTGGCGTCTCTTTATGGGCGGCAATCCCCAGAATACTCCGGGCGCGGGAAAATGGATGCTCGAGCACAATGGCCAGGGCACGCTCGCGGGAATGCAAAATGCGTTCCTCGACATGCTGAATCAGGTGCGCAGCAATGCTCCGCTCGACGCGCAGTGGCTGCAGCGGATCCAGACCATCGGCTCGCGTAACACCTTTCGCAACGAAGAACTCAGCAATACGTACAAGGACTCGCTCAAGCAGATGGATCTCGATGGCACGGTAGCCATTGGCATCCGCGAAACAGCCCGCGTGCCAATGGGTTTCCGCAATAGCTTCACAGACCTGAACCTGAGGCGGGATACGCAATTGACGCCGGCCGGTCGCCAGGAGCTCCTGGATCTGCAAAAGAACGATCCCTGGTTCGAAAGAATCACGGAAACAGATGTCGGCTTCAAGCTTCATTTTGCCACCAAGACGGCTGACGAATGCCGCCAGCGCGCAGACCAGATCCTGGCGCTTCACGAAAATGACATGGCCCAGGCACAGACCGATGACGACAAGATCGCCATCATCGCCCGGACCACCCAGGCTTTGTATCGCTCGCACGTGTTCATGGATGGCAATACCAGGACCACCGTCTTTGCTGCCATGAATGGTTTGCTGGTCAAGGCGGGCCTGAGCCCCAGTATCCTGCCCGAACCTAAGGCTGCAGCCGGCTTCTCGTCCAAGGAGTTTGCCCAGGAAATCATCAAGGGACAACAGGCGTTCAAGGCACTGGCGCGTCAGCAGTCACCGCAAGAGCCTCCGCAGGATTCCTGAGGCATTGGAGGACACGATGGTTACCGGCCTAGAACACTTCAGGCAGCTGGGCAGCGGGCTCCTCGAGCGGGAAATCCGCCAGAACCCACAGGGGCAAGGGGGTGTGCGCCAGAGCGGCACGTCCCGCCTGCTCGGGCGCATCCAGGGTTGGTTCCGTTCGCCCGAGGATCGGCAGGCGCGCACACACGAGCGGGTTCAGGTCAAGCAGGCCTTTCTGCGTCTCCTCGAGAAGACCGAGGGGCGCGAGGGCGCGCATCGCGCCTTGCGTTCCTGCGGCTTGCCGGATAACTGGGTCAGTAACGATCGCCCCTTGACCAATCACCAGGTCGGCAAGATCCTGAACAAGGCCCAGGAATATCGGCTGCAGGTCGTGGGGTACAATGAATCCCTGCTCCAGCAGACCTTGCGCGGGCTTGAGGGTTCCGCCTTGCGTGATCTGCGCTCGGCGATCACCAATGCCGTTCGCGGCGACCCGCGTTACGGCAACACGAAACTCGGCCATGTGGATATTCAGGCTTTGCGCACCCAGGCGGAATCCGATTTGCGCGCCCAGCGCGCCCAACAGTGCCAAGAGCGTTTCGGCAGCCTTGCCGACCTGGTCCGTTCCGCGCCCGAAGGCAGCCCACTGTCGCAGGTGCGGCTCGATCCCGCTTACCTGACGCAGGATCTGCGGCAGATCTACGGCGCCGGCGCGCGCCGCGATGATCAGGTGACCGGCATCCTGGACCGGATCGATCAAACCACGGCGCTGCTGGGGCGTCAGGCCTGGAATCAGGACAGTTTGCGGTCTCTGTCTACCCAGCTGACGAACATGCAGATCGACTTGATGTCCGATCAAATCGAACTGGTTTCGCGGGATCTGGATCTTCACACCGATATCAGCGCATTGCGCACCCGGCTCGACGAGACCCAACGGCGTATCGACCAAGAGCAAAATCCCGACGCACGCAAGGTGTTGCAGGCTCAGCATCAGGCGGGGCAGGCGCAATTGCGCGTGCTGCAAGAGCAGGAGGCTTTGGTCCAGGCGCTGAACGCCTCGCTGGAACGGCAAATTGCCTTGCTGGAAGCCAAGAGCGTTTATGTTGATGAGATGCGGCTGACGGATCCGCTCACCGACCGTTCGGTCAAGCACAGTAATCTGGTTTGGGCTGAGGCGGGCAGGCATCTGCTCGACCAGTTGAATCGTGATGTCCATGAGGGCAGGGTGCGGCTCACGGACAATCAGCTGGGGCAGCTGGTGCAGGTGCGCGCCGATTGGGCGATGCTGTGTCACGATTGCGGCGAGGCCTATCGCAATAGCAGCAATGTCAATGCCCTGCAAACCATCGAGGCGCCGAACGCGTCCAACAAGGATACCCATCCGATCGTTCAGGGCAAGCGCGACGTGATCAAGGGCTTGCATGATCGCCTCAAGGCCATCGGGCTCCCGCGTGACACGATGGATGCCTTGTTTTCCAAGGCCAGCCTGGCCCGCAGCGAGCGCCAGGCCCTGGCCGGGATGGCGTCCTGGCAGCCCGTCAGCCGCGACATGCCGGTGATGCGTGACGGTGTGATGCGCACCTACAAAAGCGAGATCATCCCCGCGCAGTTCATCAACCGGAATCTGGGGGTCGAGCTGGATGACGGCCGCATTGGCGGCGTGTCGGCGGGTGTCAAGGACGATCAGGATCACGCCCGCAACCTCAAGCTCAGCCGCCTGTTGGATCCGAGCGGCAAGGTCATGACCACCGTGGTGGGTCATGGTGTCCTGGATATGTGGGATATCGATGATTCCGGTCGGCGACAGCGTGCCAACGAGAACGGTGCGCGCGAGGTGCTCGAGGTTGCGCTCTCCGACAACGGTCGCATGCGCAAGGTACTGACCGATCCGGATCGGCCTCAGAACGCTCCGGCGCCGCGGCAGGTGCATGTCAGCGTCAATCTGATCTCACCCGATACGCTGCGCGAGATCGTGCGCCTTCAGGACTATCAGGAGCGCACCTATACCGAAAATCAGTTCCGGGCTTTCGAGGTGAATTCCGGGCCTGGCAAGCAGCTGCGCTTGTTCGATCCCCGGCGCCAGGATCATCACGACAATGTGCAGGTGGACGTGGACACCATCACGTTCTCGTTCGGGATCAATGTGATTGCCACCAGCCGCGCCGAAAAAGCCATGTGGGTCTGGCGCAATGTGCACGCGCACAATACCACCAACATGATCAAGCTGGTCGGCGATCTGGGCGAGGGCCCACAGGGGGCGCTGGGCGCGCGGCCGGGAGGGTTCATTGGTCAGGTCTATGACCGCCTGCAAGCGTTCGTTGATGATCCCAAAACGCCGTACTACCAGCTGCCCCAGGCACGGAAGCTCATGGGACAGTTGCGCGGCCAGACCGATCTGGTGCGCTTGATGTTTACCCAGGAGTCCTTCCGCGAGGGTAAAGGCGACACGGCCAAGATGGGCCGCGAAATCCTGGTCCTGCAAGGCCTGGCGGAACAAGGCCTCGATCTGGTAGGCGCGACCGACTTATTCGGGACCATGTCCAAGGGCTGCAAGAGCGACAAGGATCGTGGTGGCGTCACCGACGTCGAGCTTAAGTCCAAGCTGATCCTGCGCGACCTTGGCGGCGACATGAATCCTGACGAACGCCTGGAAGGCGACGATCAAGGCGTCTACTATACCGTCAGCGCCAGTTCCGGCCAGCTCGAGAATCAGCGTTGGAACACCGGCATGAGCGGCAGCAAAGAAGCCGGCAAGCTGAAGGCGCGCCTGCCGGACCCGGAGGTTCGACAGTTCCTTAGCGGACTGGGCAAATTCGCCAAGGCCTGATCCCGACCAATGACGCAATCGACTGAATCACAGGAGCACAGCGCATGACTTTCACTTCCTATCAGGGCTTGATCGCCGAACTTGGACAGACGCTGGGCATGACGGACATGACGGCCGGAGAGGACGGTTACGTCGGGCTCATGGTCGACGGTCACGAGATCCATATCCAGCACGAGCCCGAGGACGACGACGTGATCCTGTTTACGCGTCTGCCCCAGGCCGATCCGGATCGCCGGGACGCCATCTATGCGATGCTGCTGGCAGCCAATGTGTTCTGGAACGGTACGCGGGGGGCGACTTTCAGCGCCGATTTCGACACCGGGCAGGTCTTTCTTGCAGACCGGCGTGCCTGCGCGAATCTGAATGCCGAATCCCTGTCTGTCTGGATCGAGCAATTCGCCAATGTGTCGGCCTATTGGCGCGAGCGTATCGAGGATGCCAATGACGGCGGACCATTGCGCCCCGACGAGGGCGCCGACGCATCACCGCGGGGGGGTGAGGCGGGCATACCGCCCGGCAGCCCTATGGCGTGATTGCGGGATTGGGATGCTCCTGGCAAGCTTTTAGGGCTCAATCTTCTGGTTATTGCTAGCTGTTCAATCACGGCAACCTGACGTACCTTCTGGTTTTCCCGTTTGTTCACCAGGTGCCCGCTCGCTGCCTGCGGGCGTATTGTCGATGTCTGTCAACCCTCTTTATGCGCAATTGATCGCCGACCTGGGCCAGACGCTGGGCATGGCTGGCCTGGCGCCGACGCATGACGGTATCTGCCAGCTGGTGTTCGATGGCCAGCATGTGGTTCAGCTGGTGTATGTGCCCGCTTCCGACAGCGTTCTGTTGTCCTGCAGGTTGGCTGATCACGGCATCAATGCGGACCAGGCCCATCGGATGGCGCGGGCGAACTTCATGCAGGCGGGCCGTGGCACGGTACTGTGCGTTGCCCCGGATGGTCGGCCCTGCATGCAAGCCGCCCTGCCTCTGGGCGGTTGTACGGCGGCGCAGCTGTGCTCGATGCTCGAATCATTGCTGGATCAGGTTGAATCCTGGGCCAGCGCCCGGGTGCGCGCGCATGCCTCGCGCGACACCGATCCCGCCATTTACCTGCAGTCTGTCTGAAAGCATCCATCGCGCCGCCGCTGTGGCGGCGCCCACGGCTTTATGACGACTTCTGGATGATGCCCTTGAGGGAGTCGGCGATCTGTTTGGTGATCGTGCTTTGCAGTTCGATCATCATCGTCCACTGTTGAGTCTGTTGCTGAAGCTTCAGCAGATCCGTTTGCGAGATGTTGCCGTCGCTGTTCGTATTCAGGCTGGAAATGGTATCGCGCAGCCTGGTTTCCTGGGTGCGAATGCTGTTGTAAATCGTGTTGTTGATCGCGTTGAAATTGAGGCCGGACGCGCCGGATGGACCGTTGAGTGCCATGAGATGGTTCCTCCGTTTAACGGAAATCAAAGCGGTTGTGCGGGCCCTGACGGGTCCGCGGGGGGGTCTTCGTTGGCCGGCCACGCCGCCAGGACGGCGCGTGCTGCAGCGGCGGCTTCGGCGATGTCGTGCCAGGCCGGGAAATCCTGGCGGGGCAGACCATCGGCCAGGCGGCTGCGTGCGGCCGCCTCTAGCCGGGCGGCCCGTGCCACCAGCCTGTTGCGCAGCGCGGCGCCGCCTGGGGCAGCCAACTGAACTTCGAGATCGGTCAGGACAGTCGTCATGGTGAACTCCGGATTTAGCGTAGCACGATGGCGGGCCGGGGGCCATCGAAGGTCAGCTGATTGTCTTCGATGCTGATCAGGCGGTAATTCCGGTAGGTGCCGCCCACCAGCAACTTTTGGCCGTCTTCGAGCACGATAAAGGGCGTGTCCCCGCCCACCACGCTGAGAATCCCAAAGGGCACGGTCGAGGCCGTGGTGCCTTCCTGGTCCGGCAGGGCGGCGACGTCAAAAAATCGACGGTTGAAGTCCGCCAGGATGCGTTCGAAGGTCTCACGTTGGGCGCCGTCCAGTTCAGATGCATCGGTGCGCAGCCGATGACGTTCCCAGCTGAGTGTGACGCCGCTCAGGCCGGCAGCCGAGAGTTCGTGGCTGAGGGTATCGGCAACGGCGGGCGCCAGCAGGATGGCGTTGCCCATCACGACCATGCCCGGCAGCTGCGAGCGCACTGCGTCGATCGCCGCCGTGCTTTCAGCCTCGTCGGCCGCGATGCCCAGAATGCTCAGGCGACCTTCGCCATCATAGCGGGGGGCATACTTGACCGAGTATCCCTGCAGAATCGTCTCGGCCAGTCGTACTGCCTCTGCTTCAATGCTGATCTGCATCGCAGGCATGGGCCAGATCTGGGCCAGTGCAGCCGACAGCGCATCCCGTTCAGCCGCGTCTCGTACCCAACCGGATACCAGGGCGGTCGTGCCGCCCGGCGCCAGGGACACCCTGAGGCGCGAGGACAGTCCCAGCGTGTCGAGGGCGGATTGAATGCGGGGAATGGATTGTTCGGCGGCCACGCGCGGGTTTGGACGCGTGGGCGTGGTCGGCGGTGGCGTTCGCTGCGAGGCGAGGGCCAGCGCCACCATGACGGCCATGATGGCAAGAGTCAGCCCCAGCAGCGCTATCCAACGCCGGCCCGGGCGAGAGCGGGCCGCCTGGTCGCCAGTGGCTGGGGTCTGCCGGGACCGTACGGAATCGGCGGTCGTGGACTCGGGGTGTTCGGCGGGGGATTCGGGGGCCGCGGTGGCGGGCGCGTCGGCGGCTGGTGGCGTGTCGCCCGAGTCCGATGAGTCAGTGGCAATGCCCGCAGGACTCGACTCGGGCAGCGTTGGCCAAGGGTCTTCGGGGCGTGCCACGGTCAACCAGATCGGGCCCAGCGGCATCGGCTGGTTGTAAGGCGTGTCAGCCGCGTCAGCCGGCCCCGGATCGTCGTCGCCGGCCGCCAGCCCCCAGGCCGAATCGCCCAGGATCAGGCGGGCGCTGCGCGAAGGTAATCCCTCGTCGGCGAGGACGATATCGCAGTCAGGGTCGGCACCCAACAGATGGCCATGCCGGGCCTTACAGCGTGCATCCCGGTGCAACCCGGACAGCACGCGCAGTTCCAGGGTCGCGCTCATCGGCGTCATAGTTCTACCCGCGCGAGCGGCTGCACGTTAATTTCCTGCGTAAGTTCTTGATAGGACAGGACCGGCAGTTCGTACAGATCCTGTTCGATCATCTTGCGCAGATAGCGGCGAATGTCCATCGAGGTCAACAGCACGGGCTTGCGGGAGCTGCCGCTGATGTCGCCCACCGTCGTGCGGATGTTCTCGACCAGTTTCTTGGTGGTGTTGGGGTCTAGCGCCAGGTAGCTGCCTGCCGAGGTCTGGCGGATGGCGCCGCGAATCGTTTCCTCGACGTTGGGCGCCAGCAGGTAAGCCGGCAGGATGTTTTGGCTGCTGGCGTATTTGTAGCTGATGTGCCGCTTGAGCGATACGCGCACATATTCGGTAAGCAGCACCGAGTCCTTTTCCTTTTGTCCCCACTCGATCAAGGCCTCGAGCACAGTACGCAGGTTGCGTACTGAAATGTCCTCGGAGACCAGCCGCTGCATGATCTCGGCGATCTTCTGGACCGGCATGACCCGCAGCACCTCTTTGACGAGATCGGGAAAGCGCTCTTCCATGGCGGTCAGCAGGAATCGGGTTTCCTGGATGCCCAGGAAATCAGAAGAGTATTTTTTGAGGACGAAGGCCAGGTGCCAGGTTAGAATCTGATGTGAATCGAGGCACGGGATGCCGGCGGCGGTCAGCGTGGGAACCTGGTCGACGCTGGTCCATAATGCAGGGATGCCGGGCAGGAAGGCCTTGTCCGCCGTGTAGGGTATTTGCAGGGCCTGCAGATTCTGTTCGGTGTCTCGCACCAGTACATGGCCTGGCCGCAGCTGGCCCTGCGAAACCGGAACTTCAGAGAGCAAGATCAGATAGGTGTTCTGGGGCAGCGCGTCGTTGAAACGCAGCTGGATTCCGGGGAACGGCACCCCAAGGTCGAAGTAGAGCGCCCGACGGATCTTGATCAGTTCCTCGTTGAGCTCGTTGGCGTCGAAATGCTGCTGCAGGTCTGCCGCGACGTCCACCATCAGCGGTAAGGTGGGTGCAAACTCGGTTCCCCCATCCGGGCGCGGCTTGGGTTCGGGCTGTCCATCGGCAGCCAGTGCCGGAATCTCTGTGATTTCACCGGTTTTTTCGTCGACGACTTTGCGGGTATTGCGCAGCAATACAAAGCCGACCGTTCCCACGACAGCTGCCAGTGCAAAGAATGTGAGGGTGGGCATGCCCGGGATCAGGCCCATGCCCGAGGCGATCGCCGCGGCAATCAGCAGGGCGCGGGGCTGGGCCAGCACCTGGGTACCGATGTCCCGGCCCACGTTCGACGGGCCACCCTCGCCCGTCTGCACCCGGGTCACGATGATTCCGGCGCAGATGGCGATGAACAGCGCCGGGATCTGTGAAATCAGACCGTCGCCAATGGTCAGGATCGAGTAGACCTGTACCGCCTCGCCGGCCGTGAGGCCGCGTTGCATGGTGCCGATCAGGATGCCGCCCAGCAGGTTTACGGCGACGATGATCAGCCCGGCGATGGCATCGCCCTTGACGAATTTCATGGCACCGTCCATGGCGCCATAGAGCTGGCTTTCCTTTTCGACCAGGCTGCGGCGCCTGCGCGCCTCGTCCATGTCGATCGTCCCTGCCCTCAGGTCGGCGTCGATGGACATTTGCTTGCCTGGCATCGCATCCAGCGAGAAACGGGCTGCGACTTCGGCCACGCGCTCGGCCCCCTTGGTGATGACCACGAACTGCACGATGGTCAGGATGAGGAAGACCACGAGACCCACGATCAGATTGCCGCCGACCACAAAATTGCCAAAGGTCTCGATGATGTGGCCCGCGTCGCCTTGCAAGAGGATCAGGCGCGTGGTGGCAATGGAAATGCCCAGGCGAAAGAGGGTGGTGACCAGCAGAACCGACGGGAAAGACGAGAATGACAGCGGCGAGGGCAGGTACATGGCCACCATCAGCAAGATGGCTGACAAGGTCATGTTGGTACCGATCAGCACGTCCACCAGTGGGGTCGGCAGCGGCAGGATCATCATGAAGATGATCGAGACGATCAGCACGGCCAGTACGATGTCGTTGCGACTGGTGAGCAGAGTGACGGCGCGGTTGAGGGCTTGTTGCATAGGGTGGCGGGTCAGCGGGGATCGGCGGATGCGGATTGCTGGGCGCGCAGATCCATGTATGCGCGCATTGCCGCCAGGGCCTCGGGCTCGCGGCCAAGGGCAACGAGGGCCTGGGCACGAACCAGGTGAAAGGCGCCGCTCATGCCGCCCTCGAGCGCGACGCGGTCCAGGGTGGACAGTGCGGACTCGGGTTTACCTGAGCGCAGCTGGGCCAGGGCCAGCGAGACGCGCTGGCGCGCGTCGGCCAGGCCCAGTTCGTCCAGTGCGGCGAGCAGGACCGCGGCTTTGTCGGGGCGATCGTTTTCGAGGTAGATGTAGGACAGCAGATCGAGTAGCGCGGGACCGTGCTCGCCCAGCGGCCCGATGGCCCGTGAGGTCGCTGGTACAGCGTGTGAATCGGGCGGTGGATTCATCTTTATCCCTGATACAAGGCGCTGCGGTACATGGCGACGAGATCGCGCAGATTGGTTTCTTCTTTCAGCACACGGACGGCGCGGTTGAGGACGCGGCTATCGCCGCTGCCGCTCTCGGCCATGTGGGCAAGACCCTTGAGGGTTTCGCGCAGTGCTTCGGCGAATTGCGAGGGCATGAGCAGGTCGCGATTGCCGATGTCAGGGCGTAACGCATTCTCGAGAACGCTGCCGATGTTGGGCTTTTCGAACAGTTGCGACAGTTGGGCCCTGATGGGGCCGTCCGTGGGCGTCAGGTTGCGCCGTTCAGGAAGGCTGCGGGCGGCCTGCTCGTCCTTGCGGGCATAGACGATGGTGTCGATGCCGTAGTCAAAGTTCATGAGCCGGTTGGGACTGATGTCGGGCATGGTGTTCCTCGTCGTCAGGTATCGGAGCCGAGTGCGTCCAGCCAGCCGGACAGGTACTCGAGCGTGTGGCGCAGGCGATGTTCGGTGAGTTCTTGTTCAGGCAGGCGCACCAGCGCCAGCAGGTGTGGTGTGCCGTCGTATTCTCGCAGCGCGGGCTGTACCGGCCAGTCGCCGGAACGAGTGTGATGGGCGCGCTTGCAGGCGCGCCGCAGCCAGTCACCGCTGTCGTAGCGTACCGGCAGGGCAGCGTACACCAGGATTTCGTGCTTGACGTGCTCCAGACCCAGCAGGCGTCCGTGTTCGGTTCGAAAGACCGCCTGTCCCTGTGCATTGAACGCCAGATCCGGGATCCCGGCAGTTTCGCCGAATTGCTGCAGGACGGCGGCAAGGCGGCTCATTGGAGATCCTCCTCGTCGATCGCGATATCCAGGGCTTCCTGGAGCGAATCCAGGATGGACTGACGCGCTTCGGGATCGGGAAATACCTGAACAGGCAGATCGCGCATCACACCCTTGATGCCGGACAGAAAAGCCACCCGCCCTTCGGGCGTGGGGACGCCATGCTGTTGTGCCAGCATGGTAAAGCGTGATTCATTCAGCCATTTGTCGCCGGTCAAGCCGACCAGGTCACGCATCAGGCGCTCGCCGTCGGGACTGCCCAGCCCGTTTTCCTGCAGTTCACCAGCCAGGGCCTGGCAGCCGTCGAGCACGGTGACGGCGACCCGCAAATGGTACAGGTCGTTGGTGAGCGCCTGCAGGCGCTCTGGCGAGGTCGACGGGCGGGTGGACGACAGGTCGCGGCCCAGCGCCAGGACGAGATGCTGCAGGCCGCGCCCCACGTCCTTGCCGCCGAACCGTTCGAGTGCCAGGTCCAGTGTCTTTCCCAGTGAGTTCTCGCCCAGAACGACGTCGCGGTAGGTCTGTTGGAACGCCTGGACGCCCAGTGCGTCGGATGCGAAAGTGCCTGCGCTGTCCAGGGCATGGATGCCGGCGCGGACCTGGGGGCCGCTTTCCAGTTCGAGATCGGCCAGCGCATCGCGCAGGGATTCGAGCAGTTGGGGGTTGGCACCCTCTCGTTCGCCCTTGCGCAGCGCGTAGTGCAGGGCCAGGTATTGCAGGGAGACGTCGCTGAATGCCTGTGCGGCCTGTTGGCGTGGGGAGCCGCCCTTCGAGAGCAGTCTGGTGACCAGTTCCTCGAGCTTGACCTGGGCATTGGGATCCCGGGCCTGCTGCAGCATCTCGAGGATTTCTTCGGGACGCAGCAGTTCCAGCGGACGCTCGGCCTTGATCTTGCGCTCGGCGTGGTGCTTGTTTTCGGTTTTTTCAGCCATGTGCAGGCTGAGTTCCTCAGCCGCATCCCCCAGCGGTGAGATCTCGCCGTCGAGCAGCACGGCCTGTTCGCCCAGCAGCGTGCCCGCCCGGGCCTGACCGGGGTCGAAGCCGGCCTGCTGGCCGAGCGAGCCGAAGCCGGGAGTGGGGCTGCCGGTATCGATGCGATTCATGGTTGGGTAGCACTCCTCGATGCAGTGTTCCCGTAGTAACGCTCGCGCGCGAAAGGTTCCCTCAAGTCCGTGCAGGCAACGGCGAAAAGGGCAGGAAATAGGGGTTTTCCCTGATCTATGTCGAACAAATGGAACCGGCGAGGGGGTGAGTGACACTACGTCGGGGAAGGCGGCATCGTGTGGCATCGCCTCATCCGCCCAGGGGCCGGCGCTGACCGGCGCCATCCGTTGACTACCGACCGCCCCGGCGGTCTGACTCGAGGAGCAGATTATGAATACATCCGGCGTAGGCAGCTCGCTGCCCATCGACATCAGCCAGGCGATCGCCTCTGGCGACATTCAAACCCTGATTCAGATGGTTCAGGGCGAACGGGTTCGTCTGCTTGACAACCAGCTGATCGACCAGGTCAAGGCCGTGCAAGCGCGTAACGAGCAGATCGCCAAGCTCAATGACGTGCTGGCAAAACTGAATGCGTTCGCGACACAGATCGACGGTACCGACCCCAGCAGCAAACCGATCGCCAAGGAGTGGACTGCCGACAAGATCCGCCAGTACGAGATGCCGCTGAATGATGCGATCCTCAAGGCAGGCATCACGGATCTCGGTCTTCAGAACCGCACCGGCCAGCGCACACCTTTGCCTGGCGAACGCAACGATGGTGGTGTGGGCAAGCTCGTCAGCGGCACCCATGTGATCAACGGCAGCTCGACCAAGGGCGAGATCGATACGGCGATCACCAAGATCAAAGGCATGATCGATAGCCAAAGCAACAACCAGCAGATGGACATGCTCAGGCTGCAAAGCCTGAACAACAAAAAGAACGAGGCGATCGAGATCCTGACCAACACCCAGAAGAAACACACCGATACCGTGTCGGGCATCATTCGCAACATCTGAGCAAGGTGCTGAGCCATGACGAACAAGACCCCTGAAGAAATCATGCGCGAGGCCGAGGCGCTGATCGAGCAGACCCTGCAGAGCCTGGAAGCGACTTCCGAGATCTATCGGGAGCATGGTCTGGACCTGGAAAAGCTCAATGCCCTCGAGGACAAATACCGTGCCGAGGCCGAGGCGCTGTTTCGCCAGGACATGGAGGCCCTTGAACGCGAGGTTGCCGAGGAGGCCGCGCGCCTGAGTTTTGCCAACGCGGCCCCGCGCACCACGAGTCCGCGCAGACTGCGCAACATGATCTGAACGACCCGGCCGCCCGGGCGGCGGCCGCACATTCTCAACCTTTGAATATAGGATGCGCCATGAGTATGCCGGCAAGTGAGCAGTGGTCCCAGCAAGATGCGGATGCTGCGGTCGAGAACCTGCTGGGCCTCTGGACGTCGGGTGGCACGATGGCCGAGGTACTGGGGCTGGACAGCCGCGAATGCGAGGCCTTGTACGCCCATGGGCACTCGCTGTATGCCCAAGGCAAGTACAACGACGCGCTCAAGATTTTTGCCCAGCTGGTGGCTTACGACCATCTGGATTCGCGCTATCAGATGGCCCTGGCGTCGGCCATGCAAATGACCCGCCGTTATGAGGAAGCCCTGCAACATTACATCATCGTGACGGTCATGCGCATGGACGACCCGGTGCCGGTCTACCACAGTGCCGAATGCCTGATTGCAATGGGGCGGCCGGATGAGGCGCGTGAATCCCTGGAACTCGTGGGAACCCTCTGCGAAGAGGGCCGGCACGACGTCATCAAGACGCGCGCCCAAGCCATGCTCAAGGCCTTGGCGGCCAAGGCGTCAGATAGCCGTTAATTCAAGGAGCGGAGTCCACCATGACGATATCCCTGCAAACCAATTTGCCGCCCGGCTACCTGCCGCCGGGCATCGATCCCCAGTCGCTCGATCCTGCCATCCGCAAGCAAGTGGAAACCACGGGCATCACCCTCGAGACCGCGATCAACCTGATCGGGGCCGACGTCAATGACGTCAATAACGGTCGCCTTGACGCCCTGGTGCGGTCGCTGTTGCCCGAACCCTCTGGCAACGGCAACAAGCCCACGGGTGATCCCTTGGGCAACCTCGAACCCGAGACCGTGTCCGTCGATATCTATTCGGTCATGGCTCTGCTGCAGCGCTGCGCCCAGGAAATGCGCTCTCAGGCGCGTGAGGTTCGCAAGTCTGAAATCGAGGCCCAGGTCAGCAGCCTGAAAAATGCTGCCCAGGAAATCAGCAAGGCCGCCCAAGACCGGCTGACCCAAGCCATCATTCAAGGCTCAGCCCAGATCATCGGGGGCGGCGTGACGGTGGGCATGGGCATCGCGGGCAGTGTCTACGGCATCAAAAGCATCAATGCCGGTACCAGCTCTATCCAGGGGGCCAAGTTCGCCAACACGGCCCAATTGCTTGGCGGAACCGCCGAAAGCAGTGGCAAGATCATCGGCACCGGCGGGTCGATGATCGGCGCCGGCATGGAAAAGGCAGCCGCAGAGCACGACACGCGGAGGGCCGAACTCGAGGCGCAGGCTCGTGTGCACGAGCAGGGGGTTCAGCAGGCCAACGAGCTCATGCAGCAAATGATGGATGTCATCCGTGACGTGAGGGAAAAGCTCGGCGCCATCGATCAGGCTCGTAGTGAAACCAATCGCGGTATCGCTCGCAACGTCTAGCGCGATCCCGGGTACAGGCAGAGGCGTTTATGAATACGACGGTCATCCCGAATCAGTCCGGATCGAACTACAACCTTTCCCTGGGCGATCAGGACACGGGTCAGGTTGGCAGCCCGCTGGGCAATCAGCAGATCAGCGATCTGAACCTGGAAAAGTTCTATGACGAGGTCCGGAAATTCACCCGGCAGTACGACACCTCCGGGCAGATAGGCGAAGACGATCCGCTGGTCGACCAGCGGGGTGCGCCGCGCCTGGACGCGCCCACCGAGACGTTCAGTGCCAACGATATGGTCGATCTGTTGCGCACCTTGCGCAGCAAGACCGAGGACGGTCAGTTGCGGACTGCCAAGGAAGCGCTGGAATCGGCTCGGATCAAGGCCGAGAAAAACACCGGCCAGCAGCTGGAGAAAATCCAGGAATGGATAGAAAAGTCCAAAGAAGCTGAATCCAAGGGGATTGCGGCCAAGGTTTTCGGCTGGATTGGCAAGGTCTTTGCCTTCGTGGCCGCAATCGCGACCGTGGTGGCGGCCGCGGTTGCCACGGTGGCCACTGGCGGCACGGCGGCCCCGCTTCTGGCCCTGGCGGTTGTTGGTGCCATCAGCGCCACGCTGATGCTGGCAAGCGCCATATCCCAGGAGTGTGGCGGGCCCGAGATCAGCATCAATAGCCTGATCCAGCACACGGTGGGCAAGTTCCTGACCGACGTTTGCGGTGTGGATCCTGAGCAGGCGTCCAACATCTGCAAGATCCTCGGCGGCGTCGTGTCCATTGCGTGTCCGGTCCTGCTGGCCATCGAGCCTTCGCTGCTGGGCAACATGGCCGAAAGCATTGCCGTGATGGCGGGCGTGGATCCGCAGGTTGCCGGTTATATCGGCATGGCGTTGAGCATCGTTGCCGCTGTGGGTGTGGGGATTGCAATGGCGGTCATGACGGGCGGTTCCTCGGCGGCCATGTCGGCCACCCAGGTCACCAGCAAAGTCCTGGTCAGCTCGCTCAAAACCTTCAACACCATCATGACCAGCGCCTCGGCCATCGTGTCCGGCAGTACCCAGATTGCGCAAGGCGGCCTGAATATTTCCAAGGGCCACTCCGAGAAAGAAGCCGAGGATGCGATCTCGGCCAAGAAAGAGCTCGAAGCCATGATGGTGAAGCTGCAGCGGCAAATGGAAGAAAACCGCGAGGAAATCCAAAAGATCATCCAGCAGATCGAGGAGAGCACCCAGACGGTCAGCAAGATGATCGCCGGCACGACCGACAGCCTGAAACAGGTCGCCATGAACATGGGCAGCAAGCCCACGGTGTAATCGCAATAGGAGGAACTTATGTCTCAGAATGCCGCCGCCCTGCGCGATTCATTCGGCCAGCAGCTCTACGACGATTTGCAGGCGTTGCCCTCCAGCGGCCGCCTGAGCGCCGAACAACTCGAGGTGATTTACGCGCTGGCCTATGCGCACGTCACCCAGGGCCAGTATGCGCAGGCGCTGCCGGTATTCACGATCCTGGCCACTTATGGTCCGACGCGCAAGCACTATCTGGCCGGCCTGGCACTGTGTCTGCAGCAATGCGGCCGCTACGAGGAAGCCATCCGCATGTACTCGCTGCTGACCGTCCTGTTTCCAGATAGTCCGGAACCCGCCCTGCAGGTGGCCGAGTGCCTGCTGATGCTGGGGCGCGAGGGCGAGGCAGTGGATGAATTGGATCGTGTGTTGTATTACATTTCCCAGTCAGATGGTGAGTACGAATCGCTACGACCACGCGCCCATGTACTACGGGAACTAGCCCGGCGCCGGAGTGCTTGATGCTGATGGCCCGAACCCCTCCTGACAGCGCTTTTGCGCCCCAATCCCAAGCCGTTTCGTCAGAGACGGCTTTTGTGCTTGATGCGGCCGACGCCCGTTTCCTCACCGAAGTCGGCATGTTGGCCTCAGGTCGCGGCGACCTCGCCCATGCCGACGCCATCTTCAATGCATTGCGCCGCGTTCGTCCTGATCGCGCCTATCCGCTGGTGGGCCTGGCCGTGGCACGCCTGAATGCCGGGCGCGCGGCCGAGGCTACGCGTCTGCTCGAGGATATTGAACTTGACGATGCCCACGAACAGGCCATCATCCGTGTTTGGTATGGTCTGGCGTTGCAGCTGGCCGGCCGGATGGCCGAAAGCCGGCGGGTGCTGGCCGATGCCGCGACGCGGCCCGGCGAAGGCGGTGCGCTGGCCCGGCAGATGTTGGGGCAGGACGCAATGCCGTCCGATGACGAGAATTGAACAAGGAGGCCAATCATGGAAATCGCTGCTTTGACTGCCCTGGGCGCCTCGACGCCGTTCACAGCTGATGTGGTGACCCGCAGCGAGCCCGCCAGTCTGGTGACCGAGCGGTTCAACGCCTTGATGAACGCACCCCAGGCACCTGCCCTCAATGGGGTTCCGGCGGCTGTACAGGCCGCTTTTACACCGCCGGTCGATGTTGCCCCGACGTTGGGCAATCAGATCCTCTCGGGCTTGAGGGGCGTGGCGACCGAGGTTTCGGGTAAATGGAAAGACGTGGCGCATCGCTTGGACGGGTTGGGCGATCAACCGGCTATCAGCGACATGCTGCGTTTGCAGACCGAGCTGCTGCAGGTTTCAGTGCAGTACGAACTGGTGGGCAAGGCCGTGTCGCGTTCCACACAAAATATCGATACGCTTGTCAGGATGTCTTGATGGCCGACTCGCTTTCCATTGGATTGTCAATGCCGCAGTTGTCGCCAACGACCTGGTGTCGTCGGTTGCGATTGGTTTTGCTCACGCTTGTCCTGGCTGTGCTGGCGGCATGTGGATCCAACGTGACGCTGTATTCCTCGGCCAGCGAAGGTGAGGCCAACGAACTGCTGTCGGTACTCCTCGATTCAGGCATTCGGGCGGAAAAAACCATCGGCAAGGACGGCGTCGCCGTGTCGGTGGACAGCTCCCAGGTGGCACGTGCCCTGGATATCCTGCGCGCACAGGGCTTGCCTCGGGAACGCTTTGATGGCATGGGCCAGATTTTTCGCAAGGAAGGCCTGCTGTCCTCTCCGCTCGAAGAGCGTGCGCGCTACGTCTACGCGCTGTCGCAAGAGCTCACCAACACCTTGTCGCAGATGGACGGGGTGCTGACGGCACGCGTGCATGTGGTGTTGCCCGAGCGCGGCGAGATCGGAGAGGCCGCTACCCCATCGACTGCCGCGGTGTTCATCAAGCATCAGGTTGGCTACACCTTTGATGCGTTGCGGGCCCAGATCCGCCAATTGGTCACCCACGCGATTCCCGGCCTGGCCGAGGACCGGGTGTCCATCACACTGGTATCCGCCCAGCCTGGTGCACGTTCTCCACAAGAAGCGCCTGCGATGGTTTCGATCCTCGGGCTTCAGGTTGCACATACCTCCGTAGGCACCCTGAGCACATTGCTAGGGGTGTTGATCCTGCTCGTGCTGGTTCTGGCCGGCAGCCTGGCTTACATGGTGTGGCGCGGCGGCTGGCCACTGCAGGGCCTGTCGCGGCTGGCCCCGGCACGCAGCGAGCCCACGGTGGGGCCTGCGGCACATGAGGGCAAAGAATGAGTGCCGTCACTGCTACGTTCAGCGCACGCCTGCTGACGTTCAACCTCTTGCCAAGCCTCACGCTCCATCCCAGCCGGCACGCGGCCTTTGGGGCTCCGTCACAGCCTGTGCCCGCCGCCTGCGCGGCTGCGTGGCATCGTCATTGGTCGGCCGCTATCCTGCGCCGGCTGGGCCTCTGGCATCGGCCGGTGCTGGACGCGGACCATCCGGTTTTGGCGCTGGCGCTGCTGCCGCCTGATCGCCTCGCGCGGCTTGCACGCCATGTTGGCGCCGCGTGCTGTGCGCCGCGCCTGCGCCAGGTGATTGCCGGTCCCGAGGTCCGCGAACTGATCGCGGCCCTTGGGGCGGACGTACTGGATTTCGCCCGGCGGGCCGATCATGGGGCCTGGGCGTGCGCTGCGGGCGCGGTGCCCGGCCCTGTATCCGCACTGGCCGGGCAGGTCGATGCCATCGGCCGTACCGTCTTGCGCCAGGTGTTCCAGCCCGCCGGGCCGGAACTTGCCCTGCGGGCCGAACTCAAGCTTGAGGACGATGCGCGCACGGCCGATGCCGCCGGCACGGAGGCCGCGGCTGCGGACTCCACGCAGAGGTTGCAGGCACTGGCTTTGGCTGTCTTGGAACACATTGAACCGACATGGCATTCCTCATTTCACGCGAAGCACTGAAGGCCCGCCCCCTGGCAGTGACGCCTGATCCCGCCGCGCGAGTGGTGCGGGCTGCCGACTATGCCACCCTTGTTCAGTCGCAGGCACTACTGGACGAGGCAAGGGCACAGGCCGACGCCATTGTCGCGAGCGCCCAGGAGGCTTTCGAGGCCGAGCGTCGCCGCGGCTACGAGGACGGCAAACAAGAGGCATTGCTCGACCGGGCCGAGAAAATGATCGAGACCGTCAGCCGCACCGTCGATTACTTCGCGAACGTGGAAAACGAGATGATCGATCTGGTCATGGGTGCCGTACGCAAGATCGTCGATGGCTTTGACGATCGCGAGAAAGTCAAGATCGTGGTGCGCAATGCGCTGGCCGTCGTGCGTAATCAAAAGCAGATGACTCTGCGGCTGCACCCGGAGGACGTCGAAGTGGTGCGCGCCGGTATCAACGACATCCTGGCCGCCTATCCGGGAGTCGGCTATCTGGATCTGATGCCGGATGCGCGCCTGGCGCGCGGCGCCTGCATTCTCGAGAGCGAGATCGGGATGGTCGAGGCCAGTCTGGAAGGGCAGATCGCCGCGCTGCGCAACGCTTTCCAGCGTACGCTGGGCAGTCGGGTATAGGGGTGGGCATGCGTCAATTCGACTACATCACCGAAATGATGGAGATGGCGCTGCATGATACGCCCACGCTGCAAATCAAGGGTCGGGTGACGCAGGTCATCGGCACCATCATCAAGGCTGTCGTACCCACCGTCAAAGTCGGTGAGGTGTGCATCTTGCGCAATCCCGGTGAAGACTTCGAAATGAAGGGCGAGGTCGTGGGGTTTGCGCGAGACGCCGCGCTGCTCACACCGTTGGGCGACATGTATGGCATTTCGTCGGCCACCGAAGTCATTCCTACCGGGCGCGCCCACATGGTGCCGGTCGGGCCCGGGCTGCTGGGGCGGGTGCTGGACGGCCTGGGCCGGCCATTGGACGAAGCCGAGCGCGGCCCCCTGGAAGCCAGCAAGTTTTATCCGGTCTTTGCCGAGGCGCCCGATCCGCTCAAGCGCCGCATCATCGACAAGCCGCTGGAATTGGGGGTGCGGGCGCTCGACGGCCTGCTGACGTGTGGCGAAGGCCAGCGCATGGGTATTTTTGCAGCGGCCGGCGGCGGCAAGTCCACCCTGATGGGGATGCTGGTCAAGGGCGCGGACGTCGATGTCACCGTGGTCGCGCTGATTGGCGAGCGGGGTCGTGAGGTGCGTGAATTCCTCGAACACGAACTCGGCCCGGAGGGGCGGCGCAAGAGCGTCATCGTCTGTGCCACCAGCGACAAGTCCTCGATGGAACGCGCCAAAGCCTCGTATGTGGCGACCGCGATCGCCGAATACTTTCGCGACCAGGGAAAGCGGGTGCTGTTCCTGATGGATTCGGTGACGCGCTTTGCCCGCGCCCAGCGGGAAATCGGCCTGGCGGCCGGCGAACCGCCAACCCGGCGCGGATATCCCCCTTCAGTGTTCGCGACGCTGCCCAAACTCATGGAACGGGTCGGGATGAACGAACATGGTTCCATCACGGCCCTCTACACCGTCCTGGTCGAGGGCGATGACATGACCGAACCCATAGCCGACGAGACGCGCTCGATTCTGGACGGCCACATCGTGCTGTCGCGGCGGCTGGGGGCTGCCAATCATTATCCGGCCATCGATGTACTGGCCTCTGCCAGTCGGGTGATGAACGCCGTGGTCACTGATGAACACAAGCGGCTTGCGGGCCGCATCCGCGAGTTGATGGCCAAGTACCAAGAGGTCGAGTTGCTGGTCAAAATTGGTGAATACAAGCGCGGCGGCGATGCCGTGACGGATGAAGCCATCGACAAGATCGATGCGATCAATCGTTTTCTGCGGCAGAAAACCCATGAACATTCCACCTTGCCCGAAGCCATCGAGGCCATGGCGCAGATCGTCGGAGCTGCCGAATGAACGTGCTGCATGAGCTGATGGCAATCAAGCGTTTCCGCGAGGGGCAGGCGGAACTGGCCGTGACCCGGCAGCGCCGGGCGCTGGCTGAGGCTGAACGAGCGCGGCTCGAGGCCCAGGCGCGGCTCGAGGAATATCGCCAGTGGGCATTGCAGTACGAGCATGCGTTGTACCAGGATTTGTGCAGCCGGCTGGTGCGCCCCAGCGAAATCGAAGATGTGCTCGAGCACGTGGCCGGCATGCGCGAGAGCGAGCACGATCATGAGGCCCGTCTCGAAGAAGCTGCAGAGCAGGTCCGGCGTGTGTCTGAAGACCTGGCGCAATGCCGCGAGGCCTATCGCGAAGCGTCGCGCATGGTGGAAAAATTCGTCCAGCTGGTCAGCCAGCATGCCGCCGAGGAACTGCGTGAGAACCAGCGGCTCGAGGATCTCGAAATGGAGGAAGCCGCCTCTGTGGCGCGCGATCACGACGAGTGGCAGCAGCATGACGACTATGAGCCCGCATGACCATGACTGAACGCCGAATAGACCTGAACATTGGCCTGACGCCCAATATGCCGGATCTGAACCAGTCCGGTTCGGGCACACCCCGCCGTGAGGCTTCGGACGCGGACCGTCGCGCTTTCGAGCAGTCGCTGGAGCAGCAGGATTCGTTGCCGGCCGGCAAAGCTGCCGACACAGAGCCGGTACCGAAGCCGTTCAATTTGTTTCCGGGGGCCTTCGTGCCGTCGAGCACGCACGCATCACAGGCCCCGGACGGTCTGGCCCAGGCGCTGAACGAGGCGGCCGACCGCATGCTGGTGGGCGATGGCGGCAGCGGGCGGCGCGAGGTGCGCCTGGATCTCAAGGCCGAGGTTCTCCCTGGGGTAACCGTGTCGATTTACGAAGAACAAGGCTGCCTGGTGGCCGAATTCGTCTGTTCGCGAGAATCCTCGCGCGAAATCTTGAACCGTTGTGCGCAGGCCCTGGCCAATGAGCTGGCGCAGTCACTGTCGCGCGACACGCTGGTGCGCGTCGGTACCGACGATCCGGAAGACCGCTGCCTGCTCGAAGCGGCTTCAGCGGCATGAACGAAAACGGTTCGATGGATGCGATGAACGTTCCGCTCTCCCGGCCGATCGTCCTGCCGCGCCTGACTGCCAGCCAGGCACAGGCCATGACCTTGATTGCAAGTCATGGGGCCAATATGCGGATCACCCTGCCGCCGCTGGGCGGCGCGGATGACCAGCCGGTGACGTGGCACCTGGGGCTGACGCCGGGAGCGCCGGACGCATTACGTGCGGCGGCCTCTTACTGGGCTGATCTCGAATGGTCGGGCGCCGCCTTGCGCCTGAGCCTGCCGCCGGCCGCATTGGCGGCTTGGGCCGACGCACGATTACCAGAGCTTGGGGCGGGCGATTTGCCCGAGGTCTTGCGTGCGGCGGCCCTGGAAGCCCTGCTGGCTGAGGCCGTGGCTGCCCTGGCACCCGTGTCCTCGAGCGGGCCGGTGCATGTGCTGCCGGAGCCTCGGGATATGGTGTTGCCGCATGCGTGGACCTTGACTGCCCGGGCGGCGGCGCGCGGCGAGACGGCGCTGGCCGTGCTCGAGGCCGACGATCTGGGCCTGATGCTGCTGGCCGGCCTGTTGGGCCGCCTGTCACCGGCGCAGTCCGATGCGCTGGACGAAACCGCGTTGCCGGTGCGCCTGCGTGCCCAGATTGGCCGGGCGACGTTGCCCGCTGCAGAGTTCCGTTCCCTGGGGGCGGGTGACGTGATCCTGTTGGATGAATATCTGGTCGGGCCGCAGGGCGAGGTCTGGCTGGTGCTTGCGCAGGGGCAAGGTGTGCGCGTGCGCGCCGAACATTCCGCTTACCTTGTGACGAAAGGCTGGACATCTCTCATGACTGAACCCGAACCGAACACCGAAGACCATGTATCCGAGGAGCCGCTGGATCTTGATGCGGTGCCGGTGCGCCTGAGCTTTGATCTTGGTGATCGCACTGTGTCGCTGGCCGAACTGCGCTGCCTGCAACCGGGCGCCGTGTTTGACTTGCAACGACCCTTGTCGGATGGACCTGTGATGATACGCGCCAACGGTGCCCTGGTCGGCACGGGCGAACTGGTCGACTTGGATGGCCGCATCGGGGTGCGTGTCGGCACGCTAGGCAAGGGGCAGGCATGATTTCAGGCCTCGAGGGTGTCCGATGAGCGGCAATTTTGATCCCGTCAGTCTCGCGATTGCGCTGGCGCTGCTGGCGCTACTGCCGTTGGCTGCCGTCATGACCACGTCATTCCTCAAGCTCGCAATCGTGTTCGCATTGGTGCGAAACGCACTGGGCGTGCAGCAGGTACCGCCCAATATGGCGCTCTACGGTCTATCCATCATTCTGTCGGCCTATGTGATGGGGCCGGTGGTCACGCAGATGGTGCAAGAGTTGCGCGCGGTGACCGCGCCGGCCAGTCAATCGGCGACCGGGCCCGCACAGAGGGCCGAGGATCCCGTTGGCAACATGCTGGACGCCATGGGGCGCGGAGTCGAGCCCTTGCGTGCTTTCATGCTCAAGAACAGCCATGCCCAGCAGCGGGATTTCTTCGTTCGCACCGCGCGGCATTTATGGGGGGAGGAACAGGCGCGCGATCTGCGCCAGGATGACATGATCGTGCTGATACCGGCATTCCTGATGTCCGAGCTGACGGCTGCGTTCCAGATCGGGTTTCTGCTCTATCTGCCGTTTGTCATCATCGACCTGATCGTGTCCAACATCCTGCTGGCCATGGGCATGATGATGGTGTCGCCGGTGACGATCTCGATGCCGCTGAAGCTTTTCCTGTTCGTGATGATCGACGGCTGGACGCGGCTCATTCAGGGCCTGGTCCTGTCTTACGCCTGAGGTTACGCATGGGCACCGTCGATATTGTCTCGTACATGACCCAGGCGTTGTATCTGACGCTGTGGCTGTCGCTGCCGCCGATCGCCGTGGCAGCGATCGTGGGGACGTTGTTTTCGTTGTTCCAGGCATTGACGCAGATTCAGGAACAGACGCTGTCCTTTGCAGTCAAGCTGATTGCGGTGTTCATCACCTTGCTGTTGACGGCGCGCTGGCTGAGCGGCGAGCTATACAACTACGCCATCGCTGTGTTCGACCTGTTTCACAAGTTATAGGCGAGGGACAGACGAAACATGCTCAATGGTGCGTTCTATGCCGAAGTTCAAGTCTTCTTGGGGGCGTGGGCTCTGACCCAGCCCCGGTTGCTGGCCATGTGCGGCATGCTGCCCCTGTTCAACCGGCAGTTGCTGCCCGGCCTGCTGCGCTATGGCATTTGCGCCGGCCTGGGGCTGGTGCTGGTACCGATGGTGATGCCGCGTTACGCGGAACTGGATCTGGGCACGGTGGAATTGTTGCTGCTGATTGTCAAAGAGGTCTTCATCGGCCTGGTGTTGGGTTTCCTGGTGGCGATTCCATTCTGGATCTTTGAGGCCGTCGGCTTCGTCGTCGACAACCAGCGCGGCGCCAGCCTGGGGGCCGTCATCAATCCCGCTACGGGCAATGATTCCTCGCCGATGGGCATACTGTTCAATCAGGCCTTTCTGGTGTTCTTCCTGGTGAGTGGCGGGTTTACGTTGATGCTGACACTGCTGTACGACAGCTTCCGCCTGTGGGATCTGTGGTCCTGGACGCCAACCCTGCGCGCCGATAGCATTCCGCTGATCCTGGATCAGCTCAGCCGCTTCATGCGGCTGGTGCTGCTGTTTGCTGCGCCAGCCATTGTGGCCATGTTCCTGGCCGAGCTCGGGCTGGCGCTGATCAGCCGTTTCGCGCCGCAACTGCAGGTGTTCTTCCTGGCGCTGCCCATCAAGAGCGCGCTGGCCCTGCTGGTGCTGGTGCTGTATATGGGGCACTTGTTCGAGTATGCCGGGGGAACCGTGCGCGGCATCCCCGGCATACTGCCGTTTCTTGATGAGCAATGGAGGCAGCCATGAGCGGCGAGAAAACCGAACAGCCCACTGCCAAGCGGCTGCGCGAGGCCCGCGAAAAAGGGGAGGTCGCGCACAGCAAGGATTTCACGCAGACCCTGCTGATTCTGGCGCTGTTTGGTTACATGCTGGGCAATGCCAGCAACCTGATCGAAGCCTTGGGCAAAATCGTGCTGGTGCCGTCGACCCTGACGGACATGCCCTTCGAAATTGCCCTCAAGACTGCATTGGATGCGGCCCTGCGCGAGGCGCTGGTGCTCGTGTTGCCGTTCGTCCTGATTGTGCTGGGCATCGGGATGTTTGGCGAATTCTTGCAGGTGGGCATCGTCCTGGCCTTCAAGAAACTGATCCCCTCTGGCAAGAAGCTCAATCCCGCCACCAATCTCAAGAACATTTTTTCCAAGAAGAATCTGGTGGAAAGCCTCAAGTCCGCCGTCAAGATCGCGTTTCTCAGCGTCCTGATCACCCTGGTGATCCGTGACGCCCTGCCGCAGCTGATGGCCGTGCCGCATAGCGGCATGGCGGGATTGCAGGCGGGGGTGGGTGGGATGTTGCGCACCATGATGATCAACGTGGCGGTGGCCTACATCATCATTTCCCTGGCGGATTTTGCCTGGCAGCGCATGCAGCACCGCAAGCAGCTGATGATGAGTAAACAGGAAGTCAAGCAGGAATTCAAGGAAATGGAAGGCGACCCCCACATCAAGGGCAAGCGCAAGCACCTGCACCAGGAAATGGTGATGCAGGGGGCGGTCCAGAGCGCGCGCAAGGCCACAGTGCTGATCACCAACCCCACGCACCTGGCCATTGCGCTGTACTACGACGCTGATGAGACCCCGCTGCCTGTCGTGCTGGCCAAGGGCGAGGGGGCGCTGGCTGAGGAAATGATGCGCGCCGCGCGAGAGGCCGGGGTGCCCATCATGCAGAATATCCCACTGGCGCGCGCGCTGATGGCCGACGCCCAGCCGGATCAGTACATTCCCAGTGAACTCATCGAGCCTGTTGCCGAGGTCTTGCGCCTGGTGCGCAAGCTCGCGGCGGAATTACCGGAATCATCACCATGACCGTCCCATTTCACCCCCTGGTTGCAGACTACGCCACCCGCCATGGCCTGTCAGAAGGCATGCGCGCGGATGGCCGCCTCACGATCCTGATCGATGACAAGTACCGCGTGCATCTGCAAGGCGCGCACAACGGCTGGCTGGTGATTTATGCCAGATTGTGCTCTTTGCCGTCGAGCGGCCGTGCGCGTGAGGATTTCCTTGCCGATATCGGCCGGCAGGCTGCGGGCATGCTGAACCGCCACGCGTCGGCTTGTGTGATTGATCCGGCTGAAGACGGCTTGTGGCTGCAGCAGATGTTGCGCCCCGACACGGATGCCCTCGGCGTGGATGAGGCCGTGGGGGATTTTGCCAATGCCTTGTCCTATTGGACAGGCGCCACGCGACGGGCGTTATGAGCATGGCCGTCGGGCTCATGCAGTCGAGACACGCGGTACGCAGGAGGCGCGTTTTGTTTAAACATTGGATATTATCTTTGGCCTTGGCCTCATGCATGGTGCTGCCGGCTACGGCTGTCCGGGCAGCGCCCAATTGGCCGATGGCCCCGTACAGTTATTACGCCGAGAACGAGAGTCTGCAGAGCGTCCTGCGGCAGTTCGCGGGCGGCTTCAGCCTTGCGCTGGATCTGGCGCCCGGTGTGCAGGGCACCGTCAATGGCAAATTCAATACCGCGACGCCGACTGAATTCATCGACAAGCTGGGCGGGGTGTACGGTTTCAACTGGTTCGTGTATTCCGGCACCTTGTTCGTCAGCCCCGCCAGTGCCATGGTGACGCGTGCCATCAGCGCCATGGGCAGCTCGATCAGCGACTTGCGCGATGCGCTGTTCGAGCTGGGCGTGCTTGATCCTCGCTTTGGCTGGGGCGAACTGGCAGACCAGGGAATCGCCCTGGTCTCGGGGCCGCCGGCCTATGTCAAGCTCGTGCAGGAAATGGTGGATGCCCTGCCGTTGGGCGCCGGCGGACAGCAAGTGGCCGTGTTTCGGCTAAAGCATGCGTCGGTCAATGATCGGGTCGTCAGTTACCGCACGCAAAGCGTGGTGACGCCCGGTTTGGCAACGGTGCTGCGCAATCTGATCCTGGGTTCGGGCTCGGGTGCCAATAACGAAACCCTGTCGGCGGTGGCCGCGCCCCTTCGCGAGAATCCCCCCGTGTTTTCCAACGTGGAGGGTGACGCGGAAGGTGGCGCCACGTCGACCCGGCAACCCGCTGGCCAGTCGGCATCGCCGGGGTCCCGGCGGCGTAGCGGTACGGGCCTGCGTTTTCGCGAACCCACGGTTCAGGCGGATCCGCGGCTGAACGCCATCATCGTGCAGGATATCCCCGATCGCATTCCGATTTACCAGCAACTCATCGAGCAGCTCGACGTGCCCAGCACATTGATCGAGATCGAAGCGATGATCGTGGACGTGAACTCCGATAACGTCAGCGAGCTGGGGGTGACCTGGGGTGCGCATGCGGGCAATGCGACCTTCGGCTACAGCGATTTTGGATTGTCGCCGACCAATCAGCTGCCGCTGGACGTTGGGGCCTCGCTGTCCCCAGGCACCTTGGGTCTGTCGGTCACCAATGTGCTGGCCGCCCGCCTGCATGCGCTGGAAACCAGGGGCGCGGCCAACATTCTGTCGCAGCCGTCCATTCTCACGGCGGACAATATGGGGGCGCTGATTG
Organism: Yanghanlia caeni; assembly: GCA_030733815.1. GTDB lineage: Bacteria > Pseudomonadota > Gammaproteobacteria > Burkholderiales > Burkholderiaceae_B > Yanghanlia > Yanghanlia caeni. Next base: position 32,082 of record JAUZQE010000027.1, read on the forward strand.
ATCTGTCGGACACCTTCTACATCCAGACGACCGGGGAACGCGTGGCGACGGTCACGCCTGTCACGGTCGGCACGTCTTTGCGTGTCACCCCGCGCTTTATCGAGGGCGCCGGCAACCGGCGCCGGGTCGAACTCACGGTCGACATCGAAGATGGCCGTATCCAGGACGAGCGCAAGATCGGCACTTTGCCCACTGTGCGCAAAAGCAGCATCAGTACCCTGGCCATCGTCGAGGATGGGCAAACTCTGCTGGTCGGTGGTTACAACAGCAGCCAGGACAGCCATCAGGTCGACAAGGTTCCGGGCCTGGGCGACTTGCCCTTGCTCGGCGCCCTGTTCTCCAGCAAGAGCAAGACCTCACAGCGCCGCGAACGGCTATTCCTGCTCCGACCGCGCGTCGTAGCGATCGCCGGCAACCCGGTGACTCCGCCGAGCTTGCAAGCGGGCAGCGTGGCCCCTCTCCTTGACGCCACTTGGCCCGAAGATGGTAAACCGATGAGCGCCGGTGAGTACCTGGATCTGATCCAGGGCCAGCGGACACGTGTGCGATTCGAAGCGATCCAGGAGGCGAGCGTGGCCGGCCCGGTGTGGGCCGGGCCCACCTATGCCAGTTCGATTGCGGTAGGCACGCTCGATGTGCCTCGAGGCGCCGCTGCGACAGTGTCCGCCGGGGGGCCAACCGTGCATGTCGAGGTGCATCCCGTAAGACGCTAGCGGCGCGTTAGCGCCTTACGCGGGGAACATTTGGCGTCACGTCGTTACTGAGGTGGTGAAGAGGCGCGGACCGGTGCCGCGCCCGCCGAAAGTGAGGACTTGCATGGACGCATCCAACCTGATTTCCCTGTTTGCTCAAGAGACCGGTGTCGATCTGTCGCTGAGCGAGGCGGGTACTGCCTCGCTGATTTTCGAATCGGGCCCGGCGCTGAATCTGGAGCACGACCCACAACTCGACGTGTTGCACTGCTATGTCGTGCTGGGTCAGGCGCCAGCGGACCCCATGCGGCGCCACGAAGTTTTCCGACAAATGCTGGCGGCCAACGCGTTTGGCCGGGATACCGACGGCGCTACGCTGGGCCTGGACGAGGTCACTGGTGAATTACTGCTCTCGCGCCGGCTTGAGCTTTCGCGCGCGGATACGGCCTGGCTGCGCACCACCGTGGAATCCATGGCGGCCGTGGCCGCTGACTGGCAGACGCGCCTGAACGGCTCGACTCCTGAGGCCGCATCCGATGCATCAAGCCCTTTAGCTTCCTCTGTCATGCCCCCTGATTTCGGGCTGCGTGCTTAGACAGCACGTCTGAACTCAAGGAGACGCCATGTCTGGTATTCAGAATCTCGGTCAGTCCGGCACACAAGTACTGCACCGCCAGGATCTCGAGGCCGGTCCCTTAGGCCATATCGGTAATCTGCGCTTCAAGGCTGGGCCCGGCACGACTCCGCGTGCCTCGGCTCCAAGTCTCTTGCACCGATTCGGGCAGTTCTTGTCCAAACTCTCATTTTACGTTGGTGCCAGCCCCGAACAGCGGGCGCAGCGATTCGTACTGGATCAGGCGCGCGACAATAGTCGCCGCGTCGGCAACCTGTTGGGTAACCTGACGGGCTCCCCCCGGGATTCAAAAGTGCAATCCAGAATCGCCCAGGGACTGGCCCGTCTCGGAGACCTCTCTGGCGGCGATTTGTCCAAGCTGCCCGGCGGCAAGGAATCATTGAAGACTTACCTCAGCGAGCTGGGCCTGATGGACCTCAGTGCGTTGCGCAGCGGTGTGTTGGGCGACCCCAAAGCCCGCGAGGCGGTCATCAGCCGGGTCGAGCCGCCACGGCTGCGTACCCAGGCGTCTGCGCTGCTCGATCAGATCTCTGCGCAGCTCAACGAAGAAATCGCCGGCCAGGTTGCCAGGGAGCCACTCGCCCAGATCCGCACGCTGCTGGATGCCAGGCCGGTGGATGGTGCCGCTTTGCAAGCGCAGCTGCTGCGTTTGTCCGAGGGGCTGGCCATGCTGGGCGAGGGCAATCTCGCGACCTGTTTGGGTACCTTGTCCGACGCCGAAGTCGAGGCCCTGCAACGTCATTTGCACCCGGGGAAACTTGACGGCGTCAAGGGTCGGTTGCCACAGATCCCCGAGGGCAAGGATGCGCCATCGGAGTCCGAGGGCGTCCAACAGCGTATGCCCGACACAGAGGACACCCGGCTGCAGCAATCCAGCCGCCTGCAACAAGCCCGGACCATGTTGGATCGCCTCAGTCAGGCATTGGGCCAGGACGTCCATGTTCGGGTCGGGCGCAGCTTGCTCAGCCAGACCACCGCGCTGCAGCAGGCGATCACAGATGGTAATCGGGGCGCGATCTCCAAGGCCTTGTTCGCCTTGAGCCAAAACATCCGACGCCTGGAGGATCGCTATGGCGCGCTGCCAACCCAAAGCCGAAATGAGTTGCGCGAGCAGGTGGCGCTGGCAGTGCAGGCGTTGCGTGACCCCACTCTCAACCCGTCGGGGCCGCTGTCTCGCGCTTCACTCAGGCATCTGGACGATCATTCGCTGGGCATGTTGCGCGGCGCCAGTCAGTCCTTGCGTGCTTATGGCCTGGATATTGATCGGAACGGCGCCCGGGCCGAAGGCTTGTCTCGGGTCCAGCCGCTTACAGATCGGGTGACGGAGGGTGTGGTGCGCGTGCTGCGGCTAGTGGCCGAGGACCCCGTCAGGATGCCTGCTCTCATGCAACACCTGCGTGATTTGTCCGAGATCGAACTCCAGCGGACCCAGCAGTTGGAGCAGGTCGGTCACTTTGGCAACGGCATGGGCGCGGATGACCGCAAACGCATGGGAGGCGAGACCTTTGCCGCAGCGATTCAGCGCCTGCGCGATTCCGGTGAAGGGACACTGATCAGCCGGCTGCCGGACCGCGCAGACTTGATCCGCGCGCTCTGGGACGGAATGGGCGGGGCGGTGTTCGGCCTGGGTGATCTGTATGGTGACAGGGAATACGGACGCGGTGCAGATGAGGCGATCAAGCGAATCAGCACCGGTCAGCATATGCTCGACGCCATCAAGGAGGGGCTGTATCGCCTGCGGCCCGAATCCGATAACGATCAGCAGTCGTCTGTGACCCTGCCTGCATCATTCTATACATCACTGGCGACGCAATACGGGGTCCGGTACGATCCAAAGGCGCTCAAGTCCACGCTCGTCGTCAAGGATTCAGCCTGGGCCAGCCTCGAGCAGCGACTCGCGACACCCATTAACCCGGCCGATCACCCGACACGCGTGGTCACTCTGCCAGTGCATGGCACGAACACCCAATTTTCCGTCAGCTCTCAGTTTGCCGAGGACGGCTTGAATCGGGTTTCGATCTCGCTATCCGTACGGGGCGCTGGGCCAAATGGCCAGGCCGTGCGTACCACGTGGCCGGAGGGTGTGCAGGATTCCCAGCGCGCGCCCTATATGGGCGAAGCGCTGGATGCATTGGTCAAGGTGGCCGGGCCTGCGGCCGAGCCCCTGACGCGGCTGCTGAACCAGCAGGTGGGGGCGCCGATCATGCAGGCGCTGTTTGCGATGGGCATGGATTCGCCCTTCAAGCTCGAGGACGGTTCCGTGGTTGTTCCCTCCGGCTCCACACGCTTCCATTTTGACGTCGAGAAAACCGATGACGGCCGGTTCAGCGTCGGGGTAGTCGTGAACACACCGATCACTGGCGCCATGCGGCTGTATCCCGACGGAACGAATGACGGTGTCACAATGGATCAAACCAAGAGTTGGGCAAAAATCCGCGTGACGCTCGATGTATCTCCCGACGGTCATCAAATCCGGATGTCCCAGCCGCCGCAGTTCCAGTACCATTTCGTCATCCAGCCTCGTACTGACGGGTGAGGGTGCGGGCGGTCGCCCCGGCGAGGGTTCGGGGCGACCGTGATGGGGGCCGGGGTCGCCCTGGCGGGACTAAAAATTCAGGTGCAGGCCTTTTTCCTGCAGTCTGTCGCGTAACGCTGCCCGCGCACGCGACAGGCGGCTGCGCACCGTGCCGACCGGCACCGACAGCATCGCCGCAGCTTCCTCGTAGGACAGGTTTTCCAGCCCCACCAGCAGCAGGATGCTGCGCATGCTCTCGGGCAGTTCATCCAGAGATTCCTGCAGCAGGCGCATCGACTGGGCTTGAGCCGCTGCCTCTTCGGGGGTAACGGATTCAGCCGCCATGTCGTTGAGGACGTTCTCGCCAACAAAATCGTAGCGCCGCTCTGGTGCCCGCGACAGGTAGTTGCGGATGAGATTCAGCGCAATGCCATACAGCCAGGTCGAGAGCTGCGATTCGCCACGAAACGTCTGGTACGAGCGGGCGGCTTCGGTGAACGCTTGCTGGGCCAGGTCTTCGGCCTCACTGGTATTGCCGATGTGCCGCACGATGAAGCGCTGGAGGCGAGCACTGTGTTCCTGCACCAGATCACGGAACAGGCGCTCATCCGATGGATCGGGTGCTTGCGGGGAATTCGTCTGCTGCTCGTTGCCCGGCGTGCTGCCGGCGGGATCATTGGAGGGATTCATGGCGAGGCACAGTGCAAATATGCAGCGCTGGTCGGGGGATTCTAGTGCATGACCCCGATGCTTACAAGAAATTACCAATTTTCAATTGAAATAACGGCGTCTCGGTGCCGATGTCCGAAAAATGCCGTAGCGGATCCCCGAGGGGGGTAGGGTGGCGGCTGCGTCAGTTTCGCAGCACTTCGTGCAGCCAGGACCGGACAGTCTCGGGCGGAACGGGGCTGCGGCCCTCGCTGGCGGCCTGCTGGAAGCGTTCCTGCAGGGCGTGATCGATGGCCTCGCGTTGCTGGGCATCCAGGCTGCCCGGATCGAGATTCAGTTCCTGGCAGACGGATTTGAAGCCCAGGCCCTCGTTCTGGGCCGAGTATTCCAGGGCCGTGACGAAGTCGATGCCCGAGAGCGCCTGCCCAGCCGTGCGGGCCATGTCCAGAGCGTGCATTACGGTGCGCGAGGACAGCGGTTTACCGGGGCTGGGCTGCAGCCCGAGTTCCTGCGCGATCGCCTTGGCGATGCCTGGTCCATAGCTGTGCTGGAGGGCCTCGGTGAACATCCGGGTGGTATCTACGTCTGGCGCAACCCAGGCGACCGCACGCCCACCCGGTGTGGTACCCATGCCCAGCACCTGCATGGATTGGCCCGAGATCGACAGGTAGACGGATTCATTGCCCTTTGCAGCCTCGGCGAATTGCTCCAGGCTGAGATGTCCGGAAGGCTGAGATGAAGCAGGCGAGTGGATAGTCATATGAGCATCGGTTCGGGTTGCTGCGGCTGCGTCCGGATCGCCGGCCACAGACATCTAGCCGGTTCCGAAGGATAAGTAACCAGAGTGTCCGATAGGTTCCAGCGAAGCATGTATCGAACTATATCGAAAGCGAAACAGTGTTTAGCACCCGAGGCGGTGCCAAGCGGTAAAGACGGGTGGTCGGAAGGGAGATTGCCGGCCCTGGGGCGGGAATATCGCGACCAGGGCGGTCCATGCCATGGGTCGCGCGTTTCGCGTATGATGGCTGTCGGTTCTTCCGATGCTCATACCCTGATTCCGCCCAGCCATGTCTTTCGCCATCGACAAGTTCGGATCGACGCTGATTGTCCAACCCGAGGGCCAGATCAACAGCGCCAACGCCGTCGCATTTGAGGCTGACCTGATGTCACAGGTCGACCAGGGCGAGCTGCGCATCGTGCTCGATCTGGCGCACCTCGATTATATTTCCAGCGCCGGCCTGCGCGTGGTACTGCTGTTGGCCAAAAAGCTCAAGCAGGCCGGCGGCGCGCTCATGCTGTGTGATTTGCAGCCCAGTGTACGCGAGGTCTTTGAAATCAGCGGTTTTCTGTCCATCCTGAAAGTCAGCGACACCCGCGCCGAGGCTATCGAGGCCTTGAACGCGGGCTGACCCGGTGCGCGGCAAGCCTCGGCCTTCAGGCTGGGGAAGGATAGCGGGGACGCCGTAGGCGTCCTTTGGGCGGTCAGTGTGGCGTCTGCTGCTGTTCGATGTACTGGCG
>JAUZQE010000028.1 GCA_030733815.1 Yanghanlia caeni
CAGTACATCGAACAGCAGCAGACGCCACACTGACCGCCCAAAGGACGCCTACGGCGTCCCCGCTATCCTTCCCCGGCTTGAAGGCCGAGGCTTGCCGCGCACCGGGTCAAAAACCGCTTCATAGTAGCTACCTCCGATAGATCCAGATGGTCATCGAAGTGCAGCAATACGCGTGCCCCTAGGGAGTGATTCGGTCGCCTTGAAACGTGTCGAAGCGCGTTGCAACAGCCATTCGGCAGCCAGCGCGTCAGGCAGATTCGTGAAGTTCTGCGTCGCGCAGACTCACATAGATCAGCACCACCCCAATGGTGATGAAGAAGCGAAAGGCGGAAGGCACGCCGTTCCATTGCTCGGACATCCACATGCCAAACCATTCACCGCCAATCGACATGAAACCCACCTGCCACAGCAGGAAACCCAGCGTAAGCCCGATGATGGCCCACCGCTTCATGCGGTTGAACTGCGCCGCCGGCGCATGGCGGTAACGGAACATGCGCCAGGCCCCCACCCAGCACAGCACGGCGGTGGCTAGCTCGAAGAGAATGATCAGGCCATACAGTGCGTGATGCGCGAACGTGGATTCGATGGCGCGATACTGGATGGTGGCGGTGGGGAAGATGGTGTCCATGCGCAGCACGTGCTGCACGAACGCGAAGTTGCTGCCGTAATCGGTGAGGTTGCCGAAGGCCACGAGCGATGCGAAAAACGCAATGGCCGCCGTGAGCAGCATCTTGGAGTAGCGGGTTGCCATGACGGTAACACCCCGGTCGAAGATATGAGGCTGGTGGGTCGTGCGCGACTCGAACGCGCGACCAACGGATTAAAAGTCCGCTGCTCTACCGACTGAGCTAACGACCCGGCCTAAAAGCGACCAAGACTGCAATTATGGCCTATTTTTCGGGGGCATGTCAATTTGCCCGTTGCTGCCACCATCGCGGGCGTCATCGCGCCCGCGAAATGCGCACCTCGGCTCCCCGTCGCTTCACTTCCAGCCCTTCGGAAGGCAGGATCTTCAGGCCTTCGAGCCCCTTGATGTAGCTGGAGCCCTGCATCTGCATCACGCGAATCTTGTTGCGCATGACGACCGGGCTGTGTTCCGGCATGCCGAACATCCAGACTTCATCGAGCAGACGCGCCGAATTGAAGTCGCCCGTATGCAGGCCGCCCGGGCCAAGACACAGCATGTGGCCTTCGCGACCGAAGATGGGCAGGGTGTCGAGCCCGGCCTCGACCTCGAGCAGCGTGCCGCCCTCGTAGCGCCAGCCGGTGTTCATGTCCCACCAGGCGGAGCCTTCGGGCAGATAGACGCGGGCTTTGGTGCCCGGCTCGAGCATGGGCGCCACCAGCAACGCCGGGCCCAGCATGTATTGCGTGTCCCACGCTTGCGCCACCGGGTCGGCAGGGAAGCACAGCGCCATGGACCGCTGCACCGGCAGGCCGGTGCGCACCGCGTCTTCGATGATGCCCAGCACGTAGGGAATGAGCCGGTAGCGCCACTGCAGCCAGTGTCGCACCAGTTCCTGCACCGACGAATCGAATGCCGTGGGCAGAAGCCCCGGCACGCCCTGGAACGAGAAGTTGGCCGAAAACACACAGGTGGCCAGCCAGCGCACGTAAAGCTCGGGCGTCATGGAATCGAGCGGGTGCTGCGCAGAGCCCAGGCGGTGCGTTTGCACCGGGATGCCGCTGTCGCCCAGCGCGAGCGCCGTGCGCAGGCTGTGTTCCATGCCGGCCCAGGTGTTCTCGCAACGCGGGCCTTCCTGCCAGGCGCTGCGCTGCACGGCGGGGAAGATGTCGGAGCTGACGATCACGCCTTCCTGGGGGGTGCGGTGACCCGCCACCGCATCGAACAGCGCCCGACGCGTCAGCAGCGGGTACAGACGCCGCAGCACGGCGCCGCATTCGCCCCCGCGCGCCGTGACGTCATCGGGAATGTCGACCTGCGCGCTGCACACGGGTGCGCCCAGGCCTTCGTCGACCGCCTGGCGCTGGCGCTCGACCCAGAGCTTGTAGACGTCTTTGTTCGTGAGGTCGAGCAGCCCGTACGGCTGCCCGCCCGTGACGTCGTTGCCGGGGAACACGCAGGCGCTGCCGTCTTCGTCGCGAATCAGCAGCCAGCCGCGGTCTTCCCATTCTTCGAACAGCGGCGTGCCCGCCAGCACGGCAGGCAACGTGGGGGCCGCCAACTGGACGTTGGCCTTCTGCAGCCGGGACTGAAATTCCCGGATGTCGCCGCAGCGCTCGGGGTTCCATTCGAAGGCGGGCTTGTCGCTCAGGAACCCGTACGGCGCAGGCGCAGCAAGCTGCAGGGTGTCCACGCTCCACTCGTTGGCGCGAAACGTTTCCACGATGCCCAGGGCCTCGTCGACCGACGTGCCCGGTGCCTGTTCGAGCCACACGCCCATGGGCCATAGGCCGGGCTGACCGGCGCGGCCGGTGAGCGCAGTAAACTGGTTCAGGATTTCGGTGGGCTCGCCTGCGAACAGGAAAAAGTCGAGTACGGCGTCGTGAACGTCGTAGCGGCAGACATCGCTGGAGCCGGCGGCCAGATCGTATTCGATGCGACCGAGCGTATTGAAGTACACGCCCCAGCCGCGCGTGCTCCACAGCAACGAACCAACACGGTCGGCCGCGTTGTCGGAAACCAGCCGCGCACCCCGGCGATCGGGGTCGCCCGCCGTTTCGCCCAGCCCGTGCAGGCTTTCGTCGGCTCCAAGTGCCGTAACGAGCCGCCATTGCGTGTCGTTGCCCGAACCGGCGCACTGCAGGGCGTCGTGCCCGACCGTGCGCAGCACGCAGCGGTCACCCCGGTACAACGCAAGCCGCAAGGGGTTGGATGCCACCTCGAGCGCAATTTCGCCCTGCTCGAGCCGCCAGCCTTCACCCCCCACGACGGAACTGGTCGCCAGTTCGCCAACCGGTTCGTCGCGGGCCAGCAGCATCTCGGCCAATGCCTTCTGACGTGCGGTGGGCTTTTCTTCGCGGGCGAGCAGGGTTTCAGGAGGAGCACAGCGCACGCGGTAGACACCGGGCGCATGCGCCTCGATCTGTAACGCCAGCCCGGCTGCGGGTAGCGCGAAGTCGGCCCGGACAGAAGTGGCGTTGGTGAATTCCAGATGGGTCAGGGAAGAAAGCAAAACTTGATCGGAATCGTGCGGCACAGCGCAATCCTCGGGACATGGCCCAATAAGCATTCAAAAGCCCCTATTCTGACGGATTTGAGCTATAAAATAAAATCCGACCATATTTTACGGTCGTTTGCCCCTATCTGGCGCGTACCGATTTCAGCAATTCTCGCTCCACCACTTGGGGTTCGCCGTTCAGCCGGGCAGCAATAATCTCACCGGCCAACGTCATCCAGCTCAGTCCGCGCGACCCGTACCCGCAGGCCAGCCATACCGACTCACGGGCATCAACCGCTCCGATCATGGGCAAGTGGTCGCTGAACGCCACACGCCACCCTGCCCAGCCCGACGGTTGCGCGCGGGCCGCCCTCAGGCGTGCGGCGTCGATCTCGAGCAAACCGGCCACCTTGTGCGCCACCGAATCGAAACCGGACTCGGTCGGCTCGCTCACGGCTGTGTCGAACACGTAAGTGCTGCCGCCCGTATGGATTCCGCCGTCTTCGGGAAGCCAGTATCCCGCACCCGCCACAATGGCATGCGTGCAGGGTAAGTCACCCGCCCGAAAGAATGCCACCTGCCCGCCCATGCGCTGCATGGCAGACAACCTGGGGTAGTGCGCGTCGGGAAACAGTGCGGCCAGCAGCGCGGGCGTGTGCGTGGCGGTGGCCAGCACGATGCGAGGCGCCTCGCCCAACACCGCAGCATCGTCGCCCAGCACCTGCCAGCCCGTGCCGCCGGCGCGAATCGAGGCGACGGCACGCGGGTGCACGGTAATGCCCTCGTGCGCGAGCAGTATGGCGATCAGGGCGGCCGGCCGTACGCGGGATCCGGCACCCAGCCACACACCCGCGTGCCTGAGCGCATGCCCCACTTGCGCTTCGGTTTCGTGCGCCTCACACCAGCGTGCCCATTCGGCCGGCTGCGCCAGCTCGCGCAACGCCGCTCGCCAGAGGCCGGATTCGGATTCCGGCACCCGCAACAGCGAGCCGCAACGCACGTATGCGTCGTGCAGCCCCTTCCAGCGCTGGTGGGCGAGCAGAATGCCTGCGCGGCTCAGGCGAGACATGGGGTTGTCGTCACGGCTCAGTGCGGGCGTCATGGCGGCACTGCGGTGCCCTTCGTGGCTGCCGCCCGGGCCACTGCGGAACATGGGGTCGAATACGGCAACGGCGTGCCCGCGCAGCGCAAGCGAATGCGCCACACCCGTGCCGGCCAGTCCGCCACCCACCACAATCACGGGCTCGCGTTGCGGGCGTGGCGCAGGCCGGCCCAGACCGGGGCGCAGCACCGCCCGCGACATCTGACGCTTGCCGCCGAAACCGGGCACTCGCGTGACCAGAAAGCCCGCTGCCGCGAGGTCGCGCCTGACCTGCCCCGCGCTGCACCAGGTCGCCGCCGTGGCCCCCTCGTTGGCCATGCGAACGAGCTGCCCAAACAGCTCGCGCGACCACATTTGCGGGTTCACGCGCGGAGAAAAGCCGTCAAGAAAGAAGGCGTCGACCCGTGCCTCGGTCTGCCGGGCCAGGTATTCGATACGCCCGAAGGCCAGCGTGAGTGTGACGCGCCCCCCTTCGAACTCGAGCCGGTGCAGGCCGGCGATCAGCGGCGGCCACGCATCGACGAGTGCCTGGGCCAGGCCGGCCATTTCGCCTTCATGGCCCGCCAGCGCACGTGCAAGATCAGCCGCCGTGAACGGATGCGCCTCGAACGAAAGCACGTGCAGGCGCTGCGGTCGGGCGCCACACTCCCGCCAAGCCTGCCAGAGCGCCAGGAAATTGTTGCCCAGCCCGAAGCCCGTTTCACACACGGTAAAGGTGTCGCGCCCCTGCCAGCGCTGCGGCAGGTCGTTGCCGCGAAGAAAAACATGCCGCGCCTGATCGAAAGCGCCCGAGCGGGAGTGATAGACGTCGCCATACAGCGTGCTGCACGGTACCCCCTGCGCATCGAGCGTGAGGTGCGCCGGCTGCAGGGGCTCGCGCCGGGCTTTCATGTCCACCCCCGCAACAGAGGTACGAAGGGCGTCACGTACAATGAAGCCCACCCTTTTGATCGGGCCCGCTGAACCAGGAATCTGTCATGCAATCTTTACGTCTTCCCCTGAGTGATTGCCTCGATGCCGCCGTTACCGCGGCGCACGCGGCTGCAGCAATTTTACAGGCGTACGCGCACAACCGCGGCGACCTCGTCATCGACACCAAGACCCGCAACGACCTGGTGTCCCAGGCCGATCGCGAAGCGGAACAGGCCATCATCGACATACTGCTCGAGCGCACGCCGCAACTTGGCATCGTGGCCGAGGAAAGCGGCGGCAAGGCATCCGACATCGCCACCTGGTATATCGACCCGCTCGACGGCACCACCAACTTCCTGCACGGCATTCCCCAGTATGCCGTCTCGATCGCACTCATCGCCCACGCCGGCGCGCTGATCAATGGCGACCAACCCCTTGACCGCGACACGCCGGTAATTGGCGTGGTGTACGACCCCAACCGCGAGGAACTCTTCACGGGGCTGCACGGCGTGGGCGCCTGGCTGAACGGCCGGCGCATCCAGTGCTCGCGTGCGGCCAGCCTCGCCGAATCCGTGGTCGGCACGGGCTTTCCCTTTCGCGATTTCTCGTTCGCCGACGAATACATGCCCACACTGCACCACGCCATCCGTCACACCCGCGGGGTACGTCGCCACGGAGCGGCGGCGCTCGATCTTGCGTGGGTGGCCTGCGGTCGCTACGATGCCTACTGGGAAATGGGGCTGGCGCCTTGGGACGTCGCGGCCGGCACGGTGCTGGTGCGCGAAGCGGGTGGCATCTGCGAAGACATCTTCCATGCCGACCCGTGGCCAATCGGCGGCTATGTGTATGCAGGCAACACCAACACGGCAACCGAACTCGACGCCATGATCCAGCCGCACATGAAGCCACGCCAATCACGATCATCACAGTAACGGTACCCGCCATGAATCTTGCCGAACCCATCGTACGCTGGCACGACGAATTCGCCCGCATCCGCCGCGACATCCATCAGAATCCGGAACTGGCCTACGAAGAGGTTCGCACGGCAGAGCTGGTTGCCAGCCAGCTCGAATCCTGGGGCATCGAGGTCACTCGCAAGATCGGCGTCACAGGGGTCGTAGGCGCCATCAGGGGCCGCAGCGACAACGGGCGTGCCATCGGCCTGCGCGCCGACATGGACGCCCTGCCCATGCAGGAACTGAATGCCTTCGGGCATGCCAGCCGCCACCCGGGCAAGATGCACGCATGCGGTCACGACGGCCACACGGCCATGCTGCTGGCCGCCGCCCGTTGCCTGGCCGAAAGCCGCGACTTCGAAGGCACGGTCTATGTCATCTTCCAGCCCGCCGAAGAAGGCCACGCGGGTGCCCAGGCCATGATCGACGACGGCCTGTTCGAACGCTTCCCCATGGACGCCGTGTTCGGCATGCACAACTGGCCGGGTCTGCCCGTGGGCAGTTTCGGTCTCACTCCCGGCCCCATCATGGCAAGCAGCAACACGTTCAGCGTACGCATCGTCGGCAAGGGTGCGCACGGCGCCATGCCCAATCTGGGCGCCGACCCGGTCATCGCGGCCGTCAACATGGTTCAGGTACTGCAAACCATCATCACCCGCAATCGCGACCCGCTCGACCCGGGGGTGCTCAGCGTCACGCAGATCCACGCCGGCTCCGCCGACAACGTCATTCCCACCGAGGCCGAAATTCGCGGTACCGTACGCACCTTCACCGACGCAACACTCGATCTCATCGAATCGCGCATGAAAACCATCTGCGAACAAACGGCCGCCACACTCGAGTGCACGGCCACGTTCGACTTCCAGCGCAAATATCCGCCTACGGTCAACTGGCCGGAAGAAGCCGAATTTTGCGCAACGGTCATGGAAGGCATCGTTGGCCCCGAGCACGTGGTACGTGACGTCACGCCGTCGATGGGCGCCGAAGACTTCGCGTTCATGCTGCAGCACAAGCCCGGCTGCTATGTCTGGATCGGCAACGGCCAGGGCGACCATCGTGAACAGGGCCACGGTATGGGCCCCTGCACATTGCACAACGGCACCTACGACTTCAACGACGCACTCATCCCGCTGGGCGGCACCTACTGGGTCGAGCTCGCGCGGCGCTGGCTGGCCACTCCCACCCGCGGCTGAACACCAACCCGGGGGCACGAAACGCGCAACTCGGTAAAATGCGGGGGCGCTTCGTGTCTGCCGGCGTTTCCAATTGCCGTGCGGCGCACAGGCGCACCCTGTCCGTGGCGTCACCCCGACGCCGTCTCACCTGGAGCCGCAAAGTGAGCACCGAGAGTTCCCGGCATTCCGCCACCGTTCGTCAGCCCGTGCTGCGCGTCATGCCGCTGCCGAAAGATGCCAACATTCATGGCGACGTCTTCGGTGGCTGGATCATGGCGCAGGTCGACATCGCCGGTGCAATTCCCGCGACCCGGCGGGCAGGCGGGCGCGTCGCCACCATCGCCGTCAACGCCTTCGTATTCAAGCAGCCCGTGTTTGTCGGCGACCTGCTCAGCTTCTACGCCGACATCGTCAAGGAAGGCCGCACCTCCATCACCGTGTCCGTCGAGGTCTATGCCGAGCGGCAGCGCCTCGATACCGAACCGGTGAAAGTCACCGAAGCCACGCTCACGTACGTGGCGACCGACGAAAACCGCCGCAGTCGCCCACTGCCACCTCTGTAAGCCGAGCGATCCCATGTCGGAACAACCCGTCGATCTCGCCACGCCCGTCACGATCCGGCGCAGGCTCGACCCGGAAGACGCTCAGCAGGCCCTGCAGCAGCTGCAGAGCATCCTAAAGCGGCAGGAAGTGGTCGAGGCACTCGCACGCCGCCAGTACGAGGACGACGACCGCTCGAACCTCCTGGAAGGCCTGCTGCAACGTCAGCACGAGAACGAGATCCGGGCGATCGTCAACGACCTGCATCCGTCTGACATCGCCTTCATTCTTGAATCGCTGCCGGTCCATGAGCGGCAGGCTGTGTGGCAACTCGTCAGCGCCGAACACGACGCCGATGTGCTGCTCGAGGTCGAAGACTGGGCCCGTGAATCCCTGATCCAGTCGATGGATCACGAAGACCTCGTGGCGGCGGCCGAGCACATGGACGCCGACGAGATCGCCGATCTCGCACCCGACCTGCCGCCCGACGTGGTGGCGGAAGTCCAGAAGGGGCTGACCGAACAGGAACGCGCACAGCTTCTGGAGGCCATGGGCTACCCGGAAGGCACTGTGGGCGCCATCATGGATTTCGAGATGGTGCGCGTGCGCGAAGACGTGACGCTCGAGGTCGTGCTGCGCTATTTGCGCCGGCTGCACGAGCTGCCCGACCACACCGATCAAATCTTCGTGGTCGATCGCCAGGATCGTCTGCAGGGTACGCTGCCCGTGAGCATTCTGCTGGTGAAGGAGCCCGAGACGCTGGTGTGCGACGCCATGCTGACCGACTACCTGAGCCTGAATCCGCTTGATTCCGATACCGATGCTGCGGGCGCGTTCGAACGCTACGACCTCGTTTCGGCACCGGTCACCGACGACCAGGGGCGGCTGATCGGGCGCGTGACCATCGCCGAGGTGGTCGACGTCATTCAGGAAGACTCACAAGAGCAGGAACTCTCGCGCGCCGGTCTGCAGGAAGAGGACATTTTTGCACCCGTGCGCACGGCCCTGCGCAACCGCGCCCCCTGGCTGATGGTGAACCTGATGACGGCCGCCACCGCATCGCTGGTGGCATCGCGTTTCGAGCACACGGTGAGCCAGATCGTGATTCTGGCCTTTCTCATGTCGATCGTGGCCGGCATCGGCGGCAATTCCGGCAATCAGACCATGACCATGGTGATCCGCGCGCTTGCAGTGGGCCGGGTCACGGGGGCCAACATCCGCCAGCTGGTCATGCGCGAAATGAAGGTCACGTTCCTGGTGGGCGCCGTTGGCAGCGTAGTGGCCGCAGGCTTTGCGTGGGCCTTTTCCGGCTCGATATCGGTGGCCCTGGTGATGATGGCCGCCATCATCGGCAACATGCTCATCGGTGCCACGCTGGGCGTGTTGATTCCCATGCTGCGCGTACGCTTCGGCAAGGATCCGGCCGTAGGGTCGTCGGTGCTGCTCACCTTCGCCACCGATTCGCTGGGCTTCTTCCTGTTCCTGGGTCTGGCCACCCTGTTCCTGCTTTAAGCCGCCAGAAGCACCGCGGGCGGCGGCACGCGGTTAGCGGCTCGCGCTTACCGCCACGTGCATGCCCGCAGCATGCTCGCAAACAAGAAAAAACCGGCATCCCTGCAGATGCCGGTTTGCTGCCGTACCGAGCCCGCCTTGCGAGCTGCAGCCCACCTGCTACGCCAGCCGGCCGTGGCAATGCTTGTACTTCTTGCCACTGCCGCACGGGCACGGCTCGTTGCGGCCCACCTTGGGTACCGCCGAGCCACCGGCCGCCGCAGCTGCGCCAGGCTGACCTTCATCGAGCCCCGGGTCCTGGCCACTGAGGGCGGCGTCGTAATCGGAGTGGTGGTAGCGCACGTTCACGGGTTGTTCCTGTTCGGCCGGCTGTTCGACCTGTTCGGGCGTTTGTACCCGCACGGTCAGCAGCACGCGCACGACGTCGTTGCGCACGCGATCGAGCATGTCGGAGAACAGAACGAACGCTTCACGCTTGTATTCCTGCTTGGGATCGCGCTGCGCATAACCGCGCAGGTGTATGCCCTGACGCAGGTGATCGAGCGCCTGCAGATGCGCACGCCAGTTGGAGTCGATGGCCTGCAGCAACACCGAACGCTCGAAGGGCGCCCAGGCCTCACGGCTTACGAGTTCGACCTTTTCCTCGTATACGCGGCGTGCCTCGGCCAGTACCCGCTCGAGCAGATCGTCATCGGTGAGTTCCGGTTCTTTTTCAAGAATCTCGGCAAGCGGCAAAGTGAGGCCCCAGTCGGATTCGAGTGCGCTTTGCAACGCCGGGACGTCCCACTGCTCTTCGACCGAGCCCTCGGGAATGTGCACACGGAACTGCTCGTGCAGGGCGGCGTTGATGAGGCCCAGAACCGTTTCGCCCACGTCGGTGGATTCGAGGACTTCGTTGCGCTGCGCGTACAGCACCTTGCGCTGATCGTTGGCAACGTCGTCGTATTCGAGCAGTTGCTTGCGGATGTCGAAGTTGCGGGCCTCGACCTTGCGCTGGGCGGATTCGATGGAACGCGACACCATGCGGGCCTCGATGGGCTCGCCTTCCGGCAGCTTCAGGCGTTCCATGATGGCACGCACGCGATCGCCCGCGAAGATGCGCATGAGCGGGTCTTCGAGCGACAGATAGAAGCGTGAGGAGCCCGGGTCGCCCTGGCGCCCCGCGCGGCCACGCAGCTGGTTGTCGATACGGCGCGATTCGTGCCGCTCGGTGCCGATGATGCGCAGGCCGCCCGCCTTCTTCACGGCTTCGTTGGCGGGCTGCCATTCGGCGCGAATCTGTTCGATGCGCGCCTGCTTCTGTTCGTCGGACAGCGACTCGTCTTGCTGCACGAGCGCGATCATCTTTTCGACGCTGCCGCCCAGCACGATGTCGGTTCCACGGCCGGCCATGTTGGTGGCGATGGTGATGTGACCCGGCTTGCCGGCTTCGGCCACGATCTCGGCCTCGCGGGCGTGCTGCTTGGCATTCAGCACTTCGTGCGGCAGGTTGTGCTGCTTGAGCAGCGCCGACAGGCGCTCGGAGTTTTCGATGCTGGTGGTACCCACGAGCACCGGCTGGCCACGTTCGTAGCAGTCGCGAATATCGGCAACGATGGCCGCGTACTTCTCGGCATCGGTCTTGTAGACCTGGTCGTTCTGGTCGACCCGGATCATGGGCCGGTTGGTGGGCACGAGAACCGTTTCGAGGCCATAGATCTGCTGGAATTCGTAGGCCTCGGTGTCGGCCGTACCGGTCATGCCCGCCAGCTTCTCGTACATGCGGAAGTAGTTCTGGAAGGTGATCGAGGCGAGCGTCTGGTTCTCGTTCTGGATCTGCACGCCTTCCTTGGCCTCGACGGCCTGATGCAGGCCGTCTGACCAGCGGCGGCCCACCATGAGGCGCCCGGTGAACTCGTCGACGATGATCACCTCGCCGTTCTGCACCACGTAGTGCTGATCGCGGAAAAACAGGTGATGCGCGCGTAGCGCCACCATCAGGTGGTGCACCAGCGAAATATTGCGCGGCTCGTACAGTGATTCGCCTTCGGGAAGCAGGCCGTGCTGGGTGAGAAGCTGTTCGGCCTTGATGTGGCCGGCTTCTGAAATGTGCACCTGCTGGCCTTTTTCATCGACCCAGAAGTCGCCCTCGGGTTCGGGCTCTTGCGGCTTGGGCTCGCTGGCCATGCGGGTGAGAAGCGGCGCAATGGCATTCATGCGCTGGTACAGCGCGGTGTTGTCTTCGGCCTGCCCCGAAATGATGAGCGGAGTGCGCGCCTCGTCGATCAGGATCGAGTCGACTTCGTCGACGATGGCGTAAACCAGACCGCGCTGACGCCGGTCTTCTGCGCGATACTCCATGTTGTCGCGCAGATAGTCGAACCCGAACTCGTTATTCGTGCCGTAGGTGATGTCGGAGCGGTAGGCGGCGATCTTCTCGGCGTTTTCCTGCTGGGGCACCACGATGCCCACCGACATGCCCAGGAAGTTGTACAGGCGGCCCATCCATTCGGCGTCGCGGCGAGCCAGGTAGTCGTTCACGGTAACCACATGAACGCCGCGTCCGGGCAGCGCGTTCAGGTACACCGGCAACGTGGCCGTGAGCGTCTTGCCTTCACCGGTACGCATTTCTGCGATCTTGCCGTTATGCAACGCAATGCCGCCGATCATCTGCACGTCGAAGTGGCGCATGCCGAAGACGCGTTTGCTGGCTTCACGTACGACCGCAAACGCCTCGGGCAACAGCGCATCGAGCGTCGCCCCCTGTTCCAGGCGTTGACGAAACTCTGCGGTCTTGCCCTGCAGCTGCTCGTCGCTCAGCTCGGCCAGCTGGGGCTCAAGGGCGTTGATTTGCGCAACCTGGCGTCGATACTGCTTGAGCAAGCGATCGTTGCGGCTGCCGAAAAGCTTTTTTAACAGAGAGACCATTCTTTTGTCGTGGTTCGCCCGGTTAGTGACTACCGGGCTTGTAGTGATTTGATTGGCGGCAAAAACGCCACGGGAAACGATACAGTTTAACGCAGCTGGGAGCCGCTGGAAGCAGCCTCTTCGATTGCCGGCGCCAGCGCCAGCGCAACGCTGTCGGCAGGGCTGGCCGCTGCGGCGGCCAGAGTGCTTGCCTCGTTGCTGTCGGCCTGCGGCCAGGGTTCCAGAAACAGCGAGGGATCGAGGGGGTGGCCGGCCACCCGAACCTCGAAATGCAGGTGATTCCCGGTACTGCGGCCCGTGGAACCCACCCGCGCAATCTGCTGCCCGCGGCTCACGAGCTGGCCCGGCTTCACCGCAATGGATGAGGCATGCGCATAGCGTGTGACCACGCCATTGCCATGGCTGATCTCGACCATCTTGCCGTAGCCCGGCACGTAGCGCGCCAGCGTGACGATGCCGCCGGAGGCGGCATGGATGGGGGCTCCGCGCGGCGCGACGAAATCCAGGCCTTCGTGTAGGGCGTGGCGCCCCGTCACCGGGTGCCGGCGCCAGCCGTACGACGACGACACGGCGGGATACTCGACGGGAGCGAAGGTGGGAAGACTTTCGCGCGTACCGGTGCGCCGCGTCAGCACGGCGTCGAGCAGTTCGAGCTGTTCCCGTCCAGCGCTCAGCTGGCGCTCCAGACCGTCGAGCTCGCGACCGAGGGATTCCGCTGTCCATGCGTGGCTCGCCACGTCGTCGGCGCCGGATTCGGTGAGCAGCTGCTCGATGCCCAGATGCACTTCCGGGTCGGTATATGACACGCCCGCCGCATCGGCGACGCGCTCGGCGAGCCCCTCGATCGCAATCATGCGGGCACGGATATCGCCCACCTTGGCCGCCAGCACGCCGATATTCTCGCGAATGTAGCCGGCGTCGATATGCGCATCAGCCGGGCCGACGCCTTCTGTCACCGACGCGGGCGTGCGCCCACCATCGAGGTGCGACTGCATCCAGGCTCCTGCGACGGCCGACACGGCCATGGCGGCGCCCGCTGCCACGCAGATCAGCGCCCTGCGCAAAGCGTTCGCAGTAGAATGACTTGACTTGCTACCCATGATTGAATCCGGTTTGAATGCTTCCAGAACGCGCGACGCCAGAGCACGCGCAAAACGAACGGACCCGGGCCGCGGCTTTACCGCAGCACCTGCCATGCAGTGGCTGACACTCGATGCAACGGGCGCAAGCCTGGTGGCCAAGGCCAACGACCTTCTAGAGGCGCAACGTGTGGTGCGCAAGGCACTGCCGCCCGTGCTGGCGCACGGCTGCCGTGTCGCCAACATAGACAGACAGCGCGTTACGCTGGCAGTTCCCGGTGCCGCACATGCGACCCGGTTGCGTCAGCTCACGCCTACCCTGCTACGCGCACTTGAAGTCGCCGGCTGGAACCTTACCGAGGTCGAAATCCGTGTTCAAGCGGCGCTGACCCCAACGCAGGAAAGTCGCCCACCCCGGCAAGTACGGCCGCTCGATCGCGACGCACTGGCGTGCTTCCGTGACTTGCACGAAAAGGTGGAGCCCGGCCCGCTGGCAGATGCCATCGGGCGGTTACTCAGGCATCACGGCTGATGACTCAGGCGAATTTCCATTCGTAGGCAAACGCCTTGGGTGCAGCTTCGGGGGATTCGTAGCTGATGATTTCCCAGGCGTCTTGCTGTGCCAGCAGGGCACGGGCGAGCTGGTTGTTGAGACCATGACCCGACTTGCAGGCCACGTAATGCGCGACCAGCGGCCGACCAATGAGATACAGGTCGCCGATCGCATCGAGAATCTTGTGCTTGACGAATTCGTCGTCGAAACGCAGGCCGTCGGCGTTCAGCACGCGGTATTCGTCCATGACGATCGCGTTGTCGAGGCTGCCGCCACGGGCCAGACCGGCCGCACGCAGCGCTTCGACCTCGCTGGCGAACCCGAATGTTCGGGCGCGTGCGATGGTCTTGACGTAGGAATCGGTTTCGAAGTCGACCTTGGCAAAATTGGCGGTGGCATCGATAGCCGGATGCCGGAAATCGATGGAGAACGACAGCGCAAAACCGTTATAGGGTTCGAGGCGCGCCCACTTGGCGTCCTTGCCCTCGCCCTCGCGCACTTCCACGGGCTTGAGCACGCGCAGAAATTTTTTCGGGGCAGCCTGTTCCTGTAGCCCGGCGCTGCGCAACAGGTACACGAAGGTGGCCGCACTGCCATCCATGATGGGCACTTCTTCGGCAGTGAGATCAATATGCAGGTTGTCGATGCCCAGGCCGGCGAGCGCCGACATGAGGTGTTCTACGGTCGACACGCGAACGTCGCCCTGCTGCAGCACCGACGCCATGCGGGTGTTGCCGACCTGATCGGCACGCGCAGGCAGGTCGACCACTTGCGGCAGATCGACGCGATGAAACACGATACCGGTATTGGGCGCAGCGGGACGAAGGGTGAGTTCGACACGGCGGCCGGAATGCAGGCCCACGCCTTTGGTGGAAATCGGTTTCTGAATGGTGCGTTGACGTAGCATGAGGGATCGCTGAAGCGCTCGGTGTTGATTGTGCGTAGACGCGTGGTTGACGAGTATTCGCCTATTGTAACTGGTGTGCGGGTATACCACTAATTTTCTTCTGTTTCAAACGGCTGCAAGGCTGTACGGGCCCTCTTGCACGCAAGCATGCGGCGTGCCGCAACCTGTAACGTAGCGGTACAACACGGTTACATTCAGTCATGACGCGGCAGTCGCCAAGGCACGCCTCCCCGGGGAAAGAGGAAGCGTGCCGAGGGGATCTCCGGCAGCGGGCGCGTCACCGCCACCGGTCATGTGAAGGACAGCGAGGCGTCAGTCGGCTTGCTTGCGCAGGAAAGCCGGGATGTCGTAATGCTCGACACCGGCCGTTTCCAGGGCGCGAACCTGGGCCGAAGCCTGGCTGCGCGGGTTACGAAATACCGAAGGAACACCCAGGTCCTGATGCTGCACGGGATGGTCGTCGGTGCCGGTGCGCAGCGCTTCGGTGTTGTTCTGCACCAGTTGCGGCCGTGCGTTCTGGCGGCCCAGACCCGTGGCGACCACCGTGACACGCAGGTTTTCGCCCATGGAGTCGTCGTAGGCCGTACCGAAGATCACCGTGGCGTCTTCGGCCGCATAGCTGCGGATCGTATCCATGATTTCGCGGGTTTCGCGCATCTTCAGTGAACGGCTTGCGGTAATGTTCACCAGCATGCCGCGCGCGCCGTGCAGATCCACGCCTTCCAGCAGCGGGCAGGCAATCGCCTGCTCGGCCGCCACACGCGCACGATCGGCGCCCGCCGCCATGGCGGTACCCATCATGGCCTGACCCTGCTCGCCCATGATCGTCTTCACGTCTTCAAAGTCGACGTTGACGTTACCTTCAACATTGATGATTTCGGCGATGCCCGCGCACGCATTGTGCAGCACGTCGTCGGCCGACTTGAAGCAATCTTCCTGCGTGGCGTCCTCGTCCAGCAGGTCGTACAGGTTTTCGTTCAACACCACGATGAGCGAATGCACGTGGCGCGACAGTTCGGCAATGCCTTCCTCGGCCACGCGCATACGCTTGGAGCCTTCGAACGCAAAGGGCTTGGTCACCACACCTACGGTCAGAATGCCCAGCTCCTTGGCCACCTCGGCCACGACGGGGCTGGCGCCCGTACCGGTACCCCCGCCCATGCCCGCGGTAATGAACACCATGTGCGCGCCGTTGAGCGCTGCACGGATTTCTTCACGCGCCGTTTCTGCTGCGGCGCGCCCCTGTTCCGGCTTGGCGCCGGCCCCCAGACCGGTGCGGCCCAGGCGAATCTGCACCGGTGCGTCAGACGCGGCAAGCGCCTGCGCATCGGTATTGCAGCAAATGAATTCAACGCCCTGAACGCCAGACTGAATCATATGTCCGACGGCATTGCCGCCGGCGCCGCCGACGCCCACGACCTTGATGACGGTGCCGTTCGCGCTGGTGTCGAGCATTTCAAAGTTCATCATTTTTGGACTCCTTCACATAATCCATGAATCGATATGAATCAAACGTCATTTCCCCAGTACTGCCAGATACATGGGCCGGTTGCGTCGACCTGCCCTATAGAGGCCATAAGGCCCTAATTCATGAACCACTCCTTCATGCGCGCGAGGATCGTGGCGAAACTGCCCTTCTGCTGCGCCACCTTGCGGCCGCGCGCGCGTTGCAGACGAGCCTCTTGCAGCAGGCCCATCACGGTGGAAAACCGCGGGTTGTGCATGACATCGGCAAGGCTGCCTTCGTAGGCGGGTACGCCCACGCGCACGGGCTTGAGGAAGACGTCTTCCGCAAGCTCGACGATGCCCGGCAGCAATGCACTGCCGCCGGTTAGCACGACACCCGATGCCAGCAGGTCTTCGTAGCCGGACTCACGGATCACCTGCTGCACGATGTGGAACAACTCTTCGACACGCGGCTCGATCACCGCGCCAAGCGCCTGGCGCTTCACCTGCCGGTTCGGCCGATCACCCAGACCCGGAACCTCGATCTGCTCTTCTGGGTTCACGAGCACCTGTTTGGCGATGCCGTAGCGCAGTTTGATTTCCTCGGCGTCGGGCGTGGGCGTGCGCAGCATGGCCGCGATATCGCTGGTGATCTGGTCGCCGGCAATCGGCACCACGGCGGTATGGCGGATCGCGCCATTGGTGAAGATGGCGACGTCGGTGGTGCCACCGCCAATGTCCACCAGGGCCACACCCAGTTCTTTCTCGTCGTTGGTGAGGCACGCCAGGCTCGAGGCGAGCGGCTGCAGGATCAGATCCTGCACTTCCAGGCCGCAGCGGCGCACGCATTTCACGATGTTCTGGGCGGCGCTGACGGCGCCGGTGACGATGTGCACACGCACCTCGAGGCGCAGGCCGCTCATGCCGATCGGTTCGCGAATGTCTTCCTGCGAATCAACGATGAATTCCTGCGTGAGAACGTGCAGCACCTGCTGGTCGGGCGGAATGTTCACCGCCTTGGCCGTTTCGATGACACGTGCCACGTCGGTTGCCGTCACTTCCTTGTCTTTCACCGCAACCATGCCGCTGGAGTTGAAGCTGTAGATGTGGCTTCCGGCAATGCCCGTGTAGACCTCGCGGATCTTGCAGTCGGCCATCAGCTCCGCTTCCTCGAGCGCGCGCTGGATCGAGTTGACCGTCGACTCGATGTTCACGACGACGCCCTTGCGCATACCGCGGGATTCGTGCTGCCCGAGGCCCAGCACCTCGAAGCGCCCTTCCGGCAGCATCTCGGCCACGACGGCGACGACCTTGCTGGTGCCGATGTCGAGTGCAACGATGAGATCCTTGATGTCACGGGTCATAGTGGTCTAATTGCTCGGTGTTGGGGTGACAGGCGCCAGGGTGATGGCAAACCCGTTCGGATAACGAAGATCGGCATGGGCGATTGCCCGCCCGTTCATGCTTTGCACGAGGCGCGGCCAGGCTTCCACGAAGCGTTCGATGCGGGCCGCAAAGGGCAGCGCGCCCGAGCGGCCGTGCGGGTCGGCAATGTCTGCAGCGGGGTCGCGCCCCAGCGTCAGCCGCATGCCGTCCGACAGCGTCATCTCCCACGCGTAGCGCGGGCTCAGCGTCAGTTCGTCGACCCGCAGATTCAGCGGTGCGAACCAGCGGGCCACCTCGGCGTAACGCTGGACGACCAGGCGCTCGGAATCGTCGGGGCCCTTGAGATGTGGCAGGTCCACCCCTTCGGGCAGTTCGGCGGCATAAGCCTGGAACGCTTCGCCCCACGTGTTGATCATTTCGTTCTCGTTCCACAGTGCAAGCGGCTGATGCTCTTCCACGTACACCGCCAGCGCATTCGGCCAGACGCGTTGCACCCGCGCATGACGCACCCAGGGCGTGGTCTCGATCAGACGGCGCGTTTCATCGAGATCGATGAAGAAGAAATTGCCGCGCAGCTTGTCCTTGATCGCCTCGCCGAGGCTAGACGCGGTGACGAAACGCAGATCGCTGCCTTCTTCGATCGGTGCCAGACGCAAGGTGGAAATCACGAAGTACGGACGCTGCGCGACCCAGACGACCGCGCCCACCAGCAACGCGCTCACGGCCAGCAGGGCCAGCGAGTTCGCGATGAAGTTGATGAGGCGGGCGTCGTGCAGCATGCAGTGTCTTCCTTAACGTTGTGTGCGACGGACCTTGCACGAGGCCGTCGACAGAATGGCCACGCACAGGTCGGCGTAGCTCATGCCGGCCGCGCGAGCACTCATGGGCACCAGGGAATGGCTGGTCATGCCAGGCGATGTGTTCATTTCAAGCAGCCACGGGCGGCCGGCGTCATCGAGCATGAAGTCGGCTCGGCCCCACCCCTCGCAGCCCAGTGCGCGGTAGGCCTGCTCGGCAATCTGCTGCACGTGCCGGGTGAGATCTGCATCGAGTTCGGCGGGACAGATGTACTTCGTCTCGTCGGAGATGTACTTGTGTTCGTAGTCGTAATTGCCGCCAGGGGCGATGATTTCGACGATCGGCAGCGCGCGCGTACCGGCACCCGAGCCCAGCAGGGCCACGGTAATCTCGCGCCCGGCAATGTACTGTTCGGCCAGCACCACCGAGTCGAACGACGCCGCCAGCTCGTAGGCCGGCGTGAGGTCTGCCGGGCCCTCGACCTTCGTGATGCCCAGCGTCGAGCCCTCGTGGGGCGGCTTGAGCATCATCGGCCAGCCCAATGACCCGGTGGCGGGCAGATCGTCGGGGCTTTCCAGCACGACAAAAGCCGGCGTGGGCAGATCGTGCTGCAGCCACACGCGCTTCGTCATGATCTTGTCCATGGCCAGGCTCGATGCCATGGGGCCGCTGCCGGTATAGGGCAGCTGCAGCATCTCGAGCGCGCCCTGAATCGTGCCGTCTTCTCCGTAGCGCCCGTGCAGGGCAATGAACACGCGATCAAACCCGGCATCGGCCAGTTCCGCGAGCGAGTGACGCCCCGTATCGAACAGGTGCGCATCCACGCCGACGCCACGCAGCGCGTCGTGCACGCCCTGCCCCGACATGAGCGACACCTCACGTTCGGCGGAATGCCCGCCGTACAGTACGCCCACGCGGCCAAAATCCGTGTTCATTCGAGTTCTCCCAACTGGCCCGGAACACGGCTCACGGATCCGGCTCCCATGATGACGACGACGTCGCCATCACGTACAAAATCATGTATGGCCTGAGGCAGGTCGGCCACGTCTTCCACGAACACCGGCTCCACGCGACCGGCCACGCGCAATGCCCGGGCAAGCGCCCGGCCATCGGCGGCCACGAGCGGCGCCTCACCGGCCGCATACACCTCGGTCAGCAGCACGGCGTCGGCATTTCCGATCACGCGCACGAAGTCTTCGAAGCAGTCGCGCGTGCGGGTATAACGATGGGGCTGGAAAACCAGCACGATGCGCCGATCCGGCCACGCGCCACGCGCCGCCTCGAGTGTCGCGGCCATTTCGTTCGGGTGATGTCCGTAGTCGTCGACCACGGTGTACGACCCGCCACCGTGCTTGGCCGGTACGGTGAACGTTCCCACCATGCTGAAGCGCCGGCCCACGCCCTTGAACGTTTCGAGCGCCGAAGCGATGCGCGCGTCGGGTACCCCGAGTTCGGTGGCCACCGCAATGGCCGCCAGCGCATTCAGCACGTTGTGGCGGCCCGGAAGATTCAGGCGCACCGACAGGGTGGGCATGGGCCCGGCCACACCGTGACGCACCACGTCGAAGAGCATCGACGTGCCCTCGGCGCGCACGTTGCGCGCCATGACCTGGGCTTCGGTGTCAATGCCGTAGGTCGTGACCGGCCGCGACACGAAGGGAATGATCTCGCGCACGTTCGCGTCGTCGCTGCACAGAATGGCCGAACCATAGAACGGCAGTCGCTGCGTGAACTCGACGAAGGCACTCTTGAGACGCGCCACGTCGTGGCCATAGGTGTCCATGTGGTCCACATCGATGTTGGTGATGATGGCCATGACGGGCAGCAGGTTCAGAAACGACGCGTCCGATTCATCGGCCTCGACCACGATGAACTCGCCCTGGCCCAGCCGCGCATTGGCGCCGGCCGAATTCAGGCGCCCGCCGATCACGAAGGTGGGGTCGAGGTCACCGGCAGCCAGCACACTGGCCACCAGACTGGTGGTGGTCGTTTTGCCATGCGTACCCGCCACCGCAATGCCGCGCTTGAGGCGCATGAGCTCGGCCAGCATGAGCGCGCGGGGCACCACCGGAATGCGGGCGGCGCGGGCGGCCAGCACCTCGGGGTTGTCGGCGGTGACGGCCGAGGACACGACCAGCGCACCCACACCCTTGACGTTCTCGGCGCTGTGGCCAATGCAAACCTTTGCTCCGAGCTGTTCGAGCCGGCGTGTGACGGCCGAGCTCTGCAGATCGGAACCACTGATGGCATAGCCGAGGTTCAGCAACACTTCGGCAATGCCGCTCATGCCCGAACCGCCGATGCCCACGAAATGGATGCTCTGTATGCGGTGCTTCATGCCGTCCTCCGCGCGACCTGCTCGCAGGCGTCTGCAATCTGTTCGGTTGCCGACAGGCAGGCGTGCTCATGGGCGTGTTGACCGACCTCGGCCAGAACCGACCGGTTGAGCGAACGCAGCCAGTCGGCAAGCCACTCGGCGGTGAAATGCGCCTGCGGCTGCAGCCACGCACCCTGGCAGTCGGCCAGATATCGGGCATTGGCCGTCTGGTGGTCATCGATGGCGTGCGGCAAGGGAATGAACAGGGCCGCCACGCCCGCTGCCGCAACCTCGGCCACGGTCATGGCACCCGCGCGGCAGATGACCACGTCGGCCTGCGCGTAGGCTGCGGCCATATCCTCGATGAATCCC
This sequence comes from Yanghanlia caeni, assembly GCA_030733815.1. Taxonomy (GTDB): domain Bacteria; phylum Pseudomonadota; class Gammaproteobacteria; order Burkholderiales; family Burkholderiaceae_B; genus Yanghanlia; species Yanghanlia caeni. The sequence continues at coordinate 21,085 of JAUZQE010000028.1, forward strand.
TCACACGATGCCTCGACGCCGAGTTCCCGATATTTTTGCTGCAATGCAGCAATGTGCTGCTGCCCCGCCTGATGCCTGACTACGGGCCGCTCGGCCGGCGCCAGCCGGGATAGCGCCTCGGGCACGACCTGATTCAAAATGGCCGCGCCCAGGCTGCCGCCGACCACCAGCAGCTGCAAGGGGCCCTGCCTTGCGGCGTAACGTTCGGCTGCCGCCGGCAGGGTGAGGAAAGCCTTGCGCACCGGGTTGCCGACCATGAGCGCACCGGGCAGTGCGCCAGGAAAACCCGCCAACACCTTGCGGGCCAGACGCGCCAGCCAGCGGTTGGCCGTACCCGCCACGGCGTTCTGCTCGTGCACGACCAGGGGAATGCCGGCGAGCCGGGCCATGACGCCACCCGGGAAGGCAACGTAACCACCCATGCCCAGCACCACGTCGGCCCCGGCCCGTTTCAGGGCGGCGCGGGCCTGCAGGCAGGCACTCGAAAGGGTGAAAGGCAGCCTGAGCAGCGCGCCCGGGCCCTTGCCGCGCAGGCCAGCGAAACGCAGCGGCAGCAGCTCGAAACCGTATTCTGGTACCAGACGCCCTTCCATGCGCTCAGGATGCCCCATCCACAGCACGCGCCAGCCGCGCGCCTTCATTTCGTGGGCGACGGCCAACCCGGGCATGATATGCCCGCCGGTGCCGCCCGCCATGATCACCAGGGTGCGCTCGCTCATGTCCGCTTCCCCCTCATCATGTTGCGCGTCTCGTAATCGACGCGCAGCAGCAGGGCCGCTGCGACGATGTTCATCACGATGCCCGTGCCGCCATAACTCACCAGCGGCAGGGTGAGCCCCTTGGTCGGCAGCAGCCCGATGCACACGCCGATGTTGATGAACGATTGAACGCCGAACCACAGCGCCACGCCCTGCGCGACCAGGCCGCTGAACGTGCGATCCATGGCCAGGGCCTGGCGGCCGATATCGAAGCCGCGCCATACGACGAAGGCGAACAGGGCGATGAGCCCGGCCACACCCACGAAGCCCAGTTCCTCGCCGATGACGGCAACGATGAAGTCAGTGTGCGCTTCGGGCAGGTAATGCAGCTTTTCAACGCTGTTGCCCAGGCCCACTCCGAACCATTCGCCGCGGCCCAGGGCAATGAGCGAGTGCGAGAGTTGATAGGCGCTGCCGTAGGCGTTCTCGGGATTCCAGGGGTCGAGATACACGAACAGCCGTTCGCGCCGCCACGGCGACAGCCAGATGAGCGCAAGGAAGCTGGCAATCATGCCGCCCACCAGCACGGTGAACAGTTTGCCGTTGATGCCTCCGATGAACAGCAGCCCCACGGCTATGGCCACGATGACCATGAAGGCACCCAGATCGGGCTCCAGCAGCAGCAGAATGCCCACCACCGCCAGCGCGCAACTCATGGGCAGGAAACCACGCAGAAAATTGTGCATGTGCTGCTGCTTGCGCACGGTGTAATCGGCGGCAAACAGCACCACAGCCACCTTCATGAGCTCGGAAGGCTGGAAGTTGACCACGCCCAACGGCAGCCAGCGGCGCGCACCGTTGACCTCGCGACCCACCCCCGGAATGAGCACGACCACCAGCAACAGCAGACACACCAGAAAGAGGGGCACGGCCAGCCGTTCCCAGATACGCATGGGAATGGTGAAGGCGATCAGCGCGGCGGTGACGCCCACGGCGATGAACAGCCCGTGACGCAGCACGAAATAGAACTGACCGTAATTGGCATAGCGCGGCCCGTCGGCCAGGGCGATCGACGCCGAATACACCATCAGCAATCCGAACAGCACCAGCGTGACGAACACCACGATAAGCGGTGCGTCGAACAGGGGCATGCGCGTGCGGCCGGGCCGCACGGCATTCACGCCGGTACCGAATTCGGAAAGCAGGCTCATGCGACCTCTCCCCTGTCGAGCGCCAGCTCGTCGACTGCGCCCACGAAACTGCGGCCGCGTTCGGCATAGTTGGCAAACATATCCATGCTGGCGCAGGCCGGCGACAGCAGTACGACGCCGCCGGCGGGCGCGTGTTCCATGGCCAGCCGGACGGCCCGCTCCATGGCGTCAGCGTCCACGATCACCATCTCGCCGTCACCCAGAGCGGCACGAATCAGCGGGGCGTCGCGGCCGATCAGCACCACCGCGTGTGCATGACGCCGGATCGCCGCCGCCAGGGGCGCGAAATCCTGACCCTTGCCCAGACCGCCGGCGATCAGCACCACCGGCCTGCCCATGCCTTCAAGGGCAGCCACCGTGGCACCGACGTTCGTGCCCTTGCTGTCGTTTATGAAATCGATGCCGCCCACGTTGCGCACGAATTCGCAACGGTGCGGCTCACCGGCGTATTCGCGCAGCGCATGCAGCATGGGCGCCATGCCGGCACCTGCCGTCTGCATCAGGGCGAGCGCTGCCAGGGCATTCATGGCGTTGTGACGCCCCTGCAGGCGCAGGGCTTCGGTGGGCATCAGGCGTTGTGCGGTGCCCGTGGAACGCGTGACCGGCCCGCGCGGCCTGCGCCGACCGCTGCTTGCACCCTCCGGCTCGCGTGCGGGTACGGCGGCAAGCCATTCGATGCCATGGCTGTCTTCCAGGCCGAAATCGCCTTCATAGCGCGGCTGGTCGCGACCGAAGCTGCGCACCCGCAGATCGTCGAGCCCTTCCACCATGCCCATTACGAGCGGATCGTCGCGATTCACGACGGCGACGGCGGCGCGGTTCAGCAAGCGCGCCTTGGCGGCCGCATAGGCCTGCATCGATCCGTGCCAATCGAGGTGATCCTGGCTCAAATTCAGTACGACGGCCGCGTCGGGCTCGAGCGAGAACGTGCTTTCCATCTGAAAGCTCGAGAGTTCCAGCACCCACACGTCGGGCAGCGCGTCGGCGTCGAGCGCCGCAGCCAGCGCGGTCAGCGCGGGCGGGCTGATGTTGCCCGCGGCGACAGCACTCAGGCCACTTGCCTCGGCCAGGCGCCGGGTCATGGCGGTGACGGTGGTCTTGCCGTTGGTGCCCGTGACCGCCAGCACGCGCGGCCGATAGCCTTCGGCGCGCAGATCCGCCAGCGCACGAGCAAACAGCTCGATCTCGCCGATCACTTCCACACCGGCCTCGTGGGCCGCATCCAGAAAGGCGCGCAGCGGCTCTTCATGCGGATTCAGGCCGGGGCTCAGCACGATGCGTGACACGTCGCTCAACGTGCCGGTGGCCAGCGCGTCGGCACCCAGGCGCACGTCGAGCGTTTCGGCCGACTCGGCCTGCAGTGCCTGTACCCCGGCCGGCGCATCGCGCGTATCGGCCAGGCGCAGGGCGACGCCATGGCGCAGGCACCAGCGCGCAGCCGCCATGCCGGTTTCGCCCAGGCCCAGAACCAGGGTGATGCCGGCATGTCGCAGAGAGGCGAAATCAACGTTCTTCATCGCAGTTTCAGGGTGGCGAGCCCCACCAGTACGAGCATCATGGTGATGATCCAGAACCGCACCACCACCTGGGTTTCCTTCCAGCCGGTAACTTCGAAGTGGTGATGCAGCGGTGCCATGCGGAAGATGCGGCGCCCTTCCCCATAGCGTTTTTTCGTGTACTTGAACCAGGTGACCTGCAACATCACCGACAGCGTTTCGACGACAAAGACGCCGCCCATGATGAACAGCACGATCTCCTGGCGAACGATGACGGCGATGGTGCCCAGCGCACCGCCCAGCGCGAGCGCGCCCACGTCACCCATGAACACCTGTGCCGGGTACGCGTTGAACCACAGGAACGCCAGGCCCGCGCCGGCGATCGCCGCGCACAGCACCATCAGTTCGGCCGCGCCCGGAATATACGGGAACAGCAGGTATTTCGAATAATCGACGCGCCCCACCACATAGGCGAAAATGCCCAGGGCGCTGCCCACCATGACGGTGGGCATGATCGCCAGCCCGTCCAGGCCGTCGGTGAGGTTGACGGCATTGCTCGACCCCACGATCACCAGCCAGGTGAGGGTCGCGAAACCGAAGACGCCCAGCGGGTAGCTGACCGACTTGAAGAACGGCACGATCAGGTCGGCGCGCGTCGGCAGCGCCATGGTGAAGCCGCTCATCACCCAGTCGCGGAACAGGGGCCAGAGCTCGGCGTTGTCGGGCGCTGCCACGGCAAAGGTCAGGTAGACCGAAGCCACCACGCCAATGATGGCCTGATAGCAGAACTTGCGCCGCGACGACATGCCTTCCGGGTCGCGATTCACCACTTTCTTGTAGTCGTCGGCCCAGCCGATCCAGCCAAAACCGAAGGTGACCAGGAGCACCACCCAGACGAAGCGGTTGGTCCAGTCGGCCCACAGCAGCGTCGCCACCCCGATGGAAATCAGAATGAGCGCACCCCCCATCGTCGGCGTGCCGGTTTTCTGCAGATGGGTTTCGGGACCATAGCTGCGCACGGCCTGCCCGATTTTGAGCGCGGTGAGCCGGCGGATCACCCAGGGCCCCGCCAGCAGGCCGATCAGCAGCGCCGTGGCGCAGGCCAGCACGGCGCGCAGCGTGATGTACTCGATGACGCCAAACGCCCTGACGTGCTCTTCCGAAAGCCAGCGGGCCAGTTCAAGCAACATGCTGGCCCCCTGCCTGACCCTTGAGGGCCGGTACGAGGCCTTCAATGACACGCTCCATGCGCATGCTGCGCGAGCCCTTCACCAGCACATGGCCCGGCTCGCCTTGTGCAAGCGCCTCAAGAAGAGCGGCAATGTCATCGAAAGACTGCGCGCCCTCGCCGAAGGCGGCGGCGGCATGCGCAGCATCTTCGCCGTAGGTGAGCAGCGTGTCGATGCCGCGCTCGCGGGCATAGGCACCGACTTCGGCATGCATGGCAGCCACATTGGCGCCGATCTCGCCCATGGTTCCGAGCACCAGCGTACGCCGGCCCGGCAGACCGGCCAGGACGTCGATGGCCGCGCGCACGGAATCCGGATTGGCGTTGTAGCTGTCGTCAATCAGCTGGTGGCCGTCGGGCAAGGTATGCACCTGCAGGCGCCCCGAAACGGGATGAAAGGCTTCGAGCCCGCTGACGATGGCTTCAAGCGGTGCGCCGGCTGCCACCGCGCACGCCGCGGCAGCCAGCGCATTGCGCAGGTTGTGCACCCCTGCCGCATGCAGCGTCAGCACCGCGTTGCCTGCCGGCGTATGCAGGCGAAAGCGCGTGTGCCCGGGCTCGGCGCGAATCTCGTCGGCGTGCACCGGGAAATCAGATTCAAACCCGAAGCACAGCACGGCGGCGTCGCCGGCCATCTCATGCCAGAGATCGGTGTAGGTGTCATCGCCCGGGAAGACGGCCGTGCCGGTCGCGCCAAGACCTTTCAGCACCGAGCCGTTCTCGCGGGCGACGGCCTCGACCGACAACATGAACTCCTGATGTTCGCGCTGAGCGTTGTTGACCAGCGCGATGGTGGGCCGCGCAATGGCCGCCAGCTGCTGAATCTCGCCGGGGTGATTCATGCCCAGTTCGAACACCGAGGCCCGATGGGCGGGTGCCAGCCGCAACAGGCTGAGCGGAACCCCGATATCGTTGTTCAGATTGCCACGCGTCGCGACGGTCGCCTCATCGCCCAGCCAGGCACGCAGAATCGAGGCAATCATTTCCTTTGTGGTGGTCTTGCCATTGCTGCCCGTGACGGCGATCAGGGGAATATCGAACAGTGCGCGCCATGCCCCCGCAATGCGAATCAGCGCGTCGCGGGTATCGCCCAGCACAAACTGCGGCACCGGGCAGTCTTCGAGCCGGCGGGCCACGACGGCTGCAACGGCGCCGCGCTCGGCGGCCTGTGCCACGTACTCGTGCCCGTCGAATCGTTCGCCTTGCAGGGCAAGGAAGATCTCGCCCGGCGCAATGGTACGGGTGTCGGTCGAAAGGGCCTGGGCGCTGCGCCACGCGAGCGCGAAACGGCCCCATTCGCGGTCGTCGAAGGGTGAGCGCACGCCGGCCACTTCCTGCCAGGTTTCATGCCCCTTGCCCGCCAGCAGCACCACGTCGGACGGCTGGGCGCGCCACACGGTGTCGAGAATGGCCGCTGCGCGATCGAGCTGCACGGCCGGTTGCGCAGACATGCCAGCCACGATTTCGGCGGCGATGGTCGAAGGATCCTCGTCGCGAGGGTTGTCGTTCGTGACGACCACCTTGTCGGCCAGCCGCTCTGCAACTTCGCCCATCAGGCTGCGCTTGGCATGATCGCGATTGCCGCCGCAACCGAACACGCAGGCCACATTGCCGCCGCGCGCCTCGGCCACGCTGCGCAAGGCCTGCAGAGCCCGTTCGAGCGCATCGGGCGTATGCGCATAGTCAACGACCACCAGCGGCCCGCCCGTCGCGCCGTTCAGGTCGGATTCCAGAATCTGCAGGCGCCCTTGCACCGGTCGCACGCCAGCCAGCACGCGCGCGGTACGCGACAGCGACCAGCCCAGCTCCTGCAGCACGCCCGCAACGAGAAGCAGGTTGGACACGTTGTGCAGGCCGATGAGACGCGTGAGCATCTGCAGGCTGCCTTCTTCGCGCGAAATGTTGAACACCAGGCCATAGGGGCCCGCATGCACGTCGAGCGCCACGATGTTTGCACCGCTTGCCGGATCGAGCGAGCACGATACGTTGCGACGGCCCTCGAGGCGGGCGATCAGCTCGGCACCGAACGGGTCGTCGATATTGATGACCGATGCGCGCAGCTGGGGCCACTCGAACAGACGGAACTTGGCCTCGCGGTAATCGTCGAAAGTGCCGTGGTAATCGAGATGGTCGTGAGTAAGGTTGGTGAAGACGGCGACGTCGATGCGCACCGAATCGAGCCGGCCCTGCACGACCCCGATCGACGAAGCCTCGATGGCGACGACGGTGGCTCCTGCATCGCGCAAGGCGGCCAGGTAACCATGCATGGAAAGTACGTCGGGAGTGGTCAGCTCGCCGCCCAGGTTGCTGCCATCGGGCAGGGTGACACCCAGCGTGCCGATCGTGCCGCAGGCGGCGCCGCCCGCGTTCAGCGCTGCGGCAATCCACTGTACGGTGGTCGTCTTGCCGTTGGTGCCGGTCACGGCCACCACCGACAGGTTGTGCGACGGTTCGCCATACCACACGTGCGCGGTCTGGCCCAGCAGCCCCGTCAGCCCCGGCACTTCGAGCATGGGCGCGCGGCCCTTTGCCGGTGCCAGGTGTTCCGGAAGCGGAGCCTGCACGACGACCGCCGCGGCGCCCGCATCCAGTGCCGCACCGATATGATCCCGGCCGTCGCCGGCCAGGCCGGGGCAGGCAAAGAACACATCGCCAGGTTGCACCTGACGGGAATCCAGACGCAGCTTTGCGCCCGGCTCGACATGGCTTTTCAGCCAATCAACAATATCCTCTGCCCTCATCGTGCCGTTTCTCCGTTGGGGCCGACGGCCACCAGTGACTCAAGAGGCGCATCGGGTTGCACGCCCAGGCGGCGCAGGCTGCTGGCCACGATATCGGCGAACACCGGAGCGGCCACACGGCCGCCATAATAGGCCCCGGCCCTGGGCTCATCGATGCTCACGGCCACCACGATGCGCGGGTCCGATACCGGCGCGAACCCTACGAAGGAACTGCGGTAATCGGACTTGCTGTATTTTCCATTGACGATCTTGCGGGCCGTGCCGCTCTTGCCGGCCACGCGATACCCCTTCACCTGGGCGAGCTTGGCACCATCGGGCCCGGCCGCCGCCTCGAGTATGGCGCGCACCTGGCGCGCCACCTCGGGGCTGAAGATCTGCTTGCTGGTAGCCGCGCCGCTGCGCCGCACCAGTGAAAGTGAAACCATGTCGCCGTCGCGAGCAAACACCGTGTAGGCCTGCGCCATCTGCAGCAGCGACACCGACAGACCATACCCGTATGCCATGGTGGCCTGCTCGATGGGGCGCCAGCGCTCCCACGGGCGCAACCGCCCGGCGGCCACGCCCGGGAAGTTCGCCTCAGGCGCACGCCCGAAACCCAGTTCGCTGAATGTGGTCCACATCTCGCGGGCGGTGAGCCGTTCCGAAATCATGGCCATGCCGATGTTGCTGGAACGACGCACGATGTCGGCGACGTTGAGGCGACCGTTGCGGCTCACGTCGGAAATGGTGTTGCCGTGAAACCGATACTGGCCGTTGCCGGTATCAAACATGGTGTCGACCTTGACCTTGCCGCTGTCGAGCGCCAGCGCGACCGTAAAGGGTTTCATGATCGAGCCCGGCTCGAACGTGTCGACCATGGCGCGGTTGCGCAGGCCGGCGCCACGGCGGTCACTGCGATCGTTCGGGTCGTAAGACGGCAGGTTCACCAGAGCCAGAATCTCGCCGCTGCGCACGTCGAGCACCACGGCGGCGGCGGCATTGGCCTTGTTTTCCTGCATGGCATGCTTGAGTGCCGTGTATGTGTCGTACTGCAGCCCGGCGTCAATGGACACATGCAGGTCGCGGCCGTCGACCGGCGGCACGACGGCCTGCACGTCTTCGATCACACGCCCGAGGCGGTCTTTGATGACACGGCGCGAACCGGGCTGACCCGACAGCGCATCGTTGAACGCGAGTTCCACCCCTTCGACGCCTTCGTCGTCGATGTTGGTGAAACCCAGCACGTGCGCCATGAGCCCGCCTTCCGGATAGAAGCGGCGCATTTCGGCCTGCTGATGGAAGCCGGGAATGTTCAGCTTGCGGATCTGTTCAGCGATTTCGGGCGACACCTGGCGCTTGATGTACACGAAGGTGCGCTTGGTGTCGGCGACGCGTGCCTGAATGTCGGAAACCGGCATGTCGAGCAGCCGGGCAAGCTCGGAAAGCTGGCCGGGCGTAGCGGCCCGCGTGTCGTCGGGAATGGCCCAGATCGCGCGCGCCGGCACGCTGGAGGCCAGCACCACCGACCCGCTGCGATCGAAGATCTTGCCGCGCGTGGCCGGCAGCACCAGCGTGCGCTCGTAGCGGCGTTCGCCCTGCGCCTGCAGGAACTCGTCATCCATACCTTGCAGGTACAGCGCCTTGGCAAGCAGCGCCCCAAAGCCGACCATCAGCAGCAGGAACACGAGCTTGCCACGCCACATGGGCATCTGTCGATCGAGCACGGGGCTGTTGAAGAAGGGAATGCGTTTCATCGCCGCTCCCCTTGCGCCGCGTGCGGCGTGTCGAGATACAGGGTGCGGTCGGGCGTGGCGGTGACCATGCCGAGGTCGCGTCGTGCGATCTGGTCGATACGGGCATGGCGGGCGAGCTCGGCACGCTCGAGCTGCAAGCGACGCCATTCGATATCGAGTTCACGGCTGCGGTCTTCGAGCCGCTCTGCAGCCACGAACAGCTGTCGCGACTGATAGCGCGCCGTAACCAGCGAAAGGGCGGAAAGCATGAGCAGTACCGAGAAGACGATGCACAGGCGGATCATGCCCTGCGTCCTCCCCTCGGCCCGCCGTCATGCAGGGGCACGAGGCGCATTGCCTTGACGAACGATGCCCCCTGATCGGCCGGCAACGGCACATCGGTACGTTCGGCAACGCGCATGATCGCCGAGCGGGCCCGCACATTCTCGGCGGCTTCCTCGGCAGTGGGTGTGACCTTGCCCAGAGACACAAGCACCGGCCTGGGCATCTGACTTTCGGGGATGGGCAGGCGCGCCAGCTCGGCGGCCGGGCGCGCTGCTGCGGCGATGCATTGCTTCACCATGCGGTCTTCCAGCGAGTGAAAGCTGATGATCGCCAGCCGGCCGCCCGGAGCCAGCACCCTCAGAGCTGCCGCGAGGGCGCGAGCGAGTTCCTGGAGTTCCTGGTTGATGTGAATCCGTATAGCTTGAAAGGTGCGTGTGGCCGGATGCTGGCCTTTCTCGCGAGTGCGGACGGCGCCGGCGACGAGCTCGGCGAGGTCGAGCGTGGAGCGCAGCGGCCGGGATTCGCGGCCAGCAACAATCGCCTTTGCAATCTGGAAAGCAAACCGTTCTTCGCCATAATTTGCTATGACCTCCTTAATTTCTTGCAGGCCGGCTTCGGCCAGCCATTGCGCAGCGGTGATGCCGCCACTGGTGTCCATGCGCATGTCGAGCGGCCCTTCCTTCATGAAGGAAAAACCGCGCGTTGCGTCGTCGATCTGGGGGGAAGACACGCCAAGGTCGAGCAGCACCCCGTGCACGGGGCCCACGCTCAGGCGCTCGAGGTGCTCGGGCATGTCGCCAAAGCCGCCGTGCACCACCTTCACGCGCGGGTCCTGCGCCTGCAGGGCGTGGGCTACGGCAATGGCTTGCGGGTCTTTGTCGAACACGATCAGCGTGGCCTCGGGGGCCAGGCGCTCGAGCAGCCGGCGGCTATGACCGCCGCGGCCGAACGTTCCGTCGACATAGATGCCGTCGGGTGCGGGAGCGGGCAGGGATTCCGGCCGCGGCCCGCGACGCTTGCCGAACGAAACGTTCAGCAACGCGTCGACTGCGGGCTCCAACAGCACGGAACGGTGTGCGAATTCCATAAACCGCTCAGAAAGAAAATTGATTCAGAATTTCCGACATGCCCTTGGCCAGGTCCTCGGCCTCGCGGCGCTGCAGAGTCACGGCGTCCCAGAGCTCGAAATGGCCGCCCATGCCCAGCAGCATGACTTCCTTGCTGAGCCCTGCGGCACTGCGCAATTCGGGCGCGACCAGAATGCGCCCTGCTCCGTCGATATCGACGTCCTGAGCATTTCCCAACATGAGTCGCTGTAAAACGCGTGCGCCCGCCGGAAGGCGGGCGATTTCTTCGCGTTTGGTTTCCCACACGGGGCGGGGATACACCAGCAGGCAGCCATCGGGGTGGCGTGTGAGCGTAAGCTGCCCGTTGCACTGGGCCGCGAGCGCGTCACGATGCCGGGTCGGCACGGTAAGCCGCCCCTTAGCATCCAACGAGAGTGCGCTGCTGCCCTGGAACAAGATGAAATCCCCACTTTCACACACATTATCCTACTTTCTCCCACTCTACGGTAAGCCAAACAGCCGGTCAAGCGCCGGTAGCGATTTTTTTCAATCACAACAAGCACTTAGCGCCGCTTTTGGTGTGGTGGCGCAGAAAAACCATTTGTAAATCAAGGGATTGCCGCGACTATTAAAAGCACTTCCTGAGGAATAGGAAGCAGGAGGGGGTTAACCAGTATGTGAGGCGGGTCTGTAGGCCGGATTCTGTACGCCGTTTGACCGGCGGGCAATCATTCATCTGGGCGCGCCATTGCTGACACGCTCATGCCATCTACCCGCATGCTCGGGCGGGCCGCCCTTTCGGCTGCGAACAGCCTGCGCATGCCTATTTGATGTTGCTCCGGGTAGAGGTTGCCGCGTTTCACCCTGCAGCGTCATGACGGCGAACCGCCATGGAGTACCGAGTGGCCGTACCCGTGCCCGTGAGAGCCCCCGCCGCAGACTCGTCTCTGTGGCCCTGTTCCTCGGCTTGGCGGCACGTGCGTGCCGCGACGCCGGACGGCCGTTAGCCGTTACCCTGCCCTGCGGAGTCCGGACCTTCCTCGATGCCTGAGCACCGCGATTGCCCGACCCACCCCACTGCGGCATTGTAACCTGCGACAATAGGGATTTTTGCAGGTTTTCCAATCTTCCTCGTCATGGCCGTATCTCTCATCACCCTTACCGACGTTCATCTGGCGTTCGGGCACCACGCCCTGCTTGACGGTGCCGAACTCACGATTCAGCAAGGCGAACGTATCGGCCTGATCGGTCGCAACGGTGCGGGCAAGTCTTCACTGCTCAAGATCCTCGACGGGCGCCTCGATCCCGACGACGGCGAGGTCATGCGCATGAGCGGCCTTACTGTGGCCACCGTCGAACAGGAGCCGGCGCTCGACGACGATGCCACCATCATGGAATTCCTGTGCGGCGATTACATCGAACGTGAAGACTGGCAGCGCCCGGCGGTAGCGGGCGCACTCATCGATCAGCTGGGCCTGCAGGCCGACGCGCGCATCGCGTCGCTGTCAGGCGGCACACGCAAACGCGTCGCGCTGGCGCGGGCGCTGGCCGATCAGCCCGACCTGCTGCTGCTCGACGAACCCACCAACCACCTCGATTTCGACGGCATTCTCTGGCTGCAGAACATGCTGGCCGAAACGCGCTGCACCGTCGTCGTCATCACGCACGACCGGCGTTTCCTCGATGAGGCCGCCACGCGCATCGTGGAACTCGACCGCGGCCGGCTCTACAGCTTCCCGGGCAACTTTTCGCAGTGGCAGGCGCGCAAGGCCGACATGCTGGAAGCCGAACAGCAGCAGCAGGCCCGCTTCGACAAATTCCTAGCACAGGAAGAAGCCTGGATTCGCAAGGGCGTGGAAGCGCGGCGCACACGCAATGAGGGGCGGGTTCGCCGTCTGGAACAGTTGCGGCGCGAACGTGCGGAACGACGCGAACGCATGGGCAACGTACGCATGGCCGTGGCCGAGGGCGCGCGTTCGGGCAAGCTGGTCGCCGAACTGCAAAACGTCAGCCACAGTTTCGGCGAGCGCGTGATCGTACGCAATCTGTCGACCACCATCATGCGGCGCGACCGCATTGGCCTCATCGGGCCCAACGGAGCGGGCAAAACCACGCTGCTGCGCATCATTCTGGGGGAACTCAAGCCTAACAGCGGCACGGTGCGCCTGGGCACGCAGCTCACGGTGGGCTACTTCGACCAGATGCGCGCGGGGCTCGACGAAGCGGCCACGCTCGCCGAAGTCATCAATCCGGGCAGCGAATGGGTCGAAATCGGCGATCAGCGCAAGCATGTCATGAGCTATCTCGAAGACTTCCTGTTTCCTCCGGCGCGCGCGCAGTCACCGGTGTCGAGCCTGTCGGGCGGCGAACGCGCACGGCTTGCGCTCGCCCGCATGTTTGCCCGGCCCACCAACGTGCTGGTGCTCGACGAGCCCACCAACGACCTGGACATCGAAACACTCGAACTGCTGGAAGACCTTCTGCAAGACTACAGTGGCACCGTGCTGCTGGTGAGCCACGATCGCGCCTTCCTCGACAACGTGGTCACCCAGACGCTGGTGGCCGAAGGCAACGGGGTGTGGCGCGAGTACGCGGGAGGTTATGAAGACTGGATCGTGCAACGCGCAGCCGACACGCCGGCGCCGGCACCCGCAGCAGCCCGAAAGACCACCCCTGCGACAAGCGAAAAGACGAAGGAAGCGGCACCCGCCGCCGCGCCCCGACGCCGGGGTGGCAGCAGCCGGCTCACCAACTGGGAAGCCCGCGAACTGGAAGGATTGCCCGACGCCATTGCCGAAGTCGAGGCACGGCAGGAGGCCCTTGGTGCCGAACTGGCCGACCCTGCCCTGTATCAGCAGAATCCGGAACGCGTCAGCCAGATCAACGAAGAACTCGCCGCGCTGGAAACCCGGTTGACCGAACTGTTCGACCGCTGGGAACTGCTTGAATCGAAACGGGCCGACCAGCAGGACGCCGACTGAGGCGTGCGCAATGTCTGCCCCAGTGGCTCCGAAGCGGGGTTATCCCCACATCTAAACGTTTGAGGGGGCCGCCACGCGCCACTGCAGCGTTTCGCCGGCCGCCAACGGCACCAGCGTGGCGTCGCCACCCATCGGCAGACTTTCAGGAATGGTCAAGGGTTGTCGTTCAAGGGTGAGCGTACCCGTGTTGGTGGGCAGGCCATAAAACGCCGGCCCGTTCAGACTGGCGAATGCCTCGAGGCGATCAAGGCGCCCGGCACGCTCGAACGCGGTGGCGTATAGCTCCATGGCATGAAGCGCGGTGTAGCAGCCGGCGCAGCCACAGGCGTGTTCTTTCAGATCGCGCGCATGGGGTGCACTGTCGGTGCCCAGGAAGAAGCGCGGCGAATCGCTGGTCGCGGCCTCGATGAGCGCCTGGCGGTGGATTTCACGCTTGAGCACCGGCAGACAATACCAATGAGGCCGCAATCCGCCCTGAAAGATGGCATTGCGGTTGTACAGCAGATGGTGTGCGGTGATCGTTGCTGCAATGGGGCCCTCGGCGTCGCGCACGTACTGCACGCCATCGCGGGTCGTCAGGTGCTCGAACACCACCTTCAGTTCGGGGAAATCCTTGCGCAGCGGAATCATGACCCGGTCGATGAACACGGCTTCACGATCGAAGATATCGACCTGCGGGTCGGTAACTTCGCCGTGCACCAGCAAGGGCATGCCCAATTCCTGCAGCGCCTCGAGCGCCGGACGACAGCGCCCCAGCAGATCGGTGACACCCGCATCGGAATTGGTGGTGGCGCCGGCCGGGTACAGCTTCACGGCATGCACCACGCCCGTGCCATGGGCCATGCGCAATTCGTCCGGCGAAGTATTGTCGGTCAGGTACAGCGTCATCAGGGGGGTGAACGACGTATCGGGCAACCCGGCTTGCGCCACCGCGTCGAGAATGCGTTCACGGTACTCCAGTGCCTGCTCGGTGGTGGTGACGGGCGGTCGCAGGTTGGGCATCACGATGGCGCGCTGAAACTGACGCGCCGTGTCGGCCACCACGGCACCGAGCGTGTCGCCGTCGCGCAAATGCAGGTGCCAATCGTCGGGGCGGATGAGCGTAAGAGTCTGAGGTACGGAATCTGACATGGAGTTCACTAGGGCTTGGCGCCACCGGCGAGCGGCATGCTGCGCTCGACCAGCCGCACGAACATTGCGCAGCCTTCCGGAATGACGGCATCGTTGAAATCGAACGCAGCATTGTGCAGCACGCAGCCCGATTCGGCCCCGCCCTGCCCCAGCCGGAAGTAGGCGCCCGGCCGCTGCTGCAACATGAAGGAAAAATCTTCGGAACCCATGGAGGGTTGCAGATCGGGCACCACCCGATCGGCCCCGAAAAGCTCGGTGGCGACGTCGACGACCATCTCGGCATGGCTCGGCGTATTGATGGTGGCCGGAAACATGCGGGTGTACTCCAATTCGATACGTGCCCTGAACGCTGAGGCGATCCCGTCGACCACCTCCTGCATGCGGGTGGCGATCTGTTCCTGAACCACCGGGCTGAATGTTCGCACCGTGCCCACCATGCGCGCGTCGTGCGGGATGACGTTCATGGCATCGATGCGCCCGGCGGTGACGGCTGCAATCGTGAGCACGGCGGCATCGGGCGCCGGCACATTGCGTGAAACGATGGTCTGCAGCGCCGTCACGAGCTGCGCCGCAATCACCACCGGATCGTTGGTCTGGTACGGGTGAGCGCCATGCCCTCCCTTGCCGTGAATCTGGATCGAAAACTGATCGGCCGCAGCCATCATGGGCCCGGGATTCACCCCTATCACACCGGGCGGCAGGCCTGGCCAATTATGCAGCGCGTACACCGCATCGCAGTGAAAGCGCTCAAACAGGCCGTCGTCAAGCATGGCCTGCGCGCCGCCCAGCCCTTCTTCCGCGGGCTGAAAAATGAGCACCACGCGCCCATTGAAATTGCGCGTCTCGGCAAGATAGCGGGCCGCACCCAGAAGAATGGCCGTATGCCCATCGTGACCGCAGGCGTGCATGACGCCAGGGCGGGTCGAACGGTACGGCTGCGTACCCGTTTCGTGTATGGGCAGGGCATCCATATCGGCTCGCAGACCGATCGAGCGGCCGCTGTCGTTTGCCTTGCCCTCGAGTACGCCCACCACGCCCGTGCGGCCAATGCCGGTATGCACCTGGTAGCCCAGCGCCTGCAGCATGCGCGCCACCATGGCCGAGGTGCGCACTTCCTGGAACCCGAGTTCGGGGTGCGCGTGAATGTCGCGGCGTATGGCGACCAGCTCGTCGTGGAACATGCTGACGGCACGAACTACATGTTGATACGACATTCTCGCGAAATCCCTGGACAATCTTGATGTAAGACGCAAAGCGGTACATTAACATAGCGGCTTTGCGGCGTAGCTTCACTCAACGTCAATCAGCTCGTGGCGCATCGCACACAGGCCGCTGGCGCTGGCGTTTCACTCACGTTATGCTGCAAGCCATACTTCCGATTCACAAAACACAGGAGCCCAGTTCAATGGCCACTACTCAGAAAACCGCACGCAAGCCCAATGCCGCGTTCATGAAACCCCTGACCCCGAGCGCCACGCTGGCGGCCGTGATCGGTTCCGAGCCGGTGCCCCGTACAGAAGTCACCAAGAAGATCTGGGACTACATCAAGAAGCACGATCTGCAAGATCCGAAGAACCGCCGCAACATCAACGCCGACGACAAGCTGCGTCCCCTCTTCGGCAAAGACCAGGTCTCAATGTTCGAACTTACCAAGCTGGTCAGCGCACACCTCAAGTGATGTGATGGCTACCGCGGCGCGTGGCGCCGCAATCCGTCGCGCAGGCGGTATAGACAAAAAAACGCTGATCATTGATCAGCGTTTTTTTTGGCTGCTCCCGGGGGCGGCGAAGGCGAAAGCTACGAATGCTTCAGAAGCCCGGTGTGGGGGAATTGCCCGAAAATAGCGCAAGCCAGCCGCGCGCCACACGATACACCACCCATACCAGGGCGATCAGACCGGTGAGCCAGCCGATGAAAATGAAGGTGGCAATGGCGCTCAGCGCAAACCACAGCAGCCCCCACCAGAAGGTCGCGATGATCCAGTCGAAGTGCGGGGCATACACGGTGCCAGCGGCGTCGGAACGCTTGAGATACGCCAATACGATGGCGGCAATGGTTGCTACGCCGAAAAAGCCTGCACTGATCAGGCCCAGGGCGAACAGACCATAGATCAGGTGCGTGAGTTTGCGTAAGGTGAGACCGGATTCCGGCTCGGGCTGCGGGAAAACTTGCGACATGAAGTAGGTCTCCGTAACTCCACCAAAACTCCATTTTAGCCTATGGCCCGCGCCTCAATTAGCGTTGACGCCCTTTGAACGCAACAAAAAACAAAACCCCAGCGGGGTGTATCCGCTGGGGTTTTGAGGGATAAGTGCCTGACGATGACCTACTTTCACAGACGTCCGTCCACTATCATCGGC
>JAUZQE010000029.1 GCA_030733815.1 Yanghanlia caeni
CACTCGGTCTGGTCAATCTCAGACTTGCGAAGCGCTAGCTCCACAAGCCTCGGCCTTTAGGCCGGGGTGATTGACGTGGCTCAGGCCAGAACCGACGCAATCGCCTTGGCCACGTAGTCGATGTTGCGGCTGTTCAGTGCAGCCACGCAGATGCGGCCGCTGCTCACCGCGTACACACCGTGTTCTTCGCGCAGGCGGTCAACCTGTTCTTTGGTGAGACCCGAGTACGAGAACATGCCGCGCTGTTCGAGCACGAAACTGAAATCCTTGTTGACGCCCTCAGCCTTGAGCTTTTCTACAAGCTGCTGACGCATGCTGCGGATGCGCTCGCGCATCCCGGCCAGTTCGGTGGCCCACAGATCGTACAGTTCGGGCGTGTTCAGCACCATGGAAACGATCGTGCCGCCGTGTGTGGGCGGGTTCGAGTAGTTGGTGCGGATCACGCGCTTGAGCTGGCTGAGCACGCGCTCGCCTTCTTCAGACGACGAACAGATGAGGGTGAGTGCACCAACGCGTTCGCCGTACAGCGAGAACGACTTCGAGAACGAGGAGCTCACCAGCATGGTGATGTCCTGATCGGCGAAATAGCGTACGACCGCCGCGTCTTCTTCGATGCCTTCACCGAAGCCCTGGTAGGCGATATCGAGGAACGGCACGAGGTCGCGTTGCTTGATGATGCGCGCGATTTCCTTCCATTGGTCGAAGGTGGGGTCGACGCCCGTGGGATTGTGGCAGCAGGCGTGCAGGATGACGATGGTGCCTTCGGGCAGGGCGTTCAACGCAGCCGTCATGCCGTTGAAATCCAGGCCGTGTGTGGCCGCGTCGTAGTACGGGTACGTTTCGACCGTGAAGCCGGCGCGCTCGAACAGTGCGCGATGGTTTTCCCAGCTGGGGTTGCTGATGACGACGTTGGCGTCGGGCTTGAGCCACTTGAGGAAATCGGCGCCGATCTTGAGCGCACCGGTGCCGCCCAGCGACTGGGCCGTGAGCACACGCCCCGATTCGAGCAGCGGATTGCCGGCACCCAGCAGCAGGCGCTGCGCGCCCTTGTTGTAGGCGCTGATGCCTTCAATGGGCAGGTAGCCGCGCGGTGCGGCGGCTTCCACGCGAGCCACTTCCGCCTTGTGAACGGCTTTCAGCAGGGGAATCCGGCCTTCGTCGTCGTAATAGACGCCGACGCCAAGGTTGACCTTGCCGGCACGGGTGTCGGCGTTGAATTGTTCGTTCAGGCCCAGAATCGGGTCGCGCGGAGCGAGTTCGACAGATTCGAAAAGCGAGTTCATAGCAGGGGGAAAGTGGGGAAAGTAGGGGGCTGGCTTATTGATACGTAAGAATGTGATAATACGGGGTTTCCCCTAGGTGTGTCCAGTATGGCCAAGACCGCAGGTTTCGTGGAATTTCCGGGCAGTCCGTTTCAGCTTTACCAGCCATATCCGCCGGCCGGTGATCAGCCGGGCGCGATCGAGGCGCTGACCCAGGGCCTGAACGACGGGCTCATGTACCAGACGCTGCTTGGTGTGACCGGTTCGGGCAAGACATACACCATGGCCAATGTCATTGCACGCATGGGCCGCCCGGCGCTGGTGCTGGCACACAACAAGACGCTGGCGGCGCAGCTGTATGCCGAAATGCGCGAGTTCTTTCCGCGCAACGCCGTCGAGTATTTCGTTTCGTATTACGACTACTACCAGCCCGAAGCCTATGTGCCGTCGCGCGACCTGTTCATCGAAAAGGATTCGTCGGTAAACGAGCACATCGAGCAGATGCGGCTGTCGGCCACCAAAAGCCTGCTCGAGCGGCGCGACACGATCATCGTCGGCACGGTTTCGTGCATTTACGGTATTGGCAATCCGGGTGACTACCACGCCATGGTGCTGACCCTGCGCGCGGGCGATCGCATTGCGCGTCAGGAACTTCTGGCGCGCCTGGTCGCCATGCAGTACGAGCGCAACGACGTTGACTTTGCCCGGGGCACCTTCCGGGCTCGGGGCGAAACCATCGACGTGTTTCCCGCCGAGCATGCGGAACTCGCGCTGCGCATTACGCTGTTCGATGACGAAGTTGAAACGCTCGAAATGTTCGACCCGCTCACCGGCCGGGTGCAGCAGAAGGTGCCGCGCTTTACCGTATTCCCCAGTTCGCACTACGTCACCCCGCGCGAAACCGTGTTGCGGGCCATCGAGTCGATCAAGCAAGAGCTGCGCGAACGGCTTGCCGAGCTCACTGCCGAAGGCAAGCTGGTCGAGGCCCAGCGCCTCGAGCAACGCACCCGCTTCGATCTCGAAATGCTGCAGGAACTGGGATTCTGCAAGGGCATCGAGAACTACTCGCGCCACCTGTCGGGAGCTGCGCCGGGTGAGCCGCCGCCCACGCTCATCGACTACCTGCCCCCCGATGCACTGATGTTCATCGACGAGAGCCACGTCACCATGGGGCAACTGGGCGGCATGTACCTGGGCGACCGGTCGCGCAAGACCACGCTGGTTCAGTTCGGCTTTCGCCTGCCGTCGGCGCTTGATAACCGGCCGTTGCGCCTCGAAGAGTTCGAGCAGCGCATGCGTCAGACCATCTTTGTTTCGGCCACTCCTGGTCCGTATGAAGCTGAGCATTCCGATCAGGTCGTGGAGCAGGTGGTTCGCCCCACGGGGCTTGTCGATCCGCTGGTGGAAGTGCGCCCGGCCACGACCCAGGTCGACGACCTGCTTGGCGAGGTGCACCGCACGATTGCCAAGGGCGAACGCGTGCTGGTGACCACGCTCACCAAACGCATGGCCGAAGACCTCACCGACTACCTCATCGAAAACGGTCTCAAAGTGCGCTACCTGCATTCGGATATCGATACGGTCGAGCGGGTGGAGATCATTCGTGATCTGAGGCTGGGCGTGTTCGACGTGCTGGTGGGCATCAACCTGCTGCGCGAGGGCCTCGACCTGCCCGAAGTATCGCTGGTGGCCATTCTCGATGCCGACAAGGAAGGTTTCCTGCGTTCGGAACGCAGCCTGATCCAGACGATCGGGCGCGCGGCGCGCAACCTGAATGGCCGGGCCATTCTGTATGCCGACCGCGTTACCGACTCGATGAAGCGTGCAATCGGTGAAACCGAACGCCGGCGCGCGCGCCAGCTGGCCTTCAATGCCGAGCACCAGATCACTGCCCGTGGTGTGCACAAGGCGGTGCGCGAGATGATCGACGGCGTGATGTCGACGGCCGCCGAGGCCGCCGCCGCCGAGGCACAGGACGATCTTTCGCCGGAACTGTTGCAGGACGACAAGGCCCTGGCACGCGAAATCCGCCGACTCGAGAAGCAGATGATGGACCACGCCCGCAACCTCGAATTCGAGCAGGCGGCCGCAGCGCGCGACGCGCTCAAACGGCTGAAGGAACGGGCGTTGCTGAGTTGATGGGGCTCAATGCTGTCCCCGCGCTGCCGCCCTGTTGGTCGCGCACCACAGGTACTCAGGTATTCATCTACCTGTAAGGTCTTTCTGCTTTTTCCGGTGGCGAACCCTTGCCCGTACAGCGACTAGGGTTTACCATTAAACATTCTTTTTCTCGATGCGGTGCAACATCAACACCGGGAAATCCGATTCACCCCTTTTCCTGCCCTCAAGATGACCAAGGTACTGTTTGTTTGCACGGGTAATATTTGCCGCTCACCCAGCGCGGAAGGCGTGTTCCGCCACATGGTGGAGGAAGCCGGCCTTGCGGGTGTGATCAGCGTGGACTCTGCGGGCACGCATGCCTATCATGTGGGCGAGGCCGCCGATCCCCGTTCACAGGCCGCAGCGCGCAAGCGCGGCTACGAAATCGGCGGGCATGTGGCACGCCAGGTGGTGGCCGACGACTTCCGTGAATTCGACCTCATACTGGCCATGGATTGGGAAAATCTTGCTGCGTTACAGCAGATGTGCCCCAAGGTGTATCAGCACAAGCTGATGCTGCTGATGCGCTTTTCGAACGAATTCGAAGAAGCCACGGTGCCGGATCCCTACTACGGTGGTCCGGAGGGCTTTTCCAAGGTACTCGACTACCTAGAAGATGCCTGCGAGGGCGTAATGGAGGTCGTGCGCAAGCGCGCACTGCAATACCAGGCAGCCTGATTCCGGGCGTCCTGCCGGTTGGGCCGGGCCTGACCACACTTCCTGATCCGAAAGGCCGCAGCATGTTGCGGCCTTGTCATTTTGGGCGCAGGGTGGCGATGGCTAGTACCCTATTAAATCACTCGGGAATTTGCTATACTTCCTGTTACCGGGGCGGCCAAGGGGGTACGTTGTCATGGCCGTGCCTTTCCTGATCCACGGGCAAGGAAACCATCATGCGCCTCACTACCAAAGGACGTTTCGCCGTCACCGCCATGATCGACCTGGCACTGCGGCAGCAGCGCGGTCCGGTTACCCTGGCGGCAATCAGCGAACGCCAGAACATCTCGTTATCCTATCTTGAACAGCTCTTCGGCAAGTTGCGCCGGCACGAACTGGTCGACAGCGTGCGGGGGCCGGGCGGGGGCTATTCGCTGGCACGGCTGGCTCGTAATATTACGGTCGCCGACATCATCTTTGCCGTCGACGAGCCGCTCGACGCCACCAATTGCGGGGGTAAGGGCAATTGCAAGGTCGGCCGCAGGCCGGGCGCCGCCACATGTATGACTCACGATCTCTGGACAACGCTCAACCGCAAAATGATCGACTACCTCGATTCCGTGTCGCTGCAAGATCTGGTTGATCAGCAGCGCATGCGGCAGCTCGAAGAAGCGACCATGGCGCAGCGGGCCGCCCGCAACGAAGCGGTGCTCAGTCGTTCGCCGGCCTGACAGGGGTGCGAGCCGTTTGATGCAACACCCTGTGTATCTTGATTACGCGTCCACCACGCCGGTCGACCCGCGCGTGCGCGATGCCATGCTGCCGTGGCTTACCGAAAAGTTCGGCAATCC
The DNA here is from genome assembly GCA_030733815.1 of Yanghanlia caeni. Taxonomy (GTDB): domain Bacteria; phylum Pseudomonadota; class Gammaproteobacteria; order Burkholderiales; family Burkholderiaceae_B; genus Yanghanlia; species Yanghanlia caeni. The sequence goes on from JAUZQE010000029.1 coordinate 4,931, forward strand.
GGCTTCCACCACCCATAGCTACGGGTGGGAAGCCGAAGAGGCCGTCGAGGCGGCACGCGAGCAGGTGGCGCTGCTCGTCGGCGCCGAGGCGCGCGAAATCGTCTTTACCTCGGGCGCCACGGAATCCAATAACCTGGCCCTCAAGGGCGCCGCCCATCAGCTGGCACAACGTGGTCGACACATCGTCACCGTGTGCACCGAGCACAAGGCCGTACTCGACACCTGTCGCGAACTCGAGCGGCAGGGCTTTGCCGTTACGCGCCTGCCGGTACCAGCCAGCGGCATTGTCGAACCCGACACCTTTGCCGCAGCACTGCGGCCCGACACGATCCTCGCGTCGGTCATGGCGGTGAACAATGAAATCGGTGTGGTGCAAGACATTCCCACACTGGGTGCCGTCTGCCGGCAGCACGGCGTGCTGTTTCACGTCGATGCCGCGCAGGCCACAGGCAAGCTGCCCATCGATCTGGCCGTCTGGCCCGTCGACCTCATGTCAATATCGGCCCATAAAATGTACGGGCCCAAAGGCATCGGCGCGCTGTACGTGCGGCGCAAGCCGCGCGTGCGCCTCGTGGCACAGATGCATGGCGGCGGGCACGAAAAGGGTTTCCGTTCCGGCACGTTGCCCACGCACCAGATCGTGGGTCTGGGCGAGGCCGCCCGCCTTGCCCGGCTCGAAATGCGCGACGAGCTGCCGCGCATCCAGGCCTTGCGCGATCGCTTGTGGCAGGGGCTGTCCACGCTCGAACAGGTCTGGGTGAACGGCGACATGCAGCAGCGTGTGCCGCACAATCTGAACGTCAGCTTCGGCCATGTTGAAGGCGAAGCGCTCATGGCGGGCTTGCGCAACATTGCCGTATCCAGCGGGTCGGCCTGCACATCGGCCAGTCAGGAACCGTCGTACGTCTTGCGGGCGCTGGGGCGCAGCGATCCGCTGGCGTTCAGCTCGATCCGCTTCAGTCTGGGGCGCATGACCACCGAACAGCACATCGATGCCGCCGTGCTCGAGGTGCGCCGGGTGGTCGAGCGCTTGCGCAATCTGTCTCCGCTGTGGGAAGACGAACTGCAGGAGTCCGCACATGCGGATGGTGTACAGTAAAGCATTGCTCGATCATTTCGAATCGCCGCGTGGCGTGGGCCGGCTCGATGCCAGCCTGCCGCAGGTGGGCACGGGTAATGCCGGTGCGTACGAAACCGGCGGGGTGCTGAGACTGCAGATTCAGGTCGATCAGGCCGGCACCATTGCAGCGGCATGCTTCAAGGCCTATGGCCCCCCGGCGCTCATTGCCGCCGGCTCGTGGCTCACGCAGCATGTGCAGGGCAGGCGCCTCGACGAGGCCGGCGCGCTCACCCACCAGCCCGTCGCGCAGGCGCTCGAATTCGCGCCGGCCCAACTGCATTGGGCCATGCTGGCCGAAGACGCGCTTCGCGGGGCCATTCGCAATTACAAGGAAAAGCAGGGGATACACGTATGAATGTCACGACACTCGAGCGTACGCGCACGCAGCGCATCACGATCAGCGAGCGGGCCGCCAGTCACATTGCCCGCCATCTGAAAAAGCGCGGCCATGGCATTGGAATGCGCCTGGGTATCACCACCACGGGCTGTTCCGGTCTGGCCTACAAAATGGAATATGTCGATGAACCACGCGCCGAAGACCTGCTGTTCGAGCAGCACGGCGTGAAGGTGTATGTCGACCCGGAAAGCATGCAGTACATCGACGGCACTCAAATCGACTACACGCGCGAAGGGCTCAACGAAGGGTTCAGATTCGTGAACCCGAACGAGAAAGCCAGCTGCGGGTGCGGCGAATCGTTCACGGTCTGATTGCTGAATGAATGCCCGCCGTGTGCGGGTGTGTCATCAAAAAGCGGCGCGAATTTTCGCGCCGCTTTTTTTGCTCAGTCTTCCTTGCGCAGGTGCGGAAAGAGGATGACGTCGCGGATGCTGGGGCTGTCGGTCAGCAGCATGACGAGGCGGTCGATGCCGATTCCGCAGCCGCCGGTCGGGGGCATGCCGTATTCGAGCGCCCGAATGTAATCGGCGTCGTAGTACATCGCTTCCTCGTCGCCCGCGTCTTTCTGTTCGACCTGCTGCATGAAGCGCGCGGCCTGATCTTCGGGGTCGTTCAGCTCGGAAAACCCGTTTGCGATCTCGCGGCCCGTGATGAACAGCTCAAAGCGTTCGGTGATCTCGGGGTTGCGGTCGGAGGCGCGCGCAAGCGGCGACACTTCGACGGGATAATCGATGATGTAGGTCGGATCCCACAGCTTGGCTTCGGCCGTTTCTTCGAACAGGGCCAGTTGCAGGCCGCCCACGCCGGCCCGCGCGAGCGCCGGGCCGTCGACGTCGGCACCCAGGCGACGCAGTTCGGTGCGCAGGAACTCGGCATCATGCAGTTGCGCTTCGGTGTACTGCGGTGCGTGCTTTTGGATCGCCTGCACGATGGTGAGCCGTGCGAACCGTTGCGCCAGATCGAGCGTACGCCCCTGATACTGCAGCACCGCACTGCCTGTGGCGGCAATGGCGGCCTGGCGTATCAACGTTTCGGTGAAATCCATCAGCCAGCGGTAGTCGGTGTACGCGGCATAGAACTCCATCATGGTGAATTCGGGGTTGTGCCGCGGGCTGACGCCTTCGTTGCGGAAATTGCGGTTCACTTCGAAGACGCGTTCAAACCCGCCCACGATCAGCCGCTTGAGGTAGAGCTCGGGGGCAATGCGCAGGTACATGTCCATGTCGAGCGCATTGTGGTGCGTGACGAATGGGCGTGCCGCTGCGCCGCCCGGTATGGGGTGCAGCATGGGCGTTTCGACTTCCAGGAAGCCGGCCTCGAGCATGTACTCGCGAATGCTGCCGATGGCCTTGCTGCGTGCAATGAAGGTGCGGCGCGTTTCCTCGGTCATGATCAGATCGACATAGCGCTGCCGGTAGCGCAGCTCCTGATCGGCCACACCATGGAACTTGTCGGGCAGCGGGCGCAGCGACTTGGCCAGCAGGCGGATAGTGGCGGCATGCACCGAAAGCTCGCCCTTGTTGGTCTTGAACACCCGGCCTTCCACGGCCACGATGTCGCCGATGTCCCATCCCTTGAATGCAGCGTAGACGTCTTCCCCCACCGTGTTGCGATCGAGGAAGATCTGAATGCGCCCCGAGGCATCCTGCAGCGTGGCGAAACTGGCCTTGCCCATGACGCGTTTGAGCATCATGCGACCGGCGACCTTCACCTGGTGGCCGGCCTGTTCGAGCGCGTCTTTTTCGAGGGTGCCGTAGGCGGCGTGCAGTGCAGCGGCCTGGCTGTCGGGCTGAAAATCGTTGGGGTAGGCGATGCCATCGGCACGCAGGCGGGCCAGCTTGCCCCGCCGCTCCGCGATCAGGCGATTCTCGTCGGAAGCGGTCGGGATGGGCGTCGGTTCATTCATGGTCAGGAAAAATTCAGTCGTAGTTGCGTATGTCGTCGAGAAGCTCACGCCCGAAGGCGTCGCTGGTGACGTGATTGAGGATCTTCTGCGCGACGGTGTCGGCGTTCGCCAGCTGCCCGCGTTCATGCAGCTGTACGAAGCGCTCGAGGTCGGGAAACTGTTGCCGGTCGCTGCTGCGAATGCGCGCCTGCATGGCCGTGTCGATCACGCCGGGTGCCAGGGCCGCGACCCGCAGCTGCGGGTTTTCGGTGGCCACCACACGTGTGTAGTGATCGAGTGCGGCCTTGGTGGCGCAGTACACCGGCCAGCCGGCCGTGGGCTTGCGCCCCGCACCCGAAGAAATGTTCAGGATGCGGCGGTCGGCGTCGGCCGCAGTGGTGCGCAGAAACGCGGCGCTCAGCACCATTGCTGCTGCGACGTTCAGATTGAACGCTTTCTGGATGGCGCTCGCGTCGGACAGGGCTTCGGAAAGCGCCACCGGATCGATGGTGCCCGCGTTGTTGATGAGCAGGTAGCGGGTGGCGTTGCCGGGCAGGGCGGCGCTGACGAGCCCCGCCGCCGATTCGATGCTGGCGGGCTCCGACAGATCGGCGTCGATCTGCTGCAGCAGCGCGCCGTTGCGGGCGGCAATCTCGGCAAGGTGCGCCGAGCGCGTGCGGGAAACCGTGATCACCCGGGCGCCATCGGCCAGCAGCCGGGCGGCCAGCGCCTCGCCCAGGCCGCGGCTGGCACCCGTTACCACGGCAACGGTGGAAGACAGGGCGCTCATTGCATCAGACTCCTTGTTTGAGGGCGGCGATGATGAACGGGTCGAGATCGCCGTCGAGAACCTTCTGCGTATTCGAGATTTCGACGTTGGTGCGCAGGTCCTTGATGCGGCTCTGATCGAGCACGTAGGAGCGGATCTGGTGGCCCCAGCCCACGTCGGTCTTGGCATCCTCCAGCTTCTGCTGTTCGGCCATGCGCTGACGCAGCTCGAGCTCGTACAGCCGCGAGCGAAGCATCTGCATGGCTTCGGCGCGGTTGCGGTGCTGCGAGCGGTCGTTCTGGCACTGCACGACGATACCGGTGGGAATGTGGGTAATGCGTACGGCCGAGTCGGTCTTGTTGATGTGCTGACCGCCGGCGCCGCTGGCCCGGTAGGTGTCGATGCGCAGATCGGCGGGGTTGACCTCGATCTCGATCGAGTCGTCGACTTCGGGGTACACGAACACGCTGGCGAACGAGGTGTGGCGGCCGTTCGACGAGTCGAAGGGGCTCTTGCGCACCAGGCGGTGCACGCCGGTTTCGGTGCGCAGGTGACCGTAGGCGTATTCGCCCGAAATGCGGAGGGTGGCCGACTTGATGCCCGCCACTTCGCCGTCGGACTGTTCGAGCACTTCGGCCTGAAAGTCTTTGTTCTCGGCGTAGCGCAGGTACTGGCGCAGCAGCATCGAGGCCCAGTCCTGGGCCTCGGTTCCACCGGCGCCGGCCTGAATGTCGACGAAGCAGTTGAGCGGGTCGGCCGGGTTCGAGAACATGCGCCGGAACTCCAGGCCTTCGAGCTCTTCGCCGATGGCGTCGATGTCGGCTTCGATGGCTTCGAGCGTGGCGTCGTCGTCGTCTTCGCAGGCAAGCTCGAAGAGATCGCGCGCGTCGCTCAACCCCTGTGCGATGCGGTTCAGGGTGTCAACGACTTTTTCCAGGGATTTTTTCTCGCGGCCGAGTTCCTGGGCGTGTTGCGGGTCGTTCCAGATGTCGGGGTTTTCGAGTTCTGCATTGACTACCTGCAGGCGTTCTGCCTTGGCATCGTAGTCAAAGATACCTCCGTAAGGAGGACTGCCGTTCGTCGTAATCGTCGATACGCGCGGCAATCTGGTTCTGGTGTTCTGCTTCCATGATCTTTCCGTAAAGTCTGAACTTTTTATTTTAACCTGTACGGAAAACCATCGCGCCGCAGTTTAGAGGCCGGGCTGGGCCAGGCCGGTGGCCAGCGCTCCATATGAGGGTGCAACATGGGTGTGCACGAAGGGGTGTGCCGGTTCGCTGCGCGGTGTGGCCTCGGTTGACTCCGTGGTCACGGCCTCGTGGAAGTCATGACTTTCGAGGCGGAAGCGGGTGATCAGTACCGCCAGGCCGTGCGCCTGCTCCTCCTGACTGCGGGTGGCCCGTTCCGCGATTTCCACCTGCCGCAGCGTTTCGCCGGTGAGGGCGTCGAGCTGCTCGACCGCCGTCATGACCTGCGCAATGCCGGTGGCCTGCTCGTGCGACGCGAGTGAAATGTCGCTGACCAGCTGGCGTGCGCGTTCGACGCTGCCCTGGATCTCGTCCATGGCACTCACGGCGCGCTCGGCGAGTTCGGCACTGGTGTCCATGTTCTGCACTGAATCCTTCACCAGTGCGGCAATCTCGCGGGCTGCTTCGGCGGTTTTGCGTGACAGGTTGCCAACCTCGGAGGCCACCACGGCGAAGCCTTTGCCGTGCGCGCCGGCGCGGGCGGCTTCCACCGCGGCGTTCAGGGCCAGAATGTTGGTCTGAAATGCGATACCGTCGATCAGCGTGGTGATCTCGGCGATCGTGCGTGAGCTTTCGCGCAGTGCCTGCATCGTGGCACGGGTCGATTGTGTAATGCCGTGACCGCGCTGCGCCGCAGTGGCGGCATTGCTGACGAGCTCGCTGGCCGTGGCCGCCGCCGCTGCGTTGGTGCCCACCGTGGTGGCCAGTGCCTGCATGGACCCCGAGGTCTGCTGCAGATGATGCGCCTGCTCGCGACAGTGTTGATTCAGGGTCGTGTTGCCTTGTGCGGTGTCGTGCGACGCACGTGCAATGCGCTCGGCGCGTTCGCGCACTTCACCCACCGTCTCGGCCAGCGCCTCGCCGATACCGTTCAGGGCCAGCAGCAGCCTGCCCAGCTCGTCGTGACGGTGAACCTGCACACGTGCGGCAAGGTCGCCTTGCGACAGGCGCTCGGCCAGCGCCACACCCGTATCCAGGGGCTGCTTGATGCCGCGGTACAGTGTGCGCAGCGCCAGCGCGCCACCCAGCACCAGTATGAGCATCGCCGCCGTCACGATGCGCCCGCCCGCCTGAATGTCGAGCGTGGCCAGCTCGACTTCGGCGTCATGGCGTTGTGTCTGCAGGCGGTCAAAGCTGTCGATGGCGGCCGCGATACCGGCGGCGGCCTGAGTGTACTGTTGGCCGAAGATCAAAACCTTTGCCATCAGGCTATTGGGCAGGGCGATGCGAACGCCGCCGTTGCCGTCGTGAAACTGCCCGCTTGCGGTCTGTATCGCTTCGCGCTCGGTGCGCATGAGTTCCAGTTGTGCCTGGTGAGCAGCCTCGAGAATGTCCAGCTCCTGCGGCGTGAAGCGCGCCGCCTCGAGCCGCTGCGACTCATTGAACTGCAGCAACTGTTCGGCCAGGCTCTCGTAGGCTTCCAGGAATTCGGGCTGCTCGGTGGCTACATACGCCATGACATTGCGGGTGAGCGCCTGCGTCAGCAGCTTGTATTCCGTTGCCAGCAGCGTGCTGTTGTAGCGGCTTTGCTCCGTGCTGCGCAGGTGCTCGACACTGCGCGTCAGATTCAGCACCGCGGTCAGAACCAGCGCGCACAGCAGGCAGAGAATCAGAATGGCGGCGATGAAACCCTTTTTGAGGGTCAGGTGCTTGAACATGAATACGCTTCCGGCAAGGTGCCCGGCCCTGAGCTGGCCGGGCTCGGAAGCGATTATTGCGGCGCAATGTTACAGGCCGATGAAGCAGACGTTGCGGCCGTACTTATGAGGTGCCGGCACTGGCCCCCGCGCGAATGCGTTCGGTGCGGCGGCGCAGCATCTCGAGCGTGAAGAGCAGCGCGAGCGAAAGCAGGATGAGCAGGGTGGCAACGGCAAGAATGGTGGGGTTGATCTGTTCGCGCAGGCCGGCGAACATCTCGCGCGGAATGGTGCGCTGTTCCGGCCCGGCCAGAAACAGCACCAGCACCACCTCGTCGAATGAGGTCACGAACGCGAAGAGGGCACCGGAAGCCACCCCGGGGCGAATGAGGGGAATCACGACGTCGCGGAAGGTGCGAAGGGGTGACGCGCCCAGGCTCAAGCCGGCGCGGTACAGCGATTGGTCGAAACCCGACAGGGTGGCTGTAACCGTAAGGATGACGAACGGCACTCCCAGCGCGGCGTGAGCGATGATCAGGCCCACGTGCGTCGCCACCAGATTGAATCGGGTGTAGAAAAAGAACATGCCGGCCGCCACGATGATGAGCGGCACGATCATGGGCGACAGCAGCAGCGCCGTGATCGGCCGGCGCCACGGCATCGATTCGCTGGCCAGCCCCACGGCCGCCACGGTACCGAGCACCGTGGCGATGGCCGTGGCGGCGATGCCGATCAGGAAGCTGTTCTTGATGGCCAGCATCCAGTTGCCGGTGGTGAAGATGCGTTCGTACCAGCGCAGCGAGTAGGCGTCGGGGTCGAGCTGCAGCATGCCGGGGGTGAACGTGAAGAACGGCTCGGCATTGAACGACAGCGGAATGATCACCAGAATGGGCAGGATCAGAAAGAACAGAACCGCCCACGAGTACACGGCGACGAACATGCGTGCCGCATTCTGCAGGGGGCCGTAGTGAATGGTGCGTTCGTTCATGGTTCGTGTTGCCTTGGCATGGGGTTCAGCCCAGCCGGATATTGCGTGCGCCCACCAGCCGGTCGTATGTCCAGTACAGCGCCAGGATCAGCGCGAGCAGCAGCGTGCCCAGCGCGGCCGCAAGGCCCCAGTTGTTGGACTGCTGCATGTGGAACGCAATGAGGTTCGAGATCATCTGCCCGTCGGTGCCCCCGACTAGGGCGGGTGTAATGTAGTAGCCCACTGAAATAATGAACACCAGCAGGGCGCCCGCACTCAGGCCGGGCAGGCTGAGCGGCAGCACCACGCGCACGAACGCGCCCAGCGGGCGGCTGCCCATCGAGAGCGCGGCGCGCATGTAGCTGGGATCGAGCCCGCGCATGACGCTGTACAGCGGCAGGATCATGAACGGCAGCAGAATGTGGGTCATGGCGATGACGGTTGCCGCCCGGGTGTAGAGGATTTCGAGCGGGGCGTCGATGATGTGCAGCGCCTGCAGCACCGAATTGACCACACCGTTGGTCTGCAGCAGGGCGATCCATGCGGTGGTGCGCACCAGCAGCGATGTCCAGAACGGCAGCAGCACCAGAATCATCAGCAGGTTGGCCTTGCGGGCGGGCGCTTGCGACAGATACCAGGCAAGCGGGTACCCCAGCACGATGCACAGCACGGTAATGATCAGCGCCATGCCCAGGGTCTTGCCATACAGCTGCAGATAGATGCGTGCGGATTCGCGCTGCTGGATCTCGCCTGCAGCATTGCGTTCCAGGTCGAGCGCAGTGAGGTAGTGGTTCATCGTGTACACGGAACCCACCTCGTCGATTGCGCGCCACAGATCGGCCTGTGTCCAGCGTCGGTCGGCCGCGTCGAGCAGGGTGGCACCGTTGGTACGCAGCTCGTCTTCGCTCAGGTTGCGCATCTTGCGCGCGGTGGAATTGATGAGGCTCGACGCACCGGGGTAGGCCCGGTTGACCGCCGCGGCAAGCACGCCGGCGCGCCGCTCCCGGGCCAGCACCTGCAGTTCGCGCGCCAGCGCAGCCCGTGTGGCATCAGAAGGCAGGCCGTCGCCATCCCACTCGGAAAGTTCTTCAAGCGTGTCGGGGATGAGTTCGGCGACATCGGGGCTGTACACGCTTCGGTACAGCATGGTGGTGATGGGCGCCACGAACGCAAAGAAGATGAATGCGATCAGTGGCGCCACCAGCAGCAGGCTGGCACGCCGCCGGCGTGCCAGAGCGTTACGTTCCTGCTGGATTTCGGTCTTACTTAAGGAGCCACTCATTGAACTTTTCGCCGAGGTTCTCGCCATAGTCGGCCCAGAAGATGCCGTCGGCCTTCAGACCTACGTCGATGTGGGCGGTGGGCAGATGATCGACCACGTCTTTGTCGACCAGGTCCATCGATGACTTGCGCGGCGGGCCGTAGGCCACGTCCTGGAAGCCGGCCAGGGCCTGGGTGGTGGTGGTGAAGGCGACGAAGTTCAGTGCCTCCTTGAGTTTGGGCGTGCCCTTCACGATGCCCCAGGCATCGAGGTCGTACAGGTGGCCGTCCCAAACGATGGTGAACGGTTTGTTTTCGCGGCGGATCGCGTCGAAGAAGCGGCCGTTGGCCGATTGCACGAAGACGGCACCCCCGTCGTTCAGCAGTTGAGGCGCCTGGGACCAGCTGTCGAACCAGACGATTTCGGACTTGATGGAATCAAGCTTGGCAAATGCGCGGTCCTGGCCTTCGGGGGTGGCCAGCACTTCGTAGACTTTGTCGGCGGGTACCCCGTCGGCCAGCAGCGCCCATTCCAGGTTCACCTGCGGGCGCTTGCGCAGCGCCCGCTTGCCCGGGAATTTCTGCAGGTCGAAGAAATCCTGCATGGTTGTGGGTTTGTCGCCGGTGAGGGTGGCGTTGTTGTAGGCGAACACCGTGCTCCAGACGATTTCGCCCACCCCGCATTCGTTCGACAGCGCGTCGGGAATGAAATCTTTCTCGGCGGGTGTGCCGTCGGGTGCGGGCTTGAGAATGTCGCGCGGAATGACTTCAAGCAGCCCCTCGGCGCAGGCGCGTTCAAGGTCGATGGTTTCGATATCGACCACGTCCCACTGGATGTTGCCGGACTCCACCTGTGCCTTGATTTCGGCCACACCGCCCGTGTAGTTCTCGAACAGCACCTTGTTGCCGGTGGCCTTCATGTAGGGGTCGATCTGGTGGACCTGCTGGGCGGCGCCATACGCGCCCCCGAACGATACGACGGTAAGGGTTTCCTGGCCCCAGGTGGGGGCGGTTGCGGTCAGGCCGGTGGCCAGAACCGCAACGCACAGGGCGTTGAGTTTGCTCATGGCGTGTCTCCTTGGGCTGGGTGGGATTGAGGGTGGAACGCAAAGCAATGTTCGGGCGACCAGTACAGCAGTGTGGATTGCCCTTCGGTGAGGGCGGGCGCCCGGTCGTCGTTCATGGTTTTCACAATGATGCGTGTGCCGTCGGCCAGCTCGAAGTAATAGCGGATGAAGTCGCCGACATAGTGTTGGGTGACGAAGCCCGCGCGCAGCACGTTGGCCCCGGACTCGGGTGCGCTGCCATCGACGGCAATGCGCAGCTTTTCGGGGCGCACCGACAGCAGGCAGGGGCCGGAAGGCTCGCGAAAGTCGCCCTGGGCGGCCGTGAGCACCGTACCGTCGTGCAGGGTGACGCTGGCCGATGTGCCGCTGCCGGCCGCCCCCGTACCCTTGATAAGGTTGTTCTCGCCAATGAAGCCGGCCACGAAGGCATTGGCGGGCTGTTCGTAGAGTTCATCGGGCGGGGCATATTGCTGCACCACACCGTGGTTGAACACGGCAATACGGTCGGACATGGTGAGCGCTTCGGCCTGGTCGTGCGTGACGTACACCATGGTGCAGCCCAGCTTGCGGTGCAGTCGCGTGATCTCGAACTGCATCTGTTCGCGCAACTTTTTGTCGAGCGCACTGAGCGGTTCGTCCATGAGCACGAGTGCCGGCTCGAAGATGAGGGCGCGAGCCAGAGCCACCCGCTGGCGCTGACCGCCCGACAGCTGGCCGGGATGCCGGTTGCCGAAGTCTTCAAGCTCGACCAGGCGCAGGTACTGCGCCACACGGTCGTTGATCTCGTTGCGCGGCATTTTGCGCACCCGCAGCGGGTAGGCGAGATTTTCGGCCACGGTCATGTGCGGAAAAAGCGCGTAGTTCTGGAACACCATGCCGATGTTGCGTTCGTAGGGCGCCGTGCGTGTGACCGAGGCGCCGTCGATGATGATATCGCCGCTGCTCACGTGCTCGAAACCGGCCAGCATCATGAGTACGGTGGTTTTGCCGGAACCCGACGGCCCAAGCAGCGTGACGAACTCGCCGCGCCGTACATCGAGGGTGAAATCGCGGACAACCAGTGTGCGTCGATCGTACGTCTTCTTGACGTTTCTGAAACTGAGAAAAACGTCGGGGTCGGTCATTGCCCCCCCCGAACGCCCTTGGCGTTGTGGCAGACTAGAAGGCATTCAGTAATTCTTGTCATTCTTAACAGACCCGTCAGAGCCGATATTATGCGTTTTATTCATGCTGCGGACATCCATCTGGACAGCCCCCTGCGAGGGCTGGGCTCGTATGACGACATGCCGGTCGACACCCTGCGCAGCGCCACCAGGGCCGCCTTCACACGATTGGTGGAAGAGGCGATAGCCCTGGAGGTGGATTTTGTGGTGATTGCCGGCGATTTATACGACGGCGATTGGAAAGACCACAACACAGGCATCTATTTTGCCCGCCAGATGGGGCGGCTGCGCAATGCGGGTATTCCCGTTTATGTGCTGCACGGCAACCACGATGCGGAAAGCGTGATGACCCGGCGGCTGACCCTGCCCGATACCGTGCACGTTTTTCGCGCCGGCAAGCCCACCACCTTCGTGCTGTCGCAGCTCAAGGTTGCGCTGCATGGTCAGAGTTTTTCTCATGCCGCGGTCACCGACAACCTGGCCGCAGGCTACCCCGATCCGCTACCCGGCCACTTCAATATCGGCGTGCTGCACACGGCGCTGGAAGGCTATGCAGAACATGCCCATTACGCCCCCTGCACCCTCGAGCAGTTGCACGCCCGGGGGTATCAGTACTGGGCGCTGGGCCACGTGCACGAGTATTGTGTTTTCCCGGGTACGGTGCCGGTGGTGTTTCCGGGCAACCTGCAGGGGCGGCACATTCGTGAGCAGGGTGCGCGTGGCGCCGTACTGGTCACGGTGCAGGATGGCGTCGTCGAATCCATCGAGCGGCTCGAGGTCGATGTGCTGCGCTGGCACCGGCTGCAGGTGGATCTGAACGGGTGCGATGCCTGGTCGTCGGTCGTCAGCCGCATCCGCAGCGGTCTCGAGGCACTGCTCGCCGCCCAGGCGCACGACCGGCCCTGTGTGCTTCGAATCAGCCTGGAAGGCGAAACAGCGCTGCATGGCGAACTGGTGGGGCGTGCCGCGCCGTTGCGTGCCGAAGTGCAGGCGGTGATGGCCGCCCTGGCGGGCGAACGGCTCTGGCTGGAAAAGGTTCAGGTGGGCACCCGCGCGCCGCAGCGGGCAGACGGGCCGGCCGCTGATGCGGATGACCTGGCCGTCATGCTTGCCGAAGCCGCTGCAGACCCCACATGGCATGCGAGCTTGCGCGATGGGCTGCAGCCCATGTTCGATCGGGCGCCCTACGAATTGGGCAGGCAGGCGCCGGTGCTGGATGCCGTTCGCAATGGCGACTTCGAAGCCCTGCTTTCCGATGCGGCGGCGTCGGTGCTGCGCCGTCTCGAGCGTGCCGGGAAGGAGGCCTGAGCGATGCGTTTCGATTCCGTGGGCCTGCTGCGTTACGGGCATTTCACTGACCGTACCCTGGCATTTCCGGCCGCCCAGGCGCACGATTTTCAGCTGATCGTCGGCCACAACGAAGCCGGCAAATCCACGCTGCGTGCGGCGTTGCGCGACCTGCTCTTCGGCATCCCCATGACCACGCCCATGAGCTTTCGGCATCCCGGGCCCGAGCTGGCGCTGGCGGCCACGGTGTCGGGCGCGCCCGGCAGGCTGCAGTTCGAGCGCCGGCGCAAGCGCAACGGCGGCCTGCTCGATGCGCGGGGCGAGGCGCTGCCGGCCGAGGCCTTGCGCCCCTGGCTCGGCGAGGTGAATGACGCGTTCTTCGAGCGCATGTTCGGGCTGGATCACCGTCGCCTGGAAGCCGGCGCGCGTGCCATGCTGCAGGCGGGCGATAGTGTCGATTCGATCCTGTTTCAGGCCGCGGCCGGCGTGTCGGCACTGAACGAGGTGCTGGCCCAACTGCGTACTGAGGCCAACGGCCTCTGGGCGGCGCGACGCAGCCGCGAACGTGCATGGTACATGGCCGCAGACCGCCTGGCCGAGGCGGAAAGCGCGCTCAAGGCGGCGACGGTGCGGCCTTCGGCATGGGTCGAGGCGCACAAGGAAAGCCGGCGGCTCGATGCCGCGTTGCGTCAGGCGCAAGACGAGCACGCGGCCGTACTGGCTCAGGTGCGCGAGCATGAGCGCCTGCGCAGAATGGCGCCCCTGCTGGCGCAGATACGCCAGTACGAGGCCCTACTGAACGAGCACACTGCTGCGGCGGACGACACCCTGTTGCTGCAGAACGAGACCGAAATTACCCGCCTCGAAGCGCTGCGCGTGCGTGTTGCCGATCATCCCATGACGATCGAACGCAGCGTGTCGCGCGATGAGGTGTTGAAGGGCCAGCTGGCACAGGTGCTGCGCGAACTGGGGTGGCCGCAGCACTCGGCAGACCCGGCCGAGCTCGATGCGTTGCAGGGCACGTTGCCCTCGCGCCCGGCCCGGCGCGAGGTGGAACAGCTGCTCGCCGAGGGGCAGCGGCTGCGTGCCGAGGCCGAAGCCGCAGCGCGGGCGCATGCCGAGCGGGAGGCGGAGCGGGCGCATCTGGGCCAGCAGATCGCGACCCTTCCTGCCGTCACGGCCAATGAGGCATTGCGCCTGGCGCTGGCGGCGGCCGATGCAGCCGGCGACATCGATGCGCGCCTGAGCGCCGCGCAACGTACGCGTGGCGCCGACGATGCAGCGCTGCAGCGCTGTCTGAGCGTACTTGCGCAGCCCGGGTCGGTACCAGGCGCCTGCGGCGCGTCGCGTATCTTCGCTCCCGGCATCGATGAACTGGCGGCTATGCAACCCTGGCCTTCTTCACAACTGGTGGAGCAGGCGCAGCAGCGCCAGCGTCTGCAGAACGAGATCGATACGCTGGACAAGCGCCTGCGCGAGGCGCAACTCGAATGCGCGCAGGCGGCCCTGGAACTCGAGCAGTTCACCCGCAGTCACGTGGCCGTGACGCGCGATGATGTCGTGGCGGCCCGGCGCGAACGCGACACCGTGTGGCAGGCCCTGGTGAACGGTGAAGGCCGCCTCGAAGTTGAAGGTGAACGTTACGCGGCACTCGTACGCAGCGCCGATACCCTGGCCGACCAGCATCTGGCCGGCGTGGATGAGGCCGCTCGGCTCCAGTCGATTCAGCGCGAACACGAGCGCAAGGCTCTTGCAGTGCAGGGCCTGCAGTCGGCGTGTGACGCGGCAAGGCGCGCCTTTGAGGAGCATGAGCAGGCCTGGGCGCAAGCTTGTTCGGGGCGGGGGCTGCCCTTGCTGACTCCTGCGGCGCTGCAAGACTGGCAGCATGCCCGTGAGGCCGCGTTGAGCGCGCATGAACGGTGCAGGCAGGCCGATGAACAGATTGCCGAGCTGCAGGCCCATCACGCTCGGGTGCTGAACGGCCTGCAGCAGGCGCTGAGCGAAGACGCGGCCCAGACCGGTGGCGCGGATTCGGGGTACCACGAAGTGCATGTGGCATTGCGCCAGGGCGATCTGGCCGCCTTGCGCGAGCGGGCTGCAGCGCGGCTGAATCGCGCGCGTCAGGCCGAGGCGCGTCATGCGGCGCTCAGCGAACAGTGCGCGCGCATCGACTCGGTTCTGCCCGGCCTGGATGCCGAACGTCGCCGGGCAGAGCAGGCCCGCTCAGCATGGCAGCAGCGCTGGCAGGATGCCCTGCGTGGCGCGGGTTTGCCCGCCGAGGCACACGATGCCTATGTTGAAACCGCGCTTGCGCTGCTTGCCGATGCCGATCAGCTGGTGGCCCAGCTGCGTGAAAGCCGGGCCGAGCGCACCCGCATGGCGGCTGAACTGCAGGCGTTTCGCAATGACGCACGGCGTCTGGCCGACCTGCTGGGCGACACTGCCTTCGAAGAACACTTCGCCGATACGCACGTGCGGCGCTGGGTTGCCGAACTGGCGCAGGCGCGGCAGCGTCGGCGCGACGAACTCGAGAGCCGGCAGCGTCTGGCTGCGCTGAACGAACAGCTTCTGGCCGAGGGCGAGGGCCGTTCACGGCAGGAAATCGAGGCCGAGCTCGATGCCGTCGCCGTGGCAGATTTTGCAGCCCGGGCGGAGGCCCTGGCAGCGCAGCTCGAACACGTGGCGGCCCGCCGCAGCGCGCTGGCCGTGGAGTGCGAGAACGCCCGCAAGGCGCTCGAGGCGATTTCGGGCGGCGACGCGGCGGCGCAGGCGGAAGCGCGACGCCAGGAAGCGCTGGCCGACATGGCAGAGGTCGCCGACCGTTATGTGCGACTGTATGTCGAGATGCGCCTGCTCGAACGGGTGACCGAGCAGTATCGGGAACGGCGTCAGGGGCCGCTGCTCGCGCGGGCGGGGCAGCTGTTTGCCGACCTGACCCTGGGTGCACATGCGGGGCTGGTGGTGGATGCCGATGCGGCCACACTGCAGGCCCGCCGCGCCGACGGCAGCCTGGTTGCGCTGGAAGGCCTGAGCGACGGTACGCGCGATCAGCTGTATCTTGCGCTGCGGCTCGCCGCCCTGCATCTGTACCTGGATCACGCCACGCCTGTTCCCTTCATCGCCGATGACCTGTTCGTGAACTATGACGATCGGCGTGCCGTTGCGGCGCTGCGCAAGCTGGGCGAGCTTTCGGAACGCACCCAGGTGATCTTTCTTACCCACCATGCCCACATGCTCGAGCTTGCGCGCGAGGCGCTGGGTGAGCGGATGCATGTAACGGAATTGTAGATATACTGGCCGGCACCGATTCAAACAGGAAGGAGACATTGCATGCCGCAACCCGATCACATCTGCGCGTATCCCGTACCCGATCCCGCTACGCTCGACGAAGACCTTCAGGCGGTGTTTGCCAAGTGCGTCGAGAAGCTGGGCCTGGTGCCCAACGTACTGAGCACCTACAGCATCCGCCCGAACCGGCTGCGCAATTTCATGGCCATGTATAACGAGATCATGTTCTCGGAATCGGGGCTCAGCAAGCTGGAGCGCGAGATGGTGGCCGTGGTGGTGTCGTGTGCCAACCGCTGTTATTACTGCCTAGTAGCCCACGGCCAGGCTGTGCGCGCGCTTTCAGGCGACCCGCAGCTGGGCGAAATGCTGGTCATGAACTATCGCATCGCGCCGCTCGATACGCGACAGCGCGCCATGCTCGATTTTGCGTGGAAGCTCACCACCACCCCCGCCGAGGTGGGCGAGGCCGACCGCAAACGCCTGCACGAGCTCGGCTTCTCGGCTGAGGACGTGTTCGACCTGGCCGAGACGGTGGCCTTCTACAACTTTTCGAACCGCATGGCGACCACGCTCGACATGATGCCCAACGTGGAATATCACGGCATGAACCGGCCCGAGCCGTTCGAACCGCCCCAGCCCGTGAAGAAGGGGTGAGCCGCCACCCGCTCCACCGGCAGATCGGGGGAGCGGGAATCTATGAGATCAGCGCGATGGTCACGCTCACGGTTACGAACGACAATACCGTGCCCAGCAGCAGGGTGGCCGAGCAGCGTTCTTCCAGGCCGTAGCGCATGCCCAGAATAGGGTAGATGCTCAGCATCGGGGCCGCGGCAAACACGACCCCGGCACTGCGCATGACCGGGTCCAGCCCCGGAAACAGCAGAAAGACGAGGGCGGTGATAGCGGGATGAACGATGAGCTTGCCCAGCGAGATGGCGGTTGCATCGCCCACCATGCCTTTGGGCCGCAGGCCATGCAGGTTGCCGCCCACGGCAAAGAGCGCCACCGGGGCGGCGGCCACGGCCAGCATGTCGATGACGCGCAGCGCAACCCCCGGTAGCGGGATGCGGAACCCGGCAAGCAGCAACCCGATGCAGATTGCGATGAGTAGCGGGCTGCGCGCGAGGCGCTTGAGCGTGGTGCGCAGCCGTGCAACGAAGTCGAGCTCGCCCTGACCCTGGGCTGCGTCGGCAATGGCCATGGCAAGTGGAATCATCAGCATGCTTTCCACCAGTATGGTCATGGCCACCGCACGCGAGGCGGGTTCGGTGCCCAGCACCATTGCGCAGATCGATACGCCCACGAACCCGCTGTTCGACGACGACATTCCCAGGCCGGCCATGCTGCTGGCCGCCGTGCCGACCTTGCGAACGTGGCGGTACACCAGCATGCCCAGCACGAACACCACGACCGATGCGGCCGCGTAAGCGGCCAGGAACTCCGTATCCATGGACTCGGCCAGTGGCTTGTTCGCCATGCCCCGCACGATCATCGCGGGCAGGGCGATGGTGATCACGAATACGCCCATGCCACGCGTGGTTTCGCGGCTGATCAGGCGGGTCATTACACACACGTAGCCCAGCCCGATCAGTATGAAGATTGGGGCGGTGATGGAAAGAATTTCGGTCATGAAGCACTACTTTATTGCTCAGTGAAATAAGCAAAGAAAAGAAAAATGGTTTATTGAATAAAGCGACAGGAATACAGTGGAGTCCATGCGGCGCACACACAGCGCCCGCCCTCACCACACTCCACTGCACAATGAAGTTTTCATTCCAGAATATTCAGAAATCGTTCGGCGACCTGCGGGTCATCGAAGAATTCTCGCGCGATATCGACCACGGGGAACTCGTGGCCCTGGTGGGCCCGTCGGGCTGCGGCAAGTCTACCTTATTGCACATGGCCGCCGGGCTCGAGCGTGCTTCGGGCGGGCAGGTGCTGGCCGACGGCAGGGCGGTGCGCGGCCCGCACCCCGAGCGCATGCTCATGTTTCAGGAAAACGCGCTATACCCCTGGCTCACTCTGGAACAGAACGTGGCCATGGCGCTGGAACTGCAGCGTACCGACCGGCGCAAGGCGCGCGATCTGGCGCGGCAGTGGCTCGCCAAAGTGCAGCTGGCCGGCTTCGAAGACTACTTTCCCGCCCAGGTGTCCGGTGGCATGCGGCAGCGCGCGGCGCTTGCCCGGGCCTTCATCTCGCAACCCAAGGCGTTGCTGCTCGACGAACCGTTCGGTGCGCTCGACGCACTCACACGCATGACCCTGCAGGATGCATTGCGTGAACTGATACGCGAGGCCTCGCCCACCGTGTTGCTGGTGACCCACGATGTCGACGAGGCGCTGTTCCTGGCCGACCGTATTCTGGTGTTTAGCCGCCGCCCGGCAACGGTGCTCAGGGAATTCAATCTGGCGCATCACGAAAAGACACACGATCTTTCCGAGTTCGCGCCCATGCGTCGCGAGATTCTGGGCCTGCTGGGCATTCGCGCCGACCATAGCGCCGAAGCCGCATCCGGCGACGACACTGACTCCATCATTCATTCCACCGAGGAAATTGCAGCATGAAACTCTCCCGACTCCTGATTCCCGCCATGGCCGCGCTGCTCATGGCCGGCCAGGCCCTTGCCGAAGAAAAACTGCGTGTGGGTTACCTGCGCGTCATGGATGACGCCCAGGCGATTGCGGCGTACGAAGGGGGCTTCTACAAGAAGCACGGGCTCGACGTCGAGCTCGTGGAGTTCACCTCGGGTACCGATCTGATCAAGGCGATCGTCGGCGGCCAGCTCGATACCGGCGTGCTGGGCTTTACCAATGCGGCCTCGTGGTCGTCGCGCGGCGCCGATCTGAAGGTGGTGGGTGGTGCGCAGCACGGCTACCACGCCATTGTGGTTCGCAACGACGCCAACATTTCGAGCGTGGCCGATCTCAAGGGCAAGACGCTGGCTTCGCAGCGCGAGGGCAGCACGG
Source organism: Yanghanlia caeni (assembly GCA_030733815.1). Classification (GTDB taxonomy): domain Bacteria; phylum Pseudomonadota; class Gammaproteobacteria; order Burkholderiales; family Burkholderiaceae_B; genus Yanghanlia; species Yanghanlia caeni. Next base: position 23,985 of record JAUZQE010000029.1, read on the forward strand.
CCGATACGGTACTGCGCGGTGTGGTGCTGAAAGACGCGGGCCTGACACCCAACGACGTCAACGTGCTCGGGGTCAGCCCTCAGGTGGCGGTGCAGTCGCTCGTGGGTAACCGGGTTGAGGCCGCGTTCCTGTTCGAGCCGCAGGCAAGCATTGCCAAGCTCATGGCGCCCGTGACGCAGATCTACGAGATCGGTCAGGTGTGGCCCTTCCCCTGCATGGTGGTGATTACCTCGGGTGAAGTGCTGGAAAACCGCAAGGAAGCGGTGTGGAAGTCGCTCGACGCCCAGCGTGATGCGATCGACCTGCTGCAGAACCAGCCCGAAGAAGCCGCCAAGCTGATCGCTTCGTACTTTATCGCGGAACCCACGCTCAAGACACTCGACGGCCGGGAAGTGCCGCGTGAAGAGGTCATTCGTGATGCGATCAAGAGCCAGACGTTCAGCCCGATCCTGACTCCGCAGGAAATCGCACGCATGCAGGAAATTGCCGACATCATGCAGGCGCAGGGTTCGCTCAAGACCCGCGACGGCGCGCCGTTCGACGTCACGCGCATCGTCGACCTCGAGTGGCAGCAGGCCCGCAACCTGTGATTCTCGCGTAACACACGGCATGTCATTCAGGGCGACCGGCTGCGGGCCGGTCGCCTTTGACGCTTTATTCATACCCGACATCGAATGAGTACACAAAAACAACTGGCCGGGCCGCTCAAGAAGCTGGCCATGGGCGTGGCCGTGCTGGTCATCCTGCTGATCTGGCAGTCGGCCGCCTGGTCGCTGCCCGACTTTCTCATGCCCAACGTGCCCTCGGTCATCGCAAGACTGTGGGAAGACATCCAGTCGGGCGACTTTCGCACGGCATTGACGGGCAGCCTCACGCGCCTGGGATTCGGCTACGGGTTCGCGCTGCTGTTCGGCATCGGCTTCGGGCTGGTGGGCGCACTGCTGTTCTTCTTTCGTGAAGTGCTCAAGAACGCCATCATCATTCTGCAGTCGATCCCGTCGATCGCCTGGGTGCCGCTGTTTCTGATCATGATGGGATTCGGCAACCTGCCGATCATCGTGGTGATTGCATTGTCGGCGTTCTTTCCCGCCGCACTGTCGGTCATGAACGCCACCGAGAGCGTGCTGGCGGTTCACGTGTCGGCCGCCCGCGTCATGGGTGCCAGTCGCTGGGACATGGTGCGCCGCGTTTACCTGCCGGCCGTCATGCCCGAACTGATCACGGGGGCCCAGCTGGCCTTCGGCAACGCCTGGCGTGCACTGATTTCCGCCGAGATGCTGATCGGCTTTGGTCAGGGCCTGGGGCGCAATCTGGCCTATGCCGGTGAAACGGCCGACATGCTGGGGGTGATGTCGAACATTCTGACCATCGCAATCCTGGCCACGCTCATCGACCAGGTGCTGCTGGAAAATCTCAAACGCCAGGTGTTGCGCTACCAGTACGTGTGAAGGAACGGCCATGTACAACCGTGATTCAGCTTTCGGATTCCTGCGCTGCGTGAAGGCGGCAAGTGCATTGGTGCTGGGGCTCACCGGCATGACGTCTACACCGCAGGCGCTGGCGCAGTCTGCCACCCCTGAACAGCCGGATGCCGGGCCGATGCTGGCCGTGGCCCCGATGCAGGACGCCGGGCACGGTGATGCCGCATCCGGGCAGCCGCAGCCTTTGCGTCTGGGTATGCCCTACGTGGTGCCGCCGCACCAGCCCGGTGCCAAGGTCCGCACGCCGGAAGGGCTCGCACCCCTGCTGGCCGAGCGGCTGGGCAAGGCGCTGTCCGTCGAGCCGGTGGCCGCGCCGGCAGCCGGTTCCGGCGATGCGCCGGCGCTTCCGACGCGCGAGGTCGACGCCTTGCTGCTGCCCGTCGAGTCCGTTGACGCGGCGGCGCCCGCCGGGGTGGTCATTCCAACCGGCTATCGGGCCGGCATCATGGGCATCATGCGCACCGACACCGATATCCGCCGCTGGGAAGACCTGCGTGGTCGTACGGTATGCATTGCGCAGGGCAGTGGTCTGGCCGGCCAGCTGCAGGCGCGCTACGGCGCCATCGAGCAAGTGTACCGGGCACCGGCCGATGCGCTGCTGAACCTGCGTATCGGCACGTGTGACGCCGCCGTGCACGACAGCACCATGCTGCAGGCGCTGCTGACATTTCCCGAGTGGAAGAAGTTCTCGGCGCGTCTGCCGGTGCAGCAGGAACGCGATCTGGCCTTCGTGGTGAAGGCGAACGACACCCGGCTGGCCCAGACGCTGCGCGCCAAGGTCGGTGAATGGCGCCAGAGCGATCTTCTGGCCAAGCTCACGCGCCAGAGCGCACGCGACATCGCGTTCGAGGTGTATCTCGACCAGGAAGTGCCCGATTGCCATTGATGCCAGCCGGGCGTGCATGGCGCATGCCGCTAAAATGGGGGGCGTCCAGAGTCTCGAGGTGCCCGTCATGGCTGCAACCCGACCCGCCACCAAACGCGATGGCTTCACGTCCACCCTCGGGGTGCTGGCGGCCACGTTGGGGTCGGCCGTGGGGCTGGGCAATATCTGGAAGTTTCCCGCGCTCACCGGTGCCAACGGCGGCGCCGGCTTTTTGCTGATCTATCTGCTGGCCACGCTGCTGGTGGGCCTGCCGGTCATGATCGCCGAGCTGACGTTAGGCCGCCATGCCCGCGCCAATCCCATTCGTGCATTGCGTATGCTCGCCCCGCCCGGGCAACCCTGGTGGCTGGTGGGCGTGATCGGCATGCTGGCGGCATTCCTCATCATGGCGTTTTATTCCGAGGTGGTCGCCTGGGTCTTCGTGTATGTGTGGAAGTCACTGGAAGGGTCGGCATTGAGCAGCGACCCGGCGGTGACCGAAGCGGCCTTTGCCGCCATGGTGGGCAACCCCTGGGTATCGCTGGTTTCGCAGTGGCTGGTGCTGCTGCTGATCGGTGGCATATTGGTCAAGGGCGTTGCGGGCGGTATTGAAGCCGTTACCAAGCGGCTGATGCCGCTCCTGTTCCTGTTGCTTGCGGGGCTGTGCGTCTTCAGCCTGACGCTCGATGAGGCCGCCGCGGGTCTGGCGTTTCTGTTCAAGCCCGATTTTTCCAAGGTCGACGCTGCGGTGGTGCTGACCGCGGTAGGGCTGGCATTTTTCAAGATGTCGATCGGCATGGGCACCATGATGACCTACGGGAGCTATTTCCGCAGCGAACAGAACATTCCCCTTACGGCCGGGCGCGTCATGGTGGCCGACCTGGCCGTCTCCCTGCTGGCCGGCATCGCCATCTTCCCGGCGGTCTTCACCTTTGGCTTCGAGCCCACGGCGGGGCCTTCGCTCGTCTTCATCACGTTGCCTGCAGTGTTTGCGCAGTTGCCTTTCGGCCAGGGGCTGATGCTGGTTTTCTTCATTTTGACCTCGATTGCGGCCATTGGCGCCATGCTTTCGCTGCTCGAGGTACCGGTGCTCGTTCTTACCGAACGGCTGGGCCTGCCGCGCCCCTTAGCCATCGGCGTGTGTGTGCTGGCGGTTGCGGTACCTGGTGCAGGCTGCGCCCTGTCGGGCAGCGTGCTGGCCGGCGTGCGGGTGGCCGGCCTTACGTTCTTCGACCTCATGGATTTCGTGTCGTCGAACCTGCTGCTGCCGGTGGGGGGCATTCTGATTGCGCTGTTTGCCGGCTACGTGTGGGGCAGAGCGGCGTTCACACGTGCGGTGTCAAACGGCGGCACCCTGCGTAACGAAGGCCTGGCAGTCGTGGTGCTGGTGCTGCTGCGCTACGTGTCGCCCCTGCTGATCGGCGTGGTGATGCTGAATGGCCTGGGCATTATTTGACGTGCGCTTTTGCTTCGGCAGCCGGGTCGGTGGCCTGCGAACCCTGATACCCCGCCTGGGTCACATGCGCGCCGGGCGGCACGTCGTTGATGAGCCACACGTTGCCGCCTATGGTGCAGCCCTTGCCCAGCGTGACACGGCCCAGAATGGTGGCGCCCGCGTAGATCACCACGTCGTCTTCCACGATGGGGTGGCGCGGCAGACCCTTGGTGAGCGTGCCGTCGGTATCGGCCGGGAAGCGCTTGGCGCCCAGCGTGACAGCCTGGTAAATGCGCACGTTGTTGCCAATAATGGCGGTTTCCCCGATGACCACGCCCGTGCCGTGGTCGATGAAGAAGTGTTCGCCGATCGTTGCGCCGGGGTGAATGTCGATGCCCGTTTCGGAATGCGCGATTTCCGAAACCATGCGGGCCAGCAGCGGCAGTTCGAGCCGGTAGAACTGGTGCGCGATGCGGTGGTGAATCATGGCGTGCAGGCCGGGGTAGCACAGCAGGATCTCGTCGACGCTGCGGGCAGCCGGGTCGCCAGCGAAGGCGGCCAGCGTGTCTGAATCGAGCAGGCGCCGGATTTCGGGCAGTGCGTTGGCAAAGGCCTGAACGCGTTCAATCGAACACTTCTCGATTTCTTCTTCGCTTACCGGATCATGCCGGTGCTGGTAGGCCAGTTCCAGCCGCACCTGCGCGAGCAGGGCGTGCAGTGCGGAATCGAGCGTGTGGCCGACGTAGAAGTCTTCGCTTTCCTGGCGCAGGTCGATGGGGCCCAGCCGCATGGGAAACAGAATGCCGCGCAGGTCGTTGATGATGGCCTTCATGGCCTGGGGCGCGGGGAAATTGCGGCCACCGGATTCCAGGGGCCGCCCCTGCGAGATGCGCCACTTCTGGCGGATGTAGGCCAGTTCGGAAACGACGGGTTGAATGTCAAACACAGCCATGCGGGAACACCTGCTCGAAACGTCGGAAAAATGGGTCAATCATAGCAATGCGGGCCACCGGCGGCATGGTCTGCAGCCGGCGGCACCGCGAAGCAGTTCAAAAAGTATTGCAGCTGGCGCGTATCGCCGTCGCACTGGCATTCGCCGGCGGCCAGCGCCTCGGCAAGCGGGCGCTTGCCATAGGCCAGGTGCAGCACGGTGACGGGTTCAGCCCGCAGAGTGGCCGCCGCCCAGGCGTCGGCCTGCGCGGGATGGCAGGGCGGCTCGCCGCGGACAACGGCAATGCGGCCCCGATCGACGGCCACATGGTAAACGTGGCGCTGCATGAGCAATGAAATTCGGCATTTGAGTGCGCCGGCAAGCCGCGGCTGAAACATGGCCTTGAACGACAGCGCCATGGCGTCGGCCGTGAGCGCCTGGCCGCGCACGAAGCCGGGCGAGCGCACGCCCCACCTGAGCAGGGCCATGATCACCGGTTCCAGCTCCATGCCCCAGGGCGTCAGCGCATAGACATGACAGGCGGCCGGCGGCGGCAACTGCCGTTGATGCACCACGCCCGCAGCTTCCAGATCGACAAGACGCTGCGACAGCACATTGGGGCTGATGCCGCCCAGGGCCTGGCGCAGGTCGGAAAAGCGCCGTGGACCCAGCAGCAGTTCGCGCACCACCAGTAGCGCCCAGCGCTCGCCCACCAGGTTGAGCGCGTGGGCGGCTGCACACCCGTCGTCGTAACGGCGTTTGAGCGCCCGGCGCGGGCGGCCCGCAGAGGCACTGGATGTGGGGCCGGACTGTTGCAACACGTGAGTCACCGAGGCGGTTGTCATGTCTGCCAGTATAGAACACCGATTCAAAAATACAATTTGTTAGTATTAATTTAGGACTAAAAAAGGTACATTCTCCGAACCGGGACCTCCGTGGCAGCGCAACCTTGCGTGGCGCTCTTCGTTCCCAGACGTCGCTGCACGGTCTTTCCCCCGGTGAGGAGACATGCATGAGTACCCATCTGGAACACGGCAGCGCCCAGACTGCCATTACCCAGCTTTATGATTCCTGGCTCGCGGCAGTACGCGCCCAGGATGTCGATGCAATCATGGCCCACTACGTGGAAGATGTTCTCGCGTTTGATGCCATACTGGCCCTGCAGTTCCGGGGCAAGCCCGCATACCGCAAGCATTGGCAGATGTGCATGGAAATGTGCCCAGCCGGCGAGCGGGAACCCGTTTTTGAACTGCGTGATCTGCAGGTGCAGGCCGAAGGCGACCTGGCGTTTGCCCATGCGTTGCTGCGTTGCGGCCATAAAGAAGGCGACCGCGTGGACGCCGGCTGGATGCGCTTTACGGCGGGCCTCAGGCGGGTGAAAGGCGCATGGAAAATTGCCCATGAGCATTTTTCCGCCCCGTTTGAAATGCCGTCCGGCAAGGCCATGTTCCACCTTTCACCGGACGACGACGGCTCGCAAGTGCGACCCGTTCCGCCGGGCATGTCCACCATCACCCCGCACATCATCTGCCGCGACGCAAAGGCCGCCATCGAGTTTTACAGGAAGGCGTTCAACGCAATGGACATGCCGTTCGGATGCCTGGAGGTCGATGGCCGGTTCCTGCATGGCGAGATCATGATCGGCGACTCGGTGGTCATGATCGCACAGGAAGATGCGGCGTGCGGCAGCCTCAGCCCCGGCACCCTGAAGGGTACACCCGTGGCCCTGCATGTCTATGTCAACGATGTGGATCAGGCCTGGAAACAGGCCATCGAAGCGGGTGCCCGGCAGATCATGCCGGTAACCGACATGTTCTGGGGCGACCGTTACGGTGTGCTTGAAGATCCCTTCGGGCACCGCTGGTCGCTGGCTACCCACGTGCGCGACGTACCGCCCGAAGAGATCGAGAGGGCAGCCCGCGAGTTCATGGCGCAGGCGCCCTGGAAGGAAAACGCGTAGGGCGCGTTACTCTGCAGCGGCCGGTGTGGCGGCGGGTTGCGCCGGTGCACCGGCTGTGGCGTCGTCATCTTTGAAGCGCTGGAAGATCGTGGCGGCGATGGGGCCGCTGATGTTGTGCCAGACGCTGAAGATGGCGCTGGGTACGGCGGCCAGCGGCGAAAAGTGCATGGTTGCCAGAGCGGCGCCCAGGCCGGAGTTCTGCATGCCTACCTCGATCGACATGGTCTTGCGTTGTGCAACGTTCAGACCGAACGCCTTGGCAAGCAGGTAGCCCAGCACGAGCCCGAGGCCATTGTGCAGTACGACTACGGCAAAGATGGTCAGGCCGGTCGTGGCGATGCGTTCCTGGCTGCCTGCAACGACGGCCGTCACGATGGCCACGATCGCCACTACCGACACGAGTGGCAGGACGTCGACGAACGCCTTCACATGCTTGCCGAGTAGCGCCTGTACGATCAGGCCCAGAACGATGGGCAGGATCACAACCTGCACGATGGACCAGAACAGTGCGGCGGCACTGACTTCCAGCCAGGCGCTGGCGAGCAGGTAAATGAGCGCGGGTGTGACGACGGGCGCCAGTAGCGTCGTGACGGACGTAATGGCAACCGACAGTGCCACGTCGCCGCGGGCGAGATAAGCCATGACGTTGGATGCCGTGCCGCCGGGGCAGCACCCCACGAGAATCACGCCGATGGCGATCTCCGGAGGCAGGGCCAGAATCTTGCACAGCAGCCAGGCAAGACCCGGCATGATGATGAACTGGCTCAGTACCCCGATCAGTACCATGCCGGGGCGACGGCCGACCTCAGCGAAGTCTTTCTTTGAGAGCGTCAGCCCCATGCCGAACATGATGATGCCCAGCAGGGTGACGACGTGGGGTCCGATCCATTTGAAGGTCTCGGGCGAGTAAAAGGCGAGAACGGCGAAAAGCAGTGTCCAGATGGCAAACGTTCTGCCAACGAACTGGCTCAGGCGAGCAAGGGCCTGCATGATTGGATCCTTGTGATTCGAAAACGGGAGAATTCGGTCACCGGGTGTCCCGGCCGCAGGGTGGAGCGGTTGGGGCGCTGCAGGCTGGCAGGTCGTGACGGCTTGCAAAGCAACACACCGCCGGTCAGGCGGTTTGTGGATGGTGATATAAACCCTTATTCTACTACGTACGAACTTGTGATATGTAACACCCCGCCGCGGGCGGTCGTCATGCGGGCAGGGCGTGTTCCACCACCAGCTGCACGGTTACGCGTCCGTTCCATTCATTGCGGTCCAGGCGGTAGGCCAGCTCGGTATGTTCGGGCAGGTTTTCATTGCGGTTGAACCAGATCGCATCGAAGCGTTGCGCCCCGCGCTGCAGGAACAGTTTCAGATGCTTGCCCTTGAGCACACGCTGGTGAAGCACGGTGAACGTGTCGCGGAACACCGGTGCGGGAAAGCCGGCACCCCACACCTGCTGCTGCAGCAGGCCGGCCACCTCGATGGTGGCAAAATCCGCTTCCAGTGAGCCGTCGGTTTGAATCACCGGTTCGAAGCGATCGGTGCCCGACAGTTCGCGCACCGCTGCATCAAAGGTGTCGACGAACTGTGGGTACGCGGCTTCGGGCAGGGTGAGGCCCGCAGCCATGGCGTGGCCGCCGAACTTGAGAATCATGCCCGGGTGACGCTTCGACACCAGGTCAAGGGCGTCGCGCAAATGCACGTCGGGCACCGAACGGCCCGATCCGCGCAGTGTGCCGTCGTCGCAGCGCGCAAAGGCCAGCGCGGGTCGCCAGTAGGTGTCTTTCAGGCGCGAGGCCACCAGCCCCACCACGCCCTGATGCCATTCCGGGCGGTACACGCACACGCTGGCCGCGCGTGCCGGGGCCTCGGTGGCCAGCACGCTCAGTGCTTCTTCCCGCATGGCCAGCTCGATGCCGCGGCGTTCCTGATTGATGGTGTCGAGCTGGCGGGCAAGCGCTGCGGCTTCGTCGGGGTTTTCGGTGAGCAGGCAGTGAATGCCCAGACTCATGTCTGCCAGACGGCCTGCTGCATTCAGGCGGGGTGCCAGCGCGAAACCGAGGTCGAAGGCGGTGGCATTGCGCGGATCACGGCCCGCCACCGCAAAGAGGGCCCGCACGCCGGCCTGCATGCGACCCTTGCGAATGCGCTGCAGGCCCTGTGCGACCAGCAGGCGATTGTTGGCGTCGAGCCGTACAACGTCTGCGACGGTACCCAGCGCCACTAGGTCGCACAGGTCGTCGAGCCGGGGGCCGTCGTCGGCAAAGGCGCCGCGGCGGCGCAGTTCCGCCCGAAGCGCGAGCATGAGGTAGAAGATGACCCCCACGCCGGCAAGATGCTTGGACGGAAACCCGCAGCCGGGCTGGTTCGGATTGACGATGGCGAGGGCGCGCGGCAACGTGTCGCCCGGCAGGTGATGGTCGGTGATGATGACATCCATACCCGCCGCACGGGCGGCCTCGACGCCCTCGACACTGGCGATGCCGTTGTCGACCGTGATCAGCAGATCGGGCCGGCCGCCCGGGTGATGCACGGCCAGCTCCACCACGGCGGGCGACAGGCCGTAGCCCGTTTCGAAGCGGTCGGGCACCAGGAAGTCGACCGTGGCCCCCATGCGGCGCAATGCCTGCAGCGCAACGGCGCAGGCAGTGGCCCCGTCGCAATCGTAGTCGGCCACCACCAGCATGCGCTTGCGTGCCGCAATGGCGTCTGCCAGCAATGCCGCAGCATGTGTCGCATGCGTGAGCTGCTGCGGCGGAATCATGGCAGACCAGGTCTGGTGAGCGTGGGCCGGGTCGGAGATGCCACGCGCCGCCCACAGTCGCGCCAGCAGGGGATGGACACCTGCGTTGATGAGCCGTCTGCAGATGGTGGGGTCGACGCTGCGAGTGGTCAGTTGTGGCCGGACCACCAGCGCCTCCAGTCGAACTTCGTGCCGAACAATCGGCCAAAAAAGCCGTGCCGCGCCGGGGTAAGCTCGACGATGCGGTCGGAACCGGTGAGCGTGAGCCGCGCCGGCATTTCAAGCTGCGTGAACGCTTCACGGTCGAGCCGTTCAAATTCCTGCAGCCAGCTGCCCCAATCCTGCACCAGGCTGGGGCCCTGCAGACCGCGCAGAATGCGCGGCGTGTCGGCCTGCCCGGACGGGGTCGCACCAAGCTGTTCGGGCCGCGCCCCGCCATAGAGCCATACGCTGTTCACCGGGCGCAGGCCGCGCGCTTGCCGGGCCTGGTTCACGGGGTGATCGAACCACAGCATCTGCAGTTCATTGACCAGGCGCCGCCAGGGGCGCCCCGCGGCATCCTGACTCCACCAGTCGTTGACCGAAGTAATGCTGACCAGTGCGGGGCTCGCGCATTCGGGGGTGTAGCCGGGTGGTGGGGTAAGCGCCCAGTGAGCGGTATCGAAGGGTACGGCGGCAAAGCCGCTGTCGGGCAGCCAGGGCGCCGCGGCGTCGTAGAGCGCCTGACTTTCTTCCGGGGTGATCTCGAGTTCGCTGGCGGGAATCAGCGCCGCCCCGTCGCGTGCCGGTGCCACGTGCACCAGCTGACCGAGCCACAAGGGTTCGCCGGCGGCCACTGGCGCACCGGCCTCATGTGCCAGAATGGCGCTCAAGCCCGCCGCCGGCCGCTGTTGCGCATCGGGCGTGAACCCGTGATAGTGCAACAGCCAGTATTCGTAGGTGGTGCAGAAGGTTTCGCCGGGCGCCGCGGGCATGACGTGTGCCTGGGCGCGAGACAGCCACTCCGTGAAACGGGGTGCCTTTTTTTCCAGATGCGAGGCGAGCTCGGGCGCAATGGCTGGGTCGGGCAGCGCGCCAGGTAGTACGATCTGCATTCCACGCATTGTAGTGTTTATCGATCGAGGTGGCTTCACAGCATGGCTTACGAATTCTGGATAGGCGCGCGCTACGCCGGGCTGACGCGCCCGGGGCGGCGCGGCCGCTCGGGCGACCGCTTCGTCTCGTTCATTGCCGCCAGTTCCATGGCCGGTATTGCGCTGGGCGTGGCGGCACTCATCATCGTGCTGTCAGTCATGAACGGCTTCCAGGTGCAGGTGCGCGACCGCATGCTGTCGGTGCTGCCGCATATCGAGCTTTATGCCCCCGGCGTGCCGCATACCGACCTGCTGGAACAATGGCGAACCCTGGCGGACGACGCGGCGGGGCGCGACCCGGCCGTGCGCGGTGCGGCGCCATTCGTTGCGGCGCAGGGCATGATTGCGCGCGGTCAGGCGCTGCAGGGCGTGCAGATGCGCGGCATCGATCCGCAGCTGGAAGACGCGGTCTCCGAGCTTTCCGGGCAGTTTCTGGCCGGTGATATTGCCGGCCTGGCGCCGGGAAGCTTCAACATTGCGCTGGGTGTGCAGCTGGCCTATGCGCTGGGAGTGGGGCAGGGCGACACGGTCATGGTGCTGGCGCCCCAGGGCACGATTTCACCGGCCGGCTTCACGCCCCGCATGCGCCAGTTCACCGTGTCGGGCGTGTTCTCCACCGGGCATTACGAATACGACGCCGCCCTCGCCTTCATGAACGTGCAGGACGCCGCCCGTGTGTTTCGTGACACGGGCGCAAGCGGTGTGCGGCTGCGCATTGCCGATATGCAGCAGGCGCCGCAGGTGGCGCGCCGGCTGCAGGCCGCGTTGCCACAGGGGCTGCGTGCGCAAGACTGGACGCAGAACAACCGCACGTGGTTCGCGGCGGTACAAACGGAAAAGCGCATGATGTTCATCATTCTGACGCTCATCGTGGCGGTGGCCGCGTTCAATCTGCTGTCGTCACTGGTGATGGCGGTGAAGGACAAGCGTTCCGACATCGCCATTCTGCGCAGCATTGGTGCCACACCGCGCGAGATTGCCCGCATCTTTCTGGTTCAGGGCTCGCTGATCGGTGTGGTGGGCACCCTGCTGGGTGTTGGCCTGGGCATGCTGGTCGCATTCAACATCGACGTCATCGTGCCGTTCATCGAGCGCACCTTCAATATTGAGTTCCTGCCCCAGCAGATCTATTTCATCAGCCAGTTGCCGTCCGAGCCCCGTGCGTACGACATCACCCTGGTGGCGGTGACGTCGCTGGTGCTGTCGCTGCTTGCCACGCTATACCCCAGCTGGCGGGCTTCGGGCCTGCAACCCGCACAGGTGCTGCGTCATGACTGAATCCCCAACCACCCCGCACGTGCTGCGTGCCGTCAATCTGGTGAAACGCTACGTGGAAAGCGGCAATACTATCGAGGTGCTGCGCGACGTGAGCCTGCACGTGGCGGCCGGCGAGCGCGTGGCCATCGTGGGCGCGTCCGGCTCGGGCAAGAGCACGCTGCTGCACCTGCTGGGCCTGCTCGATACGCCCACCTCGGGCCATGTCGAGGTCGACGGCCAGCGTGCCGACACCCTGGGTGAGCGCGCCCGCAGCCGTCTTCGCAACCAGCGCCTGGGCTTCGTGTATCAGTTTCATCATCTGCTGCCCGAGTTTTCTGCAGAGGACAACGTGGCCATGCCCTTGATCGTGCGCCGCGAGAAGCGTACGGTAGCACGTGAGCATGCGCGCGAGATGCTGGCCCAGGTGGGGCTGGAACACCGCATGCACCACCACCCCGGGCAGCTGTCGGGGGGCGAACGCCAACGGGTGGCGCTTGCCCGGGCCCTGGTCACCCGCCCGGGCTGCGTGCTGGCCGACGAACCCACCGGCAACCTCGATCGCTACACGGCCGAAAGCATGTTCGAACTGCTGCTGAAGGTGAACGAGCAGCTTGGAACGGCCCTGGCGATTGTCACCCACGACCCGGCGCTGGCGGCGCTGGCACACCGGCGCCTGTATATCGACAAGGGCCGTCTGGCCGATACCGACACGACATGCTGATCGACACCCATTGCCATCTCGATGCCGTCGAGTTTTCTCACGACCGCGATGCCGTAATCGAGCGTGCCGGTCGCGAGGGCGTGTGCGCCATCGTGATTCCGGCCGTCGATCGCGGCAACTGCGATACGGTGCAGGCGCTGGCCTGGCGCTTCGCCGGCGGCTACTACGCGCTGGGCATCCATCCCATCGCTGTTCCCGACGCCAATGACGATGATCTGCAATGGCTGGAGCAGCGGCTCGAGGCCGCGCTGGAAGACGACCGCTTCGTGGGCGTGGGCGAGATCGGCCTGGATTTCTTTCTGCCCGCCCTGTGCGAACCGGCCATGCGCGAGAAGCAGGAACGCTTTTTCGAGGCGCAGCTCAAGATGGCGCAGCGGTTTGCCCTGCCGGTCATCGTGCACGTGCGCCGCGCACAAGACGACGTTCTGAAGTACGTGCGCCGCCACCCCGGCGTATGCGGCATCGCACATGCCTTCAACGGCAGCTTTCAGCAGGCGCAGCAGTTCATCGATCAGGGCTTCGTGCTGGGCTTCGGGGGTGCCATGACGTTCGAACGGGCGCTGCAGATCCGCAGGCTGGCCACGCGGCTGCCGCTCGATGCCATGGTGCTGGAAACGGATTCACCCGACATTCCGCCTGCCTGGCTGGGTCAGCCGGGCAAGCCGACGCCCCGCAACGAACCGGCGCAGGTGCCCCGCATCGGGCGCGAGCTTGCGGCCTTGCGTTCGGTACCTTACGAGGAAGTGGTGGTACGCACGGGTGCCAATGCGCGCCGAGTGCTGCCGCGCTTGCGCACCAGCTAGGCTCCTTTGCAATCATCCTCCACCGCAAAAACGAAGAAAAGGCCGGAAAAATGCCTTTTCTGGGCGGTTCTGATTCGTAGTAACAAGATTTATAAAAAACAAGAAATTTGTTACGTCAATCGGCAACCCTGGGCGAGCTGACCCGGTGCGCGGCAAGCCTCGGCCTTCAAGCCGGGGAAGGATAGCGGGGACGCCGTAGGCGTCCTTTGGGCGGTCAGTGTGGCGTCTGCTGCTGTTCGATGTACTG
>JAUZQE010000003.1 GCA_030733815.1 Yanghanlia caeni
CGGATTATTCAGCGTAGCGATGGCTACGGCTACGCAAGGATAGCAACCTCGAAAGGAGATGCGGGAGCAGGGCACGTGAAACGTGCCGCGCTATCCCTCCCCGGCCGGAAGGCCGAGGTTTCCCGCGCAATCGGATGAATTTCATTGAGAACGAGTCCAGGCAAAAGCTGCGTGGCGGTTACTACACACCCGAAGATCTGGCGGTATTCATCTGCAAGTGGATCAGGCACATCGCACCGCGTCGTGTGCTGGAACCCAGCTGTGGCGACGGTGTGTTCTTTTCCGCCCTCGCGCACGTGCAGGGCTTCGAAACGGCCGAAATCACGGGGTTCGAGATCGAACCCGAGGAAGCACAGAAGGCGCAGCGCCGGGCATCCGAGGCGGGGCTGAGCGGCACACGGGTCATCGCTGAAGACTTTCTGCAGTGGGCGCTGACGCAGTTCCGCTCGCCACATGCCGGCATCGATGCCGTGGTCGGCAACCCGCCCTTCATCCGCTACCAGTATCTTCCCGAAGAATTCCAGGCCAACGCACACGAAGTCTTCGATGCACTCGGCCTGCCGTTTACCCGCCACACCAATGCGTGGGTGCCCTTCATTCTGGCCTCCATCCGGCTGCTGCGGCCGGGCGGGCGGCTGGCCATGGTGATTCCCGCCGAAATCATTCACGTCACCCACGCGCAGTCGCTGCGCTCGTACCTGGGGCGCGAATGCCGCCGGCTGGTGGTGATCGACCCGGAAGAACTGTGGTTCACCGATACGCTGCAGGGCGCGGTCATACTGCTTGCCGAAAAGAAGCATAGCGCCGACGAGGCCGGAGTCGGGCTGGGCATCTACCCCGTGCGGGGCCGGCAGTTTCTCGAGCACGATCCGGCCGACATCTTCAACGCGCCGCAGGCCATGAACGGCAAGACCGTGCAGGGCAAATGGACTCGCGCACTGCTCGATGCCGAAACCCGTTCGCTGGTCGACACGCTTGAACAGCATCGCGACGTGCATGTTTTCAAGAACATCGCCAAGGTCGACGTCGGCATCGTCACGGGCGCCAACAAGTTCTTTCTGGTGCCTGATTCGGTGGTGCACGAGTATCGGCTGCATGATTGGGCACACCCCATGTTCGGCCGCAGTGAACACTGCCCCGGCATCATTTACGACGCCCGCCAGCACCAGGAAAACTCATCCAGGGGCAATCCCACGAACTTCTTGTGGTTCAACGAAGCGCACGGAAAAATCGACCCCGCCGCCCGGGCGTACATCGAGTTCGGCGAACAGCAGAAGCTGCATACCCGCTACAAGTGTCGCGTGCGCAAGCCCTGGTACACCGTGCCTTCGGTGTACGCCACCGAAATCGGCATGCTCAAGCGTTCGCATCACACGCCGCGCCTCATTCTGAACCGTGTGGGTGCCTACACCACCGATACGGCCTACCGCATCAGCACGGCCAAGGTCCCGGCCGAGAAACTGGTGGGCTGCTTCGTGAACCCTCTTACGGCGCTCAGCGCCGAGCTCGAGGGGCGCCACTACGGGGGCGGTGTGCTCGAACTCATTCCGTCGGAAATCGAGCGCCTGCTCATACCCCTGCCCGAGCAGCCGGCGTTCGATCTCAATGAGCTCGATACCGCGATCCGCACAGCCTCGACCGAAAGTGTCCTCGAGCGCCAGGGTGAAATCGTGCTGGGCGGTATTGGTCTGTCGGCAGCACAGCAGCAATGCCTGCTCGACGGATGGCGCCGGCTGCGCGACAGGCGCCATCGGGTCTCGGAAAGCGACGACTGACCCGCGCACCGTGCGCGTGGCGATCGGCCAGCCTGCGGTGCCGCCACGGCTGGCGGTAGCGATTCAAGCGATGTCGATCAGAAACCCGACGTCGGGCTCGTCGAGTTCATAAAGCGACAGCACGCAGCCGGTAATGTCGGCATCCCTGACGATGGGCGTGAGAGTGCGGCCCCAGCGCAGTATGGTCGTGTAGTTTGCCTGGCCGGCTTCGCCCGAGGGCTTGTGGCTGATCTCGAAGTTGTGCACGCCGTAATCCATGCCACGAATGACGATGCGCATGGGTACGAAGGTGTGTTCCTGATCGGCTCCCCTGTAACGGCCGGTTTCCGGTACCCACGCATAATCGGCAAACAGCTGGCGGAAGTAGGTGGTCTGATCGATACGCTGGCCGGGCGGATTCTCGAAGCGCGCCTGCGTCAGCCGTACGCCGCCCACGTGCTTGGTTCCGGGCCTGACCCGCAGCGCGTCGGAACTCGGCAGCGTCTTGCGCCATACCAGAATGCCGTAAGGTGCTGCCGTGACCGGCTGCGCCTGAACATCCGTTGCCTCGCCCGTCTGCTCGGTGGCAACGGGTTCCGAAGCGGTGTCTGCGGCCTGCGCGTTGGCCGGCAGGAGCGGTGCAAGCGGTACGCCCACGGCGGCAAAGGGGCTGGCAGGCGCCCCGGCCGGTGCACGGCGCGCGGCACTGCGACGGGTGCTGGCGCGCACGTCGGCTTCCGATGGCAGCTGACCGCGCGCGACCAGGGTGTGGATCAGCGCGGCGTCGAGCGGCCGCAGGGTCGGGCCGGGTTGCGGAAACAGAAACTCCGATACCGGCTCGATTACCGCATCGTACGCGGCGCGGTCGCCGGGCAGGTCGAACGCGAAGTGTGTGGCCAGCTCGTAATTGGTGAAGAAGCCGCCTTCGGTGAGATTGTTCGAGCCGATGTACAGGCTGGCATCGTTACCGGTTTCGAACAGGTAGGCCTTGGGGTGAAAGGTGGCGCGGGGATTCGGGTTGTGGAACACGAATGTTTCCACATCCCAGCGTGCGAGCTCCTCGAGCACTTCGCGGCTCGTGCCGCCCAGGTCGATGCCCACCGTCACGCTGAGCCGTGTGCCGTTGGCCGCGTGCTGCAGCAGGGGGTCGCGCAGGCGCAGCACGGTACGCAGCGAGGCAAACGCCGAGACCAGAGCGATGCGCGTGAACCCGTCTCGCGCCGCCAGCAGCTCGGAAATTTCATTGCCGAGCTGCTGCGCCGGTTGAACTAAAGTAGATACGTTCACATGAATACCTGTGTGGGGTGCGGTGGCTGCATTCTATGCCAATGTGGCCACCGGCCCCCCCACGGTATTCGTTGCTGCCTGTTTCGGGCGGGCATGCCGCGCCCGCATCAGCATCGGCCCGACGAAGCGCAGCGTGCCGCCGGGCGTATGCGAGCCCCGTTGCCGCTCAGCGCAAGGTGAGCATCGCCGCTGGCAGCTGGAAGCGGGCCACCTCGGCCGAAAGGCGCTGCGCCTGATCGTTCATGGCTTCGGCGGTCACGGCGGTTTCCTCGACCATGGCGGCATTCTGCTGGGTCATGGTGTCGAGAACCGACAAGGCCTGGCCCACCTCGTTGATGCCCACGCTCTGTTCCTGCGCGCCGGTGGCGATTTCGCGCAGAATGACGTTCACGCGTTCTGATGAAGAGAGCACGTTCTCGATCGCTTCTTCGGTCTTGTGCACGATTTGCGTGCCGGCCTCGACCTGGCTGACGCTTGCCTCGATCAGCTCGGAGATTTCGCGCGAAGCCTGAGCCGAGCGCTGCGCGAGTGCGCGTACTTCGCCCGCCACTACCGCGAAGCCCCGCCCGGCCTCACCGCTGCGTGCGGCTTCGACGGCCGCGTTCAGCGCCAGAATGTTGGTCTGGAAGGCAATGCCGTCGATGGTGCTGACAATATCGCTGATGCGGCTGGAAGTCTGGCGGATGGCTTCCATCGTGTTGACCATCTCGCCCATGACTTCGACGCTGTGCTGCGCAGCGGCCGCGTTCTGTTGGGCGAGCTGGCTGCCTTCGGTCGTGTTCGTTGCCGTGTGGCCTGCCGTAGCGTTGATCTGCTCGATGGCGGAGGCCGATTGCGTCAGGTTCGAGGCGGTCTGTTCGGTGCGGGAGGCCAGGTCATGGGCGGCCGCGCCGATTTCCTTGATGGAATGAACGATCTCGTCGGTGCTGTTGCGCACGGCGGCCACTATGCCGCGCAATGAATGCTGCATGCGGGCAAGGTCTTCCAGCGACTGCGCGAATTCGTCTTTGCCGAACGGCCTGATCGTGGTGGTCAGGTCGCCATTGCGTATGGCCCGCAAATGGAACTGCAGGCCGCTCAGGCCATGCGACATGAGCCGGTAAAAGGAAATGAAGAGATACGAGGCCACCAGGAGCAGCACGAGGACCACGCCCGCGTTGATGAACACCTGCGTGCGTGCCGCCTGCACGATGTCGGCCACATAGATGCCGCTGCCGACCACCCAGCCCCATGGCTTGAACATATGCACGTACGAGATCTTCGGCGTGGCTGCCGGTTCGCCCGGATTCTGCCACTTGTATTCGACGAAGCCGCCTCCCTGGCGGTCGGAAACTTCAACCATTTCCTGAAAGAAGGCCTTGCCGTCGGTGTCTCGTGTGCTGCTCAGGTCGCGGCCGTTCAGATCGGGGCTCTTGGGGTGCATGACCATCTTGAGGCCACGGTCGTGAATCCAGAAGTAGCCGCTGTCTTCGTACGTAAGGCGCCCGATGGCGCGCGCGGCTTGCGCCTGCGCTTCTTCACGGCTAAGAGTGCCGCTGCGTTCAAGGTCGTAGAAATGTTCCAGCACAGCCGTGGCAATCTCGACGTGCCCCACCGTCGCCTTCATGCGCGCGTCCCACGCGTCGTCATAGCGTGTGGCGATCTGCCAGAACAGCAGCCCCAGCGTGGGAATGGCCAGAACGACTGCCATCACCACGGCTTTGGCGAGGAAGCCGGCGCGTGAGAACAGCCTGATGCCGGGCCCGAAGAACCCGCGCCCGAATGCTTCATCTTGAACCCGCACGTCGGTGACGGTGGTGGTCTGCTGTGTTGCCTGCTTCGCTGAGGGGCCCGTCAGGGCAGGCGTCAAGGGCGTAGAGTTGTCCATAGTGCTTTTCGCAAACAGGCGAGGCGAGCCTCAGATTGACCAGACATTTCGTCTGATTGTATCGGATTGTCATAGTTGTGACTTTTAATTGCTCGAATGTTTGCGGTGTTTTTTCAAAGGCGTGTCGCAGCTGCGTTTTTTGGCCGCTTCATTGGCTGCCCAGAAAAGCGCAAGCGCCATGGAAAGGGCGATCAGGCCGCGCCCCGTCCAGACCTGATCATCGACGAGGTAGGCATTGCACAGGCGCACCGGCAGATCGAGGTAGGTCATGCCGACAATGGCGCTCATCCAGCAGAAGTTGCCCAGGAAGAACAACTTGACGACTGCGGGCGCGCGCCTGAGCGATGTACCCAGCAGCCAGCCGCACACGGGCAGCCCCGCATACTTGGCCAGGGCGATGCGCCAGTCGGTCAGGGCGTCGTCCAGCGCCTTGGGTATCATCCAGGCGGCACCTGCCAGACTGACGAGCACAAGGCCCGGCACGCCGTATTCATTCCAGCCCCAGGGCCGTTGATGCGTGGATTCTGGCCGCAGTACAGCGGCACCGTTGCAGGGCATGGCATGATACGCCAGCAGGCCGGCCAGGACCAGCAGCGGAATCTGAACCAGCATGTGCAGGCTCATCTGTGCGGTCAGCGTCGAGCGGGCCGCTAATGCGACCGCAAGGCAGACCGTGGCGGCCGCAAGGCACAGCTTGAAGCGCCGCCGGGCCCCGGTATCGGTCACGATCGTTCGCCCACGTGTGGGGCGCGGCGGTTCGCAGACATGCGCTGCGCCATACGCAACGCCCGGCCCGGCTCGTCGAGATCGAAGATGCCGGCGAGCCGCCCATCGGGGGTCACGACGTGCAGGGCGGCGTTGTGTTCGAAGTCGCCGAACTGCAAAGGTACGACCACGATGCCGAACTGGCGCAACAGCGCGTCGCGCTCTGGCGCCCGCATGAACGATCCCAGTTGCCACAGGCCTGCATCGGCCTGCAGGTCGTGCCCGTAGCGCTGCAGATCGGGCGGCCGTTCTCGCAGATCGAAACTGATGCTGATGAGCCGGATGCGCGATGCCAGCCCCTGTGCCTGAATGACTGCCTGCAGCTGCTGCGTGATGAAGCCCTGCGCCCGGCACAGGGCCACGCAACGCGTATAGAAGAAGCCGACGATAGCGACCCGGCCGTCGCTGCGCAGGGCCTCGCGCAGCCGGATCGCGGTGCCGTCGGCAGTCATGAGCATCGCATCAGGAACCGGCCGGGGTTCATGGGCGACCTGCCGGCGTCGTGCGGCTTCGGCGGTGAGCGCCGTGAAGCCGTCGGTTACGGCGTACACGAATCCCGTACCTGAAAGCAGTGCCAATACGAGCGCCAGGGCCCAGCGCATGTGCGTACCCTACTGCGCAAGCAGGGGCTGCAGGTCTTCGTCGCCATTCCAGGGCGTGCTGCGCTGTTCAGTGGCAGCACGAACCTGAGCCACGTGTGCGGCGTCGGTCTGCGTGGCGGCGTTGCCGAAGTGGGTGCGCAGGTAATTGACCACGGCGGCGACTTCCGCATCGGAAAACGTGTCGCGAAAGTTCGGCATGATGCCGGAGTAGGTGGTGCCTGCAACGGTAAGCGGCCCCTCGACGCCGTGCAGAATGATCTGGGTGACGACGCCGGGGTCTCGGGCGATCACCCATTCGGAATTGGCCAGAGGTGGAAAGACCCCGGGCAGACCATTGCCATTTGCCTGGTGGCAGGCGACACAGTTCGCGGTATACAGCTGGGCCCCGTCGGCCGATACGGCAACGGTGAAGTCTTCGGCGACGCGATTGTCGCCCACCAGCGATGGCATGGGCGTGTAGTGCGCATAAAGGTAATACATGGCCCACGCAAGCAGGCCGCCAATGAGAATCAGCACCAGCCTGGGCACGGGGCGGCCGCTTTCCTCCGGCTCAGGGTGTTCGCGCTGCTGTTGAAGGAATTGCGGAGTCGTCATTGCGCAGCCTCGTCGGGGGTGCCGGCTTGCGGCTCATTGGTGGCGAGCGTAGGCAGGGCGGCATGCGGGTCGACCGGGTAGGTGTGATCCAGGCCGATCAGGTACTGCACGAGGTCGAGCGCGTCGGGCCCCGCAACAACCACCTTGCCCGGCGGCTGATGGCTGGCCGGAAGCTGCACGATGACATCGCCGGCCTCTGCCGCGTCTTTCACACGAAACATGAAGGGAAACGCCGGCATCGTGCTGGCGGGCACATACGCGCGCGGATCGTAAAGGTGGCCGAGATGCCAGTCGATGCTGGGCTGGCGGGCCCCGATGTTGAAGAGGTCGGGGCCGGTGCGCATGGTGCCGAGCAGGTGGGGGTGGTCGTAGTAGTAGTCGCCCGCCACGGCGGCGCGACCCCAGCCGCGCTGGAAGTCGGGTGCCTGCGCCTGGCTGCGGGGTTGCTGGGAATGGCAATACACGCAGCCCATTGCGATATACACGTCGCGCCCGCGCAGTTCCTGATCGGTATAGGGTTGCAACCCTTCGGGAGGCTTCACGTGGGAAAGCTGGACGTACGGCAGAATGACCAGTGTGGCCGTGGCGAGCGCCAGCGTAACCATGGCCCCGCTCAGCAGCTTGTATTCGTTCTCCATGGTCAGGCTCCTGCAACGGGGCTGAGTTCGGGCTGGATACGGCGTTCGTGCAGCAGTGCCGGGCCGATGCGGCGCCGGCCGTAGCGCAGCGCCATTTGCGTGAAGTGCACCGCAAAGACGAGATGGCCGAGCGTCATCAGCGTTCCGCCCAGCGTGCGCGCCTCGAGGTAGGGCAGGCTGACCAGCACCGACTCCATGAACGGCCGGTTCGCGTCGAGCATGGCCAGCCCTTGCTGCCAGCCCCCGATGCTGAGCGCGATGGCGTAGATCGCGATGCCCGACACCACCAGCCAGAAATGCGCCACGATCAGCTTCGGATGCGGCCACTCCCAGCTCATGATGCGCGGCATGGCGAAGTAGATGGCGCCGAACATGACGATGGAAAAGAACGCATACAGCCCGATGTGCGCGTGGGCCACCGTGAAGTGGGTGAAGTGCGCTACCGTATTGATGCTGCGCAGCGCCTCGAACGAGCCTTCGACCGAGCTTACGGTGTACATCATGGCACCGAGCACGATGAAGCGCAGCGTGGGCGAGTAGTACATGGTCTTGAAGTGGCCGCGCATGGTCAGGTGCTGATTGACCGAAAAGGCCAGTACGGGAATGATCATCATCATCGACTGCACGATCGACAGCGTGATCAGCCAGTGCGGCACCGGGCCGCCCACCAGGTGGTGCCCGCCCACCTGCCCGTAGAAAAACGCCAGCGCCCAGAAGCCGATGAGCGACAGGTTGTACGACTGAATCGGCCGGCCAATGATCTTGGGCAGAAAATAGTAGACGGAGGCGAGCGCGATCGGGGTGTAGTACAGGCCCAGCACGTTATGGCCGAACCACCAGTTCATGGTGGCCTGTTCCACCCCGAAATGCACGGCCGGCAGTTTGCCCACCAGGTACAGCACCGGAAACCAGAAGAGCGCGGCCCCCATGTACCAGATCGACACGTACAGGTGATCGACCTTGCGGTTGACCAGCGTGAACACCAGCGGCAGGGCGATCAGTGCGCCACCGATCACCAGCAGTATGCTGACCTGCCAGGGGATCTCCAGCCATTCCAGCCCGTCGTTGATGCCTACGGCAATGCTGCCCAGCCCGGCAATGAGGCCCGCGTTCCACAACATGCAGCCCAGCAGTGCAAAGCGGCCTCCGAAAAGCGGTGTCTTCAGCAGGCGTGGCAGCATCCAGATGGCAATGCCGAAGGCCGCCATGGGGCACCAGCCATAGGCCACCATGTTCAGATGCAGTGTTCTGGTGCGACCGAAGGTGAGCCATTCGTGTTGCGTGAGGAATTCGGGGTAATGCAGCTTGATCGAGCTGATCAGGCCGAACACCGATGCCAGGACGAGCCAGATGATGGCGCAGGCCAGGAAGACGAAGCAGACGTAGGCCGTGGACTGGTCTGCCTTGATTCGGTCGGCCAGTTCCTGTCTGAAGCGGTCGGCAAGTGTAGGGTCGATGGCCACCTTGCCCCCGTCGACCATGACGCGCTGCAGGCCTTCGCGTTGGTCCGACGTGGCGGAAGGATCTTCGACGCGGCCGATCTCCCCCGTGGAGAAGATGACGCTGGCTGCTTCGAAGTTGTTGCCGAACATGTTGCGCCGCAACGACCAGATGAAGATGCCCAGACCGGTGACGGACAGCACGAACGACAGCAGGAGTACGGTGACGGAACTCATGGCATTCAGGCTCGAAGACGTCAAAGATGGTTTTGTTATATATCTTCAAGGCCTCGAATGCCCGAACAGGCATACTTGGAATATGGGTAACGAAGCATCAATCAGCCCGGCCCTGCTGAACGCCTGTGCATCGCGCCTGAGCGGCAGCGCAGAAAAGCAAAACGCCACCCGGTTAAAGGTGGCGTAAGTGCTTGATTTCATTGGTGCCGGCTAAAGGAGTCGAACCCTTGACCTTCGCATTACAAGTGCGCTGCTCTACCAACTGAGCTAAGCCGGCCAAAGAAGCGACATTCTACATGATTTTTGGCGGGCTTACTTGACGACGGTAAGGCGCGGCCGGGTGGGCGGCGTGTCGTCGGGGCCGTCGTCGCCACTGGCGGGTTTTGCGGGCGACGAGTCGCCCGTTGCCGCCGTATCGGTGCCCGGGTAGGGGCGCGAAGCGGCCACCTCGAAGCCCATGCCTGCACCGGTTTCACGAGCATAGATGGCCGAGACCGCGGCCACGGGCACGCAGATGTTCTCGGTGACGCCGCCAAAGCGGGTCTGGAACTCGATGTATTCGTTGCCCAGTACCAGCCGGTTGGTGGCCAGCGTGCCGATGTTCAGCGTGATCTGGCCGTCGCGTATGTGCGCGGGCGGTACCGTGGTGTTCTCGTCGACCGTGACGACGATGTGGGGCGTGTAGCCATTGTCGGTGCACCACTCGTGCAGTGCACGGATCAGGTAGGGCTTGGTGGACGATTCTTGCATGGGATTCCGGCTTAGCGGCGCATGACCTTTTCAGAGGGGGTCAGCGCTTCAATGTAGGCGGGGCGTGAAAAGATGCGCTCGGCGTACTTCTGCAGGGGCGCGGCGTTCTTGGGCAGTTCGATGCCGTAATGGTCGAGGCGCCACAGCAGCGGAGCAATGGCCACGTCGAGCATCGAGAATTCGTCGCCCAGCATGAACTTGTTCTTGACCAGCACGGGGGCAAGCTGCGAGAGGCGGTCGCGAATGGCCTGGCGCGCGGCGTCTTGCGCCCGGGTATCGGTGTTGCCGCGCTCTTCGAGCACCGACACGTGCACGAAGAGTTCTTTTTCGAAGTTGTACAGGAACAGGCGCGTGCGTGCACGCATGACCGGATCTGCGGGCATGAGCTGCGGATGCGGGAAGCGCTCGTCGATGTACTCGTTGATGATGTTGGATTCGTACAGGATCAGGTCGCGTTCCACCAGGATTGGAACCTGCCCGTATGGGTTCATGACGGCAATGTCTTCCGGCTTGTTGTACAGGTCGATGTCACGGATTTCGAAATCCATGCCTTTTTCGAACAGAACAAAGCGGCAGCGTTGGGAGAACGGGCAAGTCGTTCCAGAATAGAGCACCATCATGTCGCGGTTTCCAATCGTTGAGGATGAATAAAGGTACGCCTTTTGGGCGGCCCAGAAAAGGGAAAAGGCGTAATCAGTTACGCCTCGCCCTTTTATTGGTTTGCAGTGCGGCCCGCATCAGTTTGCGGGCCGGGGGTGGACTTCAAGCTTCACAGCTTATTTGACGTCTTTCCAGTAGACGGCGTTCAGGCGCCACGCGACCCCGAAGAACAGGATCAGGAACAGCAGCACCCACACACCGAGACGCTTGCGCTCGAGCTGTACGGGTTCGGCCATCCAGCCCAGGAAGTTGGCAAGGTCGGCCACCTGGCTGTCGAAAGCCGCGGCGGCCTTGGCGTCGACCGGCGTGAACGTAACCTTGTCGACCGGGCTGCCGTTGTAGCCCTGGAGCACTTCGGTGGTGATTTGCGAGAAGCCCTGTGCGTCGTACTTGGCTACGGTGCGCTGCCACTGCTTGGAGCCGTCGTCGGCATCGACCAGAGCAATGGTGTCGCGTTCCATGCTGCGCGGCCCCTGCAGCTGCCACAGCGCATGCGGCATGCCGACGCTGGGGAAGACGAGGTTGTCCCAGCCGATGGGCTTGGACGTGTCGCGGTAGAACGTGCGCAGGAAGGTGTAGATGTAGTCGACACCCGTGGGGCCAAGGTTGACGGACTTGGCGCGGGCAATGACCGACAGGTCGGGCGGCGCGGCGCCAAACCAGGCGGTGGCGTCGTCGCGACGCATGGCGATTTCCATGAGGTCGCCCACCTTGTCGGTTGTGAACAGCAGGTTTCGCTTGATCTGCTCTTCGGTCAGGCCGATATCGGTGAGGCGGTTGTAGCGCATGGAGTTCGCGCTATGGCAGCCCAGGCAGTAGTTCACGAACAGCTTGGCGCCATTTTGCAGGGCAGCCATGTCGTTGATGCGCTCGGGTGCCCGCTCGAGGGGATACCCGCCCTCGGCCGCGAACGACACCGCGCAGGTCAGCGACAGGGCAATGGTTGTAATCAGCTTTTTTATCATGATCGTTCCGTTACCTATGGGGGACCTCAGTGGGCTTTGAAGTTGATGCGTTCAGGCACCGGCTTGAACGTACCGATTCGGCCCCAGATGGGCATCAGAAGGAAGAATGCCAGGTAGATCACCGTACCGATCTGGCTCATGAGGTTGAACACGGGGCTGGGTGGCTGCGTGCCGAGGTAGCCCAGGATCAGGAACGTTACGATGAAAATGCCATACAGGTACTTGTGCCAGGTCGGGCGATAGCGGATCGACTTGACGGGCGAAGAATCGAGCCACGGCAGGAAGGCCAGCAGCACCACCGAGCCACCCATGACCACGACGCCCCAGAACTTGGCGTCGATGACGCGGAACAGCACGGCCAGGATGATGAGGATGGCGGGAACGGCCAGGCGCCATACGCCGCGCAGCTTGCCGCTGGCGAACAGGATGATGGCTGCCAGGAGCGAACCGCCGGCCAGCACCCAGGTGAAGTCGGCCGTGGTGGCGCGCAGCATGGAGTAGAACGGCGTGAAGTACCACACCGGCGCGATATGCGGCGGGGTCTTGAGCGGGTCGGCCGGGATGAAGTTGTTGAACTCGAGGAAGTAGCCGCCCATTTCGGGTGCGAAGAACACGATGGCTGCGAACACGATCAGGAAGCCCGCCACGCCCACGATGTCGTGCACCGAGTAATAGGGGTGGAAGGGGATGCCGTCGACCGGGTGGCCCTTGGCGTCTTTCGGGCCTTCCTTGATTTCAACGCCGTCGGGGTTGTTGGAACCCACTTCGTGCAGGGCGATGATGTGCGCGACCACCAGGCCGATGAGGACCAGCGGTACGGCAATGACGTGCAGCGCGAAGAAGCGGTTCAGCGTGGCGTCGGATACGACGTAGTCGCCGCGGATCCAGATGGCCAGTTCAGGGCCGATGAACGGGATGGCCGAGAACAGGTTCACGATGACCTGAGCGCCCCAGTACGACATTTGACCCCAGGGCAGCAGATAGCCCATGAAGGCTTCGGCCATGAGGCACAGGAAGATGGCGACGCCGAAGATCCAGACGAGTTCGCGCGGCTTGCGGTACGAGCCGTAGAACAGGCCGCGCAGCATGTGCAGATACACCACGACGAAGAACATCGAGGCGCCCGTGGAGTGCATGTAGCGGATCAGCCAGCCCCAGGGCACTTCGCGCATGATGTACTCGACCGACTCGAATGCCAGCTTGGCGTCGGGCTTGTAGTTCATGACCAGGAAGATGCCGGTGACGACCTGGATGACCAGCACCAGCAGTGCCAGGGACCCAAAGAAGTACCAGAAGTTGAAGTTCTTGGGCGCGTAGTATTCCGACATGTGTTCCTTGAACAGGGATGTCAGGGGGAAACGCCTGTCGATCCAGCCCAAGAGACCTGTCGTTTCGACGGTTTTTTCGCCAGCCATGAAACGGCTCCTTTTCTAACTATACGTGGCGTATTCAGGGATTCGGTGAGCAGGGGCGCGGTGCGCCCCGCGGCTTCATGCCTGGTTGTTTTCGTCGACACCGATGGTGATCTTGGTGCCGTCGGCCGAAAACTGGTAAGGCGGAATCTCGAGGTTATCGGGTGCGGGAACGTTTGCGAACACGCGACCCGCCAGGTCGAACGCGGAGCCGTGGCAGGGGCAGAAGAAGCCGCCCAGCCAGTCGGCCGGCAGGCCGGGGCCCACACCTGCAGCCAGGTTGGGGGTGGGCGAGCAGCCCAGGTGCGTACAGATGCCTACGGCGACGAAGAATTCAGGATTACGCGAGCGGTACTCGTTCTTGGCGTAGGCGGGCGTGAAGCCGGGGCGATCGGAGTCGGGGTCGGCAAGCCGCGGTGTCACCTTGGGCAGCGTGGCAAGCTGCGCTTCGGTGCGGCGCAAAACCCACACCGGCTTGCCCCGCCATTCGACCGTGGTCATTTCGCCGGGTTGCAGGCTGGTGATATCGACTTCGACGGGAGCGCCCGCGGCGCGCGCGCGTTCAGACGGAGCGAACGACGCTACGAATGGAACGGCCGTTGCTGCGCCCGCCACACCGCCGAACGCACAGGCCACGCCGACCCAGGTGCGCTTGGAAGGATCGGCCGGTTGGTTGGGATCAACCGCGCCGGAATCATCGAGCTGTGTCGTAATCTGACTCATTCTAGTATCCTTGTTCATGCCCGGATTCCAGGCATACCGTTCGCATTTTGTTGCTATGTACTTCGTATCAACCGCGTATTATAGCGTCTGCCCGATACAGGGTGCACGCACATGGAGCACGCACGTGAGCAAGGTAAGAGGCTTTTTTAACGAGTTCCGGCAATTTGCGGTAAGGGGCAACATGATCGATCTCGCCGTTGGCGTGATCATCGGTGCGGCCTTCAGCAAGATCATCGATTCACTGGTGGCAGATATCATCATGCCGCTGGTTTCCTTCGTCACCGGGGGCGAAGTCGACTTCACCAACCAGTTCTGGGTGCTGCGCCTGCCCGAAGGCTATTCCGGCCCGCAAACGTATGAAGCCCTCACTTCCGCCGGCGCGGTGGTGTTTTCGTGGGGTAATTTCCTTACCATCCTCATCAACTTCATTCTGCTCGCGTTCGTGGTGTTCTGCCTGGTGAAGGCGGTGAATGCCGCCCGGCGTGCGGTCGAACGCGAAGAAGAGGCGGCGGCAGCCGACAGCCCGGCTCCGCCCCCCGAAGACGTGGCACTGTTGCGCGAGATCCGCGATCTGCTGCAGAAGAAGGTATAGGCCGGCTGCAGGCGCGTTCAGATCGGGTTGTCGAGATCCAGAAACTCGACCTGAATGCCGAACTCGCGCGCCACCGCTTCGCCCAGCGCCTGAATGCCGTAGCGTTCGGTGGCGTGGTGCCCGGCCGCAATGAACCCGGTGCCCGTCTCGTTGGCCAGGTGGAAGTTGGGCTCGGACGCCTCGCCCGTTATGTAGGCGTCCACACCGCTGTCGATGGCGGCTTCCATCATGTCTTGCGCACCGCCCGTGCACCACGCCACGGTACTCACCAGCTTGTTCGCATCGCCCAGCACCAGGGGTTCGCGCCCCAGCGCGGAGCCCACACGCCGGCCCAGTTCGGCGAGCGTGCAGGGCTCGCAACGGCCGCGCCACACCAGGTCGTAGGGGCCGAAATTCACGGGCGTGCCGTCATCGTTGCGATCGGGTTCGAAGCCCAGCCTGCGGGCAAGCTGTGCGTTGTTGCCCAGCTCGGGATGCGCGTCGAGCGGCAGGTGAAAGCCGAACACATTGAGATCGTGCGCGAGCGCCGTGGCGATGCGCCGCCGCTTGGTGCCGCGCAAGACGGGATTCTCGTTCTTCCAGAACCATCCGTGATGCACCATGATCGCGTCGGCATTTCGTTGCACTGCAGCATCAAGCAGTGCCTGGGAGGCCGTCACTCCGGTAATAATATGCCGTATCGTGTCCCGCCCCTCCACTTGAAGCCCGTTGGGGCAGTAATCTTTGATGCGCTGCGTCTGTAACGTGGTGTCGAGCCATTCGGCAAGCTGTCGGGTGGAAACCTGATTCATTACGTGTTCCTTTGGGGTCTATGCATCGTTTGTGGTTGGTCTTTGCCCAGACCGTGACGGTTTGCCTGGGCATTTTATTCATCGTCACCACACTGCGGCCAGAGTGGCTGCGCGGGGCGCCACGCACGGCCGCCGTTCCCGCGCAGGCCCCGGTGAATGCCGCTGCGGGCCAGGGGCCGGTGTCGTATGCCGACGCGGTGGTGCGCGCCACGCCGGCGGTGGTCAACATCTATACCACGAAGGTGGTTGACGTTCCGCTCATTCCCTTGCCCGCCGACCCCGAGCTGAACAGGCTGTTGCGCGGGCTGCCCGGTTTCAGCCAGCGCCGTCAGGCGGGCAGCCTGGGCTCCGGCGTGATCGTGCGGGCCGACGGCTACATTCTGACCAATTATCACGTGGTCGAGGCGGCCGATTCCATTCGCGTGGCCCTGAACGACGGGCGCGAGGCCGATGCCCGTGTGGTGGGGGCCGATCCAGAAACCGATCTGGCGGTGCTCAAGATCCAGCTGCCGAAGCTGCAGGCCATCGAGTTCGACGAAGATGAGCGCCTGCGCGTGGGCGACGTGGTGCTTGCCATCGGCAATCCGTTCGGGGTGGGGCAGACCACAACCCTGGGCATCGTGTCGGCACTGGGTCGCAACCGTCTGGGCATCAACATCTACGAAAACTTCATCCAGACCGATGCGGCCATCAATCCCGGCAACTCCGGCGGCGCGCTGGTCGATGCACACGGACGGCTGGTGGGCATCAACACCGCCATTTACTCGGAAACGGGCGGCTCGCTGGGCATCGGCTTCGCGATTCCCGCGCGCAGTGCGCAGACCATACTTGAAGAGATCATCCGCTCGGGCAAGGTGACGCGTGGCTGGGTGGGTATTGAACCGCAGGACATCACGCCTGATCTGATGCGCGCCTTCGGCCTCAAGCAGCAGAATGGTTTGATCGTAGCCGGCGTGCTGCGTGGCGGCCCGGCACATCGGGCCGGCCTGCGGGTGGGCGATATCGTGCTGGCGCTCGACGGCGAGCCGCTGCCGGATTCCATCGCCTTCCTGAATGCCGTCGCACCGCTCAAGCCGGGCACGGACGTTCAGCTGACGGTACTGCGTGAAGGGCGTGAATATACGGTGAAGGTCGAAGTGGGCGAGCGCCCCGCTGCAGTGCGCCGCAAACCCTGACGGCAGCCGGCCGCATGGGCCGGTGGCCACGTTCGTTGGCTACACGCGCAGGCGGGGGGCCGGGCGTGGAGTCGAAGATGCTCAGGCGTCGTTGCTGACTTCCGGGCTGCGCTCTTCGGATTCTTCCGTATCTTTGCGCTTCCTGGCCATGGATGCCGACAGCAGGATGCCGACCTCGTAGAGCAGGCACAGCGGAACGGCCAGCATGAACTGGCTGAGCACGTCGGGCGGGGTGACCACTGCGGCGATCACGAAGGCGCCCACGATGACGTAGCCACGCGCCTCGCGCAGCTTCTTGACCGTGACCACACCGGTGCTGGAAAGCAGCACCACGGCAACCGGCACTTCGAAGGTGACGCCGAAGGCAATGAACATCGTCATGACGAAGTTCAGGTAGGCCTCGATATCGGGCGCCGGCGTGATGGATTCGGGTGCAAAGCCTGCAATGAAATGGAATACGGTACGGAATACCACGAAGTAGCAGAAGGCCATGCCCGCAATGAACAGCGCCGTGCTCGAGGCGATGAGGGGCAGCGCCAGGCGCTTTTCGTGCTGATACAGGCCCGGTGCCACGAACGCCCACGCCTGGTACAGCACGATGGGCAGCGCCAGCAGGAAGGCCGCAAGCAGCGTGACCTTCACGGGCACCATGAACGGCGTGATGACGCCGGTGGCGATCATGCGCGTGCCCTGTGGCAGCGACGCCAGCATGGGCTGCGCGAGCAGGTCGTAAATGGTTGAGGGCCCCGGGTAGATGAACAGCACTACGAAAATGGCCAGTACTGCGCCGGCGGCTTTCAGCAGCCGTGTGCGCAGCTCAACCAAGTGGGAAATGAAGGTGTCCTTGATTTCCTGTGAATCGTCGTGTGTCACGTCGGGGCACCTGGTTGTTGAGCAGTGTTGCGATCTTCTGCCGGCGCGGTGTCGGCCGGCGTTGTGGCAGGGGTTGGGGCCGTTGCAGCCGCCGGCGTTGCGTCGGCGTGCGCCGCGGGGGCATCGCCGATTTCGCTGCGCGCCTGCTGCATGAGTTCATCGACCGACGCCGATGCCTGAGCCAGGCTGTCGCGCGCCTCGGTGAGCGGCTGCTGCAGGCTGGACGCCGTTTCGTTCATCGAGGCTTTGAGGGACTGGGCCGCGTCGTCCATCTGCTTCTTGAGCTTGTTCACCTCTTCCAGGTCGATCTCGCGCTGGATGTCGCTTTTGACGTCGCTGACGTAACGCTGCGCGCGACCCAGCAGGTGGCCGGCCGTGCGGGCCACCTTGGGCAGACGCTCGGGCCCGATGACGACCAGCGCCACGACCCCGATCAGCATGAGCTCGGTAAAGCTGACGTCGAACATGGTCAGGCGTCAGTCTTTTCTTTGGCCTGCACGTCGATGGTTTCGTCGTTGGCGCGCCGTTGCGTGACCGCTTCGGGCTTCGCGCCTTCCTGCGTGCCTTCGCTCATGCCTTTCTTGAAGCCGCGAACCGCGCCGCCAAGGTCTTCACCGATGTTGCGCAGTTTCTTGGTACCGAAAACGAGGGCAATGATGACCAGGACGATCAACCAGTGCCAAATGCTGAAGCTACCCATAACGCTCTCCGTCAGGCGGCTGGTGCCGCACGCTTATTCCAGGGGCGCGGGCCCCCGAGGATGTGAAAATGCAGGTGATCGACTTCCTGGCCGCCTTCGCGGCCGGTGTTCACCACGAGGCGAAAGCCGCCATCATGGCCGGGTGTGCAGCCGTTGTCAAAGGCCAGCTGCTGCACGAGCGTCATCATTCTACCCAACCAGGCGGCGTCGTCGGCAGTGACGTCGGCCAGCGAGCGCACGTGGTGCTTCGGCACCACCAGCAGGTGAACGGGCGCGGCAGGATTGATGTCGTGAAAGGCGATGAACTCATCGTCTTCGTGAACCTTCTTGGCGGGAATGTCGCCCGCGGCGATCTTGCAAAAAATACAGGTGTCGCTCATGTGTGCTCGTATCAGGAATCCGGTCGCGCGGCTTTCTCGGCAAGGCCCGAGACACCTTCGCGCCGTTCCAGTTCATTCAGGATCTGTTCAGGCCGAACTCCATAATAGGCCAGGGCGACCATGCTGTGAAACCATAAATCGGCAGTTTCGGCAACGATTCGTTCGCGGTCGGCATCTTTGGCGGCCATGACGAGCTCGGTGGCCTCTTCGCCCACCTTCTTCAGGAAGGCGTCGGGGCCGCGTGCATACAGTTTTGCCACATACGAGGCCGCGGGGTCGCCGCCGCGCTGTGGCAGGCGCGATTCCAGCGTGTCGGCCAGTCGCGCAAGAATGGATTCAGTGCCGCTCATCGGTAGATCTGCTCCGGGTCTTTGAGTACGGGTTCCACGCTATTCCAGCGCGGTTCCCCCGTGGTGTCGAGGCGCTGGAAGAAGCAGCTGCGCCGGCCCGTGTGGCAGGCAATGCCGCCTTCCTGTTCAACCTTGAGCAATATGACGTCGTTGTCGCAGTCGAGACGGATTTCGCGCACCCGCTGGCGGTGGCCCGATTCCTCGCCTTTGCGCCAGAGCCGCGAGCGTGAGCGCGACCAGTACACGGCGTGCCCCGTTGCGACCGTTTCGGCAAGCGACTCGGCGTTCATCCAGGCCACCATCAGTATGGTGCCGTCGGCGGCGTCTTGCGCAATGGCGGGAATGAGGCCGTTTTCATCGAAACGCAGCGATTGCAGCCAGTCGGGCAGGGTATTCATGACGGCAACCTGGTCTTGATGCCCTGGGCCGCCAGAAATTCCTTGGCCTGGCGCACCGTATATTCGCCGTAGTGAAAGATGCTGGCGGCCAGCACTGCGCTTGCGCCGCCGTGAATCACGCCGTCGGCCAGGTGCTGCAAATTGCCCACGCCTCCCGATGCAATGACGGGAATCGGCACGGCATCGGACACCGCGCGGGTCAGTTTGAGGTCGAATCCCGCCTTGGTGCCGTCGCGATCCATGCTGGTGAGCAGCAGTTCGCCCGCGCCGTAGTCGGCCATCTGACGCGCCCAGTGCACCACGTCGAGCCCGGTGTTGCGCCGCCCCCCATGCGTGTGTACTTCCCAGCGCGGCGGTTCGCCCGGCGCCGAGACGCGCCGCGCGTCGATCGCTACCACGATGCATTGCGAGCCGTGATGGTCGGCCGCCTGGCGAACGAGTTCGGGGTTGGCCACTGCAGCACTGTTGATCGACACCTTGTCGGCGCCGGCGTTCAGCAGGCGCTGAATATCGCTGACCTGGCGCACGCCGCCACCCACGGTGAGTGGAATGAAGATTTCGCCGGCCACGGCTTCGATGATGGGCAGGATCAGGTCGCGGTCGTCGCTGGTGGCCGTGATATCGAGGAAGGTGAGCTCGTCGGCCCCCTGCTCGTTATAGCGGCGCGCGATCTCGACCGGGTCGCCGGCGTCGACCAGACCCACGAAGTTCACGCCCTTGACGACCCGGCCGGCCGTGACGTCGAGGCAGGGAATGATGCGGCAGCAGAGGTCGCTGCCGGTGTTGTTTTCAGCTGTGGTGTTCATGATGATGAGAGTTCGTCGGCGCGTTGCTGGGCCTGCGCGAAATCGAGTGTGCCTTCGTAGATGCTGCGCCCCAGAATCGCGCCCTCGATGCCTTCGTCTTCAACGGCGCACAGGGCTTCGATGTCGCGCAGGTCGGTGACGCCGCCCGAAGCAATGACGGGAATGCTGACGCTGCGCGCGAGCCGTACTGTGGCCTCGATGTTGACGCCGCTGAGCATGCCGTCGCGCCCGATGTCGGTATAGATGATCGACTCGACACCGTAGTCTTCGAACTTGCGGGCGAGGTCGAGCACGTCGTGGCGGGTGAGCTTGCTCCAGCCGTCGGTGGCGACCTTGCCGTCGCGGGCGTCGAGCCCCACGATGATGTTGCCGGGAAAGGCGCTGCAGGCGTCGCGCAGGAAGCCGGGGTTTTTGACGGCCGCCGTACCGATGATCACATACGTGATGCCATTGTCGAGATAGCGCTCGATGGTGTCGAGGTCGCGGATGCCCCCACCGATCTGCACCGGAATGTCGTCGGAAACGGCTTCGACGATGGCCCGGATGGCCGCTTCGTTCTTGGGTTTGCCCGCCACTGCGCCGTTCAGGTCGACCAGATGCAGCCGGCGCGCACCCTGTTCGAGCCATTGCTCGGCCATGGCGGCAGGATCTTCGGAAAACACCGTTGCGTCGTTCAGGTCACCCTGACGCAGGCGAACGCAACGCCCGTCTTGGAGGTCGATGGCGGGAATCAGTAGCATGATGGGTGGGCTGGTGTAGCGAGGTGATGGAGGGGCAGGATCAGGGTTGCCATTCAGTGAAGTTGCGGTAAAGCCTTAAACCGTGCGCAGCACTCTTTTCGGGATGGAACTGCACGGCAAAAATGTTATCTGCTGCGATCGCGCAGGTAAAGCGCTGCCCGTACTGACTAACCCCAACCGTGAGCGAGGAATCGTCGGGCACGACGAAGTAGCTGTGTACGAAATAGAAGTGGGTGCGATCGGGAATTCCGGCCCACAGCGCGTGCTGGCGCACCTGGATGACGGCGTTCCAGCCCACATGCGGCACTTTCAGGCCGCCCGGCCCTGCTGCGTGCGGCCCGGCATACTGGGGCCCGGCGAAGCGGCGCACGGTGCCGGCGAAGATGCCCAGCGCCGGCGTGTCGCCTTCCTCGCTGCGGGTGAACAGCATCTGTTCGCCCACGCAGATTCCCAGCAAGGGGCGGGTGGCGGCGGCCTTGAGTACCGCATCGCGCAGCCCCGAGGCCTCGAGGGTGCGCATGCAGTCGGGCATGGCGCCCTGGCCGGGAAAAACCACCCGCGAGGCGTTCAGAATATCGGGCGCCGTGTTGCAGACGCGAATGTCGGCATCGGGAGCGGCAGCCCGCAGGGCTCGCGCCACCGAATGGAAGTTGCCCATGCCGTAGTCGACGATGGCAATGGTGTTTTTCAAGATGGCCAGCCCTGAAAGAGGGGTTACAGCACGCCCTTCGTGGAGGGAATGACGCCTTCGCTGCGGGGGTCGAGTTCAACGGCCATGCGCAGTGCGCGGCCGAACGCCTTGAAGACGGTCTCGCACTGGTGGTGCGCGTTTTCGCCCTTGAGGTTGTCGATGTGCAGGGTGGCCAGCGCATGGTTGGCGAAGCCCTGGAAGAATTCGCGAGCGAGGTCGACGTCGAAACGCCCGATGTGCGAACGGGTGTAGGGCACGTCGTAGAACAGGCCGGGGCGGCCCGAGAAGTCGATGACCACGCGCGACAGGGCTTCGTCGAGCGGCACGTAGGCGTGGCCGTAACGGCGCATGCCGGCCTTGTTGCCGACCGCCGCGGCGAATGCCTGACCCAGGGTGATGCCGACGTCTTCGACCGAGTGGTGATCGTCGATGTGGGTGTCGCCGTCGCAATGGATGTCGAGGTCGATAAGGCCGTGACGGGCGATCTGATCGAGCATGTGGTCGAGGAACGGCACGCCGGTATTGATGCTCTGGCGGCCGGTGCCGTCGAGGTTGATGGCCACGCGAACGCGGGTCTCTTGAGTGTTGCGGGTGATATCGGCTGTACGCATGTCAGGCTTGGGTGTCGGAGGATTCAAGTCGGTACTCGGCGGCTGCGGCGTGTGCCGCCAGCCCTTCGCCGTGCGCAAGCACGGAGGCGATGCGCCCCAGACTTTGAGCGCCGGCCTGTGACACCTTGATCAGGCTCGAGCGCTTCTGGAAATCGTACACGCCCAGGGGCGAGGAGAATCGCGCGGTGCGCGCGGTGGGCAGCACGTGGTTGGGGCCGGCGCAGTAGTCGCCGAGCGATTCCGAGGTGTAGGGCCCCAGGAAGATTGCACCTGCATGGCGGATGCGCTCGGCCCAGTGCTCGGGTTCGGCGGTGGAAATTTCGAGGTGCTCGGGCGCGATCTCGTTGGCAATGTCGCAGGCTTCTTCGAGGCTGCGCACCTTGATGAGTGCCCCCCGGTTGGCGAGGCTGACGCGCAGGATGTCGGCCCGCGGCTGTTGGGGCAGCAGCCGGTCGATGGCCTGTTGTACCGCTTCGATGTACGCGGCATCGGGGCACAACAGTATGGCCTGGGCCATTTCGTCGTGTTCGGCCTGTGAAAAGAGGTCGATCGCCGCCCAGTCGGCCGGCGTGCTGCCGTCGCAGATGACCAGGATTTCGCTTGGGCCGGCGATCATGTCGATGCCCACGGTGCCGAACACACGACGCTTGGCGGCCGCCACATAGGCGTTGCCCGGCCCCACGATCTTGTCGACGGGGGCAACGGTTTGCGTGCCGTATGCGAGCGCACCCACGGCCTGCGCCCCGCCGATTGCCCAGGCGCGGTCGACGCCGCCGATGGCGGCGGCGGCCAGCACGATGGGGTTGCGCACTCCGCCCGGTGTGGGCGTGACCATGACGACTTCGGGCACCCCCGCCACCTTGGCGGGAATGGCGTTCATCAGCACCGACGAGGGGTAGGCGGCCTTGCCACCGGGTACGTACAGGCCCACGCGGTCGAGCGGCGTGATCTTCTGGCCAAGTACCGTGCCGTCGGCTTCGGTGTACGACCAGCTTTGCGCCACCTGATGTTCGTGATAGCGGCGAATGCGCTCGGCGGCGGCCTCGAGCGCGGCGCGCTGCTCGCGCGGCAGGGCGTCGAGCGCCGCAAGCCATTCGCTGCGGTCGATCTCGAGTGCGGCGACCGATTCGGCCTCAAGGCGGTCGAAGCGGCGCGTGTAGTTCAACAGCGCCGTATCGCCCTCGGTACGCACGTGCTCGAGGATATCGGCCGTGGCGCGTTCTATGGATTCGTCTTGCGAGGCGTCGTAGGCCAGCAGACGGCGGAGATCGGACCGGAAACCGGGATCAGCGGAATCAAGACGTTGGATGGACGACATGGGTGCAATGAAAGACGTGGCACGCAGACGCTGCGCGGCCTTTCCTACAGTGTATCGTGTATTGCCGGCTCAGGCTCCCGCGGCGTGCGAGAAGGCGTCGAGATACGGGCGCAACGCTTCGCCGCGTGTTTTCAGGGCGGCACGGTTGACGATGAGGCGCGAGGAAATCTGGGCGACGTCTTCCACGGCCACGAGCTGGTTGGCCTTGAGCGTATTGCCGGTGGAAACCAGGTCGACGATGGCATCGGCCAGGCCCACCAGGGGTGCGAGTTCCATCGAGCCATACAGCTTGATCAGGTCGACGTGCACGCCCTTTTCGGCAAAGTGCTCGCGTGCCGCACGCAAATATTTGGTGGCCACGCGCAGACGTGCGCCCTGGCGCACGGCCGCCTGATAATCGAACCCTTCACGCACGGCGACGCACAGCCGGCACCGTGCGATGTTCAGATCGACAGGCTGGTACAGCCCGCCGGGGTGGGTGGCCGCGTGTTCGTACAGCACGTCGCGCCCCGCGATGCCGAAATCGGCGGCGCCATATTGCACGTAGGTGGGTACGTCGGTGGCGCGAACGATGATGATGCGCAGGTCGGGGCGGGTGGTCTCGAGAATGAGTTTGCGTGAACGTTCGGGATCATCCTTCACTTGGACCCCGGCGGCTTCCAGCAGGGGCACCGTTTCCTCGAAGATGCGCCCTTTCGACAGGGCGAGCGTGAGGGGTGAGGCAAGTGGCGATGTGCTCATGAGGCGTTTCCGGGTAGTCGTTGGATATCGGCGCCCAGCGTGCGCAGTTTTTCTTCCATGCGTTCGTAGCCGCGGTCGAGATGATAGATGCGATCGACGCAGGTCTCACCCTCGGCGGCCAGCCCGGCGATGACGAGGCTGGCCGAGGCACGCAGGTCAGTGGCCATGACGGCCGCGCCCGACAGCGCGGGTACGCCGGTGACGACCGCCGTGTCGCCTTCCACCTCGATGTGTGCCCCCATGCGCGAGAGCTCGGGCGCATGCATGTAGCGGTTCTCGAAAATGGTCTCGACGATGACGGCGGTGCCTTCGGCAATGGTGTTCAGGGCCATCAGCTGCGCCTGCATGTCGGTGGGGAAACCGGGGTATTCCTGCGTGCGAAAACCGGTGGCCCGTGGGCGAGCGATCATGCGTGCACGGATCAGGCTGCCGTCTTCCTCGATGTGCACGCCGGCTTCGCGCAGCTTGTCGAGTATCGCCCCCATGGTGTGCGCGGCAGTGTCGCGCAGCACGATTTCACCGCCGGTTGCGCCCACCGCACACAGAAACGTGCCGGCTTCGATTCGGTCGGGCACGATGCGATGCTCGGCACCATGCAGGCGCTCGACGCCGTCGATCACGATGCGGTCGGTGCCGTGCCCCTGAATGCGGGCGCCCATCTTGATGAGCAGTTCGGCCAGGTCGACGACCTCGGGCTCGCGCGCTGCGTTCTCCAGTATGGTGCGCCCTTCGGCGAGCGTGGCCGCCATCATGAGGTTTTCGGTACCCGTCACGGTAACCATGTCGGTGCGGATCGTGGCGCCTTTCAGGCGCTTGGCCCGGGCGACCACATAGCCGCGTTCGATGCGGATTTCGGCGCCCATGGCGGCCAGCCCCCGGATGTGCTGGTCGACGGGCCGCTGGCCGATTGCGCAGCCGCCCGGCAGGCTCACGCGCGCTTCGCCGAAGCGTGCCAGCAGGGGGCCGAGCACCAGGATCGAGGCGCGCATGGTCTTCACCAGTTCGTAGGGCGCTTCAACGCTGCTGACCTGCGAGGCGGCGAGTTCGACGTGGCGGCCGCGGCCGTTGCGATAGGCGACGCCCAGGCGTTCGAGCAGCCGCAGCGTGGTGCCGATATCGCGCAGCTCGGGCACGTTGTCGAGCACCAGCGTGTCGGACGTGAGCAGACCCGCGCACAGGATGGGCAGAGCTGCATTCTTGGCACCTGAAATGGCGACCTCGCCGTGCAGGGGGCGCCCACCCCGGATCAGGAGCTTATCCATTCAGCTGTGCCTGATATTCGGCAGGCGTGAGGGTGCGCATCGACAGCGCGTGAATCTCCGCCTTCATGCGATCGCCCAGCGCTGCGTAAACGAGTTGGTGGCGCGCGATCAGGCGCTTGCCTTCGAAGGCCGGACTCACGATCAGGGCCTCGAAATGTGAGCCGTCACCGGCAACCTCGAGCACGTCGCACTGCAGGTTGTCGGCGATGTACTGACGAACGAGTTCGGGAGTAGGCAGCATGGTCAATTCCGGAGTTTGTACCCGCGGGCAAGCAGACCCAGGGTATGAAGTGACAGGACAACGAACACAGCCGACACGACGGCCAGGCTGTGCCAGGGCGAGACGTCGGACGCCTCGAAGAATCCGTGGCGGAACCCGTCGATCATGTAGAACACGGGATTCCAGTGCGAGACGGCCTGCCAGAAGGGGGGCAGGCTGTGGATGGAGTAGAACACGCCCGACAGGAAAGTGGCAGGCATGATCAGGAAGTTCTGGAACGCCGCAAGCTGGTCGAATTTTTCGGACCACAGCCCGGCAATGATGCCCAGATTACCCATGACGCCGCAAGACAGTACCGAGAACGTGATGAGCCAGCCGGCGTGATGCACGGGCAGATCGATGAAGAACAGCGCGACCAGCCACACGCCAATGCCACAGCACAGGCCGCGCGCGATCGAGGCCAGCAGGTAGGCGCCGTAAATTTCGAGGTGCGAAAGCGGCGGCAGCAGGATGAACACCAGATTGCCCGTGATGCGGCTCTGAATGAGTGACGACGACGGGTTGGCGAAGGCGTTCTGCAGCATGCTCATCATCATGAGCCCGGGAATCAGGAAGGCCGTGTAGGGCACCGAATCGTACACCTGCACGCGGTCTTCCAGCACATGGGCGAAGATCAGCAGATACAGCAGCGCGGTGAGCACCGGTGCGGCGATGGTCTGGAAGCCCACCTTCCAGAAGCGCTGCACTTCCTTGCGCAGCAGGGTGGGAAAGCCGGAGCCCATGTCGTCACGGCGCTGGCGGATCGGAGTACTGCTCATGCCGCGCTCTCCAGCACTTCGCCCTGCATGAAGCGCACGAATGCGTCTTCCAGATCGTGGCCGCCCACCTGCGCCAGCAGCGCTTCGGTGGTGTCGAGCGCGATGAGCCGGCCCTGCTTGAGCATGGCAATGCGCCCGCACAGGGCTTCGGCCTCTTCCAGGTAATGGGTGGTGAGCAATATTGTGTGGCCGTCCTTGTTCAGGCGGGAAATGAATTCCCACAGCGTGCGTCGCAGATCGACGTCGACGCCTGCGGTGGGCTCGTCGAGAATGATGACCGGCGGCCGGTGCACCAATGCCTGTGCGACCAGAACGCGCCGCTTCATGCCGCCCGACAGGGCACGCATGTTGGTGTCGGCCTTGTCGATCAGCCCCAGATTGGTCAGCACCTCATCGATCCAGTCGTCGTTGCGGCGCAGCCCGAAATAGCCCGATTGCAGGCGCAGGGTTTCGCGCACCGTGAAGAAGGGGTCGTAAACGATCTCTTGCGGAACGACCCCCAGCGACTGACGCGCTTCCCGGAACTGACTGACGACATCGTAGCCACACACCTGGGCCGTGCCGCGGGTGGCCCGTGCCAGGCCCGCCAGAATGGAGATGAGGGTGGTTTTGCCCGCGCCATTGGGCCCCAGCAGGCCGAAGAACTCACCGTGCTCCACGGTGAAGCTCACGTCGTCGAGCGCCTGGAAACCGGACCGGCGGGGCCGGCCGCTCAGGAGCTCGGAAAGACGGCGACTGCGGGGAGAATAGATTTTTGAGATGTTTTGGAGTTTCAGCGCGGACATTTGGGCCATAAAGGCGGTGGTGGACCGGCCTGTCATTATAAGCGGTACAGGTTTTCCCTTAGGCGCCACCACCGGGACGCACCGTTGCATATCGGGCGGCAGGCCTGCGCGGGTGGACGGACGCGGGCAGGCGTGCGGGCGCGACTACTTGAGGTTGTTGCGATTCAGCGCTTCGATCAGGCCGTCGATGCCCGATTGCTGGATCTGCTGCGCGAACTGGTTGCGGTAGTTCTGGATCAGCCAGATATTTTCGATGTTCAGGTCGTACACCTTCCAGCCCTGCGGGGTTTTCTCGAGCCGGTAATCGACGGCCACCGAAGGGCCGTTGCTGCGGTTGACCAGTGATCGCACCACCACGTCGTCGGCGTTGGCATCGCCACGGAACGGCTGGATGTCGATGCGCGAAACGGCATCGACGTTCGCCAGCGCGCCGCTGTAGGTGCGGATGAGTGTGCCCTTGAACGCCTCGACCAGCGCCGTGCGCTGCTCGGGGTTTGCCTGGCGCCAGTGGCGCCCGGCCGCAAGACGCGTGGTTTTCTCGAAGTTGACGTAAGGCATGATCAGCTGGTCGACCAGCTCGTTGATGCGCTTGAGGTCGCCACGTTTCACCGCCTCGTCGTTCTTGACGGCCTGCAGGGCGTTGCTGGCAATGGTTTCCACGAAGACGTTCGGTTCCGCCTTGGGGTCGACCGGTGCCTGGGCGTGCGCGGGCGCCACGGCAACGAGGGCGGCCAGGGCGACGCACGCCGCCATGAACAGCCGGCGGCTCATGCCAGTGATGGAGAAAGACGTGTGTTGATCGTGCATGAGTGTCCTTTTCGGGGTGCGGGGCGCATACGCTGCAACGGGCGTACCCGCCTCAATCATTGTGTATCGGGCTGCGGGTCGGTGTAGTCGGGCAGCTCGTCATCGGAATAATCGGGCAGGGCGGCGCCATCGGACGTGCGCTGGTTCACCAGCGCGTCGCGGCGCTGCAGGTAGGCGTCGCGGATGAAACTGTAGCGGTCGAGTGCGGTGCGATTCACCAGTTCGTCGGCGTCGAGCAGGCTTTCGCGCGTGTCGAGCGCATACAGGCCGATGATGGAGTTGCGCACGGGTACGTCGTCGATGGCCTTGATGGGCGTGATGGGCGACACATTTGCCGCCAGGCCACCCAGGGTGGCCGCGCCGTCGCGCAACGTGGTCGGGCCCCAGATCGGCGCCACCAGGTACGGCCCGGTGCCGATTCCCCACACGCCCAGCGTCGTGCCCAGATCGTTGTTGATCTTGTGGGCGCCGTTCATGGTGGCCACGTCGATGCAGCCGCCCAGGCCCATGGTGGAGTTGAACATGACGCGCCCGAGCGTGTTGAAGAAGTCGTGGCCGCGTGCCTGCAACAGGCTGTTGAACGCCGACCACACGTCTTCGAGGTTACCGAACACGTTGCGAATACAGGAGCGCGCCGGGGCGGGCGTGAGATCGCGGTAGGCGTAGGCGATGGGCTTGAACAGCGCGCCGTCGATCGCGTCGTTGAACGCGAAGACGCCGCGGTTGAAGCTTTCGAGCGGGTCGCGCGGGCTGGGGGATTCTACGGTTGCGCAGCCTGATGCCAGGGCGACGGCGGCGGCCGCCAGGCCAAGGCTGTAGCGGCGACGCGGGGTATGACGGGTTTGATTTTTCATTGTTGGTCCTGGCTGCCGGCCGAGCTGTAGAGGAACTTGCTGATAAGTTCTTCCAGCACTACCGCGCTCTGGGTGTATTGAACGGTGCTTCCATCGGCGAGCATTTTATCTTCACCGCCGGGTGTTATTCCGATGTATTGCTCGCCGAGCAGGCCCGAGGTCAGGATCGACACCGACGAGTCGCTGGGAAACTGGTAGCGCGACTCGAGGTCGAGGGTCACCACGGCCTGAAACCGTTCGTTGTCGAAGCCGATGGACGCCACCCGGCCCACCACCACGCCGCTGCTCTTGACAGGTGCCCGTACCTTGAGGCCGCCCAGGTTGTCGAAGTGGGCCTGTACCTGGTAGGTGGGGGCGAACGAGAACGAGCTCATGTTGCCGGCGCGCAGAGCCAGGAAGATGAGTGCAATCGCTCCCAGCAGTACGAAGAGCCCCACCCAGAAATCGGTTTTGTCACGGGTCATGTCGTGTATCCATCAAATCAGTTGCCGAACATCAGGGCCGTCATGACGAAGTCGAGCCCCAGCACGAGCAGGGAACTGTGCACGACCGTTCGGGTCGTGGCACGGGAGACGCCCTCGGGCGTGGCGCGCGCTGTCCAGCCGGCGTGCAGCGCCACCAGCGTGACCGCAATGCCGAACACTACGCTCTTGATGAAACCATTCAGAACGTCGTTGATGACGTCGACGCCTTCCTGCATTTGCGACCAGAAGGCGCCCGGGTCAATGCCGATGAGCAGCACGCCGACCACCCAGCCGCCGATGACACCCACCATGGAAAAGACAGCGGCCAGCACCGGCATGGCGATGACGCCGCCCCAGAAGCGTGGCACCAGCACCCTGCGTATGGGATCGACGGCCATCACTTCCATGGCGGCAAGCTGTTCGCCCGCTTTCATGAGGCCGATTTCGGCCGTGAGCGACGTGCCCGCGCGCCCTGCAAACAGCAGGGCCGTGACCACGGGCCCGAGCTCGCGTGTGAGCGAAAGCGCCACGAGCAGGCCCAGCGCTTCTTCGGATCCGTAACGGCTCAGCGTGTAGTAGCCCTGCAGGCCCAGCACGAAGCCCACGAACAGGCCCGAAACGGCAATGATCAGCAGTGAATGGTTGCCGATGAAATGCACCTGTTGCGACACCAGCCGCGCCCGGCGCAGGGCCGCGCCGCTGCGGGCCAGTATGGCGCCGCCCAGCCGCATGAAGGCCCCGAGCCCCGTGATGCTTTTGCGTACGCGGGCGCCCAAACGGGAAATGAGTTCAAACGGCGTGCTCATGAGCGGCGCCTCGAACGTTGTTCCAGCCACTTCGTGTAGGCCGGCGTTACGGGGTAATGGAAGGCAATGGGGCCGTCGGGCTGGGCGTCGAGGAACTGACGCACGAACGGGTCGGTCGACGCTGAAAGTTCGGCCGGCGTGCCCTCGGCGATGAGTTTGCCCTGGCCCACCATGTACACCTGGTCGGCAATCGCGAACGATTCCTTGACGTCATGCGTGATCAGCACCGAAGCACATTTGAGCTTGTCGGTGAGGTCGCGGATCAGGCGTGCGGTAATGCCCAGTGAAATGGGATCGAGCCCGGCGAACGGTTCATCGTACAGAATGAGCTCGGGTTCCAGAACGATTGCACGTGCGAGCGCCACGCGCCGCGCCATGCCCCCCGAGATCTCGGAAATGCGCAGGTGCGCCGCCGCCTCCAGCCCCACGGCATCGAGCTTCTCGAGTACGCGATCTTGAATTTGCGCTTCGGAGATACGGGTGTGTTCGCGCAGCGGGAACGCAACGTTTTCGAAGACGTTCAGATCGGTAAAGAGTGCACCCTGCTGGAACAGCACGCCCATGCGCTGGCGCAGCTGGCGCAGGGATTCGCCCGTAAGCTGGGCGATATCCTGGCCGAACGCCGTGACCCGGCCCTTCTGGGCCACGATCTGGGCCGTGGCGGCACGCAGCAGGGTGGTTTTACCCGACCCTGAGCCGCCCATGAGCGCAACGACCTGCCCCTTGAGCGCCTGGATGCTGATGCCGCTGAGCACGGTGAAGTCGCCGTAGCCAAGCGAGACGTCGTTGAACTGCAGGATGGTGTCGGGGGGCGAGACGGAGGTCATGGCACATGGTCGGTGATCATGGCCTCATTGTATCGTGCAAGTATCAAGCGTCGCGCTGCACCGCTCAGCGCGGCAGCGTACTGCTTCCCATCAGGAACTCGTCGACCGCCCGGGCGCACTGGCGCCCCTCGCGGATCGCCCACACCACCAGTGACTGGCCGCGTCGCATGTCGCCCGCCGCGAACACCTTGTCAACGTTGCTGCGGTAGTTCACCGTGTCGGCCCGCACGCTGCCGCGCGCGTCGGCCTCGACGCCGAATGCGTCGAGCACCGAGCGTACCGGCGCGACAAAGCCCATGGCGAGCAGCACCAGGTCGGCCTTGAGTTCGAACTGCGAGCCTTCCACCTCGCGCATCTTCATCTGCCCCGTCGCCTTGTCGCGGAACCACTCCACCCGCGCGGCG
Organism: Yanghanlia caeni; assembly: GCA_030733815.1. Taxonomy (GTDB): domain Bacteria; phylum Pseudomonadota; class Gammaproteobacteria; order Burkholderiales; family Burkholderiaceae_B; genus Yanghanlia; species Yanghanlia caeni. Next base: position 31,107 of record JAUZQE010000003.1, read on the forward strand.
ATCAGCTTTTCGACCTTGCCGTTGCGGCCCTCCAGGGCTTTGGTGGCTACGGCCCAGTCACGTTCGCAGCCTTCCTCGTGCGAAGATGAGGTACGCAGGCGCGCCGGCCAGTAGGGCCACGTCAGTGGCTTGTCTTCCACTTCCGGAAGACGCGGCATCAATTCGAACTGGGTGACCGAAGCCGCGCCCTGGCGGTTGCTGGTGCCCACGCAGTCGGAACCGGTGTCGCCGCCGCCAATCACGATCACGTGCTTGTCGCGCGCGCTGATCTGGCGCGGCACGCGGTCGCCGGCATTCACCATGTTCTGCTGGCGCAGGAAATCCATGGCGAAATGCACGCCGCGCAGTTCGCGGCCGGGAACCGGCAGATCGCGCGGCGTTTCGGCGCCGCCCGTCAGCACGATGGCGTCGAATTCTGCGTGCAGTTCCTGCGGCGTGCGCACGGCCACCCCTTCGGGGGCGTCGGTTGCGTTGCCGACATAGGTGGACGGCATGAACTCCACCCCTTCGGCTTCCATTTGCGCCAGGCGGCGGTTGATGAGCCCCTTGTCGAGCTTGAAATCGGGGATGCCGTAGCGAAGCAGCCCGCCGATGCGGTTGCTCTTTTCGAACAGGGTCACCGCATGACCGGCGCGGGCCAGCTGCTGGGCGCAGGCGAGCCCGGCAGGGCCCGATCCGACCACGGCCACCTTACGGCCCGTCTTGCGCGCCGCTGCCTGGGGTACGACCCAGCCTTCTTCCCAGCCCTTGTCGATGATGAAGTGCTCGATCGACTTGATGCCGACCGCGTCATCGTTGATGTTCAGCGTACAGGCCGCCTCGCAGGGTGCCGGGCAGATGCGCCCCGTGAACTCGGGGAAGTTGTTGGTGGAATGCAGCACGTCGAGTGCACGGCGCCATTGGCCGCGGTACACGAGATCGTTCCAGTCGGGAATGATGTTGTTGACGGGGCAGCCGTTGTGGCAGAAGGGAATGCCGCAGTCCATGCAGCGGGCGCCCTGCTGTCGGGCGTGTTCGTCGTCGAGCCGCTCGACGAACTCCTTCCAGTGGCGCACGCGCACCTGGGGCGGCTCGTGGCGCTCCTCAACGCGTTGCAGTTCAAGAAATCCGGTGATCTTGCCCATTTCGATTCCTCAGGCGGCAATGTTTTCGGGGTTGGCGGCCTGCCACAGTTTGGCCAGGGCGCGGCGGTATTCCGCCGGCATGACCTTTACGAACTCGCGCCGGCTGCGGTCCCATTGGTCGAGCATGTCGCGCGCGCGGAAGCTGCCGGTGTAGCGGTAGTGGTTTTCGATCAGGCGGCGCAGCAGCGTTTCGTCGGTCTCGCGCTCGCCGCCGGGTATGGCACAGTGCCACACGTGGCGCTCGGCCCGGGCCTCCTGTTCGGCGTGCGGCAGCACGGCTTCCAGGCCCACCATGGCCGTATTGCAGCGGCGCTGGAAGCTGCCGTCGGGGTCCCAGACGTAGGCCACGCCGCCTGACATGCCTGCCGCGAAGTTGCGGCCCGTCTCGCCCAGCACCACCACGGTGCCGCCGGTCATGTATTCGCAGCCGTGATCCCCCACGCCTTCCACGACCGCGGTGGCGCCCGAATTGCGCACGGCGAAGCGTTCGCCGGCCACGCCGTTGAAATAGGCTTCACCGGCCAGCGCACCGTACAGCACGGTATTGCCGGCGATGATGTGATCGGGCCCGAAGCCGCGGAAGTCGTTCGGCGAGCGCACGATGAGGCGGCCCCCCGAAAGCCCTTTGCCCACGTAATCGTTGGCTTCGCCCACCAGGTCGAGCGTGATGCCGCGCGCCAGGAAGGCGCCGAAGCTCTGGCCGGCGGTGCCATTGAGCTGGATGTGTATCGTGTCGTCCGCCAGGCCGTCGTGCCCGTAGCGGCGGGCCACCTCGCCCGACAGCATGGCTCCGACGCTGCGGTTGCGGTTGCGCACCGGCATGATGAACGAGACCTTGTCGCCGCGTTCGAGTGCCGCACGGCTGCGCGAGATCAGTTCGTGATCGAGCGCCTTGTCGAGGTTGTGATTCTGTTCGTACACCTGATGCAGGGGTTCGTCGCTGGGCACGGCGTGCAGCAGACGGCTGAAATCCAGCCCGCGGGCCTTCCAATGTTCGACGCTGCGGCGCGTGTCGAGCAGTTCCACGCGGCCGATCAGGTCTTCGAAGCGGCGCACGCCCAGCTGGGCCATGATCTCGCGCACTTCTTCGGCAACGAAGAAGAAGTAGTTCACCACGTGTTCGGGCTTGCCCTGAAACTTGCGTCGCAGCACGGGGTCCTGAGTGGCCACGCCCACGGGGCAGGTGTTCAGGTGGCATTTGCGCATCATGATGCAGCCTTCCACGACCAGAGGCGCCGTGGCAAACCCGAACTCGTCGGCACCCAACAGCGCGCCGATCACCACGTCGCGCCCGGTCTTCATCTGCCCGTCGGCCTGCACGCGAATACGTGAACGCAGGTTATTCAGCACAAGTGTCTGCTGGGTTTCTGCAAGGCCCAGTTCCCACGGTGTGCCGGCGTGCTTGATCGACGAGACCGGCGAGGCGCCCGTGCCGCCGTCGTGCCCGGCGATCACGACGTGATCGGCCTTTGCCTTGGCGACACCGGTGGCAATGGTGCCCACGCCCACTTCCGACACCAGCTTCACCGAAATCGAGGCGTGCGGATTGACGTTCTTGAGATCGTGAATCAGCTGGGCCAGGTCTTCGATCGAGTAGATGTCGTGATGCGGCGGGGGCGAAATCAGGCCGACGCCGGGCACGGAGTGACGCAGCTTGGCAATGTATTCCGACACCTTGTGGCCGGGCAGCTGGCCCCCTTCGCCGGGCTTGGCGCCCTGCGCCATCTTGATCTGGATCTGATCGGCGCTGCTCAGGTATTCAGCCGTGACGCCGAAGCGCCCGGAGGCCACCTGCTTGATGCGCGAACGAAGCGAGTCGCCGGCCGCCAGCGGTACGTCGGCCTCGATGCGCTCGCGCCCCAGGAAGGAGGCAAGCGTCTCGCCCTTGCGGATCGGGCTTTTGCCCTGGCGCATTTCCGCACGGTAGCGCAGTTCGTCTTCACCCCCTTCGCCGGTATTCGACTTGCCGCCGATGCGGTTCATCGCCACGGCCAGCACGGCGTGGGCTTCGGTGGAGATCGAGCCGAGCGACATGGCGCCGGTTGCGAAGCGCTTCACGATTTCCTTGGCCGGTTCGACTTCGGAAAGCGGAATCGCGCGGGCCGGATCGACCTTGAATTCGAACAGGCCACGCAGGGTCATGAGCCGGCGCGACTGATCGTTGATGAGCTGGGCGTATTCCTTGTAGGTGGTGTAGTTGTTGCCGCGTGTGGCGTGCTGCAGGCGTGCGATGGCGTCGGGTGTCCACATGTGTTCTTCGCCGCGCACGCGCCAGGCGTATTCCCCGCCGGTGTCCAGATCGTCTTTCAGCACCGGGTCGTCGCTGAATGCGGCCGCATGCATGCGCAGCGCCTCTTCCGCGATCTCGAAGATGCCCACGCCTTCGATGTGGCTGCTGGTGCCGGTGAAGTATTTTTCCACCAGCTCGCTCGACAGGCCCACGGCCTCGAAGATCTGTGCGCCGGTGTACGACATATAGGTGGAGATGCCCATTTTCGACATCACCTTGTTCAGCCCCTTGCCCACGGCCTTGATGTAGTTGGCCACGGCCTTGTCGGGTTCGGGCAGCGTGCTGAGGGTTTCCAGAGCCAGATACGGGTGCACGGCCTCGGCGCCGTAGCCGCCCAGCAGGGCAAAGTGGTGCACTTCGCGGGCGGATCCGGTTTCCACGACCAGCCCCGTGCGCGTGCGCAGACCCACCCGGATCAGGTGGTGATGGATGGCGGAGGTAGCCAGCAGCGCCGGAATGGCGACACGTTCGGTGTTGACGTTGCGGTCGCTGATCAGCAGGATGTTGTAGCCGCTCAACACGGCATCGGCGGCGTTCGAGCACAGGGATGCCAGGTAGGCCTCGATGCCCTGCGGGCCCCACTCCACCGGGTAGGTGATATCGAGTTCCTGGCAGCGGAACTTGGCGTGCGTGATGCTTTCGATGTTGCGGATGCGCGCCATTGCGGCAAAGTCGAGCACCGGCTGGGCCACTTCGATGCGCTGCGGCGGATTGACGTTGTTGATGTCGAGCAGATTCGGCTTGGGGCCGATGAACGACACCAGCGACATCACCATCTGTTCCCGAATCGGGTCGATCGGCGGGTTCGTAACCTGGGCGAACAGCTGCCGGAAGTAGTTGTAGAACGGTTTGTTGCGGTTCGACAGTACGGCGAGCGGCGCGTCGTTGCCCATCGAACCCACCAGTTCCTCGCTGTTGCGCGCCATGGGTTCCAGAATCACGCGCAGATCGTCCTGGCTCCAGCCGAAGGCCTGCTGCCGATCGAGCAGCGGCGTGGCAGGCCGTGGCAGCTCGGCGCCGGCGGGGGCATCCAGGCTGTCGAGCTTGATGCGCAGCCGCTCGATCCACTGCCGGTACGGCCGCATGTTGGCCAGCTGCGATTTGATTTCTTCGTCGTTGATGATGCGGCCCTGCTGCAGATCGATCAGGAACATCTTGCCCGGCTGCAGGCGCCATTTCTTGACGATGCGATGCGCGGGAATGGGCAGGGTGCCGGCTTCCGACGCCATGACCACCATGTCGTCGTCGGTGATCAGGTAGCGTGCCGGGCGCAGCCCGTTGCGATCGAGGGTGGCGCCGATCTGCCGGCCGTCGGTGAAGGCGACGGCCGCGGGACCGTCCCAGGGTTCCATGAGTGCCGCGTGGTACTCGTAAAACGCGCGGCGGTTCTCGTCCATGTCGGCATGCTGTTCCCACGCCTCGGGAATCATCATCATCATGGCGTGCGCAAGTGAATAGCCCGCCATGACCAGCAGCTCGAGGCAGTTGTCGAACGTTGCGGTGTCAGACTGCCCTTCGTAGACGATGGGGTAGAGCTTGGCCAGGTCTTCGCCGAGCACTGCAGACTCCATGGCGCCCTCACGGGCCCGCAACCAGTTGAAGTTGCCCTTCACCGTGTTGATTTCGCCGTTGTGGGCGATCATGCGGTAGGGGTGGGCGAGGGGCCAGGCGGGGAACGTGTTCGTCGAGAAGCGCTGGTGCACCAGAGCCAGGGCCGAGACGGCGCGCGAGTCGGCCAGGTCGCGGTAGTACACGCCCACCTGGCCGGCCAGCAGCAGGCCTTTGTAGACGACGGTGCGTACCGAGATCGATGGCACGAAGTATTCGCGCCCGTGAGCGAGCTTCATCTGCTGAATCGCATGGCTGGCGGTCTTGCGGATCACGTACAGCTTGCGCTCCAGCGCATCGGGTACCGAGATGCCGGGGCCCCGGCCGATGAACAGCTGCCGGATCACGGGCGCACAGGCGCGCACCGTCGGCGACATCGGCATGTCGTGGTCTACGGGCACGTCGCGCCAGCCCAGCACCACCTGCCCTTCGTCGCGTACCGCGCTCTCGAGTTCGCGTTCACAGGCCAGGCGCGAGGCGGTTTCCTTCGGCAGGAACACCATGGCCACGCCGTATTCGTCGGGCGGCGGCAGCTCCACGCCCTGTGCGGCCATGTCTTCGCGGTACAGCGCATCCGGAATCTGGATCAGAATGCCGGCGCCATCGCCCATCAGCTCGTCAGCTCCCACTGCGCCGCGATGGTCGAGGTTTTCCAGGATTTTGAGGCCCTGCTGGATGATGGCGTGACTGCGGCGCCCCTTGATGTGGGCCACGAAACCCACGCCACAGGCGTCGTGTTCGCGATTGGGGTGATACAGGCCCTGGGGGGGCGGCAGCGCGGGCGCGTGGCGCGGTACCACGGTGGGCGCCCGCTTCTGGGAGCGGGCGGAGGCGGCGGATTCGAACTCTGGCATTTTCTTGCTCGCGGATCGGGTGTGGCCGGGCAGCAGGGGGCGCCCGGCAGCGGCGGGGATATGGCGCGGTGTGGCGCAGTCCCGATAAAAAAGTTAACGCCGCTTTTTGCGTCGCACAACAAGAAAATTTGGGGTGCGTCCCCCTTTTACAGGCTGAGTGTTTTTCTGTTCAAAAATAAGGGACGCACCCAAGGAAATGAAAGCAAAACGATATGGGTTTGATGGTGCGCATGCACGTTTACCGCAATGCCACGCAACTGAGGCAAATTATTTTGTAACAGTATTTTCAATAGGGGCTTTGCGAGGCCTGCCTCGCGGCGCCGGCGCAACACGCCGGTTGCTGCGCGCGCTCAACGTGGCCATGAAGCCCGCCTCGCCAAGCGCCCATTGACCGAACACGGCGCGCTCGATGCGGGTCGCGTCTGCTTCGGACAGGCCGCTTTCAAGCCGGACCTGGTGGCTCGCCTGACGCGCAAACGGCGTGTTGCCCAGCCCCCAGTAGCCCGCATGCTCCGTCATCCAGCCGCCTTCCGAGCGCAGCCCGACGTGCTCGCGGGCCGACGACCAAGGCCAGCGTTGGGGCACGTCGACATACCCCAACTGCACGGGAAGCGATTCAACCCACACCAGGCCGGCCGGCACCCAGGCGGCGTCGAGCAGCGCGCTGCGGTAACGCCCTTCGAACACCCTGCCGAGCGTGAGCCGGGTCGCCATGCGCCGGCCCATGCCCTGGATGACCCGCGACAGGCCCGAGGGTGTGGCGGGTGTGGCAAGAAGAACGATGCGGTCGGGAACAATGGCCCAGCCATGCACGGCAAGCGCGTGCGCGCGAACTTCGGCGGCGAGCCAGTCTCGGATTTGGTCGAGTGCGGCGGAGGGTGTGGGGTCGTGCGGGGTGGCCAGCGGCCGGGCAAAGCGTGCCTGGGCGAGCTGGGCCGTGTCGGGGGCGTAAAGACGGGGGAGTCTGGCCATTCCCCCGATTTTATCGCGATGTGTGCGTCAGTTTTGCAGTGTGAGGCCCATTTGCCAGAAATCGGCCTCGAGGCGTGTGGCTTCCGAGAAAATGCGGGCCAGTTCCTGGAAGCGCTTGTCGCTGATGTCGGCCATCTGGGCGTTGATCCAGTCGACCTCGGCCTGTGCGGCCTGCTGGAATTCCTTTGACGTGTACATGTCGATCCACGCGCCGTAGGGGTTGTCGAGCCTGACCGTAAAGCGCTGGTCGACGAGCCAGTTGCCGATTTCTGCATACCCCACGATGCAGGGGGCGAGCGCCACGTGCAGATCGAGGATGTCGCCCCGGTTACCGGTTTCGAGCACGTAGCGCGTATAGGCGAGGGTGGCGCGCGACTCCTCCAGTTGCGCGAGCTGCGCTTCGGAAATCCCCCACTCGCCGCAGTACTTCACGTGCAGGTCGAGCTCGACATCGATGATGGCCTTGAGCGAATCGAGCGACTGGCGCAGCTGACCGATGTCACGGCTCTTGTAGACCGCCAGCCCCCAGGCGCGGCCGAAGTGCACCAGAAACAGGTAATCCTGCTTCAAATAGTGCTGGAACGCTTCCATGGGAAGAGTGCCGGCGCCAAGCTGCCTGACGAATTCATGCTCGCAGTACGCGCGCCATTCGGCTGCGCAGGACTGCTTGAGCCGTTCGAAGGGTGTTGACACTAGATGCCTCCGGAATAAGGGGTTGTTGGGATTCGCCGCCAGGCGTTCGCAGATCAGGCACATGGTAAGGGCTTCCTTTGCCGGGCCGGCCTGCCATTACCGGGCGGCGGCAGATGCGCGGCTTCCGATGAAGCCGGTGGCCAGCAGTGTACCCAACAGCACGATGGAGGTGCCCGCAAGCATGCGCAGGGTGACCGGCTCATGCAGAATCAGCGCTCCCCACAGAATGCCGAACAACGGCACCAGAAAGGTGACGGTGATGCTGCGGGTGGCTCCGACACGGTCGACCAGCCCGTAGAAGATGATGTAGGCCACCCCCGTGCACAACAGCGCAAGCGCCGAGGCGGCGGCCCATGATCCGGCGGAAACCGGGGCCTCGGGCCACATGACGATGGCCGTGGGCAATGCGAAGAGCGCCGCACTGGTGATGCTGCCGGCTGCCAGGGCGATGGGATCCACACCTTTCAGGTAACGCGTGGTGTAGCTGGCGGCAATGCCGTAGCACACGGCCGCCCCCAGGCAGGCGACTACGCCCCAGCCCATGGTGCCGGGGCCGAACGACAGATCGCTCCACACGAGCACCAGAATGCCGCTGAACCCCACCACCAGCCCCAGTATGCGCGCCGGCGAAAGTTGTTCCCGCAGCCAGAGCCAGGCGATCAGCGCACCGAACAGCGGCGTAATGGCATTGATGACGGCCATGACGCCCGCCGGCACGCTTTGTGCGGCAATGCTGAAGCACACGAACGGCAGGCCCGAAGCAAAGATGCCGACGATGCTGATGTGGCGCACGTGCCTCCAGATCAGACCCAGGCGCCCGCGCAAGGCGGCCACGGCAAGCAGCATGAGCGCGCTCAGCCCCAGGCGCACTTCCGCCAGAGCGAACGGCCCGAACTCGGCCACGCTCAGGCGCATGAACAGAAAGGAACTGCCCCAGATGGCGGCAAGTAGAAACAGGTCGCGGTAGTCTTTGGCTTGCATGAAGGTGATGCTGTGCAGTGCCCGTGCGTGTGCAAAGCGCCGGGGCCGGGGGAGTAAGATACTCTGAATTATCGTACTTGAGACAAGCGAGGTGGAAAGTGCAGGATCTGAACACTCCAACGTTGTTCCGGCAACAGTGCTATGTGGCGGGGGCCTGGTGCGACGCCGACCAGGGCGCCGTGATCGAAGTGACGAACCCCGCCACACACGAGACGCTGGGCAGCGTGCCACGCATGGGGGCGGCCGAAACGCGGCGTGCCATCGAGGCCGCCAATGACGCCTGGCCGCAGTGGCGTGCCATGCCTGCACGTGAGCGCGCCGCGATTCTGCGCCGCTGGCATGGGCTGATGCATCGGCATGCCGATGACCTTGCCCGCATCATGACGCTCGAGCAGGGCAAGCCTCTTGCCGAAGCGCGCGGTGAGGTGGCGTACGCAGCGGCGTATTTCGAGTGGTTTGCGGAAGAGGCCAAGCGTGCCTACGGCGACACCATTCCTTCGCCTTCGCCCAACACACGCATCGTGGTGCTCAAGGAACCGGTCGGGGTATGTGCGGCCATTACGCCCTGGAACTTTCCCGCCGCCATGATCACGCGCAAGGCAGCTGCCGCGTTGGCGGCCGGCTGTCCGATCATGGTCAAGCCGGCCTCGCAGACGCCGTTTTCGGCCCTTGCCCTGGCGGTTCTTGCAGAGGAAGCGGGTGTGCCGCCCGGCGTGTTTTCCGTGGTCACCGGCTCGGCGTCGGAGATCGGCGGCGAAATGACCGGCAATCCGCTGGTGCGCAAGCTGAGCTTCACCGGCTCCACCGAAGTCGGGCGCACGCTCATGCAGCAGACCGCTTCCACCATCAAGAAGGTGTCGATGGAACTCGGGGGCAATGCGCCCTTCATCGTGTTTGACGACGCCGACCTCGATGCCGCCGTGCAGGGGGCCATCGCCAGCAAGTATCGCAACACCGGTCAGACCTGTGTGTGCGCCAATCGTCTGTACGTACACGAAAACGTCTACGACGCGTTTGCGCAGAAGCTGGTCGAGGCGGTGCGCGGGCTGCGCGTGGGCAATGGCCTGGAAGAAGGAGTGAGCATCGGCCCGCTGATCGACGAGCCGGCGGTGCGCAAGGTACAGGAACACATCGATGACGCCCTGGAGCAGGGGGCCGAGGTGTTGACCGGCGGGCGCGTGCACGCTCTGGGCGGCACGTTCTTCGAACCCACCGTTCTGGCCAACATGACGCCCGCCATGCGGGTGGCCAAGGAAGAAACCTTCGGCCCTGTTGCGCCGCTCTTTCGCTTCAGCAGCGACGCCGAAGTCATTGATATGGCCAACGACACCGAGTTCGGGCTGGCCGCGTATTTCTACAGCCGTGACCTGGGGCGCGTGTGGCGTGTGGCCGAGGCCCTGGAATACGGCATGGTGGGTATCAATACCGGTATCGTGTCGAACGAGGCCGCCCCGTTTGGCGGGGTGAAGCAATCGGGCGTGGGGCGCGAGGGCTCACGCTACGGCCTCGATGATTACATGGTGATCAAGTACCTGTGCATGGGCCTCTGAGGCGCTCGACCCAGTACGCAGTAGAGGCGTCGTAACCCGGGTCGACCGGGTCGCAGCTTTCGAGCATGCGGGTCAGGCCTTTGGCCAGCACCTTGCCGTATTCCACGCCCCACTGGTCGAACGGGTTGATGCCCCACACCAGACCCTGCACGAACACCTTGTGCTCGTACAGGGCAAGCAATGCCCCCAGCGTGTACGGCGAAAGCCGCTGCAGGATGATGAGGTTCGAGGGCCGCCCGCCGCCATGCAGGCGGTGACGCGCCAGCCATTGCGCCCGCTCGAGTGGCATGCCGTCGGCCAGGCATTCCTGCAGCGCCTCGTCGTACGACTTGCCGCGTAGCAGAGCCTGGCGTTGCGCTAGGCAGTGGGCCATGAGAATGCGGTGATGATGCGGCCAGCCGTGATCAGCCTGGGCGCACACGATGAAATCGACCGGAGCACCGTCGCTACCCTGATGCAGCCACTGGAAGAACGTGTGCTGGGCGTCGGTGCCGGGCATGCCCCACACAGCCGGGCCCGTGGGCACACTGACCCGATCACCGGCAATATCCACCGATTTGCCCAGTGATTCCATTTCGAGCTGCTGAATGTAGGGCACGAGGTTCGCGAGGCGAAAGTCGTAGGGCGCAATGTTGAGCGAGCCGTAGCCCAGGACGCTGCGGTTCACGATACCCGACAGTGCCATCTGCACCGGGGCGTTTTCGGCGATGGGTGCTTCGGCAAAGTGTTTGTCCATGGCCGCGGCACCCGCCTGCATGCCGGCGATGACGTCGGCACTTACGGCCAGGGCGGTGGTGAGGCTCACGGCCGACCACAGCGAGAAGCGGCCGCCCACCCAGTCCCAGATCTTGAATATGTGTGCGTCGGGAATGCCCCATTCGCGTGCGGCTTCGGGGCGTGCCGTGATGGCGATCATCTGCTTGTAGGGGTCGGCCACGCCGGCGGCTTGCAGCCACTCGAGCGCACGCCGGCCGTTTTCCAGCGTTTCGGCCGTGGTGAACGATTTGGACGCCATCACCACGAGCGTATCGTGCGGGTCGAACCCCGACAGCCCGCCCTGAATGGCATGGCCGTCGATGTTGGCCACGAAGTGAACCCGGCGCCAGGTGCCGGCATAGCCGAAGGCGGCAACGGCCAGCCTTACGCCCCAGTCGCTGCCGCCGATGCCGATGTGCACGATGTTGCGCCAGCGGCGTTCGGAATCGGCCGTGTGAATGAATTCGATGAGTCGCTGGCGTTCTGCAGCGACTTCGGGCACGGTGGCGGGCGCACGCAGCGCCGTGTGCCAGGCGGCCCGGTTTTCGGTGGGATTCACGACCCCACCGCTCAGCAGCTGTTCGCGAGCGGCGTTGAAGTTACGTGCGGCAAGCAGGTCGGCGGCCGCTTCCTGCAGGGCCTCGGACGCGTGCTGCCCGCTCGTGTCGAGATTGATTCCGGCTGCATTGATGACGCACAGCCGGGAGGGATCGATACGCGCGGCACGTGCCGCCTGCTCGAAGTGCGCCCACTCAGGCAGCGTGCTGAGGCTGGGCGGCGGGGCGACAGGGCGGCCGGCTGCCGTTTCAGTTTCGATATTCTGTTTCACGCTTGCTCCAGATGCAATGACGCCGTGGAGCAATTGTAATGCCGCGTGGGGGTGCGCCGTTCAGGCGCAGGAGATCAGCGGCGGCGACGGCGCTGGGTCGACGCGCCTGCGGGGCGGCCGGCAATGTGGCGGTAGACGATGCGGGCCTTGCCCAGATCGTAGGGCGACATCTCGAGCGAGACCTTGTCGCCGGCCAGAATGCGGATGTGGTGCTTGCGCATTTTTCCGCCGGTGTAGGCCACTACGTTGTGACCATTGTCGAGGGTGACGCGAAAACGGGAATCGGGCAGGACTTCGGTGACGAGACCGCCCATTTCGATGAGTTCTTCCTTAGCCATATGTTCTCCTTCTGTGGGTCGAACAAAATCCAGGGCCGCCGGTGGGCGACTGGAGCGAAAACGCCGGGTGCCCGTGGGGCATGGGCGTTTTTGATGCGTTCGATGGAACGGATCGGTGGCGATGTGCCGGGTCGGAGCGAGGGGCTCCGTTTAATGCGCCGCAGCGGGCGTATACAGGAAAAGCGCGCGAAGGCCGCGAGGGGCATGGGAGTGCGTGGCGCGCGAGAGAGGGCTGCGTTGCTGCAGCAAATACCTGAAACGGGGGTAGTGTAACACGCGCTTCCCCCTGTGACTAGGGTTTTCCTGTATGTTCTACATATGGACGGCTGCTGGGGTTTCAACCGGCAAACATGCTATCTTCCATTGGTTTAGCCATCTCCATTCTTCACTCCAGCATGAAAATACTCGTCACGGGTGGCGCAGGGTTCATCGGCTCTGCGGTCGTTCGCCACATCATCCGCAACACGTCAGATTCCGTCGTGAACGTCGACAAGCTCACGTACGCCGGCAACCTCGAATCGCTGAGCCCGGTTTCCAGCGACCCGCGCTACGCGTTCGAACAGGTCGATATCTGCGACGCGGCGGAAGTGGCCCGCGTGTTTCGCGAGCACCGCCCGCAGGCGGTCATGCACCTTGCTGCCGAATCACATGTCGACCGTTCCATCGACGGGCCGGCGGCGTTCATCCAGACCAACATCGTGGGCACCTACGTACTGCTGGAAGCGGCCCGCGAGTACTGGCGCGGGCTCGACGAGGCCGAACAGCAGGCTTTCCGCTTTCACCACATTTCCACCGACGAGGTCTACGGCGACCTCGAAGGCCCCGAAGACCTGTTCCGCGAAACCACCCCGTATGCGCCCAGTTCGCCGTATTCGGCCAGCAAGGCCAGTTCAGACCACCTGGTAAGGGCGTGGCGCCGCACCTATGGCCTGCCCACGCTGGTCACCAATTGCTCGAACAACTACGGGCCCTACCACTTTCCCGAAAAACTCATTCCGCTGGTCATTCTGAATGCGCTCGAAGGCAAGCCGCTGCCGGTCTATGGCAAAGGCGACCAGGTGCGCGACTGGCTGTATGTGGAAGACCATGCGCGTGCGCTGTATCTGGTGCTGACGCAAGGCAAAGTGGGCGAAACCTACAACATCGGCGGCCACAACGAGAAGCGCAACATCGAGGTGGTGCGGGCGATCTGTGAATTGCTGGAAACCATGCGCCCCGACAAACCGGCAGGCGTTGCGCGTTATGCCGACCTGATCACTTTTGTGGCCGACCGCCCGGGGCACGATCAGCGTTATGCGATCGACGCCGGCAAGATTCAGCGTGAGCTGGGCTGGGCTCCGGCCGAAACCTTCGAAAGCGGTTTGCGCAAGACCGTGCAGTGGTATCTGGAAAACCAGGAATGGTGCCAGCATGTGCAGGACGGCACGTACCAGCGCGAGCGCCTGGGGCGCGGCTGAGGCACGAGTGCCGGGCTGAATGCAAAGAACCTCGCCGCGGCGAGGTTCTTTTGTTTTGGGCCCGTAGCCGGGGCGCTGCTGCCATGCACGCGGGTGTGGATGGAACCCGCAGTGGCGCGGTGCCACACGCAGGCCGTGTTATGCGTATGTGTTTACGTTGGTGCCCAGGGGGCCGCTGGTGGCCAGCTTGGGGGTTGCCGCTTCGACAATTGCGGTGACCGTGCGCGCCTGATTGTCGAGGGTTTCGCGCAGCAGGTTGAGCTGCGCCGACTGATGCAGCGCGAAGTTTTCGAGGTTGAGTGCTGCGTTGACGGTTGCTTCGATCGACATGTCGGAAGACCTCCGGGCTGCGGTGCCCCAAGACCAATGATGTAACCCATTGTACGGTTGGAAAGCGTTTTACGCTAGCATGATGAAAGTCTCTATGGAGTGAAGTATGAGTGCATGGAAGAGCATTGCGGTATTCATTGATTACGCCGACCCTGACTACACGGTTCTCGATTACGCCGGCTGGCTGGCCGAGCGCTGCGACTCCCACCTGATTGGCGTGTTCAACATGGGTGCTCTGGCCACGGGTGCCGAAGGATTCACACGGGCGCGGGGGGCCGGCATCCAGGCTGCCATTGCGCGACGCCGTGAGCGTGAACAGCGGGCGGCGGTCGAGGCGGCGGAACGGCTGACCGAGGTGGGCACCCGGCGCGGCGTGTCGGTGGAATTCCGTGTGCTCTGGCGCGCCTTCGAGGCTGAAGACGCCATTCTCAATTCCCTGCACTGCGATCTGGTCGTCATTGGCGATCGTCGTGAATCGTGTTTGCCCGAGGGGGTCACGCCCGAACGGGTGGTGTTCGAGGTGGGTGTGCCTGTGATCATCGTGCCCGAGAACTGGAAGCAGCGTGAAGAAGTGAAGCGTGTTGTTGTGGGCTGGAATGCCACCCGCGAAGCCCGCCGCGCAATTACCGACGCGCTGCCCATCATCACGATGGCCGATGAAACCACGTTGCTGGTGGTCGACCCCGAAAAGCGTGACGACCGCCATGGCGATCTTCCCGGCAGCGATGCCGCGCTATCGCTGGCGCGTCATGGCGCCCGGGTACAGACCCGCAGCGAAAATTCCTATGGGCGCCGCATCGAAGAGGTGGTGCTTTCCGTTGCCGAAAAGGAAGACGCCGACCTGATCGTCATGGGCGCATACAGCAAGCCGCGCCGCAGGCAGCTGCTCTTTGGCGGCGTCACCCGATCCATGCTGTCGAACATCCGCTATCCGCTGCTGATTTCGCGCTGAGGCGGCATGCGGCCTGCTGCGCGCAGGCGTGGGTTTTTTTACACGTGGAGTAAGGCGATGACTGAACCTTCGAAGCAGCCGGACGACTGGCGCGGCGCCGTGATCGCCGACGCCCTGTTGCAGCTGCGCGCCCGCTGGGGCTGGTTCGTGGGCCTTGGCGTCGTGTTGCTGGTGCTGGGGGTGCTCGCGTTGGGTCACGTGTTCGTGGCCACGCTCGCCAGCGTCATCTTCATCGGCTCGCTCATGGTGGTTGCGGGCATCGGTCAGCTGATGCATGCGTGGCGCATCAAGCAGATACACGGCTTCATTCTGTGGAGTTTCAGCGGCCTGTTCTATCTGGCGGCCGGCCTCTTTGCGGTGTTTTACCCAGTGCAGGGTGCCACGGTGCTGACGCTGCTGTTCGGTGCCATGCTGATCGCGGTCGGTGCCCTGCGAACCTGGCTGTGGTTCAACCATCGCGGTCAGCGCGGCTGGGGGTGGCTGGGTCTTTCCGGCGTGCTCACGCTGCTGGTGGGCGTGTTGATCGCGGCCAACTGGCCGGGCAACAGCGTGTGGATTCTGGGGTTGCTGCTGGCGCTCGATCTGCTGTTTCAGGGATGGTCGGCCCTGCTGCTGGGGCTGGCGCTGCGCCAGGCCGGGCGCTGATCACCTTCTGCCGGGGTTGATGCCGGGTTTTTCAGCTTGGCGGGGCTGTCACGCTTGGATACACTCGAGCGGGGGGGAAATCGCATGCAAAAAGAAAATAACCTGTGAGTGCCACGTATATTTCCCGGCTCTGGCGCTCTGCGCTGAACCTCGGCCTTCGCAAAAAGGTCGCCATCGTCTTTATCGGGATGCTGCTGTTCTCAGGCCTGAACCTGGGCGTGCTGCATCTCATGCTGCAAGACTTCAACGGGGTGGCGGCAACCGCATCAGTGGCCGGCAAGATGCGCATGCTGGGGCAGAAGCTGGCCTACGAGGCGCTTTCCATCAGCACGGGCCTGCGTGAACCCTCCGAAGACATCGAGTACGACATCGTCGATTTCGAGGCCGCCTATCTTGTGCTGCGCAGCGGCGGGGTGGCCTTTGGCGACACGATACGTCCGCTCGGTGCACGTCACGTCGAGCACATGCGCGCGGTGTGGGTGGCGTGGCAGCGCTACCGTGATTTGATCCGCCAGATGCCCATTGCCCGTGACGGCGTCATGGCTCCGGGCATGGCCGAGATCCAGAACGCGCTGTCCAGCGCATCGGCGGCGTTGCTCGCCAGTACCGATATCCTCATACAAGAACTGGTCGATGAGGCGCAGGCCGCGCAGGCGAACGCACTCGAAACCATGTACCGGCTGCTCGTGCTGAATGCCCTGATTCTGCTGACCGCGTATCTGGCGATGAGCACGCAGATCGTTGATCCCTTGCAGCGCCTGGCGCGCCACTGCCTCGAGCTGGCGCGCGGCAATTACTCGCAGCGCACGGTGCATGACACCAAAGACGAAATCGGGCGGCTGGCCGACGCACTGAATCAGTCGGGGCAGCAGATCGGCGATCTGGTCGAGGCCGTGAAGCGCGAACGCAAGGAATTGCGCCGTACCAGCGCCATGTTCCAGGGGCTGGCACGCAACGCGGTTACGGGCGTGTTCGTCATGGATACCGACATGCGCTTTCGCTACGTGAACCGCAAGCTCGCGGAGATGTTTGGCTATACGCCCGACGAGATGACGCGCGGCATGAGCGTGCATGACCTTCTGGCCTCGCCCGAGGGGCCGCACGATCGCGCCGGAAAGCTGTCGTGGGAACGTCTGAACATGCTGAGCACCTCGCACTATGAAACCCGGGCGCGGCGTCGTGATGGTGCGCTCGTCGATATCGAGGTATTTGCTTCGCGCATGGCCCTCGAAGGGTCGCCGGCCATCATCGGCATCGTGCTCAACGTCACCGAACGCAAGAAGGCCCAGGCGTCTGAACGTCGTGCGGCACTGGTGTTTTCGAACACCAGCGAAGCCGTCGTCATCACCGACGCCAACGCGGTCATTCTCGACGTGAACCCGGCCTTCACCGCCATCACCGGGTATGAGCGCAGCGAGGCGATCGGCCGCAGAATGAATCTGCTTGCCTCGGGCCGGCACGACGACGCGTTCTATGGCGAAATGTGGCATGCGTTGCGTACGACCGGCCGCTGGTCGGGCGATATCTGGAACCGCCGCAAGAACGGCGAGGAATACGTCGAGCGGCTGACCATCGACACCTCGTACAACGAAGACGGCACGGTCAACTGTCACATCGGGCTGTTTTCCGACGTGACGGCGCAGCGTCGCAAGGAAGAAACGATCTGGCGCCAGGCGCATTTCGATCACCTCACGGGCCTGCCGAATCGCCGCATGTTCCACGAAGAGCTCAAGCGCTTGATGAACCTGGCCGATCGCGAGCACCGCAGCCTTGCCCTCATTTATCTCGACCTCGATCTGTTCAAGGAAGTGAACGATTCGCTGGGCCACGACAAGGGCGACGAGCTGCTGAAAGAGGTGGCGCATCGCCTGCGACGGGCCGTACGCCAGGACGACATGGTGGCGCGGCTGGGCGGCGACGAATTCACTCTGATTCTGGCCCGGGGCGACGACCTCGAGTATGTCGAACGCATGTGCCAACAAGTTATCGACACCGTCTCGGAGCCCTACGTGCTGGGGCATCATGTGGTGACGATTTCGGCCAGCCTGGGCGTCACCCGTTACCCGCGCGATGGCACCAACGTCACCGACCTGCTCAAGAATGCCGATCTGGCGATGTACAGCGCCAAGGATGCGGGACGCAACCAGCATTGCCATTTTTCGCTCACGATGCAGCGCGAAGCCCAGGAACGGCGCGATCTGCTGCGTGAACTGCAGGCGGCGCTCGAGCATGGCGAGTTCGAGCTGTATTACCAGCCCATCGTCGAGTTGGCGACCGGGCACATCGCCAAGGCCGAAGCGCTGCTGCGCTGGCATCATCCCCGCCGCGGCATGGTGGCGCCCGGCGACTTCATACCGCTGGCGGAAGACTCGGGTCTGATCGTGCCGATCGGCGACTGGGTGTTTCGCGAGGCGGTGGCGCAGGCAGCCCGCTGGAACGCCCGCTACGGCGAATGCCAGATCAGCATCAACGTGTCGCCGGTGCAGTTCATGTCAGACGACCTGAACCCGTGCGAGTGGGTGGCCTGGGCGGCGCAGCATGGCACTCCGGGCAACGCGGTGGTGGTGGAGATCACGGAACGCATGCTGATGAAGGCCGACGGCAATTCGCGCAACAAGCTGCTGGCGTTTCGTGACGCCGGCGTTCACGTCGCGCTGGATGACTTCGGCACCGGCTATTCGTCGCTGTCGTATCTCAAGCGCTTCGATATCGACTTCCTGAAGATCGATCAGCTCTTCGTGCGCAACATCAGTGCCGAAAGCGATGACCTGGCCTTGTGCCAGGCAATCATTGCGATGGCGCACCGTCTGGGCCTCAAAGTGGTGGCCGAGGGCGTGGCCACCGAAGAACAGCATATGCTGCTCGCCCTGGCCGGTTGCGATTACGCGCAGGGCTTTCTGTATTCGCAGGCGTTGAACGCCCGCAATTTCGAGGCCTTGCTGGAACGCGGGCTGGATGTCGAGCCGGGGCTCAGCGTAACGCCATGACCTTGCGGATGTCTTCAGCGCTTTGTTCGGGGGTGAGCTCATGGCGCAGGGCGATACGCAGCTTGCCCTGCCGGTCGAACACGTAGGTCAGGGCCGTGTGCTCGATGGTGTACGAGTTGCCCGTGGGCACCTTGGCGTAAAACACCCGATAGGCCTTTGCAACGGCGGCAGTTTCTTCGGGCGTGCCATACAGCCCGATGAAGCTCGGGTCGAAGGCCTGCGCGTATTCACGCAGCACGTCGGGGGTGTCGCGCTCGGGGTCGACCGTGACGAACAGCACCTGCAGATCGTCGCCGTCGGCACCCAACAGGGATTTGATTTGCGCAGCATTCACCAGCGCGGTGGGGCAGACGTCGGGGCACTGTGTGAAGCCGAAGAACATCATGACCACCTTGCCCTTGAAGTCTTCGAGGGTACGCACGTTGCCGTCGGGGTCTTTGAGCTGGAAGCCGTCGCCGAAGCTCGCTTCGGTGAGATCGATGCCGTGGATATCGTTCAGGCTCGCTTCGGATTCGCCACAGGCCGTCAGCGAGAAGGCCAGTAGCGTCGCGCCGATCGCGGAAAGCAGGGCTCTGCGGTTCGGAAAATGACGGAGAAGTGACATGCGGGCTCCGGTTGGGAAATGAGAGTACACAGCTTACCCCAGCCGCCCCGCAATACTTTGATCTGTACCAAAGTGGGCGGCAGGTGCCTGAGACTAGGGATTACACTAGGGTTCCCCCGTTTTGCCAAGAGTGGGTGAACACAATATGGAAGATCGTCTGGTCGATATCGAACTCAAGGTAATAAGCCTGGAAGATACCGTTCAGCAGCTGAACGAGCTGGTCTATGCGCAGCAGCGCCAGCTTGACGAGCTGCGGGCGCTGTGCCGCCTGCTGATTCAGCAGCAGGAAGAGGGCGGCGCGGCCGCAATGCCCGCGCATGAGCGGCCGCCGCATTACTGATGTGGGGCGGCGAAACAGTGCGCATGGTGCTTTCATCAACGGCTGCCTGCAGCGGAGGCGCCCATGAGCGGTGAACGCGGAGGTTGGTCGGAACTGCTGTCGGGCCGTAACGGGCTGCGCTCGCTCGCGCTGGCCGGCGGCGTGGCGGTGCACGCCATCAACGTTTACATGGTCACCACGATTCTGCCTTCGGCAGTGCGCGACATTGGCGGGCTGGAGTACTACGCCTGGAACATGACGCTTTTCGTGGCGGCGTCGATCTTCGGGTCGGCCATCACGCCGCGCCTGCTTGCGGGTGCGGGCCCGCAACGGGGGCTGCTGGCGGCCATTGCCATTTTTGCAGCGGGCAGTGCGATGTGCGCCGTGGCGCCTTCCATGCCGTGGATGCTGGCGGGGCGCAGCGTGCAGGGGCTGGGTGGCGGCCTGCTGTTGGGTCTGAGCTATTCCTGCGTGCGACTGCTCTTTGAAGAGCGGCTGTGGTCGCGCGCCATGGTGCTCGTTTCCAGCATGTGGGGTGTGGCCACGCTCGCCGGGCCGGCCATCGGGGGCGTGTTTGCGCAGATGGGGTACTGGCGCGGGGCGTTCTGGGCCATGCTGCCCATATCGGTGGGTCTGGCTGCACTCGTCGTCACGCAGGTGGCTGCGAGCGGCTACGGTGAGCGCAGCCGTCAGCCGGTGCCTTTGGGCAAGATCGCGGCTCTCGTATTCACCGTGCTGCTCGTGTCGATGGGCAGCCTGTCCCCCTCCTGGGGCGTGAACGCGCTGACGGTCGCTGCGGGCATTGTCATTTCCGTTGCCATCGGGCGTGCCGACCGCGACGCGGGGCGGCGCCTGCTGCCGGAAGGCTCGTACGTGCCCGGTTCCGCGCTGGCAAGCCTGTACGCCTGCATTGCCTTTCTCAGCATCGGAGTCTGTACCGAAATCTACATTCCCTACTTTCTGCAGGAGATCCACGGGCAGTCGCCCCTGCTGGCAGGATACTGGATGGTGCTGATGTCGGCGGGCTGGACGGCGGGTTCGTTCATGAGTTCCGGGCGCCCGCGGCAGCTTGCCGACCGGTTCATGGCCGTCGGCCCGTGGCTTTCCGCCGCCGGCCTGGTGGTGCTGGGTGTGCTGATGCCGCTGGGTTCTGGCGGCGTCATGATCTGGGCGATGGTTCTGCCCTTGTTCGCCGTAGGCGTGGGGGTGGGCCTGTGCTGGCCCAACATGCTGACCCGAATTTTCAAGGCGGCACCCAAAGGGCAGGAAAACATCGCGTCGGCAGCGATCACCACGTTGCAGCTTTATGCCATTGCACTGGGCTCCAGCATGGCCGGTCTGGTCGCCAACCTGGCGGGCCTGGCCGAACCGGGCGGCGAGCAGGGCGCCCGGCAGGCGGCGTTCGCACTGTTCATGGTGTTTGCGCTGGCACCGGCGGCGGCGGGAATGGTTTCAAAGGGGGCCCGCCGCGCGCCGGGCTCATGAGAACACGTCGGGGTCGGGGCCCGTACGGCCGTCGGCGGAATCGAGTGTGGCAATTGCGGCCATGTCGTCATCGGTGAGCGCGAAGTCGAAGATCGACATGTTTTCGCGCAGCCGCGCGGCCTGGGTCGATTTTGGAATGACGACGTGCCCCAGCTGCAGATGCCAGCGCAGAATCACCTGTGAGACGCTGCGCCCCACGCGTGCGGCAATGGCCTTGAGCACCGGCTCGTCGCTCAGTGTGCCGCGCGCGATCGGGCTCCATGCCTGAGTGACGATGTCGTTGTCGGCGTGGTACGTGCGCAGCTCGGCCTGCTGGAAGCGCGGGTGCAGTTCCACCTGGTTCAGCACGGGCAGCACGCCCGTTTCGTCGAGCAGGCGCTGCAGGCGTGCGCCGTCGAAGTTGCATACCCCGATCGATTTTGCGAGCCCCTGGTCGCGCAGCTGAATGAGCGCTTCCCAGGCCTGCACATACAGCTTGTTTTGTGGTGCCGGCCAGTGAATCAGATAAAGGTCGACGTAATCGAGGCCCAGCCGTTCCAGGCTGGCTTCGAAGGCCGCGCGCGCGGCGTCGTGCGCGTGCGCATCGTTCCAGAGTTTGGTGGTGATGAACAGTTCTTCGCGCGCAACGCCGGATTCGCGAATTCCGCGACCCACACCGGTTTCATTGCCGTAGATGCTTGCGGTGTCGATGGAACGATAGCCCAGTTCGATGGCCTGGCGAACGACACCGGCGGCGGCTTCATCGGGAATCTGCCAAGTACCCAATCCCAGTGCGGGCATGCCGCGACCATCGTGAAATGTCCTGATCTGCATGGTGTCAGCCATTCGACCTCCTGTTGACGCGTGCGATGCCCCACGGGCGGCGCACGGGGGGCTCCGCGGAGCGCCCGGTTTCAGCAAGGAATCCGATTATAGGACGGGGTGGGGTGCAGGTCGCCCCCTCGGATGGGCAAAAATGTGGCGCATTATGTGCTTCTTTCATATGAAACGCAGCAAAGATTTGTCATGTGCATGTAACGTCTGCTATCGTTCCGGTAACTATTGATGATCATCCCCCTATGGAAATACGCCAACTCGAGGCTTTTTCGGCGGTGCATGCCACGGGAAGCGTGACGGCCGCTGCGCGTCTGCTCGAGCGTTCGCAGCCTGTCGTCAGTCGCCAGCTTCAGGATCTCGAACACGAGCTCGGCTTCACCCTGTTCACGCGAACCCGGCCGCAGGTCACCCTCACCGACAAGGGCCGGCTATTTCTCGATGAGGTCCAGGCCATTCTGGCAGGCTTGCAACAGCTCGAATCCCGCTCGCGTGAAATTGCCGGGGGCGTGACGCACCCCATCCGCATTGGCGCATCGTTCTCGCTGGCCTGCAGCCTGTTGCCCTCGGCCCTGGCCAGCATGGGCGACCCGGCCGTCGTGTTCGAGCGCAAGCTTCACCTGTCGGTGCTGCCTTCCAGCAATATCGTGCAGGCGCTGGTCAATGGCGAAATCGATGCCGCCTTCACCAGTCTGCCGCTCGAACTCGGTCGTTGCCGCCTGCACTGGTCGGCCCAGGCCGCATGCCAGGTTGCGCTGCCCGACACGCACGCGCTGGCCGACGCGCCGGTCATCAGCCCCATGCAGCTCGCTTGCGACATGGTCATCACGCCGTCGAACGCGTCACGCATGCGGCATCGTCTTTCCACCGCCTTGTTGCACCCCTCGCGCGACAAGGGGCAGCGCCAGATCGTCACCAGCTCCACCATGAGCGCCATCATGATGGTGCGTGCCGGCCTCGGTGTGGCGCTGGTCGATCCATGCCTGGTGCAGCATATCCGCCCCGAGGGGGTGGTGTACAAGCCGCTCGATTCCTATGTGCCCTATCTCTTCGGGGCCATCACGTATGGCGACAGGCCCGTGCCCGAGGCGCTGCAGAACATCATCGATGCCGTCCACGAGTACGCATTCAAGCAGATTCCCCAGCTGACGCCCGGCGACGAAACCGGCGTGCCGGTATTCGCCAATCCGCTCGAAGCGGCCCAGGGGGCGGGTAACGATGCGCGCAGCGTGCAGGCCGAGGCCGACGACGCCGTGACATAAGCGCACCGCCGCGGTCATATCGCGCACGTCGTCGCATGGGGCGCGACCGGCCGGTTGCACGACCCCCGGCGGTGCGCCGGGTGCCCGCGTCAGATGTCTGCGCTCAGCGGTTGAGATGCGCCTCTTTGATGGTGGCGTGCCATTTGCGCGTTTCCAAGGCCAGAAACTGGCCCAGCTGCGCAGGTGTGCCGCCCAGCGGGGTCACGCCCAGTTCCAGCAGCTTGTCGCGCAGCTCGGGCGATTCGAGCGCGTCGTTCAGGGCTGCGTTGTATTTTTCGATGATTTCGCGCGGGGTGCCTCCCGGCACAAGCAACGCATACCAGCGCGCTGCCGTGAGATCGGGGTAGCCCGCCTCGGCCATGCTGGGTATTTCGGGCAGCGCCGGGCTGCGCTGCGGCGCCATGACGGCGAGCGCACGGACCTTGTGGGCGCGAACATAGTTCAATACGCCCGAGGTCACCTGAAACATGGCCTGGATGTCGCCGCTGACGAGATTATTCGTGGCCGGTTCGGCGGCACTGTACGGGACGTGAACCATATTGGTGCCGGTGGCGCTCAGATAGGCCTCGCCCGCCAGGTGCAGGCTGCTGCCGTTGCCCGACGAACCGAAATGCACCACGCCCGGATACCGGCTGATGTAATCGGTAAGTTCGCGAACCGAATGGACGGGAAGGTCGTTATTGACCACCACCACGTGGGGTGATTCGGCAACGAGGCCGATCGGCTCGAACGCCTGGTGTGTGGGAAGGGTGGCCGTGCGCTGCAGTCCGGGTTCGATGACCAGGGTGTCGACCGACGCGAAAAGCAGCGTATAGCCTTCCGTGCCGGTGTCGGCGGCAGGCGGCATGCTGGGAAAGCCGGTGCTGCTGGTGTAATGCTGCAGAACGATGCGATTGCCCAGGCGTTCCGAAAGCGCTTCGAAGACCAGCCGGGCCACCGAGTTGCCGATGCCGGTACCGGCCTGCGACGGCACGATCGCCTGAATGACGCGCCCGGCCTGAGGCCACTGCGTGGCCGTGGCGCTTGCCACCGACGATGTCAGGAATAGAAGCAGCCCGAGAATGCCGGACGCCAAGCGACGCATAGTCATGTCAATAGGTGTCGTTTACAGTGGGGAATGTATCATGCTTGCCGAAGAGGATTCAGGGTAGGAGCCCGTTATGGACTGGATTGCCGGAGTGCAGATCGAGGTGTTGGCAGCGGTCCTGGTCGCCCTGGCCGGGGCCTCGTTCGCGCTGGCCGTGGCGCTGTGGCGCACGCGCCTGCGGTGCGCAAGCCTGCAGCACGAGGTGCATGCCGCCGAGCTTGCGCTGGCGCGCGAGCAGGCCGCGCACCTTGAACGCGAAAAGGCGTACCTGGCCATGAAAGACGAGCTCGAGCTGTCGGGGGAACGGCTCAAGTCGGAGTTTCAGCGCCTGGCCGCGCAGGTCTTGCACGAAAAGGAACACCATTTCCGCTCGGCCAGCCACGAGGCCCTGGGCGTCATGCTGCAACCTTTTCGGGAACAGCTCGAGGCCTTTCAGAAGCGGGTGAATCACGTGCATGACGAGGCCGTGCGCGGTAATGCCTCGCTGTCGACGGAGGTGCGTCGCCTGGCCGAAGTGGGCCTGCAGATGAGCCGTGAGGCCGACACGCTCGCGCGTGCGCTCAAGGGCGACAAAAAGCTGATGGGCAGCTGGGGTGAAATCCAGCTGGAGCGCAGCCTGCAGGCAGCCGGCCTGCAGCGCGACGTTCACTATTCGGCACAGGCACGCTTCAAGGATGCCGACGGCGCGGCGCGGCTGCCCGACTTCCTGATCCGCCTTCCCGACGACAAACACCTGGTTCTCGACAGCAAGGTGTCGCTGGTGGACTACGAGCGGGCACTGGCGGCTGCTACCGACGAGGAACGCACTGCGGCACTTGACGCCCATGTGCGGGCGGTGCGAAACCATATCGACGATCTGGCTCGCAAGGATTACAGCACGCTGCCTGGCCTGGGCAGCCCCGGCTTCGTGCTGATGTTCATGCCGATCGAGGCCGCCTATATGGAAGCGCTGCGCCATGATCCGGCGCTGTTCGAACACGGCAGCCGGCGCAACGTGATTCTGGTGACCCACAGCACGCTCATGCCGGTGCTCAAGACCGTTGCAAACCTGTGGATGATTGCCCGCAGCAACGAGCAGGCGCAGGCCCTTGCCGATCGTGCGGGCGACCTTTACAACCAGGTGGCCGTGGTGGCCGAGCGCCTCAAGAAGCTCGGTGATACGCTGGAAACGGTGAATCGCCATTACAACAGCACCGTCACCGCGGTAGCGGGCCAGCAGGGCCTGCATGGCAAGGTTGCGCGTTTTCGCGAGCTGTCGACGCGCGCCAGCCGCCGCATGCCCGAACTCGAGCCGATCGCTGCCGACGTGCAAAATGAACGTCTGGGTTTGATCACCGGAAGCGTAGAATAAATTCCTGCTTTCTGGAGCACGCCGTGTCGACCACCTTGCAGCGTGAATCGCCTTCCCCGCTTTCCCACCCCCAGTTTTCGCGGTGGCTGGTGGCGGTCATCGCCGTGATCGTGCTGGTACTGCTGGCCAGCGGGGGTTATGTGGCCGTGGCGGGCGGGCAGCCCGAGTTTTCGGGGGCGCTGCTGGGCGGCTGTGCAGCGGCCCTGGCCACCATGTTCGGCACGCTGCCCGTGCTGTTGTCATGGCAGCCCTCACAGCGCGCGCACGATGCCATGCTGGGGTTTGGAGCGGGCGTCATGCTGGCCGCATGCGCTTTTTCGCTCATCATTCCCGCACTCGAGGCCGCCGGCAGCCAGGGCACAAGCAGCTGGGCAGCAAGTGGCATCGTGGCGGCGGGACTGGTCGCCGGGGCCTTTGCACTGCTCATCATCGATCGCATGCTGCCACACGAACACTTCATCAAGGGTGTCGAAGGCAGCCGTTCACGCCAGCTCAAGCGGGTGTGGCTATTCGTGATTGCCATTGCGCTGCATAACGTGCCCGAAGGTCTTGCCATTGGGGTGGCGTTTGCGGGTGCCGGCACTCATGCGGCCAGCGCACTGGCACTGGGCATTTCGATTCAGGACATTCCCGAAGGGCTGGTCGTGGCGCTGGCCATGCGCGGCGTGGGCTACGGCCGCGGTGTGGCGGTGGGTGTGGCAAGCTTCACCGGCCTCATCGAGCCGCTTATGGCCATGTTCGGGGTTGTGGTAGTGGGCCTGTCGGCCACGCTGCTGCCGTGGGGCCTGGCCGGCGCCGCCGGGGCCATGCTGTTCGTCATCAGTCACGAGATCATTCCCGAATCGCATCGCCAGGGGCACGAGTCGTGGGCCACGGGCGGGCTGATCATCGGGTTCGTTCTGATGATGCTGCTTGACACGGCGCTGTAGCCAACGCTGCCACGGCACATCCGTACCAGTGCGGCCCTTGCCTTGCGAAAGAAACACGACCGTGAGTTTCAACGGAATGTGCCGCACTGTTTCACTGCGGCTGCTTCATGTTACATTTGTTGCGTTACCGCGTGTATGCGGCGCTTCCGTGCGTCGGCGACGCAAATTTATAGGTAAAAACCGGCATTTCTACGGGCAAACCCTGAAAGAATGCCGCTCTCCACATGCACGACAGGCGGTAGGATACTGAGGTTCATTACAGTGAGCGACTGCCCATTGCAACGGTTATCCACCGCTAAACAAGACACGGGTCAAGACCCAAGGAGTTTCCTATGAAGAAAACGTTGAAGTCCAAGTTTGGCAAGCATCTGGCCATGAGCGCGGGTGCTGCCGCCATGTTTGCTGCCATGCTTGCTCCGGTGCCCGCCGCTGCACAGCAGAAATTCGTGAGCATCGGCACCGGTGGTGTAACGGGTGTGTATTACGCAGCCGGCGGGGCAATCTGCCGTCTGGTGAACAAAGACCGCGCCGAACACGGCATCCGCTGCTCTGTGGAATCCACCGGCGGTTCCGTCTTCAATGTGAACACGATCAAGGCGGGCGAGCTCGACCTGGGCGTGGTGCAATCCGACGTGGGCTATAACGCATACAACGGCGAAGGCCAGTTCAAGGATGCCGGCAAGTTCGAAAAGCTGCGCTCGGTGTTTTCGCTGCACCCGGAGCCCTTCACGGTCGTGACGCGTAAGGAAGCCAACATCAAGAGCTTCGACGACCTCAAGGGCAAGCGCTTCAACGTGGGTAACCCCGGCTCCGGCACGCGCGCGTCCATGGAGCAGCTGCTCACGGCCCAGGGTCGCGACATGAGCTTCTTCTCGCTCGCATCCGAGCTGCGCCCCGACGAGCACGGCAGCGCACTGTGCGACGGCAAGATCGACGGTTTCTTCTACGGTGTGGGTCACCCCTCGGCCAATATTCAAGACCCGACCACCAGCTGCGGTGCACAGCTTGTGTCGCTGACGGGTCCGGTCATCGACAAGCTGGTCGACACCTATCCGTACTATGCCAAGGTCACCATTCCTGCCGGCCTGTATCCCAACAACCCGCAGGAAACCGAATCGTACGGCGTGCTGGCCACGTTCGTAACCTCGGCTGACGTGCCCGAGGAAACCATTTACACGGTCGTGAAAGCCGTCTTCGAAAACTTCGACGACTTCAAGAAGCTGCACCCCGCGTTCGGCATCCTTGAAAAGGAAGACATGGTGAAGAACGGTCTTTCCGCTCCGCTGCATCCGGGCGCCGAGAAGTACTTCAAGGAAAAGGGTCTGCTGTAATACGCGACTCACGAGGGCATGCCCATCGGCCTTCTTGCCGGTGGCATGCCGTTTTTGATTCACCTGCGCCAGGTGCGCGCGGGTACGCCGGCGCCAAAAGCGCCGGTATTTCGTTTGCTATGATGGCCGTCGATGTGATCCATCGCCAATGGCGCATCGGCACATGCCACGCATTGGGGAATACGAATGACCTCCAAGCCCGAGCTGACCCCGGAACAGCTGGCCGCCAACGCTGAACTCGAACGGCTCGTCGCAGATGTCGATCGGGGCGGTCGCACTGTAGGCGGTGTAAGCGGCGCCGTCCTGTTCATTGGCGCACTTTGCTGGTCGCTTTTCCAGCTCTGGTACGCTTCGCCGCTACCGTTCACGCTGAATTTCGCCATTTTCAACGACAGTGAGGCGCGCGCCCTGCACCTGGGCGTCGCCATGTTCCTGGGTTACCTGGCGTATCCTGCCAGCAAGCGGTCGCGGCGCGACGTCATGCCGCTGCACGATTGGGCCCTTGCGATTATCGCGGGGTTTTGTGGCGCATACCTCTATCTGTTCTACGAAGAGCTGGCCACCCGCCCGGGCATACCTACCCGGCTCGACATTGTCACGGCATCGATCGGCCTTCTGCTTTTGCTGGAAGTCACGCGCCGCGCCCTGGGGGCGCCCATGGCGATACTCGGAACCGTTTTCGTGACGTACGTGTTCCTGGGGCCGTGGCTGCCCGAAGCCCTGGCACACCGTGGGGCCTCCGTTGAGCGGCTCGTTTCGCACATGTGGCTCACCACCGAGGGCGTGTACGGTGTTGCGCTGGGGGTGTCGGTTTCATACATATTCATCTTCGTACTGCTGGGTTCACTGCTAGACCGCTGTGGTGCGGGCAATTACCTCATGCAGGTGTCGTTCGCCCTGCTGGGGCACCTGCGTGGTGGCCCGGCCAAGGTGGCGGTAGTCAGCTCGGCAGTTAACGGCATCGTGTCGGCGTCATCGGTGGCCAACGTGGTCACGGGCGGCATTTTCACGATCCCGCTCATGAAGAAGGCGGGCTATGGCGGCATCCGCGCGGGGGCGATCGAAACCGCTTCGTCGGTGAACGGGCAGATCATGCCACCGGTGATGGGTGCCGCCGCCTTCCTGATGATCGAGTACGTGGGCATACCGTATACCGACGTGATCAAACACGCGCTTCTGCCTGCCAGTATCTCGTACGTCGCGCTGTTCTATATCGTGCATCTCGAGGCCCTCAAGCTGGGCATTCAGCCGATGATGTCTTCCGGGCAGCCCAAGACCCCGCTGCAGAAGCTGGCGGGCTGGGGCATGGGTATCGCCGGCACGCTGATCGTCATGGGCCTGGTGTACTGGGTGGGTATCGGCGTGCGTGCAGTGGCCGGTTCAGCGGCCACACCCATCATGCTGGTGCTGCTGCTGGCGCTGTACGTATGGCTGCTGCGCATTTCTGCGCGCCATCCCGATCTTCCCACCGACATCAACATCACGAACCCGGTACGCCCCGAACCCTGGCCGACGGTGCGCTCGGGGCTGTACTACCTGATTCCCATCGGAATTCTGGTGTGGTGTCTGTCGGTTGACCAGCTCTCGGCCGGCCTGTCGGCATTCTGGGCCGTCATGGCCATGCTCTTCCAGATGGTCACGCAGCGCCCGCTCATTGCGTTCTTCCGCGGGCAGCCCATTGCCGAACCGTTGCGTCAGGGCTTCCACGACGCCGTCGTGGGCCTGCAGGAAGGCGCGCGTAATATGGTCGGCATTGCCATCGCCTGCGGCACGGCGGGTCTTATTGTCGGTGCCATCACCCTTACCGGCCTGGGTCTGCGCATGACGGCCTTCGTCGAGCTGGTTTCCATGGGCAACGTGCTGCTGATGCTGTTCTTCACGGCGGGCGTCTGCCTGGTGCTGGGGCTGGGCATGCCTACCACGGCCAACTACATCCTCATGGCCACGCTCATGGCGCCGGTCGTGGTCGAGCTGGGGGCACAAAGTGGTCTGGTCATTCCGCTGATTGCCGTGCACATGTTCGTGTTCTATTACGGCATCATGGCCGACATCACGCCTCCGGTGGGGCTGGCCACATTTGCGGCCGCCGCCATTTCGGGAGAAAGCCCGCTTGCCACGGGCGTACAGGGTGTGACCTATGCCATGCGTACGGCCGTGCTGCCCTTCATGTTCATCTTCAATCCAATGTTGCTGCTCATCGACGTGGAAGGGTGGTTCGAACTGATCATGGTTGTGCTGGGCGCAACCGCCGCGTCGATGACCTTTGCGGCGGCCACCATAGCCTGGTTCCGCAGCAAGTGCAATTGGCTTGAGGTGCTGCTGCTGCTGCTGGCAACCTTCGCACTGTTCCGGCCAGACTGGTTCATGAATCACGTGGCCCCCAAGTACGAGGCACGGCCGGCATCGCAGATTTTTGCGATAGCCAGTGAGCTGCCGTCTACCGGGCGATTCGTGGCGGTGCTCTCGGGCATGAATCTCGAGGGCGATGAGCTGCGCAAGACCGTTGCGGTAGGCTTGCGGGAGCTGCCGGAAAACAGTGAGGCAACGGGCGACAACGCTGGCCGACAGCGGCTTTCCGAGGCCGGGCTTACGGTCATGGCCATGGGCGACATGGTGCAGATCGCCTCGGTGCGGTTTGGCAGCCCGGCCCGTCGCGCGGGCTGGGAGCAGGGCTGGGACGTCGAAGAGGTGCTGGTGCCCAATCCGGCGCGCCCCTCCGAATTTTGGGTGTATGTGCCGGCATTTGCGATCGTGCTGCTGATCTGGATGATGCAGGGACGTCGTACGCGACGTGACAATTCGGGCACGCCGGCACAGGTGGCAGCCTGACCGTCGCCGTGGTGCACCTTGCAGGTTCGAGCGGTGTCACCCGAGCGTGACGGGATTCCGCCCAGCAAGGTCTGGCTGAACCCCGGGCCGTGGAAAACGCTCTACGAATTTCTGTGTGAGCGTTTTCCGCGTATTCCGCCCGATGTGCTGCGCAGGCGGCTCGAGTCGGGCGACATCGTCGACGCGCATGGTGTGGCTCAGTCGCCGGATTCGCCCTACGTGCCCGAACGCTGGCTCTGGTACTACCGCGAGGTTGACGACGAGCCGCCCGTGCCGTTCGAGCTTCCGGTTCTGCATCGCGACAGCCGGCTGGTCGTGGTCGACAAGCCGCACTTCATGGCCAGCGTGCCGGGCGGACGCTATTTGCGGCATACGGCGCTGGTGCGGCTTCGCCGCGAGTTCGATCTGCCAAATCTCACACCCGTGCACCGCCTCGACCGCGATACGGCCGGGGTGCTCATGTTCTGTGTCGATCCGGCGTTCCGCGGCCGGTACCAGGCGCTCTTCCAAAGCCGTGAGGTCGACAAGGAGTACGAGGCACTTGCCGTTCCCCCACCCGGACTGAGCTTTCCGCTGGTGCATTGCAGCCGTCTCGAGGAAGTGCCGGGCGAATTCATCATGCGGGAGACCGCGGGCACGCCCAATAGCGAAACCCGCATCGAACTGCTGCGCGAGCCCGACTCACGCGGCGTTGCACACCTGCGCCTGCTTCCGCGCACCGGGCGCAAGCACCAGCTGCGCGCTCACATGAGCGCATTGGGCATGCCCATACTCAATGACGAGTACTACCCGGTGATGCGCCTGCGAGCCGACCCGGCCGACTACCGTGACCCGCTGCAGCTGCTGGCGCGCTCGGTGGTGTTCCGTGATCCGGTCGATGGCCGGCTGCGCTGTTTCGAAAGCCGCCGCAGCCTGCTGCTGCATTCGCAGGCTTAGCATCCGGTATGGGTCTTGCTGGAAGTCCGTCTGTAACCGGAGGACTTTCATGACAGCAGAAAGCGAACAGACCCTGCCCCCGCAGCATCAGGATCGACAGCCGGGCGTGCAATCCGAAATGCGTCCGCAACCGGCGAGCGGCGAGCATACTTATCTTGCGGCGGGCAAGCTCAAGGGCAGGGCGGCCATTATCACGGGGGGTGACAGCGGCATCGGGCGTGCAGTGGCTGTGGCCTTTGCCAAGGAAGGCGCCGATGTACTGGTGTGCTATCTCGACGAACACGATGATGCACAGGAAACCCGCCGGCTTGTGGAAGCGGAAGGCCGACGCTGCGGGCTGCTGGCCGGAGACGTCGGCAGTGAGGCGCATTGTGACGCCATCGTGAGGCAGGCGCTCGACATGTTCGGAACAATCGACGTGCTGGTGAACAATGCGGCAGAACAGCACGTGGCGCGCCGTCTGGAAGACATCAGCGCGGAACAGCTGGAGCGCACGTTTCGCAGCAATTTTTTCGGCATGTTCCTGCTGACGCGGGCCGCATTGCCTCACATGGGTGCTGCCGCCACCATCATTAACACGACGTCCGTTACGGCGTACCGCGGCAGCCCGGGCCTGATCGATTACTCCGCGACGAAGGGCGCAATCGTCTCGTTCACCCGATCGCTCGCAAAGTCGCTTGCCGAGCGCGGCATTCGAGTCAACGGTGTGGCCCCGGGGCCGATCTGGACACCACTGATTCCGGCGAGTTTTTCTGCCGAGGAGGTGGCTAAGTTCGGTGCAGACACCCCGCTCAAACGGCCGGGGCAACCCGAAGAAGTTGCCCCGTGCTACGTGTTTCTGGCCAGTTCCGACAGCAGTTACATGACCGGTCAGGTCCTGCATCCGAACGGCGGCGAGGTGGTGAACGGCTGACCGGCGCACGCGGGCGCCGGCCTGTCACAGTGTGGTCGTATCAGGCCGCCTGCATGGGTCGACGCCGCTGCTCGGCAGGCGGGTACTTGATCTGCGCCCGATACTTCGAGACCGTACGGCGCGCGACCCGCACGCCTTCGCGCGCCAGGCGCTGTGCCAGCATCACGTCGGAAAGCGGTTCGTTTGCATCTTCCGCCTCGATCATTTCCTGTATAAGCGCGCGCACCGCGACGGCCGAGCAGGTTCCGCCCGACTGGGTGGCCAGTTCGCGCGAGAAAAAGTATTTGAATTCGAAGATCCCGCGGGGCGAGGCCAGATATTTGTTGCTCGTCGCCCGCGACACCGTCGATTCGTGCATGCCCAGTTCGTCGGCGATTTCGCTCAGCATCATGGGGCGCAGGGCCACGTCTCCGTAATCGAAGAACGTCTGCTGGCGTGCGACGATCGCCTGTGCCACGCGCACGATGGTGCTGCTGCGTTGCTCGAGGCTGCGCATGAGCCAGCGGGCTTCTTGCAGGGCCTGCGCCATGAGGCTGCGCTCCTCGTAGCGGGTTTGCTTGAACAACTGTGTGTAAAGCGTGTTCAGCTGGGTGCGAGGAATCGCGCCGTTATTGGCCACCGCCACCCATCGGTCGCCTACGCGGCGCACGAAGACGTCCGGCACGACGTAGCATGACGGATCGATCCGGCTGAACCGGGCGCCGGGGCGCGGTTCCAGGCTGCGAATCAGCAGGCAGGCCTCGTGCACATCGCTTTCGGCCACCGACAGCGCGCGGGCGATGCCCGCGTAGTCGCAGCGCCCGAGGCGATCCAGCGCGTCCTGCACGATGCGTGTGGCCAGGTCGCGGCCCGGTGTGTCCTCGTCAAGCGCGTTGAGCTGCAACACCAGGCATTCCTGCAGATTGCGCGCGCCGATGCCGGGCGCGCCCAGGTGTTGCACCAGCTTCAACGCCGTGTTCCATTCACATTCGCTGGGCTCCGGGTCGAGCTGGGAATCGAGCACCAGTTCATCGAAGGGCATGCGCAGATAGCCGTCGTCGTCCAGTGCCTCGATGATCAGCTCCACGAGGCAACGGTCGCGCGCGCTCAGGTCGTACGCGCACAGGTCGCTGCGCAGGGCATCCTGCAACGAGGTTTCGCTGCGGGCCCACTGCCCGATATCGGTTTCCGGCTGATCGTTGTTGCGCGACGTTGGATAGTCGCCGGAATAGCTTCCGGCTGGTTCCTGGCTTGCGTCGTATTCGCTTGTGGTGGTGACGGCGTCCATTTCCCCGTGATCCGGGTCCGTGTCGGAAGCCGTTGCGAGCGCCGCCAGATCTGCCGCAGTCTCAAGTTCCGGTTGCGACTCATATTGGTGTGTGCCGTCCATCTCGTCCCGGGCTTCGTTGCCCGGTGCGCCTTCCTCTTCTTCCAGGAACGGGTTGTTCGCAATCGCTTCGGCGACTTCCCGGCTAAAGTCGAGCGTGGACATTTGCAGCAGTTTGACGGACTGCTGCAGTCGCGGTGTCAGGGCGGTCTGCTGCTTCGCCCGCATCTCATGAATCAGCTGTACCAATGTTGTCTCCTTGAACGGATTCTTACTGTGCAAGGTGACTCACGCAACGATCATGCCAGTTTGGTGTAACGAGTTTCGCGCGACTGTTTCGGCGTGTGTGATCCTCGTATTCATGCGGCCCGCAACGCTGCCTGTGGCGTCAAACACCGACGCATCAGCACGAAATTTGCTGGTGCGTCACGGCCCTGACCCTTCTTGCGCATGCCTTCCTTACGCGTTTCGGTAAGAATTGCCCACGGACCTCGACGGGCCGGCACAGGGCTTGCCGCAACCGGCGCAATGGAGCCGACGCTGATCAGCGCCGGCCAAACGGCAGCACTGGGAGACACGGCATGTCGAGAAAGGACATTGATGATCGCGGGGACCCTGGCCTGGGCAAACGCGCCGAAAAGAAACCGGGCCCGATGGACGACCAGCGTGACCCCGCGCAGACGGTTCCGCACATGCCCCGACATTGGCAGGCGCCGGGCACCCGCGGAGAAAGCGCAGATCAGGCACCGCCCTCGCCCGACAAGCGCGAAGTCGCGCGCGGCAACCAGTATGGGGAAGCCGGCCGGGCGGCAAGCCGGCAGTTGCACGAATCCTTGACGGAACACGGCGAGAAGGCTGCGCCGCAGCGTCGCGACAATGAGCAGCTGCCCAAGCGCCCCGGCGAGCGTTCCGACGATCTGCCTACCCCCGACGAAGATTCCTGACGTTCAGACGCGCAGGGATTCCTGAGGGCTTTCGGCCGCGCCAATCGAGGTGCCGCGGGCGTTTCCACCGGGCGGCGGTGCCGGCTGGCGTTGCCTGAGCTGCTCGAGGCGGTTCGACAACGTGCGCGTGCTGATGCCCAGGGCAGCCGCCGCTTTCTTCCTGTCGCCGCCGTAATGGTCGAGGGTGGCGAGGATCAGCGAGCCTTCGGCAGCCGCGAGGGACGTGCCGACGGGTATGCGCAATGCACCCTGATGACGCACGGGTGTGGTGTCGCGAAAGAATGGCCGCATGGGAGCCATGTCGATTTCTTCGCCTTCCGCCAGAATGTAGGCGCGGGTGACGGTGTTCTTCAGCTCACGGATATTGCCGGGCCAGTTGTATTGTTGCAGGCGGGCGATGGAGGCGGGCGAGAACACCTTGTTGCCATTTTCCTGAGCGTTCAGCTCATCGAGAAACTTCTGAGCCAGATACGCGATATCCGATTTGCGTTCTCGCAAGGGGGGCACCCTGACGGGAAACACCGCGAGCCGGTATAGCAAATCGCTGCGGAACGCCCCGTTGCGCGCCGTGTCGGCAATATCGCGATTGGTCGCGGCAATGATGCGAACGTCGACGCTCACGGGTTCGCTGCCGCCCACGCGCAGAAACGTGCCCGTTTCGAGTACGCGCAACAGCTGCACCTGTATGGACATCGGCATCTCTGTTACTTCATCAAGAAACAGTGTGCCCGTATGTGCCCGCTCGAAGCAGCCCACTGCACGGCCCACGGCGCCGGTGAAGCTGCCTTTCTCGTGACCGAACAGTTCGCTTTCCGCGAGCGATGGCGAAATGGCGCCGCAATTGATCGCGACAAACGGCGCATCTGCCCGTCGGCTGCGCGCGTGAACGGTGCGGGCCACGACTTCCTTGCCTGTTCCGCTTTCTCCGATGATGAGTACGCTGGCGTCTGTAGGTGCCGCCTTGACGATCGCGCGTGCCATTTTGAAGGCCGCCGGCGACCGTCCCAGGAATTTCGATGACGGAATCATTTGGCAAGTCTAAACGTTTGGAATCTCAAGGGGAATTGCGCACTTGTGTTTCGTTGCAATTGATATGCATGATTACTTTCCGTTTCAGCGAAAGCATGTAGCATGAATCGGACCGTGGCTACACCTTCCCTACATACGAGGCCTTATGCCGCACTTACTGATCACCGACGACGAGTCGGCCACCCGCGAACTGATTGCCGAAGTCGCTGCGGACGTTGGCTATACCGTTGCACAGGCGGGTGACGTCCGGCAAGCGCGCATTCAGATCGAACGGCAGAAACCCGACGTCATGCTGCTTGACATGCAATTGCCTGACGGCGACGGCATTGAACTGTGGAAGCGTTTGGAACTGACGGGATGCCATGTCGTATTCATGACCGGGCATTCGAGCGTTGAAAGTGCCATTGAAGCACTGCGCTGCGGTGCCGTCGACTACCTGCTCAAACCGGTGCCGCTGCGTCGCCTGCGCGGCATTCTGGCTGAACTGATGAACGCGGCTCCAGGCGGGGCTGACGAACCCGCTGCCCAGGACGCCTTTTCCCGCATTGTGGGCAAGTCGCCCGCCATACAATTATTGTGCGCCCATATCGAGAAAGTCGCACCCACTCAGGCCACCGTTCTTCTGGTTGGGGAAAGCGGCACGGGCAAGGAGCTGGCCGCCGAAGCCATACACCTCGCGAGCCGGCGCCGTGACAAACCCTTCATGGCCGTGAACTGCGGCGCCATTTCCCCCAATCTCATCGAGAGCGAGCTTTTCGGTCATGAGAAGGGTGCATTTACCGGAGCCGACCGTCAGCACAAGGGCTACTTCGAGCGCGCTCACGGCGGCACGCTGTTTCTCGACGAAATCACCGAGATGTCGATGGAGCTGCAGGTGCGGCTGTTGCGGGTGCTGGAAACGGGCCGCTTCATGCGGGTGGGGGCGCACGACGAGATTGCGGCCGACGTACGCGTGGTTGCGGCGACGAACCGGAATCCGGAACAGGCGGTCGCCAAAGGCACCTTGCGTGAAGATCTGTATCACCGGCTGAGCGTCTTTCCGCTCGAGCTTCCGCCGCTGCGCGCTCGCGAGGGCGATATTCTGCTGATTGCCGAGCACTTTCTGCAGGCCCTCAATCGCGAATACGGTACGGTGAAGCGTTTTTCGGAAGAGGCGCAGCAGGCCATGCTCGCATACCACTGGCCGGGCAATATTCGTGAACTGCGCAATTATGTGTACCGCAGCTACATTCTGGCCGACGACGTGATCAAGGGCGACTTCAACGCCTTTTCGCTCGACTCGCATTCGGCAGGCTGGGGCTCCGAAATAACGGTACCGGTGGGCGTGCCGCTGGCCGACGCCAACCGTCAGCTCATTCTGGCCACGCTCAAGCAATGTGGCGGCGTGAAAAAGGCCGCTGCCGAGATGCTCGGAATCAGCCTGAAAACCCTGTACAACCGTTTGGAAGAGTATGGCGCGCTGAACGAGGTGGACGAGTCGTCGTCGAGCCTGCGCTAGGCGGCCGGCCGGCACGATAAATGCTGCAGGTGTGTATCCACCAACGATACACACGTCCATGACACCTTTCGAACGCGGTACGGTCGTAGTCATTACCCATAACAGGCGTGCGCAGCTGATGCAAACGCTCCGGGCGCTCGGGCGAAGCGCCCCCGGCTGGCCGGTCATCGTGGTCGACAACGGGTCTTCCGACGGCACGTCGCGGGCGGTCAGCCGCGAATTTCCTGCCATCATGCTCATACGCAGCCGCCGCAACATCGGGGCGGCAGCGCGCAACATTGCGGTGGCGTACGTGCACACGCCGTATGTGGCCTTCTGCGACGACACCACGGTGTGGGAGCCGGGTGCCCTGCAACACGCGGTAGCGGTGCTCGAAGAGCATCCCGGCATCGGTGTCATCAGCCCACGGGTCATGCAGGGTGACCCGCCGCAACTTGACCCGGTGTGCGCCGCAATGGCGCTAAGCCCTCTCGAGAAGGGCTCTCTGCCGGGGCCACAGGTGTTGAGTTTTCTGGCGCACGCCTGCGTGATGCGCACTCGCGCCTTTTACGATGTTGGGGGCTATTGGCCGCCCTTGTTCGTGGGTGGCGAAGAAGCGCTGATGGCGCTCGACATGGCCGAGCAGGGCTGGAGCATGGTGTATCTGGAAAACGTCGTGGTGCGGCGCCGGTTGGCACGCGCGCGCAACCCGCGATCGATCGAGCGGCGTCGCCTGCGCAACGCCGTGTGGGTGGCCTGGATGCGGCTGCCGGCAGGCATGGCGTGGCGTGAAACAATGCAACAGCTGCGCACGGCAGCACAGCGCCGTCAGCTCAAGGCGGTTCTGGCGATCACCATGCCCGGCATGATGCGGGTGCTCAAGGCGCGTCATGTGGTCACGGCGCGGGTGTCCGAGATGCATGCGCGGTTCGTCGCGCGGGCGACAGCGGGTGGCGCGACGGTGGCGCAGCAGGCAGCCCGCAGTTCCATAGCTTGATTCCTTTCCCGCAGTGCCTGCGCAGTGGCACTCAGTGCACCGGAGGCGGTGGCGTATCGGGTTCTGGTTCCGGCGCATCGTCCGGCGGCGTTTCTCCCGGATCGCGGATCTCATCCGGATCATTCAAAGGCGGCAGATCGATCTCCCGGCCCGGTTCGGTGCCAGGTGGAGTCGTGGGCGGCGGATTCGGTTCCGGGTCGTGCCCGGGGGGTTCTGGAACGTGCATGCGAAGCAGTTCAGAGTGCGTCATGGTGTTCTCCCGACGAGGTGGACGGCCAGACAGGGCAAGTGCCGTACCCCCGGCGCTCGAGGGGATGGCACATGACATGGGCATGGCGTTTGCAGCGGGCGACGCAACCTTGGGGCCGGCGTGTGTCGTGTCCGGCCACTAACAGCGGGTCTTAATCATGCAGGCAGCAGCAGTGCATTTGGTGCAGCGTCATCAGCCGACCGAGGCGTGGCGCATCCACGCCCCATTCTCCAGTTCACACACCCCGGCGTCGTCCGGCGGGCATGATCAGCGCGACTGGGCCTCAGCGTGCCGCGATGCGGCAGCTGCGGGCTTCAATGGAATCTGGATTCCGCATGAATGGTTGGGTGCGCCGGACCCACGTTCGGCCGACTTGAATGGAGGCCATCCCTGTGTGGCGGCGTGCGTCGAACATCATTTGCGGCTGGCAGTCGATATCGATGCCTCGGCCACCCGGCAGGAGTCGTGGGTGACACTGCTGACCAGCACCTTGCAGGCATTGCCGCAGGCTTTGCCGGTGATCGTCGTGTTGCGCGGGCTGACCCACGAACCTTTCGAGGCGTGGGAGGCGTTGCTGGCCCGCTTGCGCGAATCGCGCGACGAGCTGGAGATTTCGATCTGGACGCCCGGCTGGACGCCGCAACAGTTGCGCGTTCTCGAGAACCTGGCTCCCGACGCGGTGTATTCCTCGCTGCCGTGGTGGGATGGACGCGCCGCTTGGCTGATCGAAGAATATGAGCGGCTGCGGCGGATTGCCCCGGTTGTTGCGCCGCTTACCGACCCCCGTGTGCCGCACACGTCGTCGTCGGTGGATCTGCAGCGTCGCCTGGCTGTGGCGTACGTCGCGGCAGACGGGGTGCTCACACCCGCCCTGTGCCGCATTAAGGGCGACCTGATCTTTCCGCGGGAACGTCTGATGCATCAGGGGGTGATACGCGGTCCGCTGCGCCTGACGGGTCTGCTTTCGGCCATAACGGCGCTGTTTCGTGCCGACGAGCGCAACGGCAGGCTTCTGCTGTTGAACCCGTCCCCCTCGCAGGGTGGGGTGATGTTGCGCGCGTTGCTCGAGCGGCGGCTGCCCAATGGATTCGTGCTGGGTGACGGGGGCCAGGCCGATTTCACGCTCGAGCCGGACGGCTGGATGTTCGTGCCCGTGCAGGCGGCCGAGTACATTGTCGAGCACGGCATGACCTCGAATCAACAGCGCCGCAGCCTGAGCGCGGCCTTGCGTGCGCCGCGCATCGCCATCGAGGACGTGAGCCCCGTCGTGGACGGCGGGGCCTTTCCCGCCAAGCGCTGTCTGGGTGAGTCGATTGCGGTTCGCGCCAACATTTTCATGGATGGCCACGAGATTCTGGCGGCCGAGGTACTGTGGCGGGCGGCCAATGAATCGTCATGGAAGCGTACCGCGATGGTGTCCCTGGGCAACGATGCCTGGGAAGCGCGCATCACGCCACGCAGGCTGGGCCGTTACGTGTTCTCGATACGGGCCTGGCACGACCGCTGGGGCAGCTTTTGCGAAGCGTTGCGCAAAAAGGCCGAGGCGGGCGCCGACGTCAGCCTGGACGTGGAAGAGGGGCGCCGCATGCTTGATGCCTGCCTTGCGAGGGTGGATCAGCCGGAAGATGCGGCCATGGCTGCCGTGCAGGCGGCCCTGACCGCGATTGGCGAACCGGCGGTATCAGACGCAGCGGGGCGGCGGCGTCGCGGACGTGCCGCCACGGTCGGACGTGTGGGGCCGGTGGAGGCGGGCAGTGCGCCCGCCATACCGCAGGCGAGCCCGGAGCAGGTGGAGGTGCTGCTGGATGCAGAGCTGGGCCGTGCTGTGGCCAGCCTGCAGGAGCCGGCCTTTGAAACGCATACGTGCGGCGCGTATCCACTGAGCATCGAGCGCAACGAAACGGTGTTCTCGAGCTGGTATGAGCTCTTTCCCCGCTCGCAGAGTCGGGAGCCCGGGCGCCACGGCACGCTGCTCGACGTCGTGCAGAGATTGCCGGAAATTCGTCGCATGGGTTTCGACGTTCTGTACTTTCCGCCCATTCACCCCATCGGCAGGCAGAACCGCAAGGGTCGCAACAACAGCCTGCAGGCCGGCCCGGATGATCCGGGCAGCCCGTACGCCATTGGCGCCGAAGAGGGTGGGCACGAAACCATACACCCCGAGCTGGGCACCCTGGAGGATTTTCGTGTTCTGGTCGAGGCGGCGCGTCAGCACGGCATGGAGATCGCACTGGACTTTGCGATTCAGTGCTCGCCGGATCATCCGTGGCTGCGCGAACACCCCGACTGGTTCAACTGGCGCGCCGACGGCAGCCTCAAGCATGCCGAAAACCCGCCGAAGCGCTACGAGGACATCGTGAATCCCGATTTTTACAGCCCCCTTGCCAGTTCACCGCGGCAGGCGGCCTTGTGGCGTGCGCTGCGCGACATCGTGCTGTTCTGGGTGCAGCAGGGCGTGCGCATCTTTCGGGTCGACAACCCGCACACCAAGCCACTTCCTTTCTGGCAGTGGATGCTTCGGGAAGTGCGCGACCGGCATCCCGACACGATCTTTCTTTCCGAGGCCTTCACCCGTCCCGCAATGATGTACCGGCTGGCAAAGGTGGGCTTTTCGCAGTCGTACACCTATTTCACCTGGCGCAATACCCGGCACGAGCTCACTACCTATATGACGGAACTGAACAGCGCCCCCGTGCGCGACTTCTTTCGCCCCAATTTTTTCGTGAACACACCCGATATCAATCCGTGGTTCCTGCAATCCTCGGGGCGGCCGGGGTTTCTGATACGCGCGGTGCTGGCCACCACGCTTTCGGGCAACTGGGGCATGTACAACGGATTCGAGCTGTGCGAGGCGCAGGCGGTGCCGGGCAAGGAGGAGTACCTCGACTCGGAGAAGTATCAGCTGCGCCACTGGGACATGGATCGTCCGGGCAACATCATTGACGAAATCACCCGGCTCAATCGTGTACGCCAGAGCCATCCGGCGCTGCAGAGTCATCTGGGCATCCGGTTCCACGAGACGGGTAACGAGCAGGTGATCTTCTATTCACGGCATAGCCAGATCGGCGACAGCATCGTGCTGGTGGCGGTGAGCCTTGATCCGCATGCGCCACAGGCCGCCACACTGGAGTTGCCGCGCCACGAGTGGGGGCTGCCCGACGGTGCGCCGCTGCCGTTGCACGACCTGTTCGAGGATCGCCGTTTTACGCTGCGTGGTGCCACCCACGCGATCGTGCTGACGCCGGAGCGGCCGTTCGTGCTGTGGGCGCTCGCCCCGTCTGAAGGAGTCGCGCCATGAGTACGCGACCCGCGCGCACCACCCGTACACTGAATGAACCCGGCTGGTACAAGGATGCGGTGATCTATCAGTTGCACGTCAAGTCGTTCTTCGACTCGAACAACGATGGCAAGGGCGATTTCCCGGGTCTGATAGCGCAGCTGGACTATATCGCCGGGCTGGGCGTGAACACCGTCTGGCTGCTGCCGTTCTACCCTTCGCCGCGCCGTGACGACGGTTACGACATTGCCGAATACCGCGACGTGCACCCCGAATATGGCACGCTGGCCGACGTGCGTCGCTTCATACGCGAGGCACATGCGCGCAAGCTGCGTGTGATCACCGAACTGGTGGTCAACCACACGTCGGACCAGCACGCCTGGTTTCAGCGTGCGCGTCGCGCGCGACCCGGTTCGGTGGCCCGCAACTACTACGTGTGGTCGGACGACGATCAGCGCTATGCCGGCACCCGCATCATCTTCTGCGATACCGAGTCATCGAACTGGACCTGGGATCCGGTGGCGGGCGCATATTACTGGCACCGCTTTTATTCACATCAACCGGATCTCAATTACGACAATCCTCGTGTACTCAGGGAAGTCATCAATGTGATGCGCTTCTGGCTCGATATGGGTGTCGACGGCCTGCGCCTCGATGCGGTGCCCTACCTGGTGGAGCGCGAGGGCACCAACAACGAGAATTTGCCGGAAACTCACGCCGTGCTGCGCGAGATTCGTGCCGTGCTCGATCGCGATTACCCCGACCGGTTGCTGCTCGCCGAAGCCAACCAGTGGCCGGAAGACGCCCAGGAGTATTTCGGCCAGGGTGACGAATGCCACATGTGTTTCCACTTTCCGCTCATGCCGCGCATGTACATGGCCATTGCGCGCGCCGACCGTTTTCCCATCACCGACATCATGGAGCAGACGCCGGAGATTCCGGAAAGCTGCCAGTGGGCCATATTTCTGCGCAATCACGACGAACTGACGCTGGAAATGGTGACCAGCAGCGAACGTGATTATCTATGGGAAGTGTATGCAGCCGACCGGCGCGCGCGCATCAATCTGGGCATCCGGCGACGGCTTTCGCCCCTGCTTGAGCGCGACCGGCGCCGCATCGAACTGATGAAGAGTCTGCTGCTTTCGATGCCGGGCACGCCCGTCGTGTACTACGGTGACGAAATCGGCATGGGCGACAACATTCACCTGGGTGATCGTGACGGTGTTCGCACCCCCATGCAATGGTCGCCCGACCGCAATGGCGGATTCTCGCGCGCCGACCCCGAACAGCTGAGCCTGCCCATGCTGCAGGGGCCGCTGTACGGCTTCGAGGCGGTGAACGTCGAGGCACAGCAGCGCGATCCGCATTCGCTGCTGAACTGGACGCGCCGCATGCTGGCCAAGCGGCAGCAGTCGCGCGTGTTCGGCCGTGGCACGCTGCGCTTCCTGTACCCCGGCAATCGCAAGATTCTCGCTTATCTGCGTGAATACGAGGGCGAGGTGATCATGTGCGTGGCCAACCTGTCGAATGCATCGCAGCCGGTGGAGCTCGACCTGTCGGAAATGGCAGGGCGCGTGCCGGTCGAGCTGCTGGGCGGTACGCCATTTCCCAGCATAGGCGAGCTGCCGTACCTGCTAACGCTGCCACCTTATGGCTTTTACTGGTTCGATCTGAGTGCAAGCGCCAGCCCGCCGTCATGGCACGCCGTGTCGCCGCCGCAACTGCCGGAATTTTCGACCCTGGTGCTGCGCAAGCGGCGCGGCTACCAGATGCTGGAGCGCTCATGGCGCACGCTGAACGAACAGGTGCTGCCGCGCTATCTGTCGAACCAGCGCTGGTTCGATGCGCATGCCCGCGGCGGCCCGGCACGCGTGATGTACATGGAGCCCATGCCGGGTCAGACGGACATCTTCCTGGCGGAGGTGGCGGATGCTGCGGACGAGACGCGCAGCTGGTTTCTGCCCCTTTCGATGCTGTGGAGCGAGACAATTGACGGCATGCCCCTGCAGTACGCGCTGGCGCGGGTGCGACGTGGGCCGGAGGTGGGGTTCCTGTCGGAAGCCTATACCGTTACGGCGTTCGTGTTTGGTCTGCTCGACAACCTGGCGGTACGCAAGGAGTTTCCGCTCGCGCTCGGAGGAGCGCGAGCGATGGTGAAGTTCCATGGCGAGCCGGGTCTCAGGGCGCTGGAATGGACGCCGGATACCCCCGTCGAGTGGTTCCATGGCGAACAGTCCAATACGACGGTGCTGGTGGGCGATGACATCATGATCAAACTTCTGCGCCATGTGGTGCCCGGCGTGCATCCGGAAGCGGAGATGACGCGATTCCTGACCCAGGCGGGTTACGCCAACGCGCCCGAGCTTCTGGGCGAGGTGCTGCGCATCAACGCAGACGGTACGCCGCATACGCTGGCGCTGGTGCTGCGCCGCCTGCAGAATCAGGGTGACGCGTGGGCCTGGAGCCTGGAATTCCTCAAGCGCAGCCTGGAGAGCGCGGCACTCACCGGCGAAAGCAGCGATGATTACGCCGAGGAGCTGGTGCCGTACGAGGCCGTGGCCGGCGTGATCGGCAGGCGGCTCGCGCAAATGCACGGGGTGCTTGCAGAGTCGGGCAGCGATCCCGCCTTTGCCCCCCGCGCGGCCGATGAACGGGCTGCGCGCCGCTGGGGCGATGCCATTCGCCGCATGCTCGATGCCGCGCTGCAGGCGGGACGGCGCAATGCGCAGCGTCTCACGCCGGAAACACGGGCCCTGCTCGAGGCCCTGGAATCACAGCGCAAGATGCTCGATGCCGAGATCGGCCGAGGGGTTCGCCTGGCGGCAGGCATGCTCATGATCCGCATTCATGGCGACCTGCATCTCGGTCAGATCCTCATTACACAGGGCGACGTGCACATCATCGACTTCGAAGGTGAGCCGGTTCGTCCGTTGCAGGAACGGCGCGAGCTGTCGTTTCCGTGGCGCGACCTGGCCGGTTTGCTGCGTTCTTTCGATTATGCCGTCGCATCGTTCGACTCGCAGGTTGGCACGGGCATGCTGAACGCGGCGACCGGCGATTCGGAGTCGCTCGCCATTCCCGATACGCCCGGC
This sequence comes from Yanghanlia caeni, assembly GCA_030733815.1. Classification (GTDB taxonomy): domain Bacteria; phylum Pseudomonadota; class Gammaproteobacteria; order Burkholderiales; family Burkholderiaceae_B; genus Yanghanlia; species Yanghanlia caeni. The sequence continues at coordinate 75,704 of JAUZQE010000003.1, forward strand.
CTGGCCGAGCGGCGCCACGAGCTGATCGTGCGCTTCTGCTCCACGGCCACCCGGGCGGTGCTCGCCAACTATGAGGCCGAGGTGGCCGCCTGGGCCGCGGAACACCCCGACAGCGCGCCCCTGTCGGCAACCGACACCGCCACCCGCGCACGTCTGCTTGATCTGGCACTGCTCGAGAAGGCTGCCTATGAAGTCTGTTACGAGGCGGCGCACCGCCCCGACTGGATCGGCATTCCGTTGCGTGGCCTGCATGCGGCGGTGCAGCGCCTGTTGCGCGGCGATACCTCGCGGGAGGGTGAGTGATGGCCCACACTCCGCTGTTAGGTGAGCTCGATCTTCACCTTCTTGCGCAGGGGCGCCACTGGAATCTGGCCGATTGTCTCGGAGCGCATTTCTGCGAGCATGAAGGACGCCAGGGTGTGCGGTTTGCGGTGTGGGCCCCCAACGCGAGCCGTGTGTCCGTGGTGGGGGATTTCAACGGCTGGGACACCGGGCGCGACATCATGTACTTGCGTCGCGAGTGCGGGGTGTGGGAGTGTTTCGTGAGCGACGTTGCCGCAGGAGCGCGCTACAAGTATGCGGTGTTCGATGCCGGTGGCCACCTGCTGCCGTTGAAGGCCGACCCGGTTGCGCGTTGCACCGAAGCGCCGCCGGCCACCGCTTCGGTCGTGTGCGAAAACGCCCCGTTCAGCTGGACGGACGGCGAATGGATGCATGAGCGCAAGAGCCGCCAGGCGCACGACGCGCCCCTCTCGATCTATGAAGCGCATTTTGGCTCATGGCGCCGGCCCTCTGACGGGGCTCAACCACAATGGGACACAACAGGCGCCGAGCTGATCCGCTACGTGGCGGACATGGGCTACACCCACATCGAGCTGCTGCCGGTCACCGAGCATCCCTTTGGCGGTTCGTGGGGATATCAGCCACTGGGCCTGTTCGCCCCCACCGCGCGTCATGGCACTCCCACGCAGTTTGCCGCATTCGTCGATGCGTGCCATGCGGCGGGGCTCGGCGTGATTCTCGACTGGGTGCCCGCCCATTTCCCGACAGATGCCCACGGTCTTGCGCGGTTCGACGGCACAGCGCTGTACGAACACCTGGATCCCCGCCAGGGCTTTCACCCGGACTGGAACACGCTGATCTACAACTACGGGCGCAACGAGGTGCGCAATCTGCTGCTGGCCAGCGCCCTGGAATGGACGCGCCGGTATCACGTTGACGGCTTGCGGGTGGATGCCGTGGCATCGATGCTGTACCTGGATTACAGCCGTGAGGCCGGCCAGTGGCGGCCGAATGCCTATGGCGGACGCGAGAACCTCGAGGCTGTGGCCTTTCTGCGCGACCTGAATGCGCTGCTGGCGGAACAGGCGCCCGGCGCCATGGTGGTGGCCGAGGAATCCACCGCGTGGCCCGGCGTGACGGCGCCAGTGCACGCGGGCGGGTTGGGGTTCCAGTTCAAGTGGAACATGGGGTGGATGCACGACACCCTGCGCTACATGGGCCACGACCCCATACACCGGCGCTGGCATCACCACGACATGACGTTCGGCATGGTGTACGCGCACACGGAACATTTCGTGCTGCCGCTTTCCCACGACGAGGTGGTGCACGGCAAGGGGTCACTTTTCGGGCGTATGCCCGGTGACGACTGGCGCCGGTTTGCAAACCTGCGGGCGTACTTCGGTTTCATGTGGGGGCACCCCGGCAAGAAGCTGCTGTTCATGGGGGGCGATATTGCGCAGCGCAGTGAATGGGATCACGACGGTGAAGTGGATTGGGCGGCGCTGGCCGCGCCGGGGCATGCCGGCGTGCAGGCGCTGGTGCGTGATCTGAACCGCGTGTACCGTCAGCATCCGGCGCTGCATGCCGGAGATGTCGATGTTCACGGTTTTGCATGGGTGATCGGCGACGACATCGACAACAGCGTTTTCGCATTCCTGCGGCGACACGAAGACGACTGCGTGCTTGTCGTGTGCAACATGACGCCCGTGCCGCGCCACGGATACTGCGTCGGCGTACCGTTGCCGGGCGTCTGGAACGAAATTCTCAATAGCGACGCCCGGGCCTATGGCGGTTCGGGCATGGGCAACTGCGGTGCCGTGCAGGCACGTGAACAGGCTTCGCATGGCCACCCCTGCAGCCTGAGTCTCGTGCTGCCGCCCCTTGCCACCATCATGCTCACTCCCGCCAGCGGGAAGCAGGGAGACGCGCAATGAGCAAAAGTGTTTTCCGGGTGCAGGCACTGGAGCCCGGCAGGCCGTGGCCACTGGGCGCAACCTTCGACGGATCGGGGGTGAACTTTGCGGTGTTCTCGGCGCATGCCTCGAAGGTCGAGCTGTGCCTGTTCGATGCAGACGGGCGTCGCGAGCGACGCCGCTACGCCCTGCCGGAATGCACCGATGAGGTGTGGCATGGGTACCTGCCCGAGGCAGAACCGGGCCTTGTGTACGGGTACCGGGCGCATGGTCCGTACGACCCCCGGCGCGGCCACCGCTTCAACCCGGCCAAGCTGCTGCTCGACCCGTATGCGCGGCAGCTGCGCGGCGCATTGCAGTGGAACGACGCCGTGTTCGGGTATCGCGTACGCCATTCCAAGGCCGACCTGTCGATGGACCGGCGCGATTCCGCGCCCTACGTACCCAAGGGTGTGGTGACCCACGAAATGTTCGACTGGGGGCGGGCGGGCCGCCCCGACACGCCCTGGGCGCAAACCGTCATTTATGAAGCGCATGTCAGGGGGGTGACCATGCTGCGCGATGGTCTGCCCGGGCCGCTGCGCGGCACTTGCAGTGCGCTGCGCGATCCGCGCTTCATCGATCACCTGCGTCATCTGGGCGTCACCACGATCGAGCTTCTGCCCATGCATGCCTTCGTGCAGGATCATTTTCTGGTGGAGCGTGGCCTTCGCAATTATTGGGGATACAACTCGCTGGCGTACTTCGCACCCGAGCCGGCGTATCTGTATGGCGACAACCCGAACGACCTGCGTCGCACCATACGCCACCTGCAGGCCGAAGGCTTCGAGGTCATGCTGGACGTCGTTTACAACCACACGGCCGAAGGCAATGAACTGGGGCCCACCCTTTCGTGGCGGGGGCTCGACAATGCCAGTTACTACCGTCTGCTGCCGGGCGAAGAGCGCTACTACATCAACGATACGGGCTGCGGCAATACGGTCAATCTGTCGCACCCGCGCGTGCTGCAGATGGTCCTCGATTCGTTGCGGTACTGGGCCGAGAGTTACCGCATCGACGGGTTCCGGTTCGACCTTGGCGTGACACTGGGGCGCGAGGGGACGGGCTACGATCCGGGCTCGGGCTTCTTCGATGCGATCTTGCAGGACCCGGTGCTGTCGCGGCTCAAGCTCGTTTCCGAGCCCTGGGATATCGGCCCGGATGGCTATCAGCTGGGCAATCATCCGCCGCGTTTTGCCGAATGGAACGACCGCTTTCGCGACTCGATACGGCGTTTCTGGAAAGGCGAACCGGGCTTGCGGCCCGAGCTGGCGGCACGTCTGGCCGGGTCGCCCGATCTGTTCGACCGCCGGTTCCGCCGGCCCTGGGCGTCGGTGAATTACCTGGCCTCGCACGACGGTTTCACGGGCTATGACGTCGTGTGCTACGAACACAAGCACAACGAGGCCAATGGCGACGACAACGCCGATGGCCACTCCGAGAATTTCTCACGCAACTGGGGGGCCGAGGGCCCGTCGCGCGACCGTCATGTCAATGCCCTGCGTGAGCGGGTGTTGCGTTCCATGCTGGCCAGCGTCTTCTTCGCAAACGGCACGCCCATGCTGCTGGCCGGCGACGAACTGGGCAATTCGCAGCACGGCAACAACAACGCCTATTGCCAGGACAACGAAATCTCATGGATCGACTGGCGTCAGCTCGACATGCCGACGGGCCGCGAGCTGGCGCAGTTCGTCGCCCGGCTTGCCGCCTTGCGGCGCGACCACCCCTCGCTGCGGCTCGACCGATTCCTCGATAACGCGGCGCAGGTTGCCCCGGGCGTGGAACGGCTGCAATGGTACGACCTCGATGGCTCGGTCATGAGCGGCGAAGCGTGGGAGTTCGGCGAAGGCAGGGTGCTGGGTCTGCGCCGGGCCTGCGTGCGGCCCGATGGCGACATCGAACTCTCACTGGTGCTGGTCAACGGTGGCGAGGGCGATATCGACTTTCACCTGCCCGAGGCGCCATGCCCCTGGCAACGCGTGCTGGACACGGCGCACGCGGCAGCCGCCGATGCGCCGGCTGCACACCGTGTCAAGGTGTGCGCGCATTCGCTGGTGCTGTTGCTGGGGCACATTGCGGCGCAGCAGGCGGAGGACGCGACATGAGTGCTTTCACGACCTATACCCACGGCGCACAGGTGCTGAACGACGGCACGGTGTACTTTCGCCTGTGGGCGCCGGCCAGCGAGCGTGTGACCCTGCATGTGGGTGAGCAGGCGCTGCCGATGCGTCGGGCGGGCGAAGGCTGGTTCGAACTGACGCATCGGTGCCCGGCGGGGGGGGTCTATTGCTACGAGCCCGAGGGGGTTGGAAGGGTGCCCGATCCGGCCTCGCGCCAGCAGGCGGATGATGTGGCCGGGCCCAGCGTGGTCCTGGATCATGCCGGCTACGTCTGGCGCAACGAGGGCTGGCGGGGCCGGCCCTGGCACGAGGCGGTGTTCTATGAGGCCCATGCGGGTCTGCTGGGCGGCTTCGACGGGCTGCGGGCCCGCCTGCCGGAACTGGCCGGGCTGGGCATCACGGCGCTCGAGCTCATGCCGGTGGCCGATTTCGCCGGGCCCCGCAACTGGGGTTACGACGGGGTGCTGCCCTATGCGCCCGACCGCGCGTACGGCACGCCCGAGGCATTGAAGGCGCTGGTGGATGCCGCACATGGTCTGGAAATGATGGTGTTTCTCGACGTCGTGTACAACCACTTCGGCCCGGTCGGAAATTTTTTGCCCCGCTATGCCCCGCAATTTTTTCGCGATGACGTCAAGACGCCGTGGGGGCCGGCCATCGATTTTCGCCGTGAACCGGTTCGCCGCTTCTTTGCCGAGAATGCCCTGTACTGGCTGAAGGAGTACCGTTTCGACGGGCTGCGCTTCGACGCCGTGCATGCCATTGTCGACAAGGAGGAATGGCTCGGCGAGCTGGCGGTGCAGTTGCGCGCCGCGCTGCCCCTCGAGCGTTGCGTGCATCTCGTTCTGGAAAACGACGACAACACCGCGTCGCTGCTGCGGCATGGCTATGACGGCCAGTGGAACGACGACATGCACCACGTCGTGCATCATCTGCTGACGGGCGAAGCCCATGGTTACTACGGTGCCTATGCACAGCGCCCCACCGAGAAGCTCGCGCGCGGCCTGGCTCAGGGGTTCATTTACCAGGGTGAACCCAGCCCGGCGCATGACGGCCGCGCCCGGGGTGAACCGTCGTCCATGCTGCCGCCCACGGCGTTTGTCTTCTTCCTGCAGAATCACGATCAGGTCGGCAACCGGGCCCACGGTGATCGCTTGAAGACGCTGTGCCGTGCGCGGCCCGATGCACTTCGGGCCGCCGTTGCGCTGCAGCTGCTGTGCCCCGCCATTCCGCTCATTTTCATGGGGGAAGAACAGGGCGCCGAGACGCCGTTCCTCTATTTCACCAGCTTTTCCGATCCCGAATTTGCGGCTGCGGTGGCGCAAGGGCGCCGCGCCGAGTTTGCTGCGTTCCATGCCGACGAACCGGGCCGTATTCCCGACCCCAACGCGCAGGAAACCTGGAATGCAAGCCTGCTGCCGCCAATCGACGAGGCGGCCCGGCAGTGGCAGGCGTGGTATGCGCAGTTGCTCGCATTACGGCGGCAGTACCTGTGGCCGGGGCTCAAGGGGTGCAGCGCGCAAGACGTGCACGTGGTGCAGGAAGCCTGTGTGATCGCCCGCTGGAGACTCGCCAATGGCGACCGTCTCACGCTGGCATGCAACCTGTCGGATAGCCGGGCAGAAGTTCCTGTGAACGCACTGAATGCCCAAGACACCGTGTTTTATGAAAGCGTCAGCGGTGCGGCGGCGTCAATCCGGTCGGGCGGGCTGCCGGCCTGCTGCACGGTCGCCAGCGTGCTGGCGGCGTCGGAGGTTCCGGCCGACGACCTGGAAGAAGCACCATGAGCATCGCAACGCACATGCTGGAGCCGGAGCTGCGCGAGCTTGCCGAAGAGGCGGGCCTGCTGGTGACGTGGCGCGATGCGCATGGCCGCGAGCGCCAGGTCGGTGCGCAGACTTTACGCAGCCTTCTTGACGCCCTGCACGTGCCTTGCGCCAACCCGGCGCAGTGCTGCGAGAGCCTGCACGCGCTGCGCGTTGCCGGGTACCGGGGCGCGTCGCCCCGAATCGTTGTGGCCCAGCTGGGCCAGCCGGTGTTCCTGCGGCGCCATGGGTCGCTGCACTACCGCCTGCAGCGCGAAGACGGCACGTACATCATGGGCACCGCCCGAGACCTTGATGGCGATTACGTGGCAATCTCGGGGCTGAACCGCCCCGGTTATTATCAGCTCGAGATGGGCGCAGTGCATACGGTGATCGCCGTGGCGCCGCGGCGATGCCCCACGGTAACCGAACTGGCCGGGCGTACGCACGCATGGGTGCTGGGTGCTCAGGTCTACAGCCTCAGGCGCGGCGTGGCGAACGGGGCATCCGACGCCGCTGGCGCAGCCCTGCCGGGCTGGGAAACCGGTGGAGACTACACCGCTCTCGGCATTCTGGCGCGGCAGGCAGCCGCGCACGGAGCGGCCGGTCTGGCGATCAGCCCGGTACACGCCATGTTCAGCGCCGATCCGCAACGGTATAGCCCCTACGCGCCTTCGAGCCGCCTTTTTCTGAATGCACTGCACGCCGACCCGGTTGCAGTGCTGGGCAGGGATTTCGTTCTGGCGGCAGGGGTGACTGACGGCGGCGTTGCGCCACCCGACGGGCCGCAAGACGGGCTGCTCGACTGGCCGCAGGTCTACGCGCGCCGTCTGTCCACGCTGCGCCGCCTGCATCAGCACTTCGATGCCGCGGCATCCCGAGCGCTCCAGACCGATTTCGAGGCATTTGTGCGTGAAGGGGGGCAAGCCCTTTTCAACCATGCCAGTTTCGAGGCCCTGCATGCCCACTACGCGGAAACACTGGGCGCCTCGCACGGCTGGCAGGACTGGCCGGCCGAATACCGCGATCCGTCATCGGCCGCAGTGCGCCGTTTTTCGGCGGCGCATGAAGACGCGTTGCGCTTTCATCTTTTCCTGCAGTGGCTGGCGGCGCGCAATCTGGGGCAGGCCCATGCCGGCGCCCGCGAGGCGGGTATGCCGCTCGGCCTGGTGGCCGACATGGCGGTGGGCACCGATCCGGGCGGCAGTCAGGCATGGAGCCAGCAGGGCCAGTTGATGACGGGCGTCTCGGTTGGCGCTCCGCCCGATATCTTTCAGCCGGAAGGCCAGGACTGGGGCTTGACCGCATTTTCGCCTCATGCCCTGCACGAGCACGGGCACGACGGCTTCATTCAGATCGTGCGTGCAGCGCTTGCACATGCCGGCGGCCTGCGCGTCGATCACATATTGGGTCTGGCGCGCATGTGGCTGGTTCCTCAGGGCGCGCCGCCCGCTGAAGGGGCGTATCTGCGCTACCCCCGCGACGAGCTGATGAATCTGCTCGCCCTGGAGGCGTGGCGCCATCGCGCGCTGGTGGTCGGCGAGAATCTGGGCACCGTACCCGAAGATTTCACCGAAGCCATGTCGCGCCACGGCATTCTGGGCATGAACGTGCTGTGGTTCGAGCAGGATTCGACGGCGCAGCGGCCCGCGTTCCGGCCGCGTTCCGAATGGCCGGGGCAGTCCATGGCCATGATCACCACCCACGACCTGCCCACGCTTTCGGGCTGGTGGGTGGGACGCGACATCGAGTGGCGCGAACGCCAGGGTGAGTTCGATGCTCAGGCTGCAGAGGCACAACGCCGTGACCGCGCCGCGCAGAAGGGCGCGCTGTGGCAGGCATTGCAACGGGCAGGTCTGATCAGCGACGGCGCTGCACCGCACGAGCCGCCAACCGGCACCGTGCTGGCTTACGTGGCCGGCGCACCGTCGGTCGTGTGCAGCGTAGCCCTGGAAGACGTGCTCGAGAGCCCCGAACAGCCGAACCTGCCCGAGTCGGGCCGGCGTGATGCCCAACTGCGGCACCCCAACTGGCGCCGCATGCTCGAGCCGGCCGTCGAAACCATGCTGGAAGGCGAGCGGGTGGCCGGCTTGCTGGGCATCGTGCGCAAGGCGCGCGAACAGGCGCCTTCACTCGAGGAGAACGCATGAACCGACCGCCACGCGCAACCTTGAGGCTTCAGATTCACCCCGGCTACACGTTCGATGATGCACGGGCCGACCTGCCCTATTTCGCGCGGCTCGGCGTCAGTCATCTCTATCTGTCGCCGGTGACCCGCGCGCGGCCGGATTCCAGCCACGGCTACGATGTCGTGGATCATGCTTGCGTCGATCCGCAGCGGGGGGGCGAAGAGGCGCTGCGGCATCTGTCGCGGGCCGCCGCACAGCGCGACATGGGGCTGTTGCTGGATATCGTGCCGAATCACATGGCCACCGCAGCACAGAACGCATGGTGGTGGGACGTTCTGGCACAGGGTCGGCGAAGCGCATACGCCGACTGGTTCGACATTCACTGGGATGCACCGGCCACCGAAGGAAAGCTGCTGGCGCCGTTTTTGGGTTCGCCCTACGACGAAGCATTGCAGGCCGGCGAGCTGCGCCTGCAGTACGACGACGCGCTGGGGTTCCATGTTGCAGCGGGCGGCGCTCCGTATCCGCTCGCACCGCACTCGCTGGTCATGCCTTCCACGGGGCAGGTGGTGAGTGCTCCGCAGCAGGTGCGCTTCGCGGATCAGGAACGCGACGCGATTCTTGCCGCGCATGATCCTGCAACCGAGGCGGGGCGCCGCCGCCTGCATGAGCTGCTGGAGCGCCAGCATTACCGGCTGGCGCACTGGCGTACGGCAGCAGAGACCATCAACTGGCGCCGCTTCTTCGAGGAAAGCGGCCTGATCGGGGTGCGCGTGGAACGCGACGACGTGTTCGAGGCCGTGCACGCCCTGCCGCTGCGCCTGTACGCGCAAGGGGTCATCGACGGCCTGCGCATCGATCATGTCGACGGTCTGGCCCAGCCGCTTGCCTATTGCGCGCGCTTGCGTGCGGCCATGCGTGCAGCCGGCCTGCGGCGCCCGGGCGGCCCGGTTGCGGGCGAACCCTGGATCGTGGTCGAAAAGATTCTTGCCCCCGGCGAGACGCTTGATGCTCGCTGGGCAATCAGCGGCACCACGGGTTACGACTTTGCGGCTGATGTGGGCGCGCTGCTGCACGAGGGTGGCGGCGAAGCCGCGCTGTTCCAGGGGTGGGCACAGATTGCCGCCGACGCCCGTTCGCCCGGGGACTGGCTGATCGACGCGCGGCGCACCCTGCTGCAGCGGCATTTCGGTGCCGAACGCAACGCCTTGCTCGACGTGCTGGCCCGGCTTGCCACGCACGGGCCGTCGGGCTGGACCCGTGCGGCTCTGGCGAAGGCGCTCGACGCGCTCGTGGCCCACTACCCCACCTATCGCAGTTATGTCGAAGACGGTACGCGACAAGCCGAAGACCAAGTCTGGTTCGACCGGGCACGCCGCGCGGCCGAGCGGGGTGACGGGCGGGCGGCGTCGGTGGTCGACGCAAGCGACGTACACCTGACACTGCTTGCGCAGCTCGACCGCTGGCTGGGCGGGGAGGCGCCGACGAGCGAGGACGCCCGCACAGCGGTGCAGCGGTTTCAGCAGCTCACGCCTCCGCTCGCCGCCAAGTCGCTGGAAGACACGGTGTTCTACCGATATGGCTGCCTGCTTTCCCGCAATGAAGTGGGCTCTCACCCGGATGTATTTGCCGCGTCGGTTGAAGCCTTTCATGCGGCCAATCTGCGGCGCGCGCGGGCGCACCCCCTGGGGCTGCTGGCCACGGCCACGCACGATCACAAGCGCGGCGAGGACGTGCGCGCCCGACTTGCCGTGCTGTCGGAAATGCCTGATGTTTGGCTGCAAGCGTGCCGTAACTGGCTTGCCGAACTGAACGGTGGATTGCCCGAAGCGGGGCCGGCGCTCGCCTTTCGCTACATGCTCATGCAGGCGCTGGTCGGCGCGTGGCCGCCGTCACTTTCGGCCAATGATGCCGCGGGCGTGGGCGAGTACCTGGAACGGATCGGCACCTGGGCACTCAAGGCCCTGCGCGAAGGCAAGCAGTTGTCGAGCTGGACGCAGCCCGATACCGGGCAGGAAGCGGCCTGCATGGCCCTGATCGACAGCCTGGCTCCCGGTCAGCGCGGGCATGAAGTGCTGCAGGGCGTTGAACAGTTCGTACGGCGCATCGAACCTGCGGCCATTGCCAACGGTCTGGTGCAGACCGCGTTGCAGCTCACCTGCCCCGGCGTGCCGGACACCTATCAGGGTACGGAATACCGTGACTTCACGCTGGTCGACCCTGACAACCGCCGTGCGGTCGATTACGCGGCGCGCGCCCGTACGTTTGCGCAGCTGCCGCCCCTGGCGCCCGGCCAATGGCCTGCGCAGGCGTGGGCCGACGGGCGCGTGAAGCAGGCACTGACCGCGCGGCTGCTGGCCCTGCGCCACGAGCGGTCTGACGCCTTTTCCGGGGCATATCGGCCACTGTGGCCCAAGCCCGACGTGCCGCAGCTCGTTGCGTTCAGCCGCGGCACAGACGTTGTGGTGATTGCGGGGGTGAAGCGCGCGGCGGCACTGCAGGCCGACCGCGACGGCATGCCGGTGGCGTCGCCCGACTTCTGGGGCGACGCGGTCGTGTCATTGCCGGGCGAGCCGGCCGTTTGGGAAGACGTGCTGCGGGGCCGGCGGCTGGAAAGCCTGGGGGCGCAGCCCCGGGTCGCCGATGTGCTGCCCGGGTTTCCGCTGACGGTGCTATGCCGCGTTCAGGGGTAGAGGCCGCGCACTTCGCGGGCTTCAAGGATGCGCGAGCAGGCGGCGATGAACGCTGCAGTGCGCAGCGACACCTTGTGCTGGGCCGCGACGCCAGCCACCGACGAGTACGCGGTGTGCATCATGCGTTCGAGCCGGGCGTTGATCTCGTCTTCTGTCCAGAAGAAGCTCGAGAAGTCTTGCACCCACTCGAAGTAGCTGACCGTGACCCCGCCGGCGTTGGCCAGCACGTCGGGCACGATGAAGATGCCCTTGTCGTTCAGGATGTCGTCGGCTTCCGGCGTGGTGGGGCCGTTTGCCCCCTCGACGATGATGCGGGCACGGATGCGGTCGGCGTTGCCTTCGTGGATCTGGCCTTCCAGGGCGGCCGGAATCAGGATATCGGTATCGAGACCCCAGAACTCGTCGGCGTTGAGCGGCTCTGAATCGGGCGCGCCCGCCACGCCACCGGTTTCTTCCACGTGCTTGAGCAGACGCAGCACATCGAGGCCGCTGGCATTGTGAACGGTGCCGGTGTGATCTTGTACCGCGACGATCTTCGCGCCGGCCTCGTAAAACAGACGGGCCGCCGTGCCGCCCACGTTACCGAAGCCCTGCACGCAGATGCGGGCGCCTTCCACAGGGATGCCATTCTGTTCGGCAGCGGCGGTGCCCACGACGAACACGCCGCGGCCGGTGGCCTCGACGCGGCCCAGGCTGCCGCCCAGAGCAATGGGTTTGCCCGTGACGACGCCCGTGGTGGTGGCGCCCTGGTTCATGGAATAGGTATCCATCATCCATGCCATGGTCTGGGCGTTGGTGTTGACGTCGGGCGCGGGAATGTCTTTATGCGGCCCGATGATCGAGCCGATTTCGCTGGTGTAGCGGCGCGTGATGCGCTCGAGCTCGGCACGGGAGTAGTTGCGCGGGTCGATGCGGATGCCGCCTTTGGCCCCGCCGAAGGGCAGGTTCACAGCGGCCGCCTTGACCGACATCCAGGCCGCCAGCGCCATGACCTCGGAAAGGGTGACGTCTTGGTGATAGCGCACGCCGCCCTTGCCCGGCCCGCGCGATACGTTGTGCTGCACGCGATAGCCTTCGAAGTGGGCGATGGTTCCGTCGTCGAGCTCGACGGGAATGTCGACGATCAACACACGCTTGGGGCGCTTGAGGGTCTCGACCCATTTGGCCTGGCGGCCAAGGTAAGGCGTTACGCGATCCACCTGTTCCAGGTAGATGCCCCACGGGCCTAGATGGCCCGGGTCTAGATAGGAAGGAAGTGCGTGTGTGTTGTGTTGTGACATTTTACGGTCTCGCCGATTTTTGAGTATGCAAAGCTATGGCCCGCCCACCATGGGAGGGTTTACCCGCAAGCTTACTACGTCACCGAGGCTGCGGTCACCGGTTGAAATCAGGGACACAACGCTCTGGCCGCATTTTATGGGGTTCACATGGGTTTACCCGCGTGCGCCAGTTGCTTTTTGCCGTCAATAATATGAGCCGTACGACTGCAAGCCTTCGAGGTCCAGCACATGCACGGCGCCGTATTCCACGCTAACCAGCTTTTCGCCTTCAAGCGTGCGCAGGGCCTGGTTCGTGCGCTGCCGCGAAATGCGTGCCAGGTAACCGATTTCTTCCTGGGTGATATCGAGCCGCATGGCCTTGCCCGGGTACAGCAGCGGGTTCACCAGTTCCACAAGGCAGCGGGCCACGCGCGCCTCGGGGTCGAGCAGGCGGTCGGATTCGGCCTTGCCCACGAATTGCCCCACCCGCTCATTCAGCTGGTGCAGCAGGTAACGGTTGAACGGAATGCTGCGGTCGAGCAGCCAGTCGAACGTGGCCTCGGGCAGGCGCATGATGGTCGATGCACGCAGCGCCACCACGTCGTACTTGCGTTTTTCACGTTTGAGCAGCGAGCCTTCACCAAACCAGCCGCCGGCCGGCACACCCATCAGCGAGGCCAGCTTGCCTTCGGGGTTGCCCACCGAAACCTTCACCAGCCCCGAAGCGACCCCCAGCCATGCCGTGGCACGCTCGCCCCTGCGCTCGATGAGCGCCCCGGCGGGATACTGCGTGGCGCTGACGTCATGCAGCACGCGTTCGCGCTCGTCTGGCCCCAGCAGCGCAAACCAGGCGGAAGACGTCTCAAGCGTATGTTCAAGGCTCATGGGGACTTACCCTAAAGGTGTACCGGAATGTCGTAACAACGACAGTTATACCAAGGGTGAAACGATACCTTATCCGAGCCGATTGCCCTATACCGGGCAACGCGGTGCCTACAAGACGGCCCGGCCACGACCGGGCCCAGCCAAGGTTCAAGGAGACAAAGGGTGGTACAACCATCAGCAACCCAGGCCTCTGGCCTGCCGGCGACCTTTCCCGCATGGGTTGAACACCATGCCCGCCAGCGGGGGTCGCGGCCCGCCATGCGCGAGAAAGATCTCGGCATCTGGCAAACCATGACATGGCAGCAGGTGGCCGAGCAGGCTGCCGAACTCGCCAACGGGCTGGCGGCACTGGGCGTCAGCAAGGGCGCGCACGTTGCGGTCATTGGCGAAAATCGCCCGCGACTGTATCTGGCCATGATCGCCGCCCAGTACCTGGGGGCCATTCCCGTGCCCCTGTACCAGGACGCGATCGCCGCCGAAATGCTCTACGTGCTGCAAGACGCCGAAATCGGCGTGGCGGTCGTCGAAGACCAGGAACAGGTCGACAAGATGCTTGAAGCGCGTGCCAGCTGCCCGGCGCTGCGTCATATCGTGTACGACGATCCGCGCGGTCTGCGCAACTACCGTGAAGAAGGGCTCATGAGCTTCGAGGCGCTCCTCGAGCAGGGTCGTGCCTTCCGTGCGCAGCATCCCGATCACGTCACGCAGGCCAAGGCCGCGGTACGGCCCGACGAGCCGGCCGCCATGTTCTACACGTCGGGTACCACGGGCAAGCCCAAGGGCGTGGTGCTCACCCACCATGCGCTCATCGACCGCGCGCTGGTCATTCAGGAACTCGAAAACCTCACCGATCAGGAAGACGTACTGGCCTACCTGCCGCCTGCCTGGATCGGCCAGAACATGTTTTCGTACACGCAGTTTCTGGTCACCGGATTCACGGTCAACCACCCCGAATCGCCCGAAACCGTCTCCATCGACATGCACGATATCGGGCCCACGTACTATTTTGCCCCGCCGCGCGTGCTGGAAGGCCTGCTCACCCAGGTCATGATCCGCATGGAAGACGCCAGCGCCCTCAAGCGCAAGCTCTTTCATACGTGCATGAATCTGGCGCGCCGGGTCGGTACGCGCATACTCGACAAAGACCCCACGGTCAGCGCCATCGACCGCTTCAAGTATTTCATTGGCGATCTGCTGGTGTACGGCCCCTTGCGCAACGCGCTGGGCATGAGCCGCGTGCGGGTGGCCTATACGGCGGGCGAAGCCATCGGCCCCGACCTGTTCGAGTTTTACCGTTCCATCGGCATCAATCTTAAACAGCTGTACGGCTCCACCGAAACCTCGGTGTTCGTGTGCGTGCAGTCCGACGGCCAGGTGCGTGCCGACACGGTCGGGCCACCGGTTGCGGGCGTCGAAATCCGCGTAGCCGAGAACGGCGAAATCCAGGTCAGGAGCCCGGGCCTGTTCAAGGAATACTACAAGAACCCCGAGTCCACGGCCGAATCGTTCACGGCAGACGGCTGGTACCACACGGGCGACGCCGGTTACCTCGACACCGACGGTCAGCTGAAAATCATCGACCGGGCCAAAGATGTCGGCAAGCTGGCCGACGGCAGCCTGTTCGCGCCCAAGTACATTGAAAACAAGCTCAAGTTCTTTCCGTACATCAAGGAAGCCGTGGCCTTTGGCGACGGGCGCAGCGAGGTCTGCGCTTTCGTCAACATCGACCTCGAAGCCGTGGGCAACTGGGCCGAGCGGCGCGGGCTGCCGTACGCGGGCTACGTCGACCTGGCGGGCAAGGCCGAGGTGCACGACCTCATACGCGATTGCGTCGAGAAGGTGAATGCCGATCTGGCGTCCGACCCCAAGCTGTGCGCATCGCAGGTCGCCCGATTCCTGGTGCTGCACAAGGAACTCGATCCCGACGACGACGAGCTCACCCGCACCCGCAAGGTGCGCCGCGGCTTCATCGCCGAAAAATACGCCGTGCTGGTCGACGCCCTGTTCGAGGGGCGCAGCAATCAGTACATCGAAACCGAGGTCAAGTTCGAAGACGGCCGCAAGGGCCGCATCGCCGCAGACATACGCATCTTGACCGCCAAGATCCACCCAGGCAATACGAAGAAGGCTGCGTAACCCATGATTCAGAGTCGAGACCAGCGTATTGGCGAGGTCATCCTTGACCTTCGCAACATTTCGCTTGCCTTCGGCGGGGTGAAGGCCCTGACCGATATTTCCTTCGATGTCCGCGAACACGAAATCCGGGCCATCATCGGCCCCAACGGCGCGGGCAAGAGCTCGATGCTCAACGTCATCAATGGTGTCTACACGCCCCAGGAAGGTTCCATCACGCTCGACGGCAAGCGCTTCACGCGCATGAATCCGCGCCGCGCGGCCGAGGCGGGCATTGCCCGAACCTTCCAGAGCCTGGCGCTGTTCAAGGGCATGAGCGTGCTCGACAACATCATGACGGGCCGCAATCTGCGCATGACCAGCGGCGTGCTGGCGCAGGCTTTCCGCCTGGGTTCGGCCGAACGCGAGGAAATTCGTCACCGCGAGTTCGTTGAAAACATCATCGACTTCCTCGAGATCCAGGCGTATCGCAAGGTGCCCGTCGGGCGGCTGCCCTACGGCCTGCAAAAGCGCGTCGACCTGGGCCGGGCACTCGCCATGGAGCCGCGCATCCTGCTGCTCGATGAGCCCATGGCCGGCATGAACATCGAGGAAAAGCAGGACATGAGCCGCTTCATCCTCGACGTCAACGACGAATACGGCACCACCATCGTGCTCATCGAGCACGACATGGGCGTGGTCATGGATATCTCCGACCGGGTCGTGGTGCTCGATTACGGCAAAAAAATCGGCGACGGCACGCCTGACGAGGTGCGCAACAACCCCGAAGTGATACGCGCCTACCTCGGCGCCAGCAACTGAGGACAACGCAAATGGGATTCTTTATTGAAACGGTGATCGGCGGCCTGATGTCGGGCATGCTGTACGCGCTGGTCGCCCTGGGTTTCGTGCTTATCTTCAAGGCGTCTGGCGTTTTCAACTTCGCGCAGGGCGCGATGGTGCTGGTGGCAGCGCTGGCCATGGCGCGGCTTTCCGAATGGATACCCCAGTGGCTGGGCATCGAAAGCATGCTGCTGGGCAACGTGCTGGCCTTTGTGGTGTGTGCGGTGTTCATGTGGATCATTGCCGTGCTCATCGAGCGTTTTGCGCTGCGTTACCTGGTCAACCAGGAAGGCACCACCCTGCTCATGGCCACCATCGGCATCAGCTACTTCCTCGACGGCATCGGCCAGACCCTCTTTGGCAGCAGCGTGTATTCCATCGACGTGGGCATGCCCAAAGACCCGGTCTTCCTGTTCGAATCCATGTTCGAAGGTGGCGTGCTGGTCAGTCTCGAAGACCTTACCGCGGCGGCGGTGGCAGCCGTGCTGGTGGCCGTGCTGGCCTTCTTCTTCCAGTACACGTCGGTGGGCCGGGCGTTGCGCGCCGTGGCCGACGACCACCAGGCGGCGCAGTCCATCGGCATTCCGCTGAATCGCATCTGGGTGGTGGTCTGGACAGTGGCCGGGCTGGTGGCGCTGGTGGCGGGCATCGTCTGGGGTTCCAAGTACGGCGTGCAGTTCACGCTGGCCACCGCCGCGTTGCGGGCGCTGCCCGTGGTCATTCTGGGCGGGCTCACGTCGGTTCCCGGCGCCATCATCGGCGGGCTCATCATCGGCGTGGGCGAAAAGCTCTCCGAAGTCTACCTGGGCCCGTTTGTCGGCGGAGGTATCGAAATCTGGTTCGCCTACGTTCTGGCGCTGGTGTTCCTGCTGTTCCGTCCGCAGGGCCTGTTCGGTGAAAAGATCATCGACCGGGTTTAACGAACATATTTAGGTAGATACTATGTATTATCGTGAGAACGGGCAGTTCAAGAGTTCCTACCGGGCCGATCAGCAGATCTTTCCCATCCGGCAAGACCGCGTGTTCATCATTGCGCTGGTGCTGGTGGCGTTCCTGGTGGTGCCCTTCGTGGCGTCGAACTACTTTCTGCAGGCCATCCTCATTCCCTTTCTGATCCTCTCGCTGGCGGCAATCGGCCTGAACATTCTGGTGGGCTATTGCGGGCAGATCTCGATCGGTTCGGGTGCCTTCATGGCCGTGGGTGCTTACGCGGCCTGGAACTTCGGCACGCGCATTCCCGAAATGCCGCTGCTGTTTCAGATTCTTCTGGGTGGCGTGTTTGCCACTCTGGTGGGCGTGGTCTTTGGCGTGCCCAGTCTGCGTATCCGCGGTCTGTACCTGGCCGTCACCACGCTGGCGGCGCAGTTCTTCGTCGACTGGGCCTTCCTGCGCATTCCGTACTTCACCAACTATTCGCCCTCGGGCAACGTCTCGGTACCGGCCCTCGAGTTCTTCGGCTTGCCCGTGCAAACTCCGGCGCAACGCTACGTGTTCGTACTGGGCTTCGTGCTGGTGTTCGCCATTCTGGCCAAGAACCTGGTGCGCGGTGCGATCGGGCGTCAATGGATGGCAATCCGCGACATGGACGTCGCCGCGGCCGTCATCGGCATCCGCCCGGTGTATGCCAAGCTCACGGCCTTCGCGGTCAGCTCGTTCATCATTGGCGTGGCCGGCGCACTTTGGGCCTACATCCACCTGGGGTCCTGGGAACCCCTGGCATTCGATCTGAACCGCTCGCTGCAGCTGCTGTTCATCGTCATCATCGGCGGGCTGGGCTCCATCGTCGGCAGTTTCTTCGGCGCCGCATTCATGGTGCTGCTGCCGGTGCTGCTCACCAACATTCCCCCAATGCTGGGGCTGCCGCTGGCGGTCGACACCGCCTCACACATCGAACACATGGTGTTCGGGGCGTTGATCGTGTTCTTCCTTATCGTTGAGCCGCATGGTCTGGCACGCCTGTGGAGCATAGGCAAGGAAAAAATGCGCATCTGGCCCTTCCCGCACTGATCTGCGGCGCAGGGGTCGATTGGCAAACGCGGCGCCGGCCATCCGGGCGGCCCGCCATACAAACGGTGCATAGACACCAGGAGGACTAGGAGATGAAGCGTACATTCAAACTGGCAGCCACCATGGCGGCAACCGTTACGGTGGCCATGGCCGGCGTGTCCGGCGCCGCATATGCGGCCGAAGAGCAGTTCATTCCGCTGCTGACCTACCGCACGGGCTCGTTCGCGCCGCTGGGCATTCCATGGGCCGACGGCAAGCAAGACTACCTCAAGCTCGTGAACGAGCGCGACGGCGGCATCAACGGCGTGAAGATCGTCTACGAAGAGTGTGAAACCGCCTATGCCACCGACCGTGGCGTGGAATGCTACGAGCGCATGAAGGCCGCGCGCGGCGGCGCTTCGGGCTTCGACACCCAGTCAACCGGCATCACGTTTGCCCTGTCCGACCGCGCCATTGTCGACGGCATTCCCATCGAAACCGTGGGTTATGGCCTGTCGCAGTCGGCCAACGGCGCCGTATTCAAGTGGAACTTCCCGCTGCTGGGCAACTACTGGACAGCCGCCGACGTCATGATTCAGGACATCGCCAAGAAGGAAGGCGGTGAAGACAAGCTCAAGGGCAAGAAGATCGCGCTGGTCTACCACGATTCGCCCTATGGCAAGGAACCGATTCCGCTGCTGCAGTCGCGCTCCAAGGCCAACGGCTTCGAATTGCAGCTGTACCCGGTCACCGCCCCCGGCGTCGAGCAGAAATCCACCTGGCTGCAAATCCGCCAGAAGCGCCCCGACTACGTGTTGCTCTGGAGTGCGGGCATCATGACCCCCACCGCCATTCGCGAAGCCCAGGCCGTGGGTTACCCGCGTGAAAAAATGTACGCCATCTGGTGGGCCGCCTCTGAAACCGACGTGCAGGATCTGGGCGCGATTGCCAAGGGCTACAACGGCATCACCATCCACAACAACGCCGACAAGGGCCGCGTGCACGAAGACCTCAAGAAGTACGTGTACGACAAGGGTCTGGGTACCAGCCCGGGCGCGCAAACCGTGGGCTCCATTGCGCATACCCGCGGCATGATCATTTCCATGCTGCAGGTCGAGGCCATTCGTGCCGCACAGGAAAAATTCGGCAAGGGCAAGCACATGACCCCCGAACAGGTGCGCTGGGGCTTCGAGAACCTGAACATCACCGAGGAACGCCTCAAGGAACTCGGTTTCGACAATATTCTGCGCCCTGTGCGCACATCGTGCGAAAACCACATGGGCGATGACTGGGCCCGCATCATCCAGTGGGACGGCTCGAAGTTCGAAATCGTTTCCGACTGGTATCAGTCGAACCCCGAGTTCGTCGCTCCGCTCGTGAAGGAGTATGCCGAACGATATGCGGCCGAGAAGAAGATCGAGCCGCGCGACTGCTCGAAGGAAAGCTGAGTCAGGCTCCCGGCGGCCCGTTGGGGGCCGCCGGGCCGTTCCCTTAGTAGGTGCATGCAATGAATACCACTGTGACGCCGCAAGAGGCTCCGGTGCTGTTGAACGTCAACGGCATCGAGGTCATCTACAACCACGTCATCCTTGTTCTCAAGGGGGTGTCGCTCACCGTGCCCGAAGGCCACATTGTGGCCCTGCTCGGCGCAAACGGCGCGGGCAAGACCACCACCCTGCGCGCGGTGTCGAATCTGCTCAAGGCCGAGCGCGGCGACGTCACCAAGGGCTCCATCGATTACCGCGGCGAACGTATCGACCGCCTCACGCCGGCCGATCTCGTCAAGCGCGGCGTGGTTCAGGTCATGGAAGGGCGGCACTGCTTCGCCCACCTCACCGTCGAAGAAAACCTGCTCACCGGTGCCTACACGCGCAATCTGGGGCGGGCCGACATGCACGCGGCGCTCGAACGCGTGTACCAGTATTTCCCCCGGCTCAAGCAGCGCCGCGGAAGCCAGGCGGGGTATACGTCGGGCGGCGAACAGCAGATGACCGCGATCGGTAGGGCCCTCATGGCCAACCCCAACATGATCCTGCTCGACGAGCCTTCCATGGGTCTGGCGCCGCAGATCGTCGAAGAAATCTTCGAAATCGTGCGCGACCTGAACCAGCGGGAAAAGGTCAGTTTTCTGCTGGCCGAGCAGAACACGAATATTGCGCTGCGCTATGCCGATTACGGTTACATCCTCGAGAACGGTCGCGTCATGATGGACGGCGAAGCGCGCGAGCTCGCCGAAAACGAAGACGTGAAGGAGTTCTATCTGGGTGTTTCCAGCGGCGAGCGCAAGAGTTTCCGCGACACCAAGTTCTACCGTCGGCGTAAGCGCTGGCTGGCATAGAGAATCGAACCATGACGACATACTACGAGGAGCGCGAGGCGGCGGCAGTCGCCGAGCGCGAAAGGGCCCTGTTCGCCCGTCTTCCCGATGCGCTGGAGCGTGCCCGCCGGCGTGCGCCCGCCATCGCGCGGCAGCTCGAAGGCATCGACGTGCACGGCATACGCGATCGTGACACCCTTGCCACCATACCAGTGATCCGCAAGAGCGAGCTGCTGCAGGCCCAGCTCGACGCGCGCAGCGCACAGGCTGGCGCGGCGGCGCACGAACGTGTCTTTGGCGGGTTCTCGGCCATAGGCTGGGGCGAGGCGGCGCGTGTGTTCGCTTCGCCCGGGCCCATATACGAACCCGAAAGTCATCGGCCTGACTACTGGGGGTTCGCGCGGGCCCTGCATGCAGCGGGATTCCGGCGCGCCGACCTGGTGCACAACTGCTTTTCGTATCACTTCACGCCGGCGGGCTCGATGATGGAAACGGCCGCCCATGCCCTGGGCTGCAGCGTGTTTCCAGGTGGCGTCGGCCAGACCGAACAGCAGTTGCAGGCCATGAGTGACCTGCGGCCGGTGGGCTATGTCGGCACCCCCAGTTTCCTGCGCATCATTCTTGAAAAGGCCGATGAATCGGGCGTGCGCCTCGACTCGCTCAAGCGTGCGCTGTTTTCGGGGGAAGCCTTTCCGCCGTCGCTGCGCGAATGGTTTCTGCAGCGTGGCATCGACGGCTACCAGGCCTATGGCACGGCCGATCTGGGCATGATTGCCTTCGAGACCGAGGCGCGGGAAGGCCTGGTGGTGAACGAAGATATCCTGCTCGAAATCGTGCGACCGGGCACCAATCAGCCGGTGCCTGAAGGCGAGGTGGGCGAAGTTGTCGTCACCACGCTGAATCCCGACTACCCGCTGGTGCGTTTCGGTACGGGCGACCTGTCGGCCATTCTGCCCGGCGAGTCGCCCTGCGGCCGGCGCAACCTGCGCATCCGCGGCTGGCTCGGGCGTGGCGACCAGACCACCAAGGTGCGCGGCCTGTTCGTGCACCCGGGGCAGGTGGCCCAGGTGGTGGCGCGGCATGCCGAGGTCAGGCGTGCGCGCCTCGTGGTGGCCGGCGCCGTGGGGCGCGATACCATGACCCTGCGCGTCGAGGCCGACCCCGCTTCCGAGTCGCTGGCACAGCAGGTGGCCCAGACGGTGCGCGAAATCACCAAGTTGCGCGCCGAGGTCGAATGCGTGCCGCCGGGCAGCCTGCCCAACGATGGCAAGGTCATCGACGACGTACGCGACTACGGCTGACGTGGTGCGGGGGAATGGGTGCCGCAGCGCGGTTTCCTGCAGTACCATTTGAAGAACCATTCACCCAGGAGCCGTAGATGTTCAAGTTGAAGACTCTCTTTGTGGGCGTGCTGGCCGCCGCCGCTCTGGGCACCGCGCACGCCGATACGCTCGAAACAGTACGTGCGCGGGGCGAGCTGCATTGCGGCGTCACCACCGGATTCGCCGGTTTTTCCGCGCCCGACAGTCAGGGCAAATGGCAGGGCCTCGACGTCGACGTGTGCCGTGCGGTCGCGGCGGCCGTGCTGGGCGACGCCAGCAAGTTCAAAGCGGTGCCGCTGAATTCGCAGCAGCGCTTCACGGCCTTGCAATCCGGCGAGATCGACCTGCTGGCGCGCAACACCACGGTCACGCACTCGCGCGATACCTCGCTGGGGGTCATTCATGCGGGCATCAACTTTTACGACGGCCAGGGCTTTCTGGTGCCCAAGTCGCTGGGCGTGAAAAGTGCAAAGGAGCTCAGCGACGCCTCGGTCTGCATGCAGCAGGGTACCACCAACGAAAACACCATGGCCGACTGGGCGCGCGCCAACAACATCACCTACAAGCCGGTGGTGTTCGACCAGTTCAATGAAGTGGTGGGCGCATTTGCCAGCGGCCGCTGCGACGTCTTCACCACCGATGCGTCGGGTCTGGCCTCGATACGCATATCGCGCCTCGAAAATCCCGACGACTACGTCGTGCTGCCCGAAATCATTTCCAAGGAACCGCTGGGCCCCTTCGTGCGGCAGGGTGACGACGCGTGGCTGAACGTTGTGAAGTGGTCACTGCACGCCATGGTGGCCGCCGAAGAACTCGGCATCACCTCGGCCAACGTCGACCAGATGCGCGAAAGCACCAACCCCGACGTGCGTCGCCTGCTGGGCGTGGCGCCGGGCGTGGGTGCCAACATGGGGCTCGACGACGCCTGGGCCTACAACATCGTGAAGCAGGTCGGCAATTACGGCGAAAGCTTCGAGCGCAACGTGGGGCAGGGCAGTGCGCTGAAGATTCAGCGTGGCCTGAATGCGCTCTGGACAGACGGCGGCCTGATGTACGCGCTGCCGATCCGATAGGGCTTTAGCGCCGCCGGTACAGTAGCGCAATACGCGCAAAGGCGATTTCAAGCTCGCGGCTGCCCGCCTGAAACGTGACGGGCCGGCCGCGGGTGGTGAAGCAGATCAGCTTCTTCGAGGCGATCAGCGGAATGAATTTTGCGAAGGTGATGTCGTGCCACTGAACTGCGCGGCGCCCCAGCCACGACTGCTCGATGCCCTGTTCGGTGATGCGCGTGACTGACACCTGCATGTAACCGGCCAGCACGGCCAGACCCGCCACGCACAGGGTGAGGCTGGCCTTCACGGCTGTGCTCACGGCTTGCCCGGCCGGCCCCGCGGCGGTAAGTACCAGGCGCAGTACCACCAGGGCCAGCACCAGCCACGCCAGCAGCACCACCCATCGGGGCCATGCGCGCCCTTCCAGCGGCAACGGGCCGATTTCGGCCAGCAGTGCGCGCCGCTCGCCTTCGCTGGGGCCGCGTGCTGCGGGCATGGTGGCGGGCACCCGGATCAGGCGGCCTTGCGCGCGGCCAGAGCGTTGCCGGCGCGGCTGGCGGCCTTGCGATCGAGGTGGCCCGAGATCCACTGACCAATATCCACCACCGCATCGAGATCGACGCCCGTTTCAATGCCCATGCCATGCAGCATGTAGAGCACGTCTTCGGTGGCCACGTTGCCGGTGGCGCCCTTGGCGTACGGGCAGCCGCCCAGCCCTGCCACTGATGCGTGGTAGATCGAGATGCCCGCCTGCAGCGACGCCAGGATGTTGGCCAGCGCCTGACCATAGGTGTCGTGGAAATGGCCGGCCACGCGTGCCGGGTCGACCACTTCGGTTACCGCCTTCATGACGCGCTCGACCCGTGCAGGCGTACCGACACCGATCGTGTCGGCCACGTCGATCTCGTCGCAGCCGAGTTCCAGGTAGCGGCGTGCAACGTCGACCACTGCGGACGGATCGACCTCGCCCTGGTAGGGGCAGCCCAGCGCGCAGCTGATGCTGCCGCGCAGGCGCAACCCCGCGGCCTTCACGGCTTCGGCCACCGGCTCGAAGCGGGCGATCGACTCGGCAATGCTGCAATTGATGTTTTTCTGCGAGAAGGCTTCACTTGCCGCACCGAAGATCACCACTTCATCGGCACCTGCCGCCAGTGCGCCGTCGAAACCGCGCATGTTGGGCGCGAGTACCGAGTAGATCGTGCCGGGTTTGCGTTGAATCGCGGCCATGACCTCGGCACCGTCGGCCATTTGTGGCACCCACTTGGGGGATACGAATGACGTGGCTTCGACATTCTGAAATCCCGCTTGCGACAGCCTGTTGATCAGCTCCACCTTGATGTCGGTGGGAATGAACTGCTTTTCGTTCTGCAGGCCGTCTCGTGGCGAGACTTCGACAATCTTCACTTTTGCGGGTGTGGGCATGGTGACTCCTTGAAAGCTAACCGTAAATAATACCCTGCTGGCGCCGCTGATAGCGTCCGTCGTCGAGGCGCTGCACGACACTGTTGAGCTCGAGTTCGGTGAGTGCGGCGGCCACGCGCGAAAACTCCAGACCACTGCGGCGGCAAAGCGTGTCGGTATCGGCCGGGTCATACCCCAGCGCGTCGAGCACACGCGTAATGACCGGGTCTTTCAGCATGCGGTTGACCGGGCGCTTGCTCGTTCGCAGCCCTGCAGCTGTGCGTGAGCCCGTGTCGCGGGCGGCGAGCCAGCCGGGAAGCTCGGGCTGCATCGCGGTGCCGTGCCCGGCCCCCGGCTGGGGCACGGGCCCGCTACGCTGCAGTTCTTCTTCGATATCACGCCCCTGTTCCACAAGCTTGGCTCCCTGACGGATCAGGGCGTGACACCCGCGCGAAAGCGGGGCGTGTATCGAGCCGGGAATTGCGAATACCTCGCGGCCGTATTCAAGGGCGAGGCGGGCGGTGATCAGTGAGCCGCTTTGTGCGGCCGCTTCCACCACCAGTACGCCGCGCGACAGGGCTGCGACCAGCCGGTTGCGGTCGGGGAAGCGAAAGGGCTGGGCCGGAGTGCCCGGCGGGTATTCCGTGACGAGTGCGCCGTGCGTGGCGATCTGTTCGGCCAGGCCGGCATGCCGGGGAGGGTAGATGGCGTCGAGCCCTCCGGCCAGCACGGCAATCGTGCGCCCGCCCTGCGGACCGGCCTGCAGGGCACCCTCGTGCGCGGCCGCGTCGATGCCGCGTGCCAGGCCGCTGACAATGGCCCAGCCGCGTTCGGCCAGGTAGCGCGCGAATGCGCGGGCATCGTCGCAGCCGCCCGGCGTGGCGCTGCGAGCGCCAACGACGGCGATTGACGGCCGCTGCAGGAGCGCGACGTCGCCCCTTACGAACAGTATTAGCGGCGGGTCGCCGCAATCGAACAGTGTGGCGGGGTAGTGCGGGTCGGCCAGCGTGATCAGCTGATGCCCGGGCAGCGTGAGCATCTGCATGGCCGATTCGATGCCTGTCGCCACCTCTGCAGAGGGCGGTTCGGCCAGCTGCAGGGCCAGTTCACGGGGCAGATGCCGGGCCAGCGTGGGCGCACCGGCGGCCAGGGCGTGGTGGGGCAGGCCCAGTGCGCTCAGCAGCTGGCGCGCGCTGCCCCTGCCCAGGCCGGGCTCCAGTGCCAGGCGCAGCCATGCGCGCAGTTCTTCCGGGGTACGTTCTTCAAGCATGCCGTAGTGTGCCACGGGGCGGCCGCGTCGGGCAGCCGGGATGGCCGCGTTTGTCACGCCACGCATGAAATCTGTTTTACAATAAGAGCTTACAGTGACAAAGGGCATTTCAATGGCTTTGCTTCCCATCCTCCGATACCCAGACCCGCGCCTGCACAAGGTGGCCAAGCCCGTGGCCGAGGTCGACGACCGTATCCGCCAGCTGGTCCGCGACATGGCCGAGACCATGTACGCTGCTCCGGGGGTAGGCCTGGCCGCCACGCAGGTCGACGTGCACGAGCGCGTCATCGTCATCGACGTTTCCGAAAACGGCGACGACCTGCGCGTGCTCATCAACCCTGAAATCATCTGGAAGAGCGACGAGCTTCAGGTTTACGAAGAAGGCTGTCTGTCGGTGCCCGGCATCTACGATCAGGTTGAACGCGCCGCCCGCATACGCGTGCGCGCCCTGAACGAAAAGGGCGAAACCTACGAGTTCGACGCCGACGGCCTGCTGGCCGTGTGCGTGCAGCACGAAATGGATCACCTCATGGGCAAGGTGTTTGTCGAATATCTGTCGCCGCTCAAGCAGAACCGCATTCGCACCAAGCTGCGCAAGCAGGAACGCGAGGCCCTGCGAGCCTGAACCCCCCAATAGCTATTCATGCGCATTGTTTTCGCCGGAACGCCCGAGTTCGCAGCGGCGGCACTCGAGGCCGTTCTGCGGGCGGGGCACAGTGTTCCCCTCGTTCTCACTCAACCCGATCGCCCCTCCGGGCGTGGCATGAAGTTGCGCCCCAGCGCCGTCAAGCAGGTCGCGCTCGATCACGGTATTGCCGTGTGCCAGCCCCGCAGCCTGCGGCTCGATGGCCGCTACCCGGAAGATGCCGCCCAGGCACGCGAAGCCCTTCTCGACGCCGAACCCGATCTCATGGTGGTGGCGGCGTACGGGCTCATTTTGCCGCGCTGGGTGCTTGAGCTGCCCCGGCATGGCTGCTTCAACATCCATGCCAGCCTGCTGCCGCGCTGGCGCGGTGCCGCGCCCATACAGCGGGCCATCGAGGCGGGCGACACGAGCACCGGCATCACCATCATGCAGATGGACGAGGGGCTCGATACGGGCGACATGCTGCTGGTGCACGAGCTGCCCATCACCGATGCCCACACCGCAGCACGGCTGCACGACGAACTGGCGGCTGCGGGCGCCGATGCGATTGTCGAGGCGATCCGCCTGCTGGAACGCGGAGAACTTCACGCGCAGCCCCAGCCCGATGACGGCGTCACCTATGCCGCCAAGCTCGAGAAGGCCGAGGCCGCGCTCGATCTCACCCGGCCCGCTTCAGAGCTGGCGCGCCGCATTCGTGCGTTCAATCCGGTTCCAGGCGCAACCGTTCCTCTGCCGGGGCTTGAGCAGCCGGTCAAGGTCTGGGCCGCGCAAGCGCTTGCCGAACCCGTGGCGGCCGAGCCGGGCACGGTGCTGCGTGCGTCGCCCGAGGGCGTCGATATCGCTACGGGCGAGGGTGTGCTGCGGCTGCTCGAAGTGCAGAAGGCGGGGGGGCGTCGTCAGCCCGTGGCGGCGTTCGTACAGGGCTGGAAGCCGGCCTGATTCCGCACGCTCTGTGCTACGATCAGCGGCACATATCCGTACAAATTTCAGGAAGCATGAAATGACGCGTTACCGGCTCGGAGACAAGGTTCCCAATATCGATGAAAGTGCTTACGTCGCGGCTGAAGCGGTCGTGATCGGCGACGTGCAGATGGCAGCCAACACCAGCGTGTGGTCGTGCGCCGTACTGCGCGGCGACAACGAGCCGATCGTCCTGGGCGAAGGCACCAACATTCAGGAAGGCGCCGTATTGCACACCGACCCGGGTTGCCCGCTGACACTGGGCCGCAACGTCACCGTGGGGCATCAGGCCATGCTGCATGGTTGCACCGTGGGCGACAACTCGCTCATCGGCATCCAGGCCGTGGTGCTGAATCGCGCGGTCATCGGCCGCGAAAGCCTGGTCGGGGCCGGTGCCGTCGTCACCGAAGGCAAGGTGTTTCCCGACCGTTCCCTGATCTTGGGCGCGCCGGCCAAGGTCGTGCGCACCCTTACCGATGAAGACGTGGCCAACCTGCAGCGCAACGCCGATACCTACATCAAACGCCGCGATCAGTTCAAGGCCGAACTCGTCGCCCTGCCCGAGCCCGAAACCTCCGCGAAAGGCTGAACGCCGCGCAGTCACGTCGTACGCTCCCATGCCGCGCAACTCACTGGCCGCTTCGGCCGCTTCCCCACGTTCGTCCGCCGTCATGGGAGTGCGGCCGCTTGCAGGCATCGTCACGCTCATTCTGTCGACATGGGCGTTGTCCACGCTCGACGCCAGCGGCAAATGGGTCATGGGCGCGGGCGTCTCGCTGTGGGTGCTGAGCTGGGTACGCTACAGCGTTCACCTGCTGCTCGTGCTGGGGCTGGTCTTGCCCGTGCGAGGTCCGTCGGTTCTGCGCAGCGTGCGCCCGCGCGCCCAGCTGATGCGCGGCGGCATCATGCTGCTGGCCACCCTGTGCTTCTTCAAGACGCTCAGCTACCTGCCGCAAGCCGAAGCCACGGCCATCAATTTTCTTGCGCCGCTCATCGTGCTGTCACTCGCCCCCTGGCTGCTCAAGGAGCCGCCGCGAATCTCGCGCTGGATCGCCGCCGCAGCGGGCTTCATGGGCGTGCTGGTCATCATCCGTCCGGGTGGTGGGCTCGATCCGCTCGGAGTCATCTGGGGCCTGGGCACCGCCTGCACGTTTGCGGGGCAGTTCATGGCCACGCGCCGCGTGGCGGTCGATGATCCCTTCACGACGCTCATCTGGAGCGGCGGCGTGGGGGCGGTGGTGCTGAGCGCGTCCATGCCGTTCATACTGCCGGCCGCGTTGCCGGTGATGCGCGAACTCGAGCCGCTGCACTGGCTGGTGCTGTTCGGTACGGGCGTTTTCGGTGCGGCCGGCCACCTGCTGCAAATTCAGGCGTATCGCTACGCGCCCGCTTCTCTTCTGGCCCCCTTCGTATATTTGCAGATCGTCGCGGCGGCCACACTCGGCTGGCTGATCTGGGGCGACTTCCCCGACGCGGTGAGTTGGCTGGGCATCGCCGTGATCTGCGTGAGTGGCGCAACGCTGGCGGCGTGGGAATGGAAGACGAAGCGGCGCTGAGCCTGATGTCGCATCTGCTGCATTTTTCAGCGTTACATTCGGGGCGGTTCGGCCCGCGAGCTTCTATAATCCAGCCATGACGAAAATTCTGATCGTCCGCACCTCGTCGCTGGGTGACCTGGTACACATGCTGCCGGCCATCAGCGATATTGCGCGCCACGTGCCCGATGCGCACATCGACTGGATCGTCGAAGAAAGCTTCGCCGAGGTTCCCTCATGGCATCCCGCCGTGCGTGAGGTGATTCCCATTGCCCACCGCCGCTGGCGCAAGAGCTGGTGGGCGCCCCAAACGCGCAAGGAACGCGCGGCGCTGCGGCGCAATCTGGGTGCGCGGCGGTACGACATCGTGCTCGACATGCAGGCGCTCATGAAGTCGGTGTGGCTGGTGCGCCAGACGCATGGCGAGCGTCATGGGCTCGACCGGCGTTCGGCCCGCGAGCCGCTTGCATCGTTGTTCTACGACGTGCGCCACACCGTGGAATTCTGGCAGCCGGCGGTGATCCGGCAACGCACGCTGGCGGCATCGGTGTTTGGCTACCAGTACGAAGGCGAACCCGATTTTGGCCTGCAGCGTTTTACCGCCGACGCCCAGATTCAACCGTGTGCCGTGATCATGCCGTCGGCCAGCCGCGACGACAAGCTGTGGCCGGCCGAAAACTGGCACGCCGTTTTCGACCGTCTGGCGCAGCATGGTCTGCAGCTGCAGTTGCTGGCTGGCAACGAGCGCGAGGCCGAACGCGCACGCCAGCTCATCGCGGGCCGCAGTGCAGCCGAGGTGCTGCCTCGCATGTCACTCGAATCGGTGGCGCGCGTTCTGGCCAGTGCCCGTATCATGGTGGGGCTCGACAGCGGTCTCACCCATTTGTCTGCTGGGCTGGGGCGACCCACCATCGGAATCTACAAGGCATCTACACCCGTGCGCACCCCCCTGCAGGGGTCGTCATACACGGCCAGCCTAGGTGAACGGGGTGCCGAGCCGTCCGCCGAGACGGTTCTGAGTGCGGTCGAACAGGCGCTTGCACACGAGACGGCACGCGTCCCGCGCCTTGCGGGTCTCGATGATGTCGACGGCTGAAGCGCCGTCCTGTTAACCGAAGGGCAGGCGCGTCTTGAACCGATTTGTATATACATTATTAATCTTTTTCCTTTCTCCGTTCCTGCTCGCCTGGATGGCCCTGCGGGCACGGCGCACCGGTGGCGAGTGGGGGGTGATTTCGGCGCAACGCTTCGGGCGCTACCGCGAGCGCTCGCCGCTTCGTTCGCCCGTTTGGGTGCACGCAGTAAGTCTGGGCGAGACCCGGGCCGCACAACCGCTGATCCGGGCGCTGCTTGATGACGGCGAGTCGGTGCTTCTGACCCACATCACCGTGACGGGCTGGCAGGAGGGCAGTCGTGCCTTCGCGAAGGAAATCGCCGAGGGCCGGCTCGCCCAGCAGTGGCTGCCGTACGACTTTCCGCTGTCAACCCGGCGCTTTCTGGCGCATTACCAGCCCGTGGCGGGCATTCTCATCGAGCGCGAGATCTGGCCCAATCTGCTGGCCTCGGCGCGTGCGCGCCACATTCCCATGTTGCTGGCCAGCGCCCGGTTCTCCGATCAGGCGCTGCGTACCGTATTGCGGGCCGGAAAGGTGATGCAAGAGGCCTACGCGGGGCTGACGGCGGTGCATGCGCAGACCCTGCAGGATGCCCAGCGCCTGGAGCAGGCGGGCGCCGTGGCAGTCAGGGTGTCGGGCAACTTCAAGTTCGACGTGAGCATCCCCGAAGATCAGGTTACCAAAGGGCGCGAGTTTGCCGCCGCGCTCGAGCGGCGCATCATCACCATAGCCAGTACGCGCGACGGCGAAGAAGAAATGTTCGTGCAGGCGATCGACAAGCACTTGCGCCGGGCCCGTACCCAGGGCCAGGAGCTGACCGATACGGTGGTGTTCAGGCTGGTGCCGCGTCACCCGCAGCGGTTCGAGGCCGCTGCACAGGTGCTCGAGGAATCGGGCCTGCCGTTTGTGCGTCGGTCCGAAATCCTGAACGCCGGTGATTGCAGTGCCAGTGCGGTGCGTGCCGCGCGAGACGCCACGATCATACTGGGCGACACGGTGGGTGAAATGGTGCGCCACTATGCATCGAGCCAGGTCGCGATCGTGGCAGGAAGCTTTGCGCCATTCGGCGGGCACAACCTGATCGAGGCCTGTGCGGTGGGGGTGCCCGTCATCGTCGGGCCGCACACGCGCAATTTCGAACAGGCCGTGAACGACGCAATTCATGAAGGGGCGGCGTTGCGCGCCCAGACGGCCGACGCTGCGGTGCAGATGGCGCTGCAATTGCTCGATGACCCGCGCGAGCTGGCCCGCATGAGCGATGCCGCCGAATATTGGGTGCGCAAGCATGCCGGCGCGGTGCAGCGGGTCATGGACAGCTATCGCGCGATTCGCTCGGCGGGCACGTCTGCAGCCGGTCAGATCGACTGAGCGCCCGCTGGGGCGCCACACGCAGGCGAGCGCTGCTGCGCTACACACAGGCGGGCGACACAAGCGGTACCCCGGCTCGTTTCTGGGCCCGGGCCGCAAACGGGTATCAGGGTGTCAGCCCGTGGTACTTGCGCCCCAGTTCAAGGGTGGCCTGAAAGAAGCCTTCCTTGCTGCCGCAGTCGTAGCGTACGCCTTCGTACTGCAGGCCGAAGACCTTGCGGTCCTGCATGAGGCCTGCGATGCCGTCGGTGAGCTGAATCTCGCCGCCCACGCCGGTCTGCGTCTTGCGCAGGTGCTCGAAGATCTCGGGTTCGAGAATGTATCGTCCCACCACCGCAAGGTCGGAAGGCGCTTTTGTAGGGGCCGGCTTTTCGACAATTCCTTCCACGCGTGTGGTGCGGTCGTTCACGGCCGACCCGCTGATGATGCCGTAGCGGTCGGTATGTTCCGGTGAAATCTTCTGGATGGCCAGTACGCTGCCGTTGTGCTGGTGGGCGGCTTCGACCAGCTGCTGGGTCACCGAACTGCGGGAGTCGATGAGGTCGTCGGCAAGCAGCACGGCAAAGGGCTCGTTGCCCACGATCGGCGCCGCGCACAGTACGGCATGGCCCAGCCCCAGTGGTGCGGGCTGACGCGTATAGATGCAGTTCACGTGAGACGGCAGCACGTTGCGCACCACTTCCAGCAAAGCGGTCTTGTTTTTGGCGGCGAGCTCGGCTTCCAGCTCGGGAATCGAGTCGAAGTGATCCTCGATTGCGCGCTTGTTGCGGCCCGTAATGAAAATGAGGTCGGTAATGCCGGCGGCCACCGCTTCTTCCACCGCGTACTGGATCAACGGCTTGTCGACGATGGGCAGCATTTCCTTGGGCATGGCCTTGGTGGCGGGCAGGAATCGGGTTCCCAGGCCGGCCACGGGAAAGACAGCTTTGCGTATGGGTTTCATGGGTTCGGGAAGGGTGAAAGATTAAGCGGCGCAGCAGCGTTTCTTGAAGCAAACGCCATGCCGACGCGGCATAATGTATCAAATCGTGCTGCGACCGGCACTGGATGCGCCGTTATTGCCTTACACTCGTTTTTTCCCCCAGGCATCATGCGATTTCTTTTTCTTCTGATCCTGCTCGTGAACGTGGCCGTGCTGGCCTATGGCCAGGGCTTCATGGGTACGCCGCCCAGCGAGGAAGGCCGCACGCCGCGCCAGCTGCTCGAGCGCAACCAGCACATCGTCGAATTCGGGCAGCCGCGTCTGGCCGAAGCGCAGGCGGGCGGCTGAAGCGCGGCGACTAAGCGCCGTTGCCGGCGGTGTGGCTGGCGCTTTTTGCCGCGGTTTCGCAGGCAAGGCTGGCCAAACCGTCCAGCACGGGGGCGTCGAGCCAGTGCACCGCTTCGGGCGCGAGGCGCGCGGCTGCCCTGCAGCGGGCCAGGCCGGTTTTCACCTCGTCGGCCACCAGCGGCCAGCCGCCGCCGGTGCAATACAGCTGCGGCGCAACCTGCAGTGCCTCGTGGGCGACCTGCCATTGCCGCAGCACCGCTCCCGCTTGCGCCGCCGCTACACCGCTGCGTATGGCTGCATGCGTGTTGCGGGGCAGGGCGGTCACATCCCCCTCGGCATAAGGCAGCTGCGCCGTACCGTTGGCCAGCGATCTCAGCATCAGGTCGGGGCCCGGCAAAATCAGGCCTCCTTCGAAGCGGCGCACGCCTTCGGGTTGCAGCGTGCTTTGTACGGGCCCCAGCGTGTCGATGGTGGTGGCGGTGCCGAAGCTTGCAAGCACCGCGGCGTGGTGCGTACGGGCGGCCAGACCCAGCAGGGCGACCCAGCGGTCACTGCCCAGCTGTACAGGCTCGTCGTACAGGTTCAGGACACCTGCCGCACGGGTGCTGCTGCGCACCCAGCGCGAGGGTGTGCCGCAATGTCGCTCGAGCAGGGCATCGATGCGCCGGGCCAGTGCCTCGCCGGCAACGTTCACGCCCACGCCCGCGACGGGTTGGGCCGGCAGGGTTGCCAGCCATTCGGGCAGACGGTCGAGTTCGGCATGTGCAAGCGCAAGGCTGAGCGGTTCGCGTTGCGCGGCGCCGCGCACGAGCAGGCCGAACTTCACCCGGGTGTTGCCGGCGTCGATCAGCAGGGTCGTGTCGTGCGTGCTCATGCCGCCCTGACCGATACTTCGCCGACCGACACCGGGTGGACGCCGTCGGCGTTGCGCACGACGAGGCGGCCGTGGGTGTCGACGCCCGCCGCGTAGCCGCTGAGTACGACCCGGTCGTCGTCGATGATATCGATGTGCTGCCCCACCAGGCCGTCGACCGCGGCATAGCGCTGCGGCAGGCCCTCGAAGCCCTGCGCGCTGATCCGCGACATGTTTTCGTACCAGGCCCGGGCAATGCGCATCACGATCTGTTCGGGGCGCACGCGGGCGGCGGCGCTGTCTTCCCGCCCGACTTCCGACCAGTCGGCAATCTGCCGGTTGAGCGAGCGGCTGAGGGCGCGCGCGTCATCGAGGTTGATGCCGATGCCGATGATGACCACGTGGTGGTCGTCGACCTGGCGAGCCGTACCAGCCCGGGTGGCCTCGACCAGAATGCCGGCCAGCTTGGCAAAGCGCCACTGAATGTCGTTGGGCCATTTCATGGTGAGCAGCGGCCGGTTGGACGCCGTCATCATGCTGCGCAGCACCTCGCTGGCGACCACTCCGGCGTACGGCGACAGGCTGGGCAGAGCGGCCGGGGGCAGAAAGACGTCGAACGCGCACGAGAACATGAGATTGGCACCGGAACGGTTCTGCCAGCTGCGCCCGGCACGGCCCCGGCCGCGTTCCTGAAGGTGTGCGCCCAGCAGCCAGGGGCGGGCCAGTACACCCGATTCGGCGCGGGCCCGCTGTAGCAGATCGGCATTGGTCGAGGTGGTGCGTCCCACCCATTCGATACGCTGGAATTCCGGCAACCCGCTCTGAAGCAGGTGCTGCATGCGTTCAGGCATGGGTAGGGGCAATTGCGGGAGGGCGTTCATGAAGCAGAAAAGGCGTGGCGTAAAATGGGCTGCTTTGGTTATAACTCATTTGGAATCATGCAGCTTCGTACTCAAACCCTGACCTTCCGCGGTGAAGCCGGTGTCGTCGAATGCGCGTTCGATCAGCCCGCCGGCGAGGCGCGGGGCTGGGCGCTCGTGCTGCATCCGCATCCCCTGCATGGCGGCACGCGCGACAACAAGGTGGTCACCACCATTGCGCGGGCCTGCGTCGAACACGGTCTGGCTGCCCTGCGCCCGAATTTTCGCGGTGTGGGCGCCTCTGAAGGCCAGTTCGACAGCGCGCGCGGCGAAACCCGTGACATGCTGGCGGTGGTCGAGCAGTTCGAGGCGGCGTATCCGCAGCTGGCGCAGGGCCGCTGGGCGCTGGCGGGCTTTTCGTTCGGTACTTCGGTGGCGGCGCAACTGCATGCCGAGCGCGCAGAGCACGGCCAGCGTACGCCTGATCTGCTGCTGCTTGCCGGCTCGGCGGTCGAACGCTTTCGCTTTCGGGAGCTCGCCGTACCTGAGGACACCGTGCTCATTCATGGCGAGGCCGACGAAGTGGTACCGCTCACCGAGGCAATGAGCTTTGCGCGCCAGCACCAGCTGCCGCTTACGGTCATGCCCGAAGCCAGTCATTTTTTTCACGGGCGACTGCTCGTGTTGCGTCGCCTGGTTCAGCAAAGCCTGCGTGCGCTAGCGCCATAACGGGGCGGTCTGCCATAATGGCCGCTCATTCATTCGTCCCTGGCCGCACCATACCGGCGACCGCAAAAAGGGGTCCGAACCTACCTATGCCAATGACATCCGCACGAAAACTTCTGTATTCCCTTACTTCAGCCGCCGCCCTGGCGCTGGCCGCTGCCTCGTTCGTTCAAGCCCAGGAAGCCGCCGCCCCTGTGGCGGCCACGCCTGCCGTTCAGCAGGTCGGCGAACTGGCCACCGTGCCGGCACCGGTGCTGGGCGCCCGCGCCTGGCTGAGCCTCGACATGAACAGCGGGCAGGTCATCGCCGGGCATAACATCGACGAACGCATCGAACCCGCCTCGCTCACCAAGATCATGGCGGCGTATCTGGTGTTTGAAGCACTTGAATCGAAGCGGCTCACCCTCGAACAAACCGTGCACGTGTCTGAAAACGCGTGGCGCACCGAAGGGTCGCGCATGTTCATCAAGCCGAATTCGCAGGTGTCGGTGCACGATCTTCTGCAGGGCATGATCGTTCAGTCGGGCAACGACGCCACCGTGGCGCTGGCCGAAGCCATCGCCGGCAGCGAATCGGCGTTCGTGGCGCTGATGAACGAAGAGGCCGCGCGCCAGGGCCTGAACGACACCCATTTCGAGAACTCGCCCGGCCTGCCGCACCCCGATCACCTGACCACGGTGCGCGACCTGGCCAAACTTGCCTCGAACCTGATCACGCGATTCCCCCAGTACGTGCATTACTACAGCCAGAAGGAATACACGTACAACAACATCAAGCAGAACAACCGCAACCGTCTGCTGTGGGCCGATAGCACGGTCGACGGCCTGAAAACGGGCCACACCAAGTCGGCCGGCTACTGCCTGATCGCCACGGCCCAGCGCGACGGCCGCCGCGTACTGACCGTGCTGGTCGGTGCCAACAGCGATTCAGCCCGCGCTGAAAACAGTCTCAAGCTGCTGAACTGGAGTTTCCAGAATTTCGACACCGTGAAGCTGTACGACAACGAGCGGGCCATGGTGACCGCGCGCGTGTGGGAAGGCGAGGTCGAAACGGTCGGGTTGGGTTCCAACACCCCGGTCTGGGTGACCGTGCCGCGTGGCAAGGCCGACCAGGTACGCCCGGTTGCCGAATATCGTCAGCCGCTCATCGCGCCGCTCACCAAGGGCTCGCAGGTAGGCCGCGTGTCGCTGTCGCTCGACGGTCACGTTTTGCGCACCGATACGCTGCATGTACTTGCCGACGTACCGCAGGCAGGCTTCTTCAGCCGCGTGTTCGACAAGATTCGTCTGCTGTTCGAATAAGCGCGAGTACGCTTCCATGACACCCGACTTCAACCCCGACGCCATTGCCTATCTGAACGGCCGGTACGTTCGGCTTGGTGATGCGCAGATTTCCGTGCTCGACCGAGGTTTCATTTTCGGCGACGGTATCTACGATGTCGTGCCCGCGTACGCTGGGCGCCCGTTCCGCATGGCCGAACACCTCGCGCGTCTCGAGCGCAGCATGGCTGCCGTGGGGCTCAATAACCCCATGAACCGGGCCGGCTGGGAAGACATCATTCACAGCCTGATCGAGCGGTCGGGGCTGGGCGACTGCATGGTGTACATGCAGGTCACGCGCGGCGTGGCGCGCCGTGATCATGGCTTTCCCGCCGGCATCGAGCCCACCGTGTTCTGCATGGTGTCGCCGTTCACGCGTCCCGGCCCACAACAACGTGAAACCGGTCTGAGCGCCATCGGCATTCCCGATCTGCGCTGGCTGCGGTGCGATATCAAGGCGATTTCCCTGCTGGGTAACGTGCTCGCACGCCAGTCTGCCATCGAGGCCCGTGTCGACGACGTGATCCAGTTTCGCGACGGCCGTCTCACCGAGGCGTCGGCCGCCAACATATGGGTGGTGCGTGACGGCGTGCTGCTGGCGCCCGAGCGCGATCAATGCATTCTGGAAGGCATACGCTACGGCCTCATGGAAGAGCTCGCCCGCGAATGCGCGGTGCCCTTCCAGGCGCGCGCCATCAGTGCCGACGAAGTCGCCACCGCCGACGAGATCATGCTCACTTCGGCCACCAAGGAAGTGCTGCCCGTCACCCGCTACAACCACCAGCCTGTGGGCGACGGCCGGCCGGGCCCGGTATATGCCCGTCTTCGCACGGCTTACGATGCCGTGATCGCGGCCCTCGTTTCCGCACCGGCTGCTGCCGTTGCGGCTCGCAGCGGCAATACGCCGCTCTGATTGCGCCATGAAAGAAATTCCACCTGAAGAGTCCCTCATCGAATACCCCTGCGACTTCCCCATCAAGGTGATGGGCAAGGCGCATCCCGAGTTCACGCAGACCCTTACTGCGGTCGTGCTGCAACACGACCCGGGCTTTGACGCCGCCACGGTCGAGATGCGGGCGAGCAAGGGGGGCAACTACCTCAGCGTCACGTT
The DNA here is from genome assembly GCA_030733815.1 of Yanghanlia caeni. Taxonomy (GTDB): domain Bacteria; phylum Pseudomonadota; class Gammaproteobacteria; order Burkholderiales; family Burkholderiaceae_B; genus Yanghanlia; species Yanghanlia caeni. The sequence goes on from JAUZQE010000003.1 coordinate 112,895, forward strand.
CACGGTGCGTGCCACGTCGCGCGAGCAGCTCGATTCGCTTTACCGCGCCCTGCATGGGCATCCGCTGGTAAGTGTGGTGCTGTAGCGCCATGCACGTACGCTGGCTGCCCCGTCATGCGGCCTACCTGCCCGTATGGCAGGCGATGCGCGAATTCACCGAGGCCCGCACTGCTGATACGCCCGATGAAATCTGGCTGGTCGAGCATGCGCCGGTGTACACGCTGGGTCAGGCCGGCCGGCCCGAGCATCTTTTGAATGCGGGCGGCATCGAGGTGGTGCATTGTGATCGCGGCGGGCAGATCACGTATCACGGCCCCGGCCAGATCGTGGCCTACTGCCTGTTTGACCTGCGCCGTCGCGGGCTGTTCGTGAAGGAATACGTCGAGCAGCTCGAGTCGGTGGTCATCGATACGCTGGCGCAACTGGGCGTGCCCGGTGCCCGGCGCAAGGCCGGTGCCCCGGGCGTATATGTGCCCTACGACCCGCAGCGTGCCGGCTACGATCCGCACGGTGGCGATCTGGCAAAGATTGCCGCCCTGGGCATCAAGATCCGCAACGGCCGCGCATATCACGGGCTGGCCCTCAATGTCGACATGGATCTTGCCCCGTTCCTCGGCATCAACCCCTGCGGTTACGAAGGCCTGGCCACGCTCGATTTGCGCAGCTGCGGTGTGGCGTGCAGTGTCGGCGAGGCGGGGGAACATCTGGCGCGCCGGCTGACAGCGCACTTCGATCGCTGACCCGGCTGCGGGGGCATTATGAGGCCCCGCAGCCCGCGGGTTAAAATGCCAGGTACTTCCCCGTAGCCAGGTAGCGTATGTCCACAATCGATCCGCAGGCCGCCCCGCGCAAGCCCACGGTGCGTCCCGCCCCTTACGACCCCTCCGCCAAGCAAAAGTCGGCCGACAAGACCTCCCGTCTGCCCGTCAAAATCGTTCAGACCGAGCGCCTCAAGAAGCCTGAATGGATTCGCGTGAAGGCCGCTGCGCCGGGGTCGCGCTTCCACGACATCAAGCGTATTTTGCGCGAAAACAACATGTTCACGGTGTGCGAGGAAGCATCCTGCCCCAACATCGGCGAATGCTTCGGCAAGGGTACCGCCACCTTCATGATCATGGGCGACAAATGCACGCGGCGCTGCCCGTTCTGCGACGTCGGTCACGGTCGCCCCGACCCGCTCGACCCGAACGAGCCCGCCAATCTGGCACGCAGCATTGGCGCCATGCGCCTTTCGTATGTCGTCATCACCTCAGTCGACCGCGACGACCTGCGCGACGGTGGGGCGGCTCATTTCGCCGAGTGCATCCGCGAGGTACGTCGGCAATCGCCCGATACCCGCATCGAGGTGCTGGTGCCCGATTTCCGCGGGCGTCTGCAGCGGGCGCTCGACATCTTCCACGTCGAACCGCCCGACGTAATGAACCACAACCTGGAAACGGTGCCCCGGCTGTACAAGCAGGCCCGCCCGGGGGCCGACTACCACCATTCGCTCAAGCTGCTGAAGGAATTCAAGGCGCTGTGCCCCTCGGTGCCCACCAAATCGGGCCTCATGGTGGGCTTGGGCGAAACCGACGAAGAAATCCTGCAGGTCATGCGCGACATGCGTGAGCATGACATCGAAATGCTCACAATTGGCCAGTATCTGCAGCCATCTGTGCATCATTTGCCTGTAACGCGTTACGTGCACCCCGACACCTTCAAAATGTTCGAGGAAGCGGCCTACGACATGGGCTTCACGCATGCGGCCGTCGGGGCCATGGTGCGTTCGTCGTATCACGCCGATGAACAGGCGCATGCCGCCGGGCATCATCCCGCCGGGGCCTGAAGCCGCCCTTCCAGCCATAGAAAAATGTCGCCGGGCATGCTCCGGCGACATTTTTTTTGTCTCTTTTCTACTGTCATTCCTTCCGGCTTGCCGTTGCACTTATGTTCGATCCCGTGTAAACAGCCATCTGGAGGATACGTGTTGTTTCAACCGAACTTGGAGCCCAGGAGCCCAGCATGCGTATAGGGGTGCCAGCCGAAACGGCTGCAGGAGAGACACGGGTGGCGGCCACGCCCGAAACAGTCAAGAAACTGGTCGCCCAGGGGCGCACGGTATGCGTGCAGTCGGGTGCCGGCGTTGCAGCTAGCGCCGTCGATGACGCATATGCCGCTGCCGGGGCCGAGATCGTCGACGCTGCCGGCGCCTTTGGCGCCGATCTGGTGCTCAAGGTGCAGCCCCCCAGTGCCGAAGAACTCACGCTCATGAAGTCAGGTGCCACGCTGGTGGGCATGCTCAATCCGTTCGATGCCGAAGGGCTGCAGCGTCTGGCCCAGGCGGGTCTGACGGCCTTCGCGCTCGAAGCGGCACCGCGTACGACGCGCGCCCAGAGCATGGACGTCCTTTCCAGCCAGGCGAATGTGGCCGGGTACAAGGCCGTCATGCTGGCGGCCAACCAGTACCAGCGCCTGTTTCCCATGCTGATGACGGCCGCGGGCACCATCAAGGCGGCCCGCGTGGTGGTGCTGGGCGTCGGTGTGGCGGGGCTGCAGGCCATTGCCACGGCCAAACGCCTGGGTGCGGTCATCGAAGCGTCTGACGTGCGTCCCAGTGTCAAGGAACAGGTTGAATCGCTGGGCGCTCGCTTCATCGACGTGCCTTACGAAACCGACGAGGAACGCGAGGCCGCCGAGGGAGTGGGCGGTTATGCGCGCCCCATGCCCCAGAGCTGGCTCGACCGGCAAAAAGTGGAAGTCGCCAAACGGGTGGCACAGGCCGATGTGGTCATTTCCACGGCGCTCATACCCGGGCGCCCGGCACCTGTGCTCATCACCGAAGACATGGTGAAGTCCATGAAGCCAGGCTCCGTCATCGTCGACCTGGCGGCGGGCCGCGGCCCCGGTGGCACCGACGGTAACTGCCCGCTTACCGAAGCCGGCAGCGTCGTGCAGAAGCACGGAGTGCACATCGTGGGGCTTACAAACCTTCCCGCACTCGTGGCGGCCGACAGCTCGAGCCTGTACGCGCGCAACGTTCTCGACTTTCTCAAGCTCGTGCTGCCGTCCGACGCCACGGCCGTGCAGGTGCCCATGGAAGACGACATCGTTGCCGCCTGTCTGATGACTCAGGCGGGCAAGGTCGTGCGCAGCTGAGGCTCGCGCGCCACGCACTGATCAACCCTTGAATAGGTCTGCACCATGGAAGCGATTTCGCCTCTGTTGATGAATCTCATCATTTTCGTTCTGGCCGTGTACGTGGGCTACCACGTGGTCTGGAACGTCACCCCGGCGCTGCATACACCGCTCATGGCGGTCACCAACGCCATTTCCGCCATCGTGATCGTGGGCGCCATGCTGGCGGCGGCGCTCACCGACACGCCGCTGGGCAAGGTCATGGGCGTGCTGGCGGTCGCGCTGGCTGCGGTGAACGTGTTCGGCGGCTTCCTGGTCACGCGCCGCATGCTCGAAATGTTCAAGAAAAAAGAACGCAAGGCTCCCGCTGACGGAGGCGCGAAATGAGCATGAATCTGGTCGTCTTCCTGTACCTGGTCGCCTCGGTGTGCTTCATCCAGGCACTCAAGGGCCTGTCGCATCCCACCACATCAATCCGCGGCAATATCTTCGGCATGGTCGGCATGGCCATCGCCATCCTCACCACCGCCGGCCTCATCATTACGCTGTCCGAGTCGGCGCTCGGGTTGGGCTGGGTGCTGCTGGGCCTGGTCGTGGGCGGGTTCGTTGGCACGCTCATGGCGCAGCGCGTCGAAATGACCAAGATGCCCGAGCTGGTGGCCTTCATGCACAGCATGATCGGCCTGGCAGCCGTGTTCATTGCCATTGCGGCGGTGGCCGAGCCCTGGGCGTTCCAGATTGCAGAGCCAGGCGGGCCGATTCCGGGTGGCAACCGCGTCGAACTTGCGCTGGGCGCGTTCATCGGTGCAATCACCTTCACCGGCTCGGTCATTGCCTTCGGCAAGCTCAGCGGCAAGTATAAGTTCCGCCTCTTTCAGGGCGCTCCGGTGCAGTTCAAGGGCCAGCACATGCTCAATGCGGCGCTCGGGTTCGCCTCGATCTTCTTCATGTTCGGCTTCTGGCATTCGCAAAGCTGGATGGACATTCTGCTGGTCATTGCACTGGGCTTTGCGCTGGGCGTGCTCATCATCATTCCCATCGGCGGCGCCGACATGCCGGTGGTGGTCTCCATGCTCAACAGCTATTCAGGCTGGGCGGCCGCAGGCATCGGGTTCAGCCTCAATAACGCCATGCTGATCATTGCCGGCTCGCTCGTCGGGTCTTCCGGGGCCATTCTGAGCTACATCATGTGCAAGGCCATGAACCGCTCGTTCTTCAACGTGATTCTGGGCGGCTTCGGTGGTGACGAGGTTGCGGCCGGCAGCAGTGGCGGGCAGCAGCGCGCGGTAAAGAGCGGCAGCGCCGACGACGCCGCCTTCATTCTGGGCAACGCCGAAACCGTAGTCATCGTGCCGGGGTACGGGCTGGCCGTGGCGCGCGCCCAGCACGCGGTGAAGGAACTCGCCGAGAAGCTTACCGACATGGGCGTTTCGGTGCGCTACGCCATCCATCCGGTCGCGGGGCGCATGCCGGGCCATATGAACGTGTTGCTGGCCGAGGCCGAAGTGCCCTACGACCAGGTCTTCGAAATGGAAGATATCAATGGCGAGTTCGGCCAGGTCGACGTGGCCGTGATTCTTGGCGCGAACGACGTCGTCAATCCCGCCGCCTTGCAGAAGGGCTCGCCCATCTACGGCATGCCGATCCTCGAGGCCTACAAGGCCAAGACCGTCATCGTCAACAAGCGTTCCATGGCGGCCGGGTATGCCGGGCTCGACAACGAACTGTTCTACATGGACAAGACCATGATGGTGTTCGGCGACGCCAAGAAGGTGGTCGAGGAAATGACCAAGGCCATCGAGTAAGGGTGCTTTAGCCCTGAACTTGTGCTGGCACAAAGACGCGGGGCAGGGGCTGCAGTTCAATAAGGCTGTATCGGGCGCATTCGTCGCCCGCACCTGGAAGGAAGCCCCATGCAACTGCGTACGATCACCAGCGTCATTGCGGGCCTGGCTGCTGCGGGCAGCCTGGCCGCGTTCGTTTCCGTGGCGCCGCCGGGCGTGCAGGCAGCGCCGGCCGCTGCGGCCGATCCCCTCATTGCAGTCATACCACCGGGGCAGGTCGAGTACTACGCTACGGCCGAAGGCCTGGTCGACGGCATACCCGTACCCCCCAAGCGCCTCGCCACCACGTTCGATCGGCCCGTTCATATCATGAAGCGGCTGGTCAGCCAGGCCGAATACACCGAATGTGTGCAGGCCGAAGCCTGCCGCCCGCTCGACAGGTCGCAGCGGGGCAACGTTTCACCTGACCTGCCCGTGGTGGGTGTGAGCTGGCACGACGCCACGCGCTATGCGCGCTGGTACAGCGCCAAAACGGGGCGGCTGTACCGCCTGCCCACCTATGCCGAATGGGTGCATGCGGCGGGCGACGCCTATACCGAGGAACTGCGTGTCGATATCTACGACCCCGACAACCCCGCGCAGCGCTGGCTGGCCGAATACGCGCTGGAAACGCAGCGCAAGTTGTCTGCAGACGCCGCGCCCAAGCCGTTCGGCCATTTCGGCACGAACGCGGCAGGCGTGCAGGATATCGGGGGCAACGTGTGGGAATGGACGGACACCTGTCATGTGCGCCAGTACCTCGACGCCGACGGCAACGCCGTGCTGCCGCCTAACGAAAACTGTGGCGTACGCGTGGTGGCCGGCTCGCACTACAGCCTGATTACGGATTTTATTCGCGACCCGAAGGGTGGGGCGTGTTCGGTCGGCATACCGCCCGCCAATCTGGGCATCCGGCTCGTGCTCGACCCGGAATCGTAGGGCCTCGCCGGCAAAATGTGCCAGTATCCCCGGAATCGGGCGGTCTGCTTCCGATCCGGGGCTCAGGGCTTGCGCTCAATTCGGTCAGCGCACTGCTAGAGCGGTTCCACCGAGTTGCGTTTCGAGGCGGCGGTGCCGCCGGGCGGCTGCCCCTCGGCGAGGCGGATCAGGTCGTCGAGCCGGCGCACCGTGACGCGTTTGCGCCCCGTGTTCACCAGGCCCTGTTCCTTCCAGCTGCTGAGCAGCCGGCTGACGGTGTGCAGCGTGGTGCCCGTCATTTCGGCGATTTCCTGACGCGTGATCGGGAAGTTGATGGAGACGCCTTCCTCGGTCTGCTCGCCCGATGCGTCGACCAGACGCAGTATGCAGCGTGCCACGCGCTGCTCGACTTCTTCGGTGGAAAGTTCCTTGATGCGTGTGTGGGCGTCTTGCAGGCGTTGCCCCACGGTTTGCAGCGCATTGAAGGCAAACTGCGGGTTGCGGGCAATGACGTGATCCCATTCGCTGGAAGGCCAGCTGAGCACGATGCTTTCTTCGACGGCAATGCACGCTGCGGGGTAGGTGGGCCGCCGCATGGCGCGCGCGATGCCGAACACTTCGCCCGGCATGACATAGCGCACCGTGATCTGTTCGCCTTCGGGTGTGGTTTGCACGACCTTGAGGTGGCCATGCAGCAGGATGTAGAAGTTCTCGGCCACCTGGCCCTGCTGGAACACGGGTTCACCGGCCTGCAGGCGCATGGTCTGGGCGATTTGCAGCACCGTGTCGAGATCGTGTTCGGAAACGGACCGAAAGAGATCGAGATTCTTGAGCAGCGAGCGTGGGAGGGTACTCATCTCCGGGTCGGGCAAGGTTCAGGTGGTTCATTCTATCACCGGCAACCCTCTGATCTGTGTGGGTTTTCGGGAATGAGGCAGGCGAAGCGCACTGTTGCTTCAAGGGCCAGAAGGGTTAACCCTAAAAATCGTTACCGCAGTTTGTTGTGGCACAAAGAAGCCCTTGCCTGCATGCGGTGAAATGGAGCCATCAAGAAATACGTTGTACCAACAACCCTTCAAGGAGCAACCATGAAAGCGTTCCGACCCACCGTTCTTGCCGCCGTACTCGCCGCTGTGATGGGCGGAGTTCCCGCCTTTGCCACCTCGATCGATTCGCTCGAACGCGTGAAGGTTGACCTCGTGGCACCCCCCATGGTGCATGCCCATGCGCAGAAAGCGCCCAGCGAAGCCCCGCGCGTCGTCGAATTTACCCTCACCATCGAAGAAAAGAAGATCGTGATCGACGAAGACGGCACGACGATGCAGGCCATGACTTTCAATGGCTCGATGCCCGGCCCCACGCTGGTGGTGCACGAAGGCGACTACGTCGAAGTGACGCTGGTGAACCCCGCGACGAATGCAATGCCCCATAACGTCGACTTCCACTCGGCCACGGGTGCACTGGGCGGCGCCAAGCTCACCAACGTCAATCCCGGCGAGCAGGCCACGCTGCGCTTCAAGGCCGACCGGGCCGGCACGTTCGTGTATCACTGCGCGCCGGAAGGCATGGTGCCCTGGCACGTGGTGGCGGGCATGAGCGGAACCATCATGGTGCTGCCGCGCGATGGCCTGAAAGACGCCAACGGCAACTCGGTGAGCTACGACCGCGCCTACACGATCGGCGAATTCGACCTCTACATTCCGAAGGACGAGAACGGCAATTACAAAGACTACGAAACGCTGGCGGAAAGCTATGGCGACACGGTTCAGGCCATGCGCACGCTCACCCCGACCCATATCGTGTTCAACGGCAAGGTCGGTGCTCTCACCGGTGAAGGCGCGCTCAAGGCCAAGGTCGGCGAAACGGTGCTCATCATCCACTCGCAGGCCAACCGCGATACGCGTCCGCACCTTATCGGCGGTCACGGTGACTGGGTGTGGGAACACGGCAAGTTCCATAACCCGCCTCTGCGCGACATGGAAACCTGGTTCATCCCGGGCGGTACGGCCGGTGCGGCGCTCTACACCTTCAAGCAACCCGGTGTGTATGCCTACGTGAACCACAACCTGATCGAAGCCTTCGAGCTCGGCGCCTACGGCCACTTCGTGGTGGAAGGCGACTGGAACCACGACCTGATGACCCAGGTCAAGGCCCCGCACCCGATCCCGGAAGGCAAGTAAACAATACGGCTACGGCCCGATGTGAACACTAAAGGAGTCAACCTAATGTTCAAGCGCTCAGTAAAGTTCGCATCGGCCGCCATCCTGATGGCGGGGCTTGCCCCCGCCCTGGCAACGGCGGCTGGTGAAAGCATCAACCCCGCAGGCGAGAAGCTGTACAAAAGCGCCTGCCTGGCCTGCCACATGGCGGGCGTGGCAGGGGCGCCCAAGGTGGGCGACAAGGCGCGCTGGTCGGCGCTGACTGCAAAGGGCATGGATGCCCTGATGCACACCACCATCAATGGCAAGGGTGCCATGCCTCCGCGCGGCGCCACCAAGGCGGACGACGCCACCCTGCAGGCCGCCGTTGAATACATGATTTCGAAGTCGCAGTAAGCAACGCGCATACCCGCGCATGGCGCGCGGGCTGCGGCCACAGGGGGCGTTCCCTGATCGGGAAAGTCCTTATCTTGCAGCCCGGATCGCGTCGTTACACTGGGCCCGGTGCCATCGGCATCGGGCCTTTTTCATGTTTTTGCAGGCCCGGCACCCCAAACTACCAACGAATAGGGGCAACAAAGACATGAAATCCATACGCAAGACCCTGGCGTTCACGGCACTGGCGGCAAGCCTGTGCTTCTCGGCTGCGGTTCAGGCGCGCGATCTCGTCATTGCGCTGCGTTCCGAACCCACGTCAATGGATCCGCAGTTCCATTCGCTCACTCCCAATACCCAGCTTTCCGAAACCATCTTCGACCCGCTGGTGCGCACCGACGCGGTTGCCAAGCCGGTGCCCGCGCTCGCCGAATCATGGAGCGTCGACGGCGACACCTGGACCTTCAATCTGCGCAAGGGCGTCACCTTCACCGACGGTACCCCGTTTACTGCGCAAGACGTGATCTTCACCTACGAACGGGTGCCCAAGGTGCCCAACAGTCCGTCGTCGTATGCTCTGTACCTCAGCAGCATCGACAAGCTCGAGGCCGTAGACGATCACACGCTCAAGATCACGACCAAGGGGCCGTCGCCCGTTCTGCTTCCCAACCTGTCGATGGTGCCCATCATGTCGCACAAGGCGGCGTCGGGCCCGGCTCCCGAGGGCAAGACCACGGTCGAGCTGAACCGCGGTGAGGGTCTCATCGGCACGGGGCCGTACAAGTTCGTGTCGTGGAAGCGTGGCGCCGAGATCGTGCTTGAACGCAACGACAATTACTGGGGCGACAAACCCGCATGGGAGCGCGTGATCTACCGGCCCATCACCAATCCGGCTGCGCGGGTTGCGGCGCTGCTTGCCGGTGACGTCGATCTCATCGAGGATCCGCCCACCGACGACCTGCCCAAGCTCAAGGAAAACAAGAATCTGTACGTCCAGGAAACGCCTTCCGTACGCGTGATCTACATCGCCCTCATGCAGGGCGACGAAGTGCCTGCCGGCATGTCGGGCACCGACGGCAAGAATCCGCTCAAAGATCGCCGCGTGCGCGAAGCACTGTCGCTGGCGATCGATCGCCAGAGCATCGTCGATCGCGTGATGGGGGGCTCGGCCATGGCGGCAGCCAATCTCCTGGCCTACCCGGCCTTCGGCACATCTGAAAAACACTCCAAGGCCGCCGCGGCCGACGTCGAGCGGGCCAAGAAGCTGCTGGCCGAAGCGGGTTACCCCGATGGCTTCACCGTATCGCTGGGCTCGCCGGCGGGGCGCTATACGAACGACCAGCGCATTGCGCAGGTCGTGGCCGCGATGTGGGCGCGCATCGGCATCAAGACCGATGTCGAGACCATGGCGCCGGCGGTGTTTTTCAAGCAGCGCAATGCTCACGCGTTCAGTACCTATCTGGCGGGCTGGGCCGCGTCTTCAGGCGAAATGCTCAACCCGCTCAACTCGCTGGTCGTGACCAAGCAGCCCGATCGCGGCCTGGGCACCACGAACTGGAGCAAGTATTCGAACCCCGAAGTCGACGCACTGGTGCTCGAGGCCTCGCGCACGCTCGACGACGACAAGCGCTCGCAGCTGCTGCAGAAGGCGGGCGATATGGTCATGGAAGACTACGGCATTCTGCCCCTGCAGTTCGAGATGTCGGTGTGGGCCATGAAGAACGACGTGCGCTACGACGGCCGCGCCGATCAGATGACTCTGGCGCAAGACATGAGGCCGGCCAACTGAGCCAGCGGCAGTGTTAGCCACCATCATCCGCCGTATCCTGCAGACGGGCGTCATCGTTCTGGTCATGTCGGCGCTGGTGTTCGCGGCGCTGTACATGATCGGCGACCCGGTGCTGATGATGGCCAGCCCCGAGGCCACCGATCTCGAACGCGAGGCGATCCGGCGCAACCTGGGGCTGGATCGCCCGCTTTGGGAGCAGTACGGCATTTTCCTGGCAAAGGCCGTGCAGCTCGATTTTGGCAACAGCTTCCTTACCGGCGAGTCGGCCATGCGGCTCATTCTCGAGCGCATGCCGGCCACGCTCGAACTGGCCACGCTGGCCATGTTCATTTCCATGGTGGTCGGTGTGCCGCTGGGCGTATATGCGGGCCTGCGGCCCGACAGCCTGCCGGCACGCGCCATCATGTCGGGTTCGGTGCTGGGCTTTTCCCTGCCCAATTTCTGGGTGGGGCTCATGCTGATCATGCTGTTTGCCGTCATGCTGGGTTGGGTGCCGGCGGGCGGGCGCGGGCCCGTGGAACAGTTCGGGCCCGTGGCGCTCAGCCTGTTCAACTGGGAAGGCCTCAAGAACCTGATCCTGCCTGCCATGACCATTGCCGTGGCCAAATGCGCCCTCATCATTCGCGTCACGCGCGCGGCCACGCGCGAGTGCCTGCCGCAAGACTACATCCGTTTCGCACGTGCCAAAGGGCTGCGTGAACGGCGCGTGCTGGGGGTGCATCTGCTCAAGAACATCATGATTCCCATCGTCACGATCGGCGGGCTCGAATACGGGCAGGTCTTTGCCTTTGCGGTCGTGACCGAAACGGTGTTCTCGTGGCCGGGCATGGGCAAGCTGCTCATCGACTCCATCGTCAATCTCGACCGCCCGGTGGTGGTCGCGTATCTCATGCTTACGGTGGTGTTTCTTGCCATGCTGAATCTGGTGGTCGACATTGGCTATACCCTGCTCGATCCGCGCGTCAGGCTGGGAGGGGCGGCATGAGCAGCCTGCTCGAGCCTGCCGTGCAGCCTGTGGGCGTGCGCAGTGCCGCGGCGGGGCGCTGGCGGCGGTTTGCGGCGCAATTCGTGTCCAGCAAATCAGCGGTGGGGGGCCTGGTCGTGCTGGTGCTGTGCATCGCGGCAGCGGTGTTCGCGCCGTGGCTGGCACCGCAGAACCCCTTCGATCTGGCCTCGCTCGATATCCTCGACGCCAAGATGCCACCGGGCAGCACCAATTTCGACGGCACGCTCACCTACTGGCTGGGTACCGACGGGCAGGCGCGCGACGTACTTTCCGCCATTCTGTACGGCATGCGCATCAGCCTGTTCGTGGGCGTGGTGTCGGTGTTGTCGGCGTTTCTCATCGGCACGGCGGTGGGCCTGATTGCGGCCTATTTCGGCGGTCGCATCGATGCCTTCTTCATGCGCATCGTCGATATGCAGCTCGCGTTTCCATCGATCCTGGTGGCGCTGGTGCTGCTGGCCATGCTGGGCAAGGGGGTCGACAAGGTCATCATTGCCCTCATCGTGGTGCAGTGGGCCTATTTTGCGCGGGCCGCGCGCGCCGCGGCGATCGTCGAACGCAACAAGGAATACGTGGAAGCCGCCCGGTGCATGGCGCTCAGCTGGCACCGCATTCTGTGGCGCCATGTGTTCCCGAACTGCATTCCGCCGCTCATGGTGATCGCCACCATCGATCTGGCGCACGCCATTGCGCTCGAAGCCACCCTGTCATTTCTGGGGGTCGGTGTGCCTGTCACCGAACCTTCGCTCGGCATGCTCATTTCCAACGGCTTCGAGTTCCTGCTGTCGGGCACGTACTGGATCTGCTTCTTCCCCGGTATCGCGCTGGCCATCGTGGTGGTGGCCATCAATCTGGTGGGCGACCACCTGCGCGATATCCTCAACCCACGCAATGAGGTCTGACGCATGACGGCCGCCAACGGCGCAGCGGGCGCAGACCTCCTTCTCGACATTCAGGGCCTGAGAACCTGGTTTCATACGCGCGACGGCGTGGTCAAGGCGGTTGATGGCGTTTCGCTGCAGCTGCGCCGGGGCGAAATTCTGGGGCTCGTGGGCGAATCGGGCTCCGGCAAGAGCGTAACGGGCTTTTCCATAATGGGGCTGGTGGGCGAACGCGGCAGGGTGCAGGCCGATCGCATGGTGTTCGACGGCCACGACCTGCTTTCGGCCAGTGCCGAGCAGATGCGCAGGTTGCGCGGTGACAGGCTGGCCATGATTTTTCAAGACCCCATGATGACGCTCAACCCGACCCTGCGCATCGACACACAGATGATCGAGGCGGTTCAGGCGCACGACACCGTGTCGGGCAAGGCGGCACGTGCCCGTTGCCTCGACGTGCTGCGCATGGTCGGCATTCCCGCGCCCGAGGCTCGCCTCAAGGCGTACCCGCATCACCTGTCGGGCGGCATGCGCCAGCGCATCGCCATTGCGATTGCGTTGCTGAACGCGCCGCGGCTTATCATCGCCGATGAGCCCACCACGGCGCTCGACGTCACCATACAGGGGCAGATTCTTTACGAAGTGCAAAAGCTGTGCCGGGAAACGGGCACGGCACTCATATGGATCACCCATGATCTGGCACTGGTGTCGGGGTTGGCTGATCGCATGGCCGTCATGTACGCGGGGCGCATCGTCGAGTCGGCCGACACTGCTGCGCTCATCCGGCACCCTCAGCATCCATATACCCACGGTCTCATGGCGTCGATTCCGTCATTGGGCACCCGGGGGCAGCCGCTGTTCCAGATTCCCGGTTCCACACCGTCGCTGCTCAACCTGCCCGAGGGCTGCGCCTTCCGCAGCCGCTGCTACCGGGCCGACGCCCAATGCGAACAGGCACCGCAGCTTGCCGAGGTGGCACCGGGGCAGTGGGCGAGCTGCTGGCACCACGGAGTTCAGCCATGAATGTCATGCGCGTGGAAGGTCTCAGGCGAGACTTCGTTCAGCCTGCCGACTTCATCGACCGCCTGGGGCGGCGGTTGCGCGGCCTGGGCGAGCCGCCGCCCGTGCAGGCCGTGGCAGGCGTCGATCTCGATATCGTGCACGGTGAGGTGCTGGCGGTGGTGGGCGAGTCGGGCTGCGGCAAGACCACGCTGGGCCGCATGCTCACCGGCATCATTCCTCCTACCGCCGGCAGGGTGCTGTATCGCGGGCGCGATGTTGCACAGATGCGTGGTGCCGAACGCCGGGCCTACGAGCTGGGCGTGCAAATGATCTTCCAGGATCCGTTTTCGTCGCTGAATCCGCGCATGCGCGTGCGCGATATCATCGGCGAGGCGCCGGTGGTGCATGGCCTGGTGAGCCGGGCGCAATGCGATGACTACGTCTGTGGGCTGTTGCGCAAGGTCGGGCTCGATCCCGACTACCGTGAACGGTATCCGCACCAGTTTTCGGGCGGGCAGCGCCAGCGCATCGGCGTGGCCCGTGCGCTGGCTCTCAGGCCCGACATCATCGTGTGCGACGAGGCGGTTGCGGCGCTTGACGTTTCGATTCAGGCGCAGGTGCTCAATCTCTTCATGGATCTGCGCAACGACTTCGACCTCACCTACGTGTTCATCAGCCACAACCTGGGTGTGGTCAGCCATATCTCCGACCGGGTGGCCATCATGTACCTCGGGCGCATCGTCGAACTGGCGGCCACCGAAGACGTGTTCACGGCAGCCACGCACCCCTACACCCAGGCGCTGCTCAAGGAACTGCCGGTGCTGTCTGCCGCGAAGCGGCAGTTCGACCCTATTTCCGGCGAACTGCCCTCGCCGGCAGATCCGCCTGCCGGTTGTGCGTTTCACCCCCGCTGCCCGCATGCGATGCCACGCTGCCGCAGCGAACGGCCGGTATTGCAAGAGGTTGCGCCGGGCCACTGGAGTGCCTGCCATCTCAATGAAGTGGCCGGCGTCGGCGGGCCCGGCACGAAAGTGGCTGCTTTCAGCGCAACTCCCGATCCAGCCGGCACCATTACGGAGGCCTCATGAAGTTTGCCGATTCGGATTTCGACCCTTACCGCCTCTTGCTCCCTACTGTCGAAGCGATTCCGCTGGTATGCGATTCGCCGCACAGCGGCGCCGTGTACCCGGCCGATTTTCAGACGGTGCTGCCGGCGTCGATACTGCGCTGGGCCGAAGACGCACATGTGGATGCGCTATGGGAAAGCGTGCCGCGCCATGGAGGCACGCTGCTTTGTGCCGAGTTTCCCCGCAGCTACGTCGACGTCAATCGCGAGGTCGATGATATCGATCCGAACATTCTGGCCGAACCCTGGCCGCACGATATCCACCCCACCGAAAAATCGCGTCTCGGCTACGGGCTGTTCTGGCACAACGTGAATGGCCACCCCATGTATGACCGCAAGCTGTGGGTAAGCGAACTCGAGAACCGCATCAGCACGTATTACGAACCCTACCATGCCGCGCTATGGCGCCAGATCGACGCCGCAGTGAAGCAGTTCGGCGTGGTGTGGCATCTGAACCTGCACTCCATGCCGTCGGATTCCTACGCGGCGTTGCAGCAGGAATCGGAACGCGAGCTGGCCGATTTCGTGCTGGGCGATCGCGACGGCACGACCTGCGACCCCACGCTCACGGGCATCATCGAAGACTATCTGCAGGGTTGCGGGTATACGGTGGCACGCAACGATCCGTTCAAGGGTGTGGCGCTGGTCGCCCGGGTGGGTCGCCCCGCCGAACGCCGCCACAGTCTGCAGATCGAGATCAATCGCAGGCTCTACATGGACGAGCAGACGTTCGAGCCCACAGCAGGTTTCGACGACTTGCAGCACAACCTCGATGGCCTCGTTGCGCATCTGCGCAGCTTCATTCAAAGCCTGCTTTAGCATGCTCTGAGCCGCCCACCACGCCGCCGGCATCCCCGCAGTCGGGTGGCCTCAGGCCGGGGGCGGCTGGCCCAGATACGCACCCGTCTGACGCAGCTGGTCTTCGGTCTGATCCAACGCCTCGATCGCGCGGCGGCCCGAGCGCTGCAACAGCTGCTGGCTCAGGGCTTCCACCAGCGCCAGGGCGGCGACAGACGACGGAAAGAAATGCGGAGTGTCGGTGCTGACGATCAGCACGGGATCGGCGTGGCGCGCAATGGGGGCGACCTTGCTGTCGCACAGCGCGATGCTGCGGCATCCGCGGTTGTGGGCCGCCTCGGCGACCCGCATGGTTTCCTGCGAGTACGGCGCGAAGCCGATGATCACCACGGCGTCATCGGGCTGGAGGGCGCGCAGCTCCATTTCGAGCAGCCCCGCATCGCCGCGTATCAGCGACACCGAATTGCGAAACAGCCGGTACAGGTAATGCAGACTGTACGCAGCGGCGTGCGAGGCGCGAAACCCCGCGATGTGAACGTGGGGCGCCTTGGCCAGAAGCCGGGCCGTGTCGGCAAGAAGCTCGCCATTGAGGTCGTCGAGCAGCTGCAGGTTGGCCGACTGCGCATCGGCGTGGCGGCTGAGCATACTGCGCGGGTCGCGCCGCCCCACGGTGGCGCGGGCCTGATCGGCGTAGCGCCGCGGAGCCTGGGCCAGCCCACGCACGAAGATCTGTCGCAGCGGCTCCCAGCCGGTATAGCCCAGCGATTGCGCAAGACGCACCAGAGTGGCCGGCTGTACGCCGGCCTGGGCGGCAATGCGGCGCATGGACTCCACGGGAACGCGTTCAGGAAAATCGATGAGATGCCGTGCTCCGATCTGGAACTGCGGGCTCATGTCGGGGTAGCGTTCGCGCACGGTGGCCACCAGTGAATCGAGCGTGCGGGGCGGCTGTGGCTTTCTGGCCATTCCGATAGAGAAAAGTGGTTGACGACGCCTCATTATATTGATTTATTTGTTTCGTAGGTTTAGATTGATGAAACACTTGTTGAATCCAGGGCAGCGCATTTCATGACACACGTTTTTCATCGCAATCCGCGGCAGACGCTCGAGTTCGCGGTTCGCAGCGAGGGCATCCGCCTTTTCGACCGGCAGGGCCGGGGGTATATCGATGCGTCGGGTGGCGCAGCGGTGTCGTGCCTGGGGCACGGGCACCCCGACGTCATTGCGGCAGTCAAGAAGCAGCTCGACGAAGTCGCCTATGCGCATTCGTCGTTCTTCACCACGCAGGTGTGCGAAGATCTTGCCGACTTTCTGGCGCAGCGTGCCCCCGGCGATCTGAATCACGTGTATTTCGTCTCGGGCGGCTCCGAGGCGGTCGAGGCCGCGCTCAAGCTGGCGCGGCAGTATTTCGTGGAGATCGGGCAACCGTCGCGCCGGCACTTCATTGCGCGTCGCCAGAGCTACCACGGCAATACGCTGGGCGCCCTGGCCATTGGCGGCAACGCCTGGCGACGCGAGCCCTTCCTGCCCCTGCTGGTCGAAGCGCACCATGTATCACCGTGCTACGCGTACCGCGATCAGCAGCCCGGCGAAACCGACGAACAGTATGCCCAGCGTCTGGCCGACGAACTCGAAGCCAAGATTCTTGAACTGGGCCCGCAGAACGTCGCGGCCTTCGTGGCTGAAACCGTGGTCGGTGCCACGGCCGGCGTGTTGCCCCCCGTACGTACGTACTTTCAGCGCATTCGTGAAGTCTGCGACCGTCATGGCGTATTGTTGATTCTTGATGAAGTCATGTCGGGCATGGGTCGTACCGGCCGTCTGTTCGCGTGCGAAGAAGATGGCATCGCGCCCGACATCGTCACCATTGCCAAGGGACTGGGTGCAGGCTATCAGCCGATCGGCGCCATGCTCGCCAGCAGCCGCATCTACGACGCAATCGTGCAGGGCAGCGGGTTTTTCCAGCATGGCCATACCTACATGGGTCATGCCACGGCATGTGCCGCCGCCCTGGCGGTGCAGCAGGTCATCGAACGCGACGATCTGCTGCAGAACGTGCTGAACCGTGGCGAGCAGCTGCGCGCAGCGTTGCGTCGCGAACTGGGCGAGCATCCCAACGTCGGCGACATTCGCGGGCGCGGCCTGTTCGTAGGAGTGGAGTTCGTCGCCGACCGTGCCGACAAGCGCGCGCTCGATCCGAAGCTGCGCACGCACGCGGTGCTCAAGAAGCGCGCCATGGAAAACGGGCTCATGATGTACCCGATGGGTGGCACCATCGATGGCGTGCGCGGCGATCACGTGCTGCTTGCTCCCCCGTTTATCTGCACTGCAGACGATATCGAAGAGATCGTCGCGCGCTTCACCGAGACCGTGCGCGGCCTGTTGCCGGGCTAGCGTACGGCTTCTGGCAGCGCGTACCACACGGTGACGTTGCCCTTGACGTACAGCGGGGGGTGGCTGCCGCGCCAGGCGGTCACCCGGTGCACCAGTCGCATGGGCTGCGAGGCGTCAAGGCCTTCGAATGCTCGCGTATTCAGCGCGCGGCCGGTGATATCGACGCAGCGCCCCGACGTGCCCCAGCACAGTGAAGTTTTCACATCGGCACTGCCGGCGTAATCGCGTTGCGCCAGCACTTGCGTAATGACTGCGCCGCGCGGCACGGTGCCCGCGCGGGGTTCGTGCTGCACCGTGGCGGCCTGGTTCAGGCTGTGCAGCCCGGGGCTGACGCGCGCCTCGGTCCACGCCTGTTTGCCGGCCGTGCGCGCTGCGGCCGGCTGCACGGTGGCCAGCGCGGCGGCCGCCCACAGCGCACAGGCCACAGCGGCTACGACGCCGCGCTTCAATCGCGCCGCCATAGTGTGTCGGGTGTACCCTGCGCCCGGTTCAACACTCGCGCCAGCACGAAACATAAATCGGAAAGCCGGTTCAGATACTGCCGGGCATACCCGCCCGGGCCCGACTCGTGTTCCAGTGCCACCACCGAACGTTCGGCCCGCCGGCACACGCTGCGTGCAACGTGGGCAAGGGCGGCCGGGCGGCTGCCGCCGGGAAGAATGAACTCTTCAAGCTTGCCGAGATCGGCGTTGTAATGGCGGATGGCCTGATCGAGCCCGGCCACGTGTTCGGCCTGAACGGCGCGGTGGTCCGGAATGCAGAGTTCGGCGCCAAGGTCGAAGAGCTGGTTCTGGATGGCGCCCAGCAGCGTATCGATTTCGCCGGGCAGCGCTTCCGCGCGCAGCAGGCCCAAAACGCTGTTGAGTTCGTCGACGTCGCCCAGCGCGGCGACACGCGGGTGCGATTTGGGTACCCGGGTACCGTCGCCCAGGCCGGTGGTGCCGTCGTCGCCGCCACGTGTGGTGATGACGGAAAGTCGTGTTGCCATGTTTGCGTTGCGGGAAGAGGAGTAGGGAAGAATCGCGGTATGCTAGGCGATAGCATCTCTCAAAGAGTGTATCGCATGTTTTCTGCACCCAACGTTCGCAGCGCACTTGCCGTCGCGCTGGCCGCCGTGGCGTGCGTGGCCGTGCCCGCTCAGGCCCAGGAAGGGTCGGGTTCGGGCGAGGTGCGGCGGGTCGATGTCCAGGCCGGCAAGGTCACGATCAAGCACGGCCCCATCGGCGAACTCGAGCTTCCGGCCATGACCCTCGTGTACCGGGCCGATCCCGCTTTGCTGGCGGGGCTGCAGCCCGGCGACAAGGTCAGGTTCACGGCCCGTCGCGAGAACGGGCACTATGTGGTGGTGGAAATTTCGAAGTAAGCGCGCTTACAGCACGTAGCGGGCAAGGTCTTCGCTCGCCACGGTGTCTTTAAGCTTGTCTTCGACATAGGCCGCGTCGATCGTGACCGTAGTGCCGCCATGTGCGGTGGCATCGAAGGCCAGGTCTTCCAGCAGTTTTTCCATCACCGTATACAGGCGGCGCGCACCGATGTTTTCGGTTCGCTCGTTCACCGAGAAGGCCAGTTCGGCCAGGCGGCGGATGCCGTCTTGTGTGAACTCGAGCTGCACGTCTTCGGTGGCGAGCAGGGCGTGGTACTGCTTGGTGAGCGAGGCGTCGGTTTCGCACAGAATGCGTACGAAATCGTCGGCCGTGAGCGAATCGAGCTCAACCCGGATCGGGAAACGGCCCTGCAGTTCCGGAATGAGGTCGGACGGCCGAGACAGGTGAAAGGCACCCGATGCGATGAACAGGATATGGTCGGTGCGCACCACGCCGTACTTGGTGTTGACGGTCGTGCCTTCCACCAGCGGCAGCAGGTCGCGCTGCACGCCCTGGCGTGACACGTCGCCCCCGCCGTGTTCCTGGCGGGTGGCGATCTTGTCGATCTCGTCGAGGAACACGATACCGTTCTGTTCGGCATTGGCAATGGCCTCGGCGCGCAGTTCTTCTTCATTGACGCGCTTGGCGGCTTCTTCTTCCGTCAGCAGGCGAAACGCTTCCTTCACCGACATCTTGCGCTGTTTCTTGCGTTCCTGCCCCAGGCCCGCAAACATGCTGCGCAGCTGCTCGGTCATTTCCTCCATGCCAGGCGGCGCCATGATCTCCATCTGCGGCAGGGTCTGGGCGACCTCGATCTCGATCTGCATGTCGTCGATCTTGCCTTCACGCAGGCGCTTGCGGAACACCTGACGGGCACTGTTTTCCTCGCGCTCGGGCTGACCCTGCGCATTGCGCGGCGGCGGCACCAGCGCGTCGAGAATGCGGTCTTCGGCGGCGTCTTCTGCCAGCGTGCGTACGCGACGCATCGCGGCTTCACGGGTGAGCTTCACCGAGGCGTCGACCAGGTCGCGCACGATGGTCTCCACGTCGCGGCCAACGTAGCCCACTTCCGTGAACTTGGTGGCCTCGACCTTGATGAAGGGGGCATTGGCGAGCTTCGCCAGACGCCGTGCGATCTCGGTCTTGCCCACACCCGTGGGGCCGATCATCAGGATGTTCTTGGGCACGATCTCGTGGCGCAGCGGCTCGGGCACCTGCTGGCGGCGCCAGCGGTTGCGCAGGGCCACGGCTACGGAGCGCTTGGCGCGGTTCTGCCCGACAATGTGCTTGTCGAGCTCGGAGACGATCTCTCCGGGAGTCATGTTGAGGGCGGACATGGCGATCGAATGTGAGCTGCGTCGAAATCCGGTTACAGGACTTCGACGACGTGGTTCTGATTGGTGTAGATGCACAGGTCGCCGGCAATGGCCAGCGATTTGCGCACGATTTCTTCCGGCTGCATGTCGGTGTTGCGCAGCAGCGCCACCGCGGCCGATTGCGCGTAGGCGCCGCCCGACCCGATGGCGGCAATGCCTTCTTCGGGTTCGAGCACGTCACCGTTGCCGGTCAGCACTAGGGTGTTGTTGCGGTCGGCCACGATCAGCATGGCCTCGAGCCGGCGCAGCACGCGGTCGGTGCGCCAGTCTTTGGTGAGTTCGACGGCCGCGCGCATGAGGTTGCCCTGATGCTTTTCAAGTTTGGTCTCGAAGCGTTCCTGCAGGGTGAAGGCATCGGCCGTGGCGCCGGCGAAACCGGCAAGAATGCGGTCGTTATAGAGCCGGCGAATCTTGCGCGCCGTGCCCTTGATGACGATATTGCCGAGCGTGACCTGGCCATCGCCGCCGATGGCGACCTGATCGCCGCGGCGTACGCACAGTATGGTGGTTGCGTGAAATTGTTCCATGGAATCTTCCTGTTGAAGCATTCACATGGGGGCGTGGGCCGGGTATTTCAAGAAGGGATTCGATGACGACGGGCCGGCCTGCCATGAGAGAGGGGCCGCACGCACCGGGCGCGTGCTGGCGGAGCAGCTGCGGGCATGCCCGCAGCGCGAATCAGTCGCCGTAAAGTTTCTGGCGCATTTCCCTGCGTTCTTGCGCTTCGAGGGAAAGCGTTGCAGTGGGGCGCGCCAGAAGCCGGGCAATGCCGATGGGCTCGCCGGTTTCTTCGCACCAGCCGTATTCGCCGGAGTCGATGCTGGCGATGGCCTGCTGCACTTTCTTGAGCAGTTTGCGTTCGCGGTCGCGGGTGCGCAGTTCGAGCGCGTGTTCTTCTTCGATGGTTGCGCGGTCGGCCGGATCGGGAACGAACTGCGTTTCACGCAGGTTTTCGGTGGTGGCGCCGGCGTTGTTGAGGATCTCGGTCTCGAGTTCTTTGAGACGATTGCGGAAGAAGGCGAGCTGAATCTCGTTCATGTAGTCGGATTCAGGCATGGCCAGAAGTTCTTCTTCCGTGGGCAGTTGCTCTGGACTGATGACATTGGCAGTTTTACTAACCATGGTGCATCCTCTTTCTTATAAGTGAAGTACCTGGCGGACCGCAGGCTGCGCGATGCGCGCGTACGTGCGGGCTCACACCAGGCATTGTTCGAGACCCCTCTGGAATATCTCTTGGGGCAGTTTACGTCCTATGAAAACCAGCTTGGTATTAGGCTTTTCACCTGACAGCCAGGGTTTTCCAGGTTCGGCGCCCATCATCATGTGGACGCCCTGGAACAGCATGCGGCGATTGATGCCCTTGAGATAAAGAATGCCCTTGTAACGCAGCAGGTCGGGCCCGTAGACCTGAACGATGCCGCCAAGGAATTCTTCGAGACGCTCGGGATCAAACGCCCTGTTCGAGCGGAACACGAATGCGCCGACTTCGTCGTTGTGGGCGTGATGGTGATGATGCGCGTGATCGTGGCCATGACCGCAATGCTCGCCACACTCGCCTTCGTGGTCGTGGTGGTGGGCATGCGCCGCATCGGGGTGTTCGTCTGCGAGGAACTCCGGGTCGATGTCGAGTATGGTGTCGAGATTGAAGCCGCTGATGTCGAGCAGCGACGCGATATCGGTTTCGCCGAAATGAACGGGCGTGATCGACGCGCGCGGGTTCATGCGCAGCAGCCGCGCGCGCAGCGACTGGTAATCGTGTTCTTGCACCAGGTCTTTCTTGGAAACCAGAATGCGGTCGGCGAAACCCACCTGTTTCTGCGCTTCTTCCTGGCGATCGAGCGTTTCCATGCCGTGCTTGGCATCGACCACCGTAATGACGGCGTCGAGCCGGAAGTACTCGGCAATGTCGTCGTCCATGAAGAAGGTCTGGCAGACCGGGCCGGGGTTGGCCATGCCCGTGGTTTCGATGATGACGCGCTCGAAATTGAGCTCGCCCGACTGGCGGCGCGTGCGAAGTTCGTTAAGCGTGCGCATGAGGTCGCCGCGAACGGTACAGCACACGCAGCCGTTGCTGAGTTCGACGATTTCTTCGTCGGTATGCTGAACCAGAAGCTCGTTGTCGATGCTTTCGGGCCCGAATTCGTTTTCGATGACCGCAATGCGCTTGCCGTGGTATTCGCTGAGAATACGCTTGAGCAGCGTGGTTTTGCCCGCACCGAGGAATCCGGTAAGGACAGTGGCGGGCACCATGTTCTGAAGGCGCTTCTTTTCGAGGCGTTCGGCTGAGCTCATCTTGCGTTCTCTCGGTTCCCCAAGGCGTAAGTACCGGGGAAAAATACAGTCTGCGATTACATCACAGTGGGCGGGTCTGGGCAAACAGTGTCTGTACGGCAATGGCAGTCGTGACACAGGCCCCTTAATTCTGTTTCGTGCCCCGAAAGGCGAAAGCCCGTGTGTGCCACCTTGTCGGCGATGCGGCGGGTCAGCCCCGGGTCGCTGAGTTCCGCCACGGCACCGCATTCGGTACAGACAACCAGCAGGTCGTGCGGTTTCCCTCCCGCGTCATGACACGCTGCCCAGGCATTGGTGGCATCGAGCCGGTGTGCAAGGCCTTCTTCAACCAGAAAGTCGAGTGCACGGTACACGGTGGGCGGCGCGGCGCCACGCTGGTCCTGACGGATCAGCTCCAGCAATTCATATGCCTTCACGCTGCGTTCCTGCAGAAGCAGGATTTCCAGCACCCTGCGCCGTATGGGGGTCAGCCGCTTGCCGCGCGATTCGCACAGCGCCTGCGCGGTGTCGAGTTGCTTGGCCACCCGCGAGGCAGGGGCCGGTGTTGCCGCCGTCATGTCAGCCCTTCGAGGTGTTGATCAAGAAAGTCATGTTATAACATAACAAATTTCAAGCACTTCATGTAAATCACATCATGACACCTCCAGGCACCGGTTCCCCGGCGCGCCCCGTTATGCGGCGGCCTTCACTGCTGCTTGCCTCTTCACTGACACGTGTCGCGCTGGCGCTGGGCGCGGTCGTACTGATCTGGCTGACCACGGGCTGGGCCATGGGGTGGTGGTGAATGGCGGCCGTTGCTGAACCGACGCACGAACCCGCGGCGGCCATCGAGCTCGATCAGCTCAGCCTGGGCTGGCGCGACAAGGTTGCCGTGCGCGACCTGAGCGGCTGTTTTCGCCGTGGCTCGCTCACGGCGGTGGTGGGCCCCAACGGTGCGGGCAAATCGACGCTGTTGCGCGGCATTATGGGCTGGGTGACGCCCCTGGCCGGTCGCATCCGCGTGAACGCATCGGCCGACAGCCTCGCCTTCATGCCCCAACAAGGCGATTTCGACCGCAGCTTTCCGATTGCTGCACGCGACTTCGTGGCCATGGGTGCATGGCGCCGGGTGGGCCCGTGGCGCGGTTTCTGTCGCAGCGAGCGCCAGCGTGTGGAAGACGCCCTGCACGCCGTGGGGCTGGGCGACTTCGGGCGCCGCCCGCTTGCCACGCTTTCGGGCGGGCAACTGCAACGCGCCCTGTTTGCGCGCCTGATGCTGCACGATGCCGACATCGTGATGCTCGACGAGCCCTTCTCGGCCGTCGACCGCGCCACCACCGAAGATCTCATGACCCTGCTCATGCAGTGGCATGAGCGCGGCAAAACGGTAATCGTCGTACTGCACGACCTCGAGCTGGTGCGACGTCATTTCCCCCAGACGCTGTTGCTGGCCGGGCAGGGTGTGGCGTGGTGCGACACCGAGGCCGCACTGACTCCTGAAAATCTGCATCTGGCTCGCCACCTGTGTGCGGGAGACTATCTGTGAACGGCATCGAGCTGTTGTACATGCCGTTTGCCGAGTTCGGATTCATGCGTCGCGCGCTGGCCGGCTCGGTGGCGCTGGCGCTGGCAGCCGGCCCGTTGGGCGTGTTCCTGATTCTGCGGCGCATGAGCCTGATGGGCGATGCCATGGCCCATGCCATTTTGCCGGGCGTGGCGGTCGGCTTTCTTACGGCAGGCCTTTCGCTTACGGCAATGACCATCGGCGGAATGCTGACCGGCCTGCTGGTAGCGATGCTGGCGGCCGGGGTCGCCCGCCTCACGCCCCAACGCGAGGACGCCAGCTTTGCGGCGTTCTACCTGGTGTCGCTTGGCGTGGGTGTGCTGCTGATCTCGCTGCGCGGCAGCAACATGGATCTGATTCACGTGCTGTTCGGTTCGGTGCTGGGGCTGGACGACGGCGCGCTGATTCTGGTGTCGGTGACGGCCAGCGTGTCGCTGCTGGTGCTGGCCGTGATCTTCCGGCCGCTGGTCATGGAATGCCTCGACCCGCTCTTTCTGCGCAGCGAAAGCCGCATGGGGCCGGTGGTTCACGCGCTGTTTCTGCTGCTGCTGGTCATGACGCTGGTGGCCGGCTTCCAGGTGCTGGGCACGCTGATGGTGGTGGGCATCATGATGCTGCCCGCCGCCGCTGCGCGATTCTGGGTCGTGTCGGTAGCCGGCCAGATGGCCCTGGCCGCATGGCTCGGTGCGATTGCGTCATATGCCGGGCTGCTTTTCTCTTACTACGCCAACGTCCCGGCCTCTCCGGCGATTATCTTGTGTGCCGGAATCGTGTACTTTGTTTCTGTCACGACGGGCCCTCAGGGAGGCCTGTGGCAGGTGGCCCGACAGGCCCGCGCCCGGCGCCTGCGACTTTCCCGTATACCGGAGCGAGACTGATGCCTTTCGACGATCTCATGTTGCGGCACCGTGCACGGCGGCGACAGGTGTTGCTGGCCCTGGCCGGCGGCAGCGCCCTGACGGCCGCGCCGGTGTGGGGCCGGACGCCCGAGGCACCATTGCCCGTTGTGGCGACCTTTTCAATTCTCGGCGACATGTTGCGCGAAGTGGGCGGCGAACGGGTTGCCGTGACGACCATCGTGGGCGTCAATGGCGACGTGCACCGCTTCGAGCCCAGCCCGCGCGATGCCAAGGCCTTGCTTGAAGCCAGGGTGCTGGTGCTCAATGGGCTCGACTTCGAGACCTGGCTGCCGCGCCTTGTCCAGGCCTCCGGCTTTGCCGGGCAGCAGGTACTGGCAAGCGATGGCGTACCGGTGCGACGCCTGAACGCAGAGGAAGGGCACGACGGCCACGAGCACGACGCCGCGCCGAACGATGATGACGCCCATGGCGATCACGCGCATGACGGCCACGCCCATGGCGAGGCCGACCCCCATGCCTGGCAGAGCCTTGAAAACGGCATGATTTACGCCCGCAACATTGCCAGGGGCCTTGCCCAGGCCGACCCGCGCAACGCGGCGTACTATGCGAGTCGGGCCGAAAGCTACATATCGCGCATGCGGGCGCTCGACAACGAAATCCGCACGGGGTTCGCCGCTATTCCGAAGGAGCGGCGCCGCGTGATCACCGCGCATGATTCGTTCGGCTATTTTGGCGACGCCTACGGCATCGAGTTCATTCCCGTGGCCGGGCTTTCCAATCAGGCGGAACCGTCGGCCGCCGACCTCGCGCGCATCGTGCGCATCACCCGTGAATCCAGGGTCAGCGGCATCTTCATCGAGAACATGACCAACCCGGCGCTTGCGCAGCAGATCGCGCGCGAAACGGGCGTGCTGATGGGCGGGACGCTTTACGCGGATGCGCTCGGCCCGGCCGACGAACCGGCGGGCACGTATCTGGGCATGGTCAGCTGGAACGCAGGCCGTCTGCTGTACGTGCTGAGGCAGGCGGGTAATTGAATTACGATTTGCGCCCGGCGCGCGGGTGCGCCTTGTCGTACACCTGGGCCAGATGCTGGAAGTCGAGCCGGGTGTAGATCTGCGTGGTCGAGATGTTTGCGTGCCCGAGCAATTCCTGAACTGCGCGCAGGTCTTGCGCCGACTGCAGCAGATGACTGGCAAAGCTGTGGCGCAGGCTGTGCGGGTGCACGTGTACCGGCAGGCCGGCACGTACGGCCAGGGCGGCCAGCTGCTTCTGCACCACGCGTGGCGCAATGCGTGCCCCGCGCACACCCAGAAACAGCGCCGCGCCTGCGTCGTCGCTCGGCGCAGGCGTGCGTTGCAGTTCATGGCGCCGCTGCAGCCATTGCCGAAGTGCATCGACGGCCTTGCGCCCAAGGGGTACGCTACGCGTTTTGCCGCCCTTGCCCCGCACCACCGCCTCGCCGGCCTCGAGGTCGATCCAGCTTACCGATTCATGCGTGGCGGTTCGTACAGGGCGAACGTCGAGGCTCACCAGTTCTGCCAGCCGCAAGCCACTGGAATACAGCACTTCGAACATGGCCTGGTCGCGCCATTCCACCGCGGTGCCGGGTGGCGGCAGGCCGCTGCGATCGAGCAGTGATTGTGTTTGGTCGACCGACAGCGCCTTGGGCAGCGGCCGTGAGGCCTTGGGCGCCTTTACACCACTTACCGGGTTGAGCGGCAGCCCCGCGCGGGGGGCCCACCAGGCGAAGAACCCGCGCCAGGCCGAAAGCATTCGTGCCAGACTGCGAGGGTGGTGACCTGCGGCGTGAAGTCGTGCGACGGCGTGGCGCACGTGGCCCTCGCTGATGCGTTCGAGCGCAAGGGCGTCGAGCGTGCTGCACAGCAGCTGCAGGTCGCGCCGGTAGCTGGCCAGCGTGTGGGCGGAATAGCGGCGCTGCTCGCCCAGCATGGCCAGCCATTCGGCCATAGGTGGCGGCAGGGCCGGCATGGCTCAGGCCAGGTCGGCCACGACCTGGTCGGGCAGGCGCTGCAGGCCGGCCGAGGCGAGCCGGCCGATGGTTTCCAGAAAATCGGTGCCCATGTCGGCGGTAAAGCGTTCGGCCTCGTCGGAACCCAGCACGAGCAGCCCGAATACGGTGCCGCCTTCTGGTGCGCGCAGCGCCACGCAGGCCATGGAGCGCGTGGTGGCTCCCAGCCATTCGGCGGCCGGGCAGTCTTGTGTGGTGCCGCAGTAGGGTGTGGCAAGCGTGTCGGCGTACTGTTTCACGACGTCGCCGATTTCCTGCACGTAGGGTGCGGGCCCGTCTTTTTCCCATACGCGCAGCACCACTTCGGGCAGTTCGAAGATGCCCTGCAGACGCTCCACGATCAGGGCGGGCAGCCGGGCCGCATCGTCTTCCGCCAGCATGTCGCAGCACCATTGCATGAGCTGGCGGCTGATGCGTTCGTTGCCGCTGGCGTTGTGCAGCAAACCGGCCAGCTTCCATTCCAGTTCCTTGCAGCGGTTGCGAAGCGTCAGGATCTGGCGTTCGCCCAGCGATATGGCCCGCGTTTCATGTGGATGCGGCACGCGCAGCTCGGCAAAGAGCGAGGCGTGCTGCTGAAAGAAATCGGGGTTGGTTTTGAGGAAGTGGGCGATGGCCTCCGGCGTCGGCGTCGGGTGCGTCATGAGCGTGGTCCTTGCATTGAGTATCAGGGTTGCGGGCGCGCGGCCTGCCGGCGCACCAGCGCGTCGATGTCGACGGTGCCGCTGAACACCGTTTCTGCGGGCCCCGTCATCGTAAGGCGTTCGTTTTGCCAGGAAATCAGCAATGGCCCGCCGCGGGTGTGCACGCGCACGGGCGAGTCGAGCAGGCCGCGGCGAATGCCGGCCACCGCTGCCGCGCACGCACCGGTGCCGCAGGCCAGCGTTTCACCCGCGCCGCGCTCATAAACGCGCAGTCGGATGGTGTGGCGGTCGATGATCTGCATGAAGCCCGCATTGACCTGCTGGCGAAAGCGGGGATGCGTGGCGATGTGGGGGCCATGCGTTGCGACGGGGGCGCTTGCCACGTCGTTCACCACCTGCACGGCGTGCGGGTTCGAGATGCCGACGAGCGACAGCAGCGCGTACCCGCCCTCGGGTAGTGGCAGACGCCAGAGCGTGTCGTCGCCACACGGTTCGGATTCCAGCCCGGCGGCGTCGAACGCCGTGGCTTCGGGGCCGTAGCGGGTCTGGCCCATGTCGACCGAGACCTCGCCGGATTCCGATTCGTGCAGCGTGATGAGACCCGTGCAGATCTCGGCGCGCAGCGGATTGCGGCGCGACAGGCCCTGTTCGTGCACGAAACGCACGAAGCATCGGGCGCCGTTGCCGCAATGTTCGACTTCGCCGCCGTCGGCGTTGAAGATGCGGTAGCGAAAATCGGCTTGCGGATGCGAGGGCGCCTCGACCAGCAATACCTGGTCGGCGCCGATGCCGAAGTGCCGGTCGGCCAGCGCACGCGCACGTTCGGGTGTCATTTCGATTGGCTGGCTCATGCCGTCGAGCACCACGAAATCGTTGCCCGCGCCGTGCATTTTTGTGAAGGTCCACATCATGTGTGCATTATACGGAGCCGACCCGTCAATAGAAGCGTGCTTCGCCCTCCGGTCGCGTCTTGTAGCGGCGATGCACCCAGTAGTACTGCGCGGGGTCGCGGCGCACCCAGTCTTCGATCAGACGGTTGATGCGGGCCGTGGCGCTCACCAGATCGGCATCGCCCGGAAAGTCTTCCATGGGCGGCAGCACCGTGGTGTGGTAGCGGCCCGTCTTCAGGTCGAGCCGGCTCATGATCGGCACCACGGCAGCGTCGAAGTTGCGCGCGATCTGGGCCGTGGTGAGCAGCGTGGCAGCCGGAACATCGAAGAACGGAATGAAGGCGGCGTTGGCCGTGCCCCAGTCCATGTCGGGCAGATAGTAGATGGGCACTCCATTGCGCAGCTGGCGGATCAGGCCGCGAACGCCATCGTGGCGGCTCACCAGATGCACCGTGTTGAAGCGGCCGCGGCCTTCGCGCACGATCTGGTCGATGACCGGATCGCTCTGGCGAGTGTACATGGTGGCCGATTCCTTGAGAAACAGGGTAAGACGTGTGGCCGCGGCGTCCAGGCCGATGAAGTGCGGGGCCAGCAGAATGATGCGGCGGCGCGCCTGCAACAGCGCCTCCAGGTGTTCCAGCCCTGTAATGGGCAGGGTGTCGAAGAGCGACTCCTGGGGCCCGAACCACAACAGCCCGCGGTCGACCACCGACTGCGCCAGCAGGTCGAAGTGCCGGCGCAGCCACGCCTCGCGATCGTGGGCGGAATGCTGCGGGAAGGCAAGCGCCAGATTGGTTCGCACGATGCGTGCCCGGGAGCGCAGCAGTCGCGGTGCCAGCCAGCCGAGCACGCGCGCCCAGTGACGGCGCATGCGAAAACCGCAGCGCCCGAAATACGCGAACAGGACGCGCAGAAAAGAAAGCTTGAGTGAGGTCATGCGGACACGGATTCAGGCAAGGGCGGCGCGTCGGCCGGCACCTTGTAGCGGTTGTAGCTCCACAGATACTGTTCGGGAAACCGCCGGATCAGTGTCTCCATGGATTGGTTGATAAGCCCTGCAAGCGCCTGCGGGTCGTCGGGCAGGGGTTCGGGAAGACGCAGATAGTGCAGGCGCCAGCCCTTGCCGTGCGCCAGGCGTTCGGCGGCGGCCACCACCACGGCGACCCCGGTCTGCCTGGCCAGCTTGCCGGCCAGAGTCATGGTGAGGGCCGGCCGGCCGAAAAAAGGCGCCCACACGCCGTCGCCGCTGCCGGGAACCTGGTCGGGCAGCATGCCCACGGCCTCGCCACGCTTGAGGGCGCGCACGAATTCGCGCACCCCCTGGCGTGTGGCCGGTACGGCATTCAGACCCGACATGCTGCGTGCCGCCTCCATGACCGGTTCGAGCGCGGCATGCCGCGGCGGGCGGTACATGACCGTAATGGGCCCGTACTTCACGATGTAGCGGGCGGTGATCTCGAAGCAGCCCAGATGTGGCGTGAGATACAGAATGCCGCGGCCTTCGGCCATGGCGTCGGTGGCCACGTGCTCGGTGTCGCTGACCACCTTGGGCACACACTTGGCCGTCTGCAGCCACACCTTGGGCGTTTCCATGATCATGGCGCCCGTTTCACCGGCCGCACGGCGAGCAAAGGCCGGGTCGTCGTACCCGGCCTGGCGCGCGTTGCGCTGCAGCCGCTGCCGGTAACGCCCCGGCAATGCATAGACGCAGCGCCCCAATACACGGCCGATGCCGTGCAGCGCCGGCAAAGGCAAAAGGGCGATCAGCCGCAGCAGCACCAGTACCATGTGCGCAGAAAACCTTGTTGTAACGGTGTCGAATGGGAGTAACAGGCTATTTTCGCTTAAAATGCAAGGTATCGCTGAGTTAAACGACAACTTGCGGAGCGATGGCATCGCCGGTCGATGCGAAAAAAACCGCTAAAGCGTCGCGCCCTGAGTACGCTGCCGTGGGCAGGGTCTGATGCGCAACGCAACCTTCAAACCCTGCTGGTTCAACCAGTGTTACTACAGGAACATGCGCTGTGGCACAGAACAGTGATTTTCTCTTTACCTCTGAATCCGTTTCAGAAGGCCATCCCGACAAGGTCGCAGACCAGATCTCCGACGCCATCCTCGACGCCATCTTCACCGAAGACCCCAATGCCCGTGTAGCGGCCGAAACGCTCTGCAACACCGGTCTGGTGGTGCTGGCCGGTGAAATCACCACCACTGCCAACGTCGATTACATTCAGGTGGCGCGCGACACCATCAAGGGCATCGGCTACGACAACACCGAGTTCGGCATCGATTACAAGGGCTGCGCGGTGCTGGTGGCCTACGACAAGCAGTCGCCCGACATCGCGCGCGGCGTCGATCGCAGCCCCGAAGAACTGCTCAACCAGGGCGCCGGCGATCAGGGTCTCATGTTCGGCTACGCGTGCGACGAAACGCCCGACCTCATGCCCGCACCCATCTGGTACGCGCATCGCCTCGTGCAACGCCAGAGCGAACTTCGCAAAGACGGCCGGCTGAGCTGGCTGCGGCCCGATGCCAAGTCGCAGGTCACGTTCCGCTACGTCGACGGCAAGCCCGTCGAGGTCGACACGGTCGTGCTTTCCACGCAGCACGCGCCCGATATCTCGCAAGACGACATTCGCGACGCCGTCATTGAACACATCATCAAGCCGGTCATCCCCGAAGGGCTGCTCACGCCCAAGACCCGGTATCTGGTGAACCCCACCGGGGTGTTCATCATCGGTGGCCCGCAGGGCGATTGCGGGCTCACCGGCCGCAAGATCATCGTCGACACCTATGGTGGCGCATGCCCGCACGGCGGCGGCGCCTTTTCGGGCAAAGACCCGTCCAAGGTCGACCGCTCGGCCGCGTATGCAGCACGTTACGTGGCCAAGAACGTCGTGGCCGCCGGGCTGGCGCGGCAATGCCAGGTGCAACTCAGTTACGCCATCGGCGTGGCCGAGCCCATCAACATTACCGTGTACACCGAAGGCACGGGCGTGATTCCCGACGAGCAGATCGCCCGCATCGTGCGCGAAAACTTCGACCTGCGCCCGCGCGGTATCATCGAAATGCTCGACCTGCTGCGCCCCATCTACACCAAAACCGCCGCCTACGGCCACTTCGGCCGCGCGGAGCCCGAGTTCAGCTGGGAAGCCACCGACAAGGTGCAGGTGCTCAAGAAGGCTGCATGAGCGAAGACCCCAAGGCCACCGGCAGCGGCAGCTTCCAGACAACCGACACGCCCTGCGTGGGCGTGTGCTCCACGCTGTACGACGACATCTGCCGGGGCTGCGGCCGCACGGTTTCCGAGGTGGCCAACTGGGTGTTCTTCGATGAAGCGCAAAAGCGCGAAGTGTGGCGGCGCATCTCGGAGCAGGGGTACCCGCGCCGCTAGGTGATTGCAGCCGCAGCCGCCAAAGTGCGGTAAAATGAACGATTCCTGAGGGGCGCTGCAACGGTGGCCACACCGCTAGGCTCAGGAACGCTTTTCACAGTTATCAACGGCGCTCATCTTTCACCCGTCCGGGGCCAGATGAGCGAGCGGCTGCATGCCGCAGCACCACTTCCACCGGCACGGGTTTCTGGGGTATGAACCATGAACTCTGTTGCTGACACCGTTTTCTCCGATTACAAAATTGCCGATATCTCGCTGGCCGAATGGGGCCGCCGCGAGATCGCCATTGCCGAAACCGAAATGCCCGGCCTGATGGCCGTGCGCGAAGAATACGCAGGCAGCCAGCCGCTCAAGGGCGCGCGCATTGCCGGCAGCCTGCACATGACGATCCAGACGGCGGTGCTCATCGAGACGCTCAAGGCGCTGGGTGCCGAGGTGCGTTGGGCATCGTGCAACATCTTTTCCACGCAAGACCACGCTGCAGCGGCCATTGCCGCCGGCGGCACACCCGTATTCGCGATCAAGGGCGAAACGCTGGAAGACTACTGGCAGTACACGCACGAGATCTTCAACTGGCCCAACGGTCAGCATGCCAACATGATTCTCGACGACGGCGGCGACGCCACGCTGCTGCTGCACCTGGGCGCTCGTGCCGAAAAAGACATCTCGGTGCTCGAGAACCCCGGCAGCGAAGAAGAGCGCGTGCTGTTTGCCTCGATTCGCAAGCGCCTGGCCGAGTCGCCCGACTGGTACTCCACCCGCCTTGCGCAGATCCGCGGCGTGACCGAAGAAACGACCACCGGCGTGCACCGCCTGTATCAGATGTCGCAGAACGGCGAGCTCGCCTTTGCGGCGATCAACGTGAACGACTCGGTCACCAAGTCGAAGTTCGACAACCTGTACGGCTGCCGTGAATCGCTGGTCGACGGCATCAAGCGCGCCACCGATGTCATGGTGGCCGGCAAGATCGCCGTGGTCTGCGGCTTCGGCGACGTGGGCAAGGGCTGCGCCCAGGCGCTGGCGGCGTTGCGTGCCCAGGTTTGGGTCACCGAAATCGATCCCATCTGCGCGCTGCAGGCCTCGATGGAAGGCTACCGCGTCGTCACCATGGAAGAGGCCGCCGACAAGGCCGACATCTTCGTCACCGCCACCGGCAACTACCACGTGATCACGCGCGAGCACATGGAGCGCATGAAGGATCAGGCGATCGTGTGCAACATCGGCCACTTCGACAACGAGATCGACGTCGCCAGCATCGAAGACCTGCAGTGGGAAGAAATCAAGCCTCAGGTCGATCACGTGATCTTCCCCGACGGCAAGCGCATCATTCTGCTGGCGAAGGGGCGCCTGGTGAATCTGGGCTGCGCCACGGGCCACCCCTCGTTCGTGATGTCGGCTTCGTTCACCAACCAGACCATCGCGCAGATCGAGCTCTTCACGCGGGGTGAACACTACGAGCGGGGCAAGGTGTACGTGCTGCCCAAGCCGCTCGACGAAAAGGTTGCGCGCCTGCACCTGAAGAAGCTGGGGGTCAACCTCACGCAGCTGCGCCCCGAGCAGGCGGCTTACATCAACGTTCCGGTCGACGGCCCCTACAAGCCCGATCACTACCGCTACTGAGGTCACCATGACCCTTTTACTCGTCTGGATTCTCAATGCGGTGGCGCTGCTGATCGTGGCCTACCTGCTGCCGGGCATCACCGTGGCATCGTTCGGCGCCGCCCTTATTGCGGCGCTGGTGCTCGGGCTGCTGAACACGCTGGTCAAGCCGGTGCTGATTCTGCTCACCCTGCCCATCACGGTGGTCACCCTGGGCCTGTTCCTGCTGGTGCTCAATGCGCTGGTGTTCTGGTTCGCGGGTTCCATTCTCAAGGGCTTTCAGGTGGCCGGCTTCTGGTGGGCGCTCATCGGCGCCATTGTCTATAGCCTGATCTCGGGCCTGCTCTCGAGGTTGCTGGTGCAATGAGCCTTACACAGACCATCAGTCTCGAGTTCTTTCCGCCCCGCGAAGAGTCGGCGCGTCTCAAGCTCGAAGAGGCCGCACGCCGGCTGGTGGCCCACCGGCCGGCCTACGTCAGCGTAACGTACGGCGCCGGCGGCTCCACCCGTGCGGGCACGGCCGACACGGTGAAGTTCATGCAGTCGCTTGGCTGCGATACGGCACCCCACCTGTCGTGCATCGGTTCGAGCCGTGCCGAGCTCGTCGAAATCCTCGAGGGCTATCGGGCGCAGGGCATTCGCCGCATCGTGGCGCTGCGTGGCGACCTGCCTTCGGGCATGGGGCGCCACCCCGGTGAAGTGCACTACGCCGATGAACTCGTGAGCCTCATCCGCGAGCACTTCGGCGACGTGTTCCACATCGAGGTCGCCGCGTACCCCGAAGTCCACCCCCAGGCCGGCAGCGCCAGCAAAGACCTGGATCACTTCATCGGCAAGGTGAAGGCGGGTGCCAACGGTGCGATCACGCAGTACTTCTTCAACGTTGACGCCTACTTCGACTTCGTCGAACGGGTGCAGGGCCGGGGCATCGACATCCCCATCGTGCCCGGCATCATGCCGATCACGAACTACAAGCAGCTCGCGCGCTTCTCGAACATGTGCGGAGCCGAGATTCCGCGCTGGCTCGAGGCGCGGCTGGTCGATTTCGGCGACGACATGGCCAGCCTGCGCGAGTTTGGCGCCGATTTCGTGGCAGGCATGGCGCAGCGGCTGCTCGATCAGGGCGCGCCGGGGCTGCATTT
This sequence comes from Yanghanlia caeni, assembly GCA_030733815.1. Taxonomy (GTDB): domain Bacteria; phylum Pseudomonadota; class Gammaproteobacteria; order Burkholderiales; family Burkholderiaceae_B; genus Yanghanlia; species Yanghanlia caeni. Next base: position 147,410 of record JAUZQE010000003.1, read on the forward strand.
TTATACGCTCAACAACGCCAAGGCCACGCTGGCGGTATGGCAGCGTCTGAACGTAGCCTGAGGCCTTCACGCGCCGCGCCGGGTCTTGCCGGTCGCGGCGCGTGGTGCCCGGGGCGGTGTACGCAGTGGGCAGGGTCTGGGTGGCTGCGGTGTGGAGTAATGGCTTCTTAAGCCAGCGCAGGGGCCTGAACTGCCCAGCCCTTGTCGGTCAGAATGCCGTCGAGCCGCACGTCGTGGGGCTGGGGGGCGTAATCGAGGCCGCTCAGGTCGCCGGTGGCCCAGGCGATGCCGATGCTCACGAACGGATGGCCCGATTCCTTCAGCGCGGCGAGCGTGCGGTCGTAGTAGCCGCCGCCATAGCCCAGACGGTCGCCTTCGCGGGTGTAGCCCAGTGTGGGTACCAGCACGATATCGGGCGCTTCGGCGGGTTCGCTCACCGGTTCCAGTATGCCGTAGGCGCCTTCACGCATGGGTGCGTCGGGGTTCCACTGATAGAACGCGAGCGGTTCGCCGGGCGCCGTCACCACGGGTAAGGAAACCTCGTAACCCTCTTCTTCCACCCATTGGCGCAGCAGCGGCTGCAGCGACGGTTCCTCGGGCAGGGCCCAGAATGCGGCGATGCGTTGCGGAACGGGTCGGCCTTCCTCGCGCAGCCGGGTTACGTTGGTGGCAAGCCAGGTGAACAGGCGGCCTCGAATCAACAGGGCACCGCGATTGCTTTCCAGCGGATTCTGGGCAGCCCGCAGCGCCTTGAGTCGCGTGCGCAGTTGGACTGCGGTATTCTCTTTGTTCTGGTTCATGGCGGTGTCAGTCAGGAAGGATGCAAGATGATAGCCAATAGGCCAATGTATCGGCAAACCATGGCCAAGCGCCAGGGGCCGATCCCCGGAAACATATGGGGCCGGCGCGGGCTGGCCTTGCTGGTCTTCGCTGTGGGCCTCGCCGGTTGCGGTGCCCGCGATCCGCAGGCGCGCGTCGAGGCCGTCATGGAATCGGTCGACCTGCGCCAGACGCTGGTGGCCGGGCGTGGGGCGGGCGCTACCCCGGCCGCCACACCGGCCCGCAAGGCGGCCGCCGAGCCGGTGCGGCTCGTGGTGCCGCCCGAAGCCCGCGAAGCTGTGGTGCAGGCGCGTGCGGCCATGCAGGCCAAGCAGTGGGACCGCGTTCGGGCGCTCATTCCCCAGGCCGATCGCGATCCCGTTCTGGGCTCGTATGTGCGCTACTGGGCACTGCGCCAGCAATTGCTCGATCCGGCGCAACCCATACCCGAAGACGAAATCCACGCCTTTTTCGCTCGTAATCAAGATGCCTACCTGGCCGATCGCCTGAAAGGCGAGTGGATGGTGGCGGCGGGCCGGGCGGGTGATTACGCCCAGGTGCTCGCGCTCGCGCCGGTCGAGGTCGAGAATGCCGAGATCCGCTGTACGCTGCTCATGGCGCAGCACATGAGTGGCCGCAAGGTGCGTGCATCCGACGCCATGGACGCGTTCAGTTCGAATCAGGCGTGCTGGGCCATGCTCGACCAGTTCTACGAACGCAGGGTGGTGGGCTGGTCCGACGTGCAGCGGTTGCTGCGGGCCTCGCTCGAAACGAACCGGCACCAGACCTCGCGCCGCATCGCGGCCGTCATCTTCAACGGCGCCCAGATGCGTGATTACTCCGCCATCATGAACAATCCGCGCAAGTGGCTCGAAGGCCGCGCGGTGCCGCGCAGTCCGGCCGAGCTCGAGCTCGTCGCCATCGCCCTGTCACGCCTGGCCTATGGCGAAAAGCGGCTCGAAAATGCGGCGTGGGTCGAAAAGAACTGGGAAGGGCGTCTGCCCCGGCCCTACATGGAATGGGTGTGGAGTCAGTTCGGCCTGGTTGCGGCGCTGAACGTCGAGCTCGATGCGGCGCGGTGGTACCGCAAGTCGGGCAACTTCCGCATGACCGACTACAACCATGCGTGGCAGGTTCGCTCCGAGCTGCGTCAGCCCGCCATCGACTGGGATCAGGTGGCCAAGGCCATACGCCGCATGTCGGCCGCGCAGGCCGCCGAACCCGTGTGGGTGTACTGGTATGCGCGTGCGTTGCACGCCCTGGGCAACGAAAAGGCAGCCGTCGAGCATTACCGCTCCATCGCTCACGATCTGAGCTTCTACGGCCTGCTGGCCAGCGAAGAGCTGGGGCACCCTCAGCCTCTGCCGCCCGCCCCCGCGCAGCTTCAGCCGGAAGAGCTCGATGCCGCACGCAATCACCCCGGCCTGCAACGCGCCGTGGCGCTGTTCGAGCTGGGCTGGCGCCCCGAGGCCGTACCCGAATGGAATTTCAATCTGCGCGGCATGAACGATCGGGAACTGCTCGCCGCTGCCGAGTTCGCACGCGAAAAACACATCTACGATCGTGTGGTCAACACCTCGCTGCGTACCGAGAAGGAAATTGACCTGTCGCAGCGTTTCATCGCTCCGTTCTCGGGCGAGGTCTCCAAAAAGGCACGCGAAATCGATCTCGACCCGGCCTGGGTGTATGGCGTCATTCGCCAGGAGTCGCGCTTCATCACCGACGCCCGTTCGCGCGTGGGGGCATCGGGGCTCATGCAGCTGATGCCGGCCACGGCCAAGTGGGTGGCCCGCAAAATCGGCATGACCGACTTCCACCCCTCGCGCGTCAACGAATTCGAAATCAACACCGTGCTGGGTACCAACTACCTGCGCATGGTGCTCAATGATCTGAATGGGTCGGAAGTACTGGCCACGGCGGGTTACAACGCCGGCCCGCGCCGCCCGGTGCAGTGGCGCGCGAAGCTGGCGGCGCCCGTCGAAGGGGCCATTTTCGCCGAAACGATTCCGTTTACCGAAACGCGGCTGTACGTGAAGAACGTGATGTCGAATGCGGTGTATTACGCGCGATTGTTCAGCGGCGAACCGCAGCGGCTCAAAGATCGTTTGGGCGTGATTTCGCCGGCACCGAACCGCAAGGTTGCCTTGCCGTGAGCGGCACCGAGGCCCGCAACGACACACACGGCGTGCCCGTTGCCCCCACCCACCGGCGCAACACCCCAACGGCCGATCCCGCGCTCGAGGGCTTGAATGCGTATGTGGTGGGTGGCGCGGTGCGCGACGATCTGTTGAATCTGCCCTGCGGCGACCGTGACTGGGTTGTGGTGGGAGCCACACCCGAAGACATGGCCGCGCGCGGATTCATTCCCGTGGGCGGCGACTTTCCGGTGTTCCTGCATCCGCGCACCAAGGAAGAATTCGCGCTGGCCCGTACCGAGCGCAAGTCGGGGCGGGGCTACAAGGGGTTTACGTTTTATACGGGCACCGATGTCACGCTGGAAGACGATCTGCGCCGTCGTGATCTCACCATCAATGCCATTGCGCGCCATGCCGATGGTACCCTGGTCGACCCTTGCGGCGGCGTGGCCGACCTCGAGGCCCGGGTGCTGCGTCACGTGGGCGAGGCGTTCTCGGAAGACCCGGTGCGGCTGCTGCGGCTGGCACGGTTTGCGGCCCGGTTTCCCGATTTTTCCATTGCGCCCGAAACGCTGGCGCTGGCCCGGCAGCTGGTGGAGTCGGGGGAAGTGGACGCCCTGGTTGCGGAACGCGTCTGGCAGGAAACGGCCAAGGGGCTCATGACGGAGCGCCCGGGGCGCATGTTCGAGGTGCTGCAGCATACCGGGGCGCTGTCGCGCGTGATGCCGCAGCTGGTTTTTACCCCCCAGGTCGGTGAGGCCCTGCGCCGCGCGCACGAACATGGCCTGCCGCTCGCGTCGCGTTATGCGATTCTCTGCCACCGTTCCACCGATGTCGTGGGGCTTGGCGCCACGCTGCGCGCGCCCGGCGAGTGCACGGCGTACGCGCAGTTGCTGCGCGAGATGCTGCCGCAGCTCGATACCGATGACCCCGAAACGGCACTTGCGCTCATCGAGCGCTGCGATGTGCTGCGCAAGCCCGAACGTTTCCAAGACTTGCTGCAGGCCTGTTCCTGCGTGCGGCCTTTCGATGCGGCGGCCTGGCGCCGGCGCGCCGACGCGGTGCGAAGTGTCGACGCCGGGGCCATTGCGCGCGGGTGTGCCGACCGCAGTCGGATTCCGCAAGCCGTGCGTGCGGCGCGACTGCTCGCGTTGCAGCGCGCTTGGCGGGTCTAGAACGCCATTCGCCGGGTTACAGCATGTCGCGGCGATCGCCGCGCATGAAGCCAAGCAGCGGCGGGTCGACGTTGCGGCCTACGGCAAGCACCTTGAACAGCTCGCCCATTTCCGCTTCCGAGATCAGCTTCTGCACTGCTGAAAGCGTTGCGTGCGCCTCGGTGTGCGCCGGGCTGGCCGCGAGTTCCTGCACGATTTCAGGCAGGCCGGCATTCAACAGGAAGCGGGCCTGCGAGGTGTAGCCCAGCACGTCCAGGCCACCGTCAAGTGCAGCGTCGGCCATGGCGGTGAAATCAACGTGGGCCGTGATGTCCTGCACGCCTGCCAGCACCAGGGGTTCATCGTGACTGTGGTGGCGGAAGTGGCACATCAGTGTTCCGGCGGCCCGCTGCGGATGGTAGTACTCGCGTTGCGGAAAGCCGTAGTCGATGAGCAGCGCGGCGCCTTGCTTGAGCCAGGCGCCCATCTGGCGTACCCAGGCTTCCGCCTGAAGATTGAGTTCAGAGCGGTAGCCCGGCAACGCCGGCATGCGTGCGGCTACGGTGGCGTGTAGATCGGGGCTCGCCGGCCGCTGCGCCCATTCGAAGGGAGGGGTCGCATCGGCCCGGGCTTTCACGCCCAGCTCCATCAATGCGCCCGACTCGTCCCACCGAAACAGGGTCACCGGCATGGCGTCGAGCACCTCGTTGGCGATCACGCAGCCTTCAAAGGCGTCTGGCAGGGTGTCGAGCCACTGGACGTCGGCCTGCAGGTTTTCGAGGCGCTGTGCCTGGCGAACCCGCAGGTCGGCCGACAGCTCGAGTATGCGGTATTGCACATCAAGGCCCAGCGCACGCAGCGCCGGTATCAATGCTGCGGCAAGCGCGCCGGTTCCGGCTCCGAACTCCAGTACTGTCTGGCTGCCTGCAGCACGCAGAATCTCGGCCACCTGACGCGCCAGCACCTGACCGAAGACGGGCGTCATTTCGGGGGCCGTGGTGAAGTCGCCGGCGGGTGTGTGTGCGCCGAACTTCGTGGTGCCGGCGGCGTAGTAGCCCAGACCCGCTGCGTAAAGTGCCTGGGCCATCCACACATCGAACGCAAGTATGCCATCGGGCCGCTGCGCGATCTGTTCCAGCAGGTGTGCTTCAACGCGGGCGCTGTGCGCACTGCTGCCGGCGTCCAGCGGTGGCAGGCCGTCCGGCAGGCGGGGTGGAGCGAGGGGGGGCAAAGGTGAGGTGTTCATTCTGCTTCGTCTGATTGCGACTGAACGGGCGTGCGCCCGGAAGCAGACTGCGCGCCCGGGCCGTGGCGCCCGCCGGAGCGCATGACCCGCAGCGCGTTGATCATGGACGCCAGGAACGCCACGAGCAGCGAGACGATGAGTGCAACGATATAGTTGCCCAGCACGACCCACAACGGCAGCGAAAGCAGCAGAGCCAGCAGAAAAGGACGATTCACGATCTGCTTCATGGCTGTGTACTATACCGCGTCGTGCACGAGACGCCGGTGCGCGGGCCACACGGGGCAGCCCGCGCGCTACCGGCTAGTTCATTGGTAGCGTGCGGCGGAGCGCGACGGGCGATCGCCACGCCGGGTGGCGGCACCCGGGCCCGCGCTGCGGAAGGAACCGGGGCGGCCGGCACCGCGCGAATCACTGCTGCGCGGCTTGCCTGCGGGCTGCCAGTCGCTGCGCCGTTCGGTTTTCCACTCCGATTTGCCCTCGCGCTTCCACTCGGGTTTGCCGTCCGCCTTCCATTCCGGCCTGGCGTCGCTCTTCCATTCGGGCTTGCGGGCAGATTTCCACTCGGGCTTGCCGTCGCGCTTGTAGCCGGGCTTGCTGCCGGGTGCACCCCGATAGCCGCCGTTGCCGCCCGGGCGCTTGCCGAAGCTGCGCTGCGGTCGACGCTGGGGTTCGAGGCCCGCAATCTCCTCCATGGGAATGCTGCGCCCGATGAAGTGTTCGATACGGCGGATCTTGTGACGTTCGGCATGCACGGCCAGCGTGTAGGCCTGACCATTGCGCCCGGCGCGCCCGGTGCGTCCGATGCGGTGCACGTAGTCTTCGGCCTGCATGGGCAGGTCGTAGTTGAAGGCGTGGCTGATGCCCTGTACGTCGATGCCGCGCGCGGCCACGTCGGTGGCGACCAGAATGCGCAGCTTGCCGCGCTGCAGCAGGCCGAGCGTGCGGCTGCGCTGACGCTGGTTCATGTCGCCGTGCAGGGCGGCGGCCGCATAGCCCTGCTCGCTCAGGTAGCCGGCCAGGTCGTCGGCGCCACGCTTGGTCGACGTGAATACGATGGCCTGATCGAGGTCGGCGTCACGCAGCAGGTGGTCCAGCAGACGCAGCTTGTGCGAGCTGTCGTCGGCGTATAGCAGCGTCTGTTCGATGTTTTCGTGGCGCTGCTTCTGGCCGGCCAGTTCAAGGCGCGAAGGCTCACGCATCATGCGGGCCGCCAGCTGGGCCACCGTGCCGTCGAGCGTGGCCGAGAACAGCAGGGTCTGGCGCTCGGCCGGTGTGCGGGCGATGATCGATTCGATTTCTTCGATGAAGCCCATATCGAGCATGCGGTCGGCTTCGTCGAGCACCAGTGTGCGTACCGCCGAAAGGTTCACGCGGCGGGCCTGCAGGTGATCGATGAGCCGGCCGGGGGTGGCCACCAGCACGTCGACGCGTCGCGACAGGGCCTTGATTTGCGCGCCGTAGGGCATGCCGCCGACCACGGTGGCAATGCGCAGGCCGTTGATGCCGGCGCCGTAGGCGCGGGCGGCATCGGCCACCTGCAGGGCGAGTTCTCGTGTGGGCGTCAACACCAGTGCCTGCACGCCGCTGCCCTTGTTGGGCGACATGCCGACCATGCTGTTCAGTACGGGAAGCATGAATGCGGCGGTTTTGCCGCTGCCGGTCTGTGACGACACCATCAGGTCTTCACCGCTCATGGCGCGCGGGATTGCGGCGGCCTGAACCGGGGTGGGTTGGGTGAAGCCGGTGCGTTCGAGCGCCGACAGCAGGGCAGGGGCGAGGCCCAGGGATTCGAAAGACATGTATACCTTTGCCGTATAGGCGGTGCAGATGCGCACGGCGGCAAAACGCCGGCCCGGGCGCGGTTGAATGGATCATCGTGCCGACCCAATCAACCCGGTTGCACTGCTAGGCGTGCGCCGCGTGTGGTTTCTTGCGGCGAGGTACTGGAAGGTCAGGGTGCGATGGTGTACGGCGTGCTGCGACATGCCGACACAAAACGAAAATGCAGTCTTCCATTATATATGGGAAAACCCTGATGTCGATGTTTTTTTGCGTTCAGGTGCCCAGCCAGTCGATTTGTGTGCACCCTTGAGCCGCGAGCCAGGCGTTGGCCTGCTCGAAATGGCCGCAACCCAGAAAGGGGCGGGGCGGGCGCCGTGCAGACAGGGGCGACGGGTGGTTGGCACGCAGGATCAGGTTCGTGCCACCGGCGGCTTCGATGCGGGGCTGCTTGCCCTGGGCGTGGTTGCCCCACAGCATGAATACCTTGGGCCCCTGCGTGGCGGCTACCGCGTCGATGAGGGCGTCGGTAATGGTTTCCCAGCCCTTGCGGGCGTGCGAACCGGCCTGTCCGTGTTCGACCGTGAGCGTGGCGTTCAGCAGCAACACCCCCTGCCGGGCCCAGTCTGAAAGATCATTGCGTCGCCGTGCCGGGCGCCCGGGGTAGAGGCGTGCCAGCTCGGCAAACATGTTGCGCAGGCTCGGCGGGGTGGGGCACTGATCGGGCACGGAAAAGGCCAGTCCCTGCGCCTGCCCCGGGCCGTGATAGGGATCCTGGCCCAGAATGACCACTCTGACGTCCTGCGGGGGCAGGTATTCCAGCGCACGGAAGACGCGCGCCGGGTAGATCGTGGCCCCGGCGGCCAGGCGTGTGCCGAGAAAGGTGTCGAGTTTGGCCAGCGCAAGGCGCGTTGCGGGCGTCTGCAACGCGCTGCGCCAACCGGAATCCAGACTGCCGATTTGCTGCCCCGGAAGGTCTGCGAGACGGTTGTCGGCGGTATCGAAAAGGTCGGGTGTCATGGTGCGGCGGCCGCGTTTGCGGATTCCTGACGGCGGGTGACTAGCGTGCCAGTCGCGCTTCGATGGCCGTGACGATGCGTTCGAGCACCGTGATGCGGGCATGGCGCTTGTCGTTCGACGACACGACATGCCAGGGTGAGCGCGACGTGTCGGTGAGATCGAACATATCGTTGGCGGCGTTGGTGTAGGCGCCCCATTTTTCGCGGTTGCGCCAGTCTTCGGGTGTGATCTTGAACGATTTGAACGGCGAGTGCTCGCGGTCGCGAAAGCGCTGCAACTGAACGTCTTTGGTGATCGCCAGCCAGAACTTGATGAGCAGGATTCCGCTGTCGGTCAGCTGTTGTTCGAACTGGTTGATTTCTTCGTACGCGCGTCGCCATTGCGCGGGCCGGGCGAATCGCTCCACGCGCTCCACCAGCACGCGCCCGTACCACGAGCGATCGAAAATGGTGATGTTGCCGGGTGCCGGCAGCTCGCGCCAGAAGCGCCACAGGTAGGGGCGGGCCCGCTCGTCTTCCGTGGGCGCCGAAATGGGCACCACGCGGTACTGCCGGGCGTCGAGCGCGTGCGTGATGCGCCGGATGGTGCTGCCCTTGCCTGCGGCGTCGTTGCCTTCGAACACCAGCACCACGGGCAGGTCGGCAAATGCTTTGCTGCGCACCAGGTGTGCCAGCCGGCTGCGCCACTGTGCGAGCAGATCGTCGTATTCGTTTTCGCTGAGGCGAACCGAATGATCGACGCGGGCCAGCCGCCGCTTGCGCGGCTGTGCGGGGCTGGCGGGCAACAGCTGCCGCAAGGGCGGGGGTTCGGCGGCCGCTGCGGCGGGCGCCTGCAGGGCCGCCAGAATGGCCTGACCCGTGCTGATGGCGCGCAGGCGTTCGTCGGCGCTGGGTATGACCTGCCAGGGTGCCAGATCGGAATCCGTAAGCATGATCATGGTGCCGGCCGCCTCGCGCACCCGCTTGAACTTGCGGGCGACCTGGAGGTCTTCCGGCCGCACCATCCACGAGGTTTCCGGGTCGGCCAGCAGCCGGTTCGTGAGCTTTTTGTGTGCCTCGCGTGACAGGTGGTACCAGAGCTTGAGAATCTGCACGCCGTCGTTGGCCACCAGCGCCTCGAAATCGCGAATCGTGGTGGCCAGCTGCTCGACCTTGCTGCGGTTGGGTTTCTTGGAGACCAGTTCGTTGAAGAGCGGGCCGTACCACGAACCGAACACGATGCCGCTGCGCCCCTTGGCCGGCAGGTGGCGCCAGTAACGCCACAGAAACGGGTAGCGCGATTCTTCCTGCGTGGGCGGGCCGTACGCCAGCGTGCGGATGTGGCGGGCGTCCATCCATTCGTTTATGAGGTTGACCGTGCTGCCCTTGCCCACGCCGTCGATACCCGCCACCACGATCAGCAGGCTGCGGTCGGCCTTCGCCAGCCGGGCATACTGCGCCTTGAGCAAGGCACTACGCAGATCGGTGATGATCGGCTTGGCGGCGTCTTTGCCGATCTGCGGGTCGCGTTCCGCTTCTTCGAAGCGGGTGGTGGCGGCCGACCGGGCGTTCATGCCGCCTGGAACAGCTCGTGCAGGGCGAGGCCCGGGTCGTTGGCGCGCATGAAGGCTTCCCCAACCAGGAAGGCATTCACACCGTTTTCGCGCATGAGGGTCACGTCGTCGACGGTGAGGATGCCGCTTTCGGTCACCACACGCTTGCCTTCGGGAATGAGCGGCAGTAGGTCGAGCGTGGTTTGCAGCGAGGTTTCGAACGTGCGCAGGTTGCGGTTGTTGATGCCCACCAGCGTGGTGTTCAGCTGCAGCGCCGTTTCGAGTTCTGCCCGGTCGTGCACTTCAACCAGCACGTCCATGCCGAGTTCCTGCGCCAGCGATTCGAATTCTTTGAGCTGCGAGAGGCTGAGCGCCGCGACGATGAGCAGGATGCAGTCGGCACCGATGGCCCGCGCGTGGATGATCTGGTAGGGGTCGATCATGAAATCTTTCCGCAGAACAGGCAGCGAGCAGGCGGCCCGGGCCTGGCGCAGGTAATCGTACGAGCCCTGGAAATACTGCACGTCGGTAAGCACCGACAGGCATGCGGCGCCATGTGCGGCATACGCCGTGGCAATCTCGGCCGGGTTGAAGTTTTCGCGGATCACACCCTTCGAGGGCGACGCCTTCTTGATCTCGGCAATGACACCGGGCTTGCCTTTGGCGATGCGCTCTTCCAGCGCCCGCGCGAAGCCGCGCACGTCCTTGCGGCTCTTGGCTTCGCGCAGCAGGTCGGATTCGCTGCGCATCTGGCGCGCCGTGGCGACCTCGACTTTCTTGGTTTGCAGAATCTTGGCGAGAATATCGTTCATGCAGAGACCTTTTCCGTGTGGCGGCGGAATTCTTCGAGCTTGGCACGAGCCGCGCCGCTGCGCAGGCATTCGTAGGCCATCTTGAGACCCTCGGCGATCGAGGCCGCCTTGTCGCCGGTATAGATGGCCAGCCCGGCATTCAGGGCAACAATATCACGGGCCGGGCCCGCAACGTTATCCAGGGCTTCCTTGATGAGCGCCGCCGATTCTTCCCGGCTCGACACCTTGATGCTGCGGTTCGACACCATCGCCACGCCGAAATCTTCCGGGTGAATCTCGTATTCCTGAATCTTGCCGTCTTTCAGTTCGCCCACCATGGTGGCGGCACCCAGCGAGCCTTCATCCATGCCGTCCTTGCCATGCACGATCAGTACGTGGCGGGCGCCCAGGCGTTCAAGCACGCGCACCTGTATGCCCACCAGGTCGGGGTGAAAAACGCCCATGAGCTGATTGGCGGCGCCCGCCGGGTTGGTGAGCGGGCCCAGAATGTTGAAGATGGTGCGCACGCCCAGCTGCTTGCGTACGGAGGCCACGTTCTTCATGGCACCGTGGTGAGCTGGTGCGAACATGAAGCCGATGCCGGTGGCCTCGATGCTTTCGGCCACCTGCTCGGGGCTCATGTTGATGTTGATGCCCAGCGCTTCGAGTACGTCGGCGCTGCCCGATGACGACGAGGCGCTGCGGTTGCCGTGTTTGGCGATCTTCACGCCGGCAGCGGCCGCCACGAACATTGCGGCAGTGGAAATGTTGAAGGTGTTGGAGCCGTCGCCGCCGGTGCCGCACATGTCGAGCAGGCTCGAAGGGTCGGCCACGGGAACGGGCACGGCGAATTCGCGCATGACCTGTGCGGCAGCCGTGATTTCGCCCACGGTTTCCTTTTTCACCCGCAGGCCCATGAGCAGGGCGGCGGCGGTGGGTTCGGGAATCTCGCCACGCATCAGCATGCGCATGAGATGCAGCATTTCGTCGTGGAAAATTTCGCGGTGTTCGATGCAGCGCACGAGCGCTTCGGTGGTCGTGATGGTCATGGCGGTCTTCAGGCTGGAATATTCAGGAAATTCTTGAGCAGGGCGTGACCGTGCTCGCTGAGCACGGATTCGGGGTGAAACTGCACGCCATAGATGGGTAGCGTTTTGTGGCGCAGGCCCATGATCTCGCCGTCGGCCGTTTCGGCGGTGACTTCGAGGCAATCGGGCAGGGTGTCGCGCGCGACCGCGAGTGAATGATAGCGCGTGACCGTGAAGGGCGAGGGCAGATCCGCAAAGACGTCAGTGCCTTTGTGCGTGATCTCGGAAACCTTGCCATGCATGAGTTCGCGCGCCCGCACGACGTCGCCGCCGAATGCCGCGCCAATGGCCTGGTGGCCCAGGCACACGCCCAGGATCGGCACCTTGCCGGCAAAGTGGCGGATCACGTCGATCGAGATGCCGGCCTGTGCGGGCGTGCACGGCCCCGGCGAAATGCAGATGCGCTGCGGCTGCAGGGCTTCGATTTCCTGAATCGTGATCTGGTCGTTGCGGTAGGTACGCACGTCTTCGCCCAGTTCGCCGAAGTACTGCACCAGGTTGTAGGTAAAGGAATCGTAGTTGTCGAGCATCAGTAACATGGTGTTCTATATGACCGCCTCCCGGTTTGCAAGGGTTTTCGTTGTTGATGACAGACGAGGTAGGGTTGCAGCTCTATATCCGG
>JAUZQE010000030.1 GCA_030733815.1 Yanghanlia caeni
AATGGGCTCTCAAGTCGGCTGAAAACCGATGTGCATGCTGATGGCGTTGCGTTGATGTACATTTTTTCAACGGCCTGCTAAGCGCTCCGTCGCGTCGGGTGCTCGCAGCCACGCCAATTCTTTGTCCCACTCGACCCTTACCGTTTCCATTGCTTCTTCGAGTTTGGCTTTGTCCATGGCGGCGCCTGAGCGAGGCGGCTCGCGCGGCCCAAAACGTTCGTCGATGTGCATCTAAGTCTCCCTACAGAGGCTGAGGCTGATCATATTCTGCTCGTCTCACGTAGTGAGAGCAACCTCCTCTGATTTCTGTGACGAAACGCTATACACAGGGCGAGGCTGATTTCGCCGCGTATTTTCTTGTTCTGCGTTTACCTGCAAATTTGCGGCCCTCCAAGGTCAAAGTACTCGTTATGAAAGCGCTTTTCGTGGAAGACATCCTTGCTGAACATGACCAGATCAAGCGTGCCGTCCAGCAATGCATCGAACAGGCTATCACTGGTCGTGTCGTTGAACGCGATGAGACGCTCGGCAGGCATGAGCGCTTTCAGCACCGGTTCAAGCACGACTCCCTGCACATACCCCACCCGGTAATTGGGCAAGTCGTTGATGCTGCGTACGACGACTCCGGAATTGTGGCGGGCGATGATCGCGTAATACGTGCTGTAGAACGAATCGGTAAACAAGCCCTGTTGCGCACGTTCCTCGGAGTAACTCAGCGGTATGAATACGTCTGCTTCGCCTTTCTGTACCTGCTGAAGCTTGTCATATACGGTTTCGTCGCGACCGGCTTCGATGACGAACGGAATGTCGAGCTCGGCGGCAATGAAGCAGAGAATATCGACTGCAATGCCTTCATAGGCGCGCCGTTGCGTGTCGTACCGCACCATGGGCGGGGCGTCGATCGCAACGACGTGTAGTGGTGCTGCGGCCTGCAACGTTTGGCGCACATCGGGGTCAATGTGCACGGGGCGGGTCAGGCGTATGTGTTCCCGGCCGCTGCAATCGGTGGCGGCCAGAACCACGGGGGCAAACAGCGCAACTGCGAGTGCCGCGCAAACAATCCGGCACAGCAGCGTGAGCATGCGTGCACGGTGCAGGGTGGCCGGAGCCTTGGCAAAAGGATGCGATCCCGCAGGATGAGCAGGGCGTGCGAGCATTCCTGAACTGTGGATGAACGTGGCTGGCGGGGTGAGCCGACTGGCATAGGCGGGTATTGTACGTGCCTGTACCGGTGAAGCGACCAACTTGATCGAGGTCAATAATATTGTAGTGGATTAACCCAATTCTAATTTAGTCGTTGCTAATATAAACTCGTCATGAGCAACGACGAATCCACAGCAACAGTCTTTAGTGCAGCAAGGGGTGGCCTCGCCGCCTACAGCGCCGTTCCCCCCTCCGGTGTCACCTTGCTGCACGCCTCTCTTCCCCTGATCTGGATCGCACAGGCCGCCCTGATTGCGCTTGTGGTGGCCCGGTTCGAGTCGGGCCTGCAGGCCGCCGCCGTGCCCGCTCTGGGCATTGCCGCGCTGGCGCTGCTTCGGGCGGCACTCGAGGCGTGGTGCGAGCGGCGCCTGTTCGATCACGCCCGGAAGCAGGTCAGTTCATGGCGCCGGCGCGGGTTGCAGGCATTGGCGGCGCGTTCGCCGCTCGATCGCGGCCGTGTACCGGCCGGCGAAGCAGCAAGCGCCCTGGGCGAGCAGGCCGACGCACTTCTGCCCTGGCTCACGCGCTACCGCAGCGCGTCGATGCGTGCGCGGCTGGTGCCGCTGTTCATCGTGCTGCCCGTGTTCTATCTGTCATGGGCAAGCGCGCTGGTGCTTCTTGTTGCGGCTCCGCTCATTCCCCTGTTCATGGCCATAGTGGGCTGGCGCGCACAGGAGGCCGGCAGGCAGCACTGGAAGGAGCTGGGCAACATGCACGCCTATCTGCTCGACCGCCTGCGTGGCCTGGCCACGTTGCGTGCGCTCGATGCCGTGCAGCGCAGCGCCGCGAGCGTGCGCGAACAGGGTGAACGATTGCGCGATGCGGCCATGCGGGTGATGCGCATTGCGTTTCTGTCGTCGGCCGTGCTTGAGCTGTTCTCGGCCCTGGGCGTGGCGATGGTGGCGGTGTTCATCGGCTTTCATCTTCTTGGCACCTTGCAGTTCGGTACGTGGGGCGCACCGCTGGCGCTGCACGAGGCACTGTTCATAGTGTTGCTGGCGCCGGCCTTCTTCGAGCCGTTGCGCGAGCTGTCGGCCGTGTGGCACGACCGGGCCTCCGGTCAGGCGGCCATCGAAACCCTGAGCGCGCTGTGTGACGACGAAACCGCGCTGCCGCTTGCCGGCACGGCGCAGCAGCATGCGCGCGCACGCGACAGGGACGGACGGCCACCCACGCCGGTGGGCGTGCGCATTCACGGCCTGCGATTTGCCTTTCCGGGTCAGCCCGATCTGTTCAATGCATTCGAACTGGATATTGCGCCCGGCGAGCACGTTGCGCTGGTGGGTGCCAGCGGTGCCGGCAAGTCGGTACTTCTGGCATTGATCGCCGGGCTGCTGGCCCCGCAGCGTGGGCGGATCGAGTTCCCGGGTCTGCGCGGCCACGAGTCGACCGATGCCCCGCAAATGGGCTGGCTGGATCAGCACCCCCACGTCTTTGCGGGATCATTGCCACGCAATGTTTCGCTGGATCGCAGCCATGTGGGTGCCGAGGCCGTTGCGCGCGCCGTTTCGATAGCGAACCTGACCGGTGTCGTGCGGGCACGCCCCCATGCCACGCTGGGTGAGCAGGGGCGGGGGCTTTCCGCCGGCGAGATCCGCCGCCTGGGTCTTGCGCGGCTGGCGGCCGACCCGACGCTGCAGCTGGTGCTTGCGGATGAACCCACCGCGAATCTTGACCGCGTTACCGCGGCTGAAACCATCGAGGGGCTGCTTGCCATCGCGCAGGGCAAGACCTTGATCGTGGCCACGCACGACCCGGAACTGATCACCCGCATGGACCGCGTGATCCGCATCGGCGAAGCGCGAGTGGAGTAAGGAATGGCTGAGCAGGCAACCGTCAAAACACCCCGTCACGGGGAAGCCATCACCCTGCGGGCCTTGTGGCAGGCGCTGCCGCGCAGTGTCGTATGGGCGACGCTGGCCGCGTGTGCGACGCTCATGGCCGGCATCGGTTTGCTGGCCGTGTCGGGCTGGTTCATCACCGCCACGGCCGTTGCCGGCGCTTCGGTGGCTACGGCCCTCGCCTTCGACGTGTTCCGGCCGTCTGCCGGCATACGCCTGCTGGCGCTGGGTCGCACGGTCAGCCGTTACGCCGAACGCGTGTGGGGTCATGATGCCATTCTGGTCGCCCTGGCGGCCATGCGCGAACGTCTGTTTTGCGCATGGGCCACGCCGCGCGGCGCGTGGGCGCTCAGGCTCGAACCCGCCAGAATGCTGTTTCGCCTGACGGGCGATCTCGATGCCCTCGAGTCCGTGGCATTGCGCTTTGCCGTACCGGCCCTTGCCGCAATTCCGGCCTGCCTGCTGGCCGGTGCCCTGCTTGGCATGTTGTCGCCTGCCATCGGGGTCGCAACGGTGGTGCTGCTGGCATTGGGTGCCGTGGCCATCACCGTGCGCGTGATGCGTGCCAGTACATTGACGGCTGCGCGTCGCGCGTCTCGCATGGAGCGCATGCGTGCCGCGACGATCGATTTTGTTTCGGGGCAGACGGCCCTGCTGATGAGTGGTCGGCTCGACGCACAGGGTCGCCGCGTACGGGCTCTGGAAGAGCAGCTGGCCGAGCAGGACCGGCGCCTGAACCGGGTGGATACGACTGCGGCGGCCGCCACGACCGTGCTGGGCGGGGGGCTGCTGGCCGCAACGGTGGCGGGCGCGGCGCACCTGGTGGCCGGCGGGCATGTGGCGGCACCGATCGGCGTTATGGCCATTCTGGCGGCGGTAGGGGTCATGGAGCCCTTTGCCGCCCTGCGTCGGGGTGCGCTGGAAACCGGCCGCGCCCTGCTGGGTGCGCGACGGCTGGCGGCACGGTTGGCCGACTCTGGCGAGCCCGAGACACAGGGCAGGGCCGCTTCGGGTGAGGCAGCACGCGCCCCCGTTGCACCCGGATGCGTGCTGTCGATGCGTGGAGTGGACGCCTGCTACCCGAGAAGCCGTGCCCCGGCAGTGCGGGGCATTGCGCTGCAGGTGTGGCAGGGCGAGCGCGTTGCGCTCATTGGTGCGAGCGGTTCGGGCAAGAGCACGGTGCTGGCGCTGGCCATGGGTGAGCTCGCCCCGTCGGCCGGCGAAGTGTCGGGCTGCAGGGCCAGCCTGATTGCGCAGAGCGTGGACCTGTTCCTGGATACCGTGCGCAACAATCTTCTCTTGGCTGATCCGCACGCCGATGACGCGACGTTGTGGCGCGTGCTCGAAGCTGCGGGTCTGGCCGACGCCATTGCCGCCACGGGCCGCGGGCTGGACAGCCGCCTGGGCGAAGGCGGGCTGGGGCTCTCGGGTGGTCAGGCGCGGCGCCTGGCGATCGCCCGCATGCTGCTGCAACAGCACCCGTTGTGGCTCCTCGACGAACCCACCGAATCACTGGATGACGAAACCGCCTCCCATGTGCTGCGCACCCTGTCGCGCGCAGGCGGCGACCGTGGCTGGCTGATGGCCACGCACCTGCATCGTGAGGCCGTGCTCGCCGACCGGGTCGTGCGCATCGCGAACGGGGTGATTGTGGAAGAAGGACGGCGCGGCACCACGGCGTATGCGCGCATGGTCAACGAATTGAGGGGCGGCAGCGCACACGTGCCGTCTGATCGCCCCGAATGTGCTCTTGCTTCGGAGAATCTCCCATGGAACTAGATATTGTGGATCTGTCGCGCCTGCAGTTTGCGATGACGGCGCTCTACCACTTCCTTTTCGTGCCCTTGACGCTGGGCCTGTCGATACTGCTGGCCATCATGGAAACGGTCTATGTCATGACCAATCGCCCCATCTGGCGTGACATGACCAAGTTCTGGGGCGTGCTGTTCGGCATCAACTTTGCGCTGGGCGTGGCCACCGGCATCGTTATGGAGTTCCAGTTCGGCATGAACTGGAGCTACTACAGCCATTATGTGGGTGACATCTTTGGCGCGCCGCTCGCCATCGAGGGCCTGATGGCCTTCTTCCTCGAAGCGACATTTGTGGGCCTGTTCTTCTTCGGCTGGGACCGCATGTCGCGTATTGGCCACCTGATTGCCACCTGGTGTGTGGCGCTGGGTTCGAACTTTTCGGCGCTGTGGATTCTGATTGCCAACGGGTGGATGCAGAATCCGGTGGGCGCGGCATTCAATCCGCAGACCATGCGCATGGAGATGACCGACTTTGCCGCGGTGCTGACCAACCCGGTGGCGCAGGCGAAGTTCGTGCATACGGTGTCGGCCGGCTATGTCACCGCCGCCGTCTTCGTGCTGGGCGTGTCGGCCTGGTACGTGCTCAAGGGCCGGCATATCGAACTGGCGCGCCGTTCGATGACCGTGGCGGCATCGTTCGGTCTGGCCGCCTCGCTGTCAGTGGTGGTGCTGGGCGACGAAAGTGGTTATTTGACGACCAGCCATCAGAAGATGAAGCTGGCGACCATCGAAGGCATGTGGGAAACCGAACCCGCGCCGGCGCCATTTTCGGTCATCGGGTTTCCCGATCAGGAAGCGCGTGAAACACACTACACCGTGCAGATTCCGTGGGTGATGGGCCTGATCGGCACGCGCTCGCTGAACACTGAAATTCCGGGCATCAACGATCTGGTAGTGCAGGCCGAAGCGACCATACGGCAGGGCATACTGGCCTACGACGCCCTGGAACGCATTCGCGCCGGCAGCGGCACGGACAGCGGCGAGCCCGCGGCCATATTCGAGCGCAACGGGGCCGCGCTGGGGTATGCCCTGCTGTTGAAACGATATGTCGACGATCCGCGCACGGCCACCGAAGAGCAGATCCGTCAGGCGGCGATCGACACCATTCCGCCCGTGGCACCACTGTTCTGGAGCTTCCGCGTGATGGTGTTCCTGGGCTTTTTCTTCATTGCGCTTATGGCGACGTTCTTCGTGCTGGCCGCAAAGCGGCGCCTGACCGCGCATCCGAGGCTGCTCAAGCTGGCCGTGTTCGCAATTCCGCTGCCGTGGATTGCCGCTGAACTGGGCTGGGTCGTGGCCGAGCTGGGTCGCCAGCCGTGGGTGATCGAGGGCGTGCTGCCGACGGCGCTGGCCGTCTCGAACCTGAGTGCGAGCAGCGTGCTGCTGACCCTGCTGGGCTTTGTGGCCATTTACACGGTGCTGCTGGTGATTGAAGTGAAGCTGATGGTGAATGCCATACGCAAGGGGCCCCGCACCGACGAAGGCGCCTCGCTTCGCCCACGCTCGAACCTGCCGCGCGCGACGGCCGACGCACCGCTGGCCCCCCAGCCCGCGCCCACTCAAACCGCCTGATTCCACAGGAGTTGCATCATGATTCTGCATGAACTGATTTCGTACGACACGCTGCGCGTCATCTGGTGGCTGCTGCTGGGCGTGCTGCTGATTGGCTTTGCCGTGACCGACGGCTTCGACCTGGGGGTGGGCACCCTGCTGCCGCTGGTGGCGCGTGGCGACGTCGAGCGCAGGGTGGTCGTCAACACCATCGGGCCCGTCTGGGAAGGCAACCAGGTGTGGCTGATTCTGGGTGGGGGTGCAATTTTTGCGGCATGGCCGCAGCTGTATGCCGTGTCGTTCTCCGGTTTTTACATCGCCATGTTTGCGGTGCTGTTTGCGCTGATTCTGCGCCCGGTGGGCTTCAAGTACCGCAGCGCGCGCGAAAGCGCCAAATGGCGCAACGGCTGGGATTGGGCGCTGTTCATTGGTGGCTTCGTGCCCTCGCTGATCTTTGGCGTGGCCATGGGCAACGTGCTGCAGGGCGTACCGTTTCGTATCACGCCCGATATGCAGATGTATTACGACGGCACGTTCTTTGGCCTGCTGAATCCGTTCGCACTGCTGTGCGGGCTGGTGTCGGTGGCCATGCTGACAATGCACGGCGCCACATGGCTGGTGCTCAAGACGGAAGACCCGGTGGAGGGCCGCGCGCGCCGCTGGGGCATGGCAGCTGCGGTGCTCACCACCGTGCTGTATGCGTTGGCGGGTCTGGTGCTGTTCAAGCTCGTGAGCGGCTACCAGCTGAGCAGCGAAGTGACTGCGGGGGGCGCCTCGAACCCCTTGTTCAAATCGGCCGAACACGCATCCGGCGCGTGGTTCAACAATTACCGTTCATACGGTGCGCTGATGCTGGTGCCTGCCGTGGGCCTGGCCGCGCCGCTGCTGGCCGCGTTCGCGTTATTGCTGCGAAAACCTCTGGCGGCACTGCTGGCCAGCGCCGCCGGCATCGCTGCCATCATCGGCAGCGTCGGGGTGTCGATGTTCCCCTTCATCCTGCCCTCGAGCATTGACCCGTCGGCCAGCCTGACGGTATGGGATTCGTCGTCGAGCCACCTGACCCTGTTCATCATGCTGGTGTGCGCGGTGATCTTCATGCCGATCATCCTGGCCTATACCAGCTGGGTGTTCTCGATTTTGCGCGGCAAGGTGAAAGCCGACGACATCCGCAACGGGGCGGGTCACGCCTATTGAACTGAAAGGAGAACGTTATGTGGTATTTCGCCTGGATACTGGGCCTGGCGCTGGCGGCAAGCTTTGCCGTACTCAATGCGATCTGGCTTGAAGTTCCCGAGGAATGACGTGTGGCACGATCAGGCGGGTACGCCGGTACTCTCCCGGCGTATTGCCTGTCCAGCGCTTGAAGGCCCGGTGAAAGATCGACACCGAGGCAAACCCGTGATCGTAGGCGATGTCTTCCAGGCTCTTGTCGGTGTTGATCAGTTCGAAGATCGCGAAGTCGCGCCGTAGCGCGTCTTTGATACCCTGAAACGAGGTATGTTCCGCCGCCAGGCGGCGGATCAGCGTGCGCGGCGACATGTGGAAGGCCGCCGCGGTTTCCCTGAGCGAAAGATTGACGCGATCGGCGTGACTCAGGAAGTCGCGCACCTTCATCGACAGTGTGTGTTCCTTGTAGGTGGTGAAGATCCAGTCGCGCGGCGCGCGTTCAAGGAAGGGGCGCAGGTCGGAATAGGGCCGCTCGAAGCGCTGTTCGGCCAGCTCGCTGTCAAAATGGATGGTGGAGCAGGGCGCGTCGTATTCGACTTCGGCGGGAAAGAGAATACGGTAGTCTTCCGCAAAGTCGGGCCGTGGAAACGCGAAGGCGACGTGGCGCACCGGCACTTCATGGGCCACCAGCCACGACACCACGCCGTGGGCGAGCTTGAGCATCAGCATGTGGCCGAAGCGGTTGACGGCGGGCTGCGTTTCGCGCGGCACCAGCTGCAGGCCAAAGGGCCCGTCGCGCGGCAGCATCTCCAGCCGGTAGTCATCGAGCATGAGATTCCACACCTGGGTGAAGCGGTAGAGCGCAACGCCGACCGAGCTGGCGTCGCGCACGCTGCGGCAGATCACCTTGAGCGCGCCCGTGCGTATGGGGCGCGACCATAAACCCATCATTTCGTCGCCCGTACTGGTGGCCGCAATCTGGTAGAAGCGCACCAGCTGCTCGTGCGTGATTCGGGCGTGCCTGCGTACGGCCAGTTCCGGCGAGATGCCGGCTTCCGACAGGAAGGTGCGCAAACGTATATCGTCGCAGATCTTTTGCAGCGCCAATAACAGGTCACGCAGCAGCTCGACCGAAACAGTCGAGGTGAAAACCTGCTGATGAATGGCTTTTGTCACCTGAAATAACCCCCCAAGCGGCATGCAAACGAAGGCGTTCGAGTTGGCACTTTTTGCAAGTCGGTCGTCACTATGTGCTATAGCTATGCACACCCGTGCTTCCTAGAATTGTAAGGAAAATCAATATAACCAGAAGGGAGAGAACCTATGGCAGTGCTGGGCAACATGATGAATCGCCCGCTTCTGGTGTCATCCATTCTGACGCATGCAGTCAATAACAACCCGCGTCAGGTGATCGCGACCGCAATGGGCGGGGGCGTCATTCATCGCTACACCTATGCCGAGTTCGGCCGGCGCGTGCGCCAGCTGGCGGTGCGGCTGCTGCAAGAGGGCATGCGCGCGGGCGACCGCGTGGGTACGCTCGCATGGAACACGTACCGCCACCTCGAGATCTACTACGCCACGGCGGGCGCCGGCATGGTGTGCCACACCGTGAATCCGCGGCTGCACATCGACCAGATCGCCTTCATCATCAACGACGCACAAGACGTCGTGCTGTTTTACGACGCCACGTTCGAGTCGATTGTCGAGCAGTTGCGCCCGCAGTGCCCCACGGTGAAGCAATGGGTGCTGCTCGACGAGCCGGCCGATGCCGCCGCCGGTGACATGTCGGTGTACGGCAACTGGCTCGGGGCCGACGATTCCGCCTTCGAATGGCCCCAGTTTGACGAGAACACGGCCTGCGGCCTGTGCTACACCTCTGGCACCACCGGCAATCCCAAGGGGGCGTTGTACTCGCACCGTTCCACGCTGCTGCACGCCTATGCGTCGTCGCACCCCGATGCCCTGGCGCTGTCGTGCCGCGACGCCGTCATGCCGCTGGTGCCCATGTATCACGTGAACGCCTGGGGCACCCCGTACTCGGGCTTGCTGTCGGGGGTGAAATTCGTCATGCCCGGCTCCGACATGAGCGGCGCCGCCCTGCATGCGCTGTGCGAACAGGAAGGCGTCACGTTTTCTGCGGGCGTTCCCTCGATCTGGCAGATCATGCTCGATTACGTGCATGAAAAGGGACTGGGCTTCAGCACGTTGCGTCGTGCTGTCATTGGTGGTTCGGCCTGCCCGCCGGCCATGATCACGGCGCTGGGCAAGCTGGGTGTCACGGTGCGGCACGCCTGGGGCATGACCGAGGTGTCGCCGCTGGGTACGGTGTGCTTCCTCATGCCCGAACACGATTCGCTCTCGCAAGACGAGAAACTGAATGTGCTGGCGGCGCAGGGCCGGCCCCTGTTCGGGGCCGAATTCCGCATCGTCAACGACGGCAAGGTCCAGCCGCACGACGGCCGCGCCACCGGCGATCTGATGGTGCGGGGCAACTGGGTCATCGAACGCTATTACGGAAAACCGGAAAGTGCGCTTGAAGACGGCTGGTTCCATACGGGCGACGTGGCCAGCATCGATCCCGACGGCTACATGCGCATCACCGACCGCAGCAAGGATGTCGTCAAATCGGGTGGCGAATGGATTTCCTCCATCGAGATCGAAAACATTGCGCTGGAACACCCCGACGTCAAAATGGCGGCCTGCATCGCCAAGCCGCACGAGAAATGGGGTGAGCGGCCCGTGCTGGTGGTCGTGAAGAAGGACGGCACGTCGCCCACGCCCGAAAGCATTCTCTCCATCTATATCGATCGTGTCGCGAAATGGATGATTCCCGACGAGGTGATCTTCATTGACGACATGCCGATGACGGCAACCGGCAAGCTGCAGAAGACAGCCTTGCGGGCGAAGTTTTTTGAATCTCAGGAGAACCATTCATGACAATGAGCAGTTTGAAGTCGCACGAGGTCGGGAATATCGGCGTCGTGACACTTACCCGCGCACACAAGCGCAACGCGCTGGACGAGGCCGCCATCCAGGAAATCGATGACTATTTCTCGAATGTGCCCTCGCATATCCGCGTCATTGTCATGATGGCCGAAGGGGAACACTTCTGCGCCGGGCTCGATCTTAAGGAACACCACGACCTGGAGCGCGGCGCCGTCGATTTTCTGCGTGTGTGCCAGGCCTGGCACCGTGCGTTCGACAAGATTCAGCATGGCGGCATTCCCGTCATTGCCTGCCTGCAGGGTGCCGTGGTGGGTGGCGGGCTCGAACTGGCCAGTGCCGCCCATATCCGAGTGGCCGATTCCAGCACGTATTTTTCGCTGCCGGAAGGCACGCGTGGCATCTTCACCGGCGGCGGCGCGACCGTGCGTACGGCGCGCATCATCACGGCCGATCGCATGATCGAGATGATGCTCACCGGTCGGGTGGTGGATATCGAGGAAGGCCATCGCATCGGTCTGGCGCACTACGTGTGCAACACGCCCCAGAACCCGGTGTCGGCCAAGGATTTCTCGATGCAGCTGGCCGAGCGCATTGCGCAGAACGCCTACCTGTCGAATTACGCCATCGTCACCTCCATCAACAAGATTGCCGACATGTCGGCAACCGATGGCCTGTTCGCAGAAGGCCTGATGGCCGCCGTGGTTCAGACGGGCCACGACGTGCAGAGCCGGCTCAACGAGTTCGTCACCAAGCGGGCACGCAAGGTCAAGCCGGGTGAAGACGGCATCGGCCAGGCCAAGTGACCCCGTCGAAGCAGGGCGGTGATACCGCCCACTACTACAACAACAGGAGACATCAATGATTTCCACTCGTTTGCTTTCTCTGGCAATGGGTTGCGCGTTGGCGTTTGGCGGCATTGCCGCTCATGCCAACCCCAAGCTCACGCCCCGCATCGGCGTGATTACCGACATGTCGGGCACGTACTCCGATATCGCGGGCCGCGGCTCGGTCGTAGCGGCGGAAATGGCGGTCGAAGACTTCTACGCCAAGTACCCGGAAGTGAAGGGCAGCGTAATCTTCGGCGACCACCAGAACAAGACCGACGTCGGTGCGGCGATGGTGCGTGACTGGATCGACAACCAGGGTGTCGACGTCGTGGCGGAACTGACCTCCTCGGGTGTGGCGTTTGCCGCACAGCGCATCATCGAGGAAAAGGACAAGCTGCTTCTGATCACCAGCGCAGGCTCGTCTGACTTGACCGGCAAGGGTTGCAGCCCCAACACCGTTGCCTGGGTCTATGACACCTATGCCACCGCCAACGGCACGGCGCGCGCGATGGTGCAGCAGGGCGGCAAGAACTGGTACATGATCATGGTCGATTACACCTTCGGCGAGGCCCTGGCACGAGACGCCATGGACGCGGTGAAGGACGAAGGCGGCACCGTGGTCGGCACCACCAAGCACCCGCTGGCTGCGGCCGACCTGTCGTCGCAGATCTTCTCGGCCATTTCATCAAAGGCCGACGTCATTGGTCTGGCGCACGCGGGGGGCGACCTTGCCACGTCGATCAAGCAGGCCAAGGAGTTCGGCGTGACCGAATCCGGTCAGAAGCTGGCAGCCCTGCTGATGTACATCACCGATGTGCACGCAATCGGGCTGGATGCCGCTCAGGGTCTGTACCTCACCACCGCGTTCTACTGGGATCGCAACGAGGCTTCGCGCGAGTGGTCGAAGCGTTTCTACGAGCGCATGAAGGCCATGCCCTCGATGGGCCAGGCCGGTGTGTACTCGGGCGTGATGCATTACCTCGAGGCCGTGCGCCAGGCCGGCACCACCGACACCAAGACCGTGCGCAAGAAGATGGCCGAGATCGAGGTGAACGACATGTTTGCCCAGAACGCGCGCCTGCGTGAAGACGGTCGCCTGATGAACGACCTGTATCTGGTGCAGGTGAAGTCGCCCGCCGACTCGAAGTATCCGTGGGATTACTTCAACATCGTGGCGACCATTCCGGCCGAGGAAGCGTTCCGCAAGCCGGAAGACAGCGAATGCTCCGTCTTCAAGAAGTAAAGCTGTACGTCTGAACGGCCGGCGTCGCCTCTGGCGCCGGCCTCACCCAAAGAAAAATCTGGACACGGCCTCTCCCGCCTTTGCTGTCGGGCGGGCCGAGCGCCGGGCTGCCGGCTGCCGTTTGTGGCCGGGGCATGTCCGGGCGACGCGCTCCAGGCCTGAGGTGTTGTAATGAGCGATTTCATACTCGAGACGCGGGGGTTGACCAAGGCCTTTCGCGGTTTCGTTGCGGTCAACAAGGTCGACCTGCGAGTCACGCGTGGCCATATTCACGCCCTGATCGGGCCGAACGGAGCAGGCAAGACGACCTGCTTCAACCTGCTGACAAAGTTTCTGGAACCGACCGAGGGCACGATTCTGTACGACGGTCAGGACATCACGCGCGAGCGCCCTGCCCAGATTGCCCGACGCGGCGTGATCCGTTCCTTCCAGATCTCGGCCGTGTTCCCCCAGATGACGGTCCTGGAGAACGTGCGCATCGCGCTGCAGCGCGCCACCGGCCGTTCCTTCCATTTCTGGCGCAGCGAACGCAGCCTCGATTCGCTGAACGGGCGTGCCCGTGAACTGCTGGCGCAAGTCGATCTGGAAGGGTTCGCCGACGAGCAGACGGCCAACCTGCCGTATGGGCGCAAACGGGCGCTGGAGATCGCCACCACGCTTGCGATGGAACCGCAGCTGATGCTGCTGGATGAGCCCACGCAGGGTATGGGGCATGAAGACGTTGCGCGCGTTACCGAGCTGATCAGAAAGGTGAGCGTGGGGCGCACGATCCTGATGGTCGAGCACAACATGAACGTCATTTCCTCGATTGCCGATCGCATCACCGTGCTGGCCCGCGGCGCCGTGCTCGCCGAAGGCGATTACAAGACGGTATCGGGCGATCCCGTCGTGATGGAGGCCTACATGGGCACCACAGAGGACGCGGCGGCGCCTGTGGCCGAAGGAGTACCCGCATGAGTGCTGCACTTGAGATCGCGGGCCTGCACGCCTGGTACGGCGAGTCGCACATTCTGCATGGGGTCGATATGCGCGTGGAACGCGGCCAGGTCGTGACGCTGCTGGGCCGCAATGGTGCCGGCCGCACCAGTACCTTGCGCGCGATCCTGGGGCTGACCGGCGCGCGCAAGGGCTCCATACGCATCGGGGGCGTGGAATCCATACGCGAACCGACGTATCGCATCGCACACATGGGCGTGGGCTACTGCCCCGAGGAACGAGGCATCTTCGCATCGCTGTCATGCGAAGAGAACCTGCTGCTGCCACCCATGCTGCGTGGCGCGACCGATGCCGGCATGACCCTCGAAGAGATTTACGAGATGTTCCCCAACCTGTACGAGCGGCGCCATTCGCCCGGTACCCGGCTTTCCGGCGGCGAGCAGCAGATGCTGGCCGTGGGCCGGATCCTGCGCACCGGCGCCAATCTGCTGTTGCTCGATGAAATTTCCGAAGGGCTGGCACCGGTGATCGTGCAGGCGCTGGCGCGCATGATCACGGCGCTCAAGCAGCGTGGCTACACGATCGTGATGGTGGAGCAGAACTTCCGTTTCGCGGCGCCGCTCGCCGATCACTTTTACGTGATGGAGCACGGTCGCATCGTTGAGTCCTTCCCGGCGGCTGAACTCGCCGGCAAACACGACACCCTGGCAACCCTGCTGGGCGTCTGATCGGGGGTTGGAACATGACTGAGATATTTGGCGTGCCCATGCAGGTACTGTTGGGGCAGCTGCTGCTCGGGCTGGTGAACGGCTCCTTCTATGCCGTGCTCTCGCTCGGGCTGGCGGTGATCTTCGGCCTGCTGAACATCATCAACTTCGCCCACGGCGCGCTGTACATGATGGGGGCCTTCATTGCGTGGATGGGCCTGCAGTACTTCGGGCTGAGCTACTGGGTGATGTTGTTCGTCGCGCCCGTAATCGTGGGCCTGGTGGGCATATTGATCGAGCGCCTGCTGCTGCGTCACCTGTACAACCTCGATCATCTGTATGGCCTGCTGCTCACCTTCGGCCTGACGCTGCTCATCGAAGGCCTGTTTCGCAGCTTTTACGGCGTTTCCGGGCAGCCATACGCCACGCCGAAGCTGCTGCAGGGCGGCATCAACCTGGGCTTCATGTTCCTGCCCATCTACCGGGCCTGGGTGGTGGCGGCGTCTGTCGTGGTGTGTCTGGCGACCTGGTTCATCATTGAAAAAACCCGGCTGGGTGCCCTGTTGCGTGCAGCCACCGAAAACCCCAAGCTGGTGGAAGCCTTCGGTGTGAACGTGCCCGTGCTGATTTCCCTGACCTTCGGTTTCGGGGTGGCGCTTGCGGGCTTTGCGGGGGTGCTGGCGGCACCGGTGCTGCAGCTGTCGCCACTCATGGGCTCCAACCTCATCATCGTGGTGTTTGCGGTGGTGGTGATTGGCGGCATGGGTTCGATCATGGGATCGATCGTCACCGGCCTGGGCCTGGGCGTCATTGAGGGCCTCACCAAGGTGTTCTGGCCGCCGGCGGCAAACACGGTCGTGTTCATGATCATGGTGATCGTTCTGCTGCTGCGTCCGTCGGGCTTGTTCGGGAAAGAGACATGAAGCGCGAAGTGCTGTTTTATATCGTGGCGGGCCTTCTCATCGGGCTGCTGCCCGCCTTGGGGGCCTACCCCATTTTCGTCATGAAGGTGCTGTGCTACGCGTTGTTTGCGTGCGCCTTCAACCTGTTGCTGGGCTACGTGGGCCTGCTGTCGTTCGGCCATGCGGCCTTCCTGGGGCTGGCGGCCTATGCCTGCGGGCACGCGCTGGCCGCGTGGGGCTGGCCTACCGGCCTGGGCCTGCTGTTCGGCACGGCCGCAGCTGGGGTGCTGGGCCTGGTGTTCGGCTTTCTTGCCATTCGCCGCAGCGGTATTTATTTTGCGATGATCACGCTCGCGCTGGCGCAAATGCTGTATTTCTTCTTCCTGCAAGCGCCCTTCACCGGCGGGGAAGACGGCCTGCAGGGCATACCACGCGGCACGCTGCTGGGTATCGACCTGATCAGCGACCTGAACCTGTACTACGTGGTGTTCGCCCTGTTCGTGGCGGGTTACGCCGTTATCTGGCGGGCCGTGCATTCGCCCTTCGGGCAGGCGCTCAAGGCGATCCGCGAGAACGAGCCGCGCATGATCTCGCTGGGTTACGACACCGACCGCTTCAAGCTCGTGGCCTTCGTGCTGTCGGCCACGCTGTCGGGTCTGGCGGGCGCCACCAAGTCGCTGGTGTTCGTGTCGGCCACGCTGGCCGACGCGTCGTGGCACATGTCGGGCATGGTGATCCTCATGACGCTGATTGGCGGCATGGGCACCCTGCTGGGGCCGGTGCTTGGCGCCTTCATCGTCGTAACGCTCGAGAACAAGGTGGGCGAACTCGGCCGCTTCCTCATGGATGCCACGGGTATCGAGTGGTTCCGGGTGCTGGGTGAATCCGTCACCATTGTGATCGGGCTCATCTTCGCCATCTGCGTACTGGCGTTCCGTCGGGGCCTTGTGGGCGAATGGCAGGCGTTGCTGGGCAGGCGCTCATCACCTCGGACCGAAACGGGCTCAGCGTGACCTGCGCGATTGCGTTTCACGGGCGTCGCGGCGGCTGCATGGTACGACGCCCGACACGTAAGTAGCACCACGGGTGCGCCGCGCGCAGTATCATTCTTTCATGCAGAAAGATCCTCGTATGCTTGCCACGCTGTCTGTTTCGGGAACGCCTTTCGAGGTGGGGCAGGGGCTTGGCCTGTTCGGCAAGGCGGCGGTGAACGATTACCTGGTCAAAACGCCGGCCTGGGCATGCGTGATGCAATGGCGCAATACCGAACGCGCAAGCGAACTCCAAGGCCTCACACGCGAATTTTTTCCAGAGATCTGGGAAGAGATTGAAGGGCTGGCGCAAGGCCTGGGCTTGCCCGCAGACGACGTTTTCCTGTGGAATTGCCGGGGCGACCTGTGGGCCATGGCGCCCGATGGCTGCACTACGGTCATGTCTGCGGGGTCTCAGGGTCTGCGCATCACGCACAACGAAGACGGCGATCCCGGCCTTGCCGGGCGCTGTGCCGTCGCGTCCGTGCAGCCTCAGGGGCAACCTGCGTTTGCGTCGTTCGTGTATCCGGGTTCGATTCCCGGCCACACCTTTGCCGTGACCCAGAGCGGCCTGGCCGTCACCGTGAACAACATTCGCTGGCTCGACGCCCGGCTTGGCGTGCCGCGCATGGTGCTGATGCGGGCTCTTCTGGCCACAGACGGCGTGGCACGTGCCGTGCAGCTGCTGCGCGAAACACCGCGGGCAGGCGGCTTTCACCTTGCCATCGCCGACAGCGGCAGCCAGCGCCTGGCAAGCGTGGAGTTCGGCCCGCACGTCTGTTCGGTGGTCGACGTGCAAGGCGTGCAGGTGCATGCGAATCATGCCATACACCCCAAGGCGCGCAACCTGCCACAGGTCATCACCGGGTCATCGGGGTTCCGGCAGATCCGGGCGGAACAGCTCGCGGCGCAGGGCCACCTGGAACCGCGTGCAGTGCTTGCCGATACCGGTTCAGAACGGTACCCGATCTACCGCTGTGATCCCGCCGACCCCGACAACGAAAACACTTTGGGCAACGTCGATATTCGCATTCGCGACGGTGCCATTGAATGGGAAGTGCGCGTGCACCCCGGGCAGGAGGCGTGTCTGCGGTTCAGAAATACAGCGCCCGTGCTGTGAACGCCGCGCGGTCAGCCCTATCTGGGGTCGAGCTTCCAGCCCGTCGTCTGAAGCTCTTCTCGCATGATTTCTGCAATCCATTTCGTTCGCTGTGGGGCCATTCGGCTGTGTATGGCCCCGACGCTTATGGCGGCATACGATCCGGGTGATGTCTGAAATGAAACTCCGACGCCCGAGACACCGTCGGCTACCAGATCGCGGGTACAGGCATACCCTCTGCGGCGAATGTCGTGGATCTCGCGCATCAGCGTTGGCAGGTTTGCCCGGCCTTTCGGAAGGTCCTTGTGCTGCCTGCTGTGAAAATCGGCGATTTCCACGTCGTCGAGTGTGGCCAGCAGCGCCGTGCCGGCCGAGCCTATGCCCAGAAGTCGCAAGCCATCAATCTGAAGTACCAGTGCCTTGATCGGAAAACTTCCCTCTTCATAGTGGATGCAATGGGCATAGTCGCCATTGCGCACCACGATGTACACCGTGTCTTCGGTGCGTCGGGCAAGTCGCATCATGAGCGGCTTGCACCGTTCAAGGATCGGCACACGGCTCATGGACTTGAGCCCCAGCTGCATGGCTTCCAGACCCAGACGGTAGCGTTTCTTGTCGCCCCGCTCCAGCAGGCCCGCGTCGACGAGTGCCGATAGCAGCGGCATGCTGAGTCTTTACTCTGTCGCCAAGAGTGATCCGGACGGTTACGTTCTTGGCCTCGGTGTAAGTGGAACCTTGGTGACCGGCCCTCATTTGCAGAAGAACACGCCCTACGATGTGAAGGCCGACTTCACTCCGATCGGCATGGTCGCAAAGGTGCCGATGGTGCTGCTGGCGGGGCCCGCATTCAAGGAAGATTCGGTTGCGGGGCTGATCAAGGCCGCCCGCGCCAACCCGGGTGATATCCATTTTGCGTCAGGGGCACAGGCGTTCGAATTGGCAATGCAGCTTTTGAACAGCCGAGCCCAGATCGAAACCTCCTCCGTTTCGTACAAAGGCGGTGCGGCGGCGTCAATTGACGTAATCGCGGGTCGCGTGCCGATCATGGTAGACAGTATTGGCGCCCAGAAAGCCAATATCCAGGATGGAAAATTGCGGCCTCTGGCTGTTCTCGACAGTGTGCGGTCGCCGGTCCTTCCGGATGTGCCCACCATGAAGGAAGCGGGGGTCGAAGATTACGAGGCGGTTGGCTGGATTGCGCTCGTCGCCCCCAAGGGCACGCCCGATCCGATCGTGTCGAAGTTGAACGACCAGATACGAAAGATCGTGAACAGCGCGAACTTCAGGGAAAAGCTGGAATCGCTGGGGTTTGAACCGAGCGCAAGCAGTCCTGACGAGTTGCAGGCAACGATAAGCGCCGAGTATGACAAGTGGGGCGAGGTTGTCCGGGTTGCCGGCCTGAGCGTCAATTAGTCTTCGTCAACGGGTGCCGCGTTCTGCGGCACCACCAAATTTCCTCTCACGC
Source organism: Yanghanlia caeni (assembly GCA_030733815.1). GTDB lineage: Bacteria > Pseudomonadota > Gammaproteobacteria > Burkholderiales > Burkholderiaceae_B > Yanghanlia > Yanghanlia caeni. Next base: position 18,730 of record JAUZQE010000030.1, read on the forward strand.
ATTATTTTTGTCGACGTGCGTTCTTTGAGCACGGCGTCGGTGAAGTATTGCCTTTTTTGGATGCACGACATGCCTACTACACAAGTTCAGCAAGATGATGATTGGAGCCGGATGCTGGAACAGGCTCTGCCACAAGCCAATGTGCCCACGCTCCTGATGGTTCTCTACCATCTGACAGGCGATCGCAAATGGCTTTCCGAGCGCTACCAGTGCAGCCGCATCATGGGTCTCGATGACAACGATTCGGGCGGCTTGCCAGAGGACGTGCAGAACGAAATCCGTTCCGAGTTCTTTGCGGCGGTGATGCAGTGGAAGAATGGTGTTGCACCCGCCTTGCCGGGGCCGCAAGAGAAGGAACTGGTGCTGATGCTGGAGCGTAGCGTAGGCGAAACCATACCGGATTCCTATGGTCCCATGATCTCCTCCTGGCTCGGCCTGGACCCCGAGTTCAGGCTCGACCAGCGTGGCGAATTCGCCATGCGGCCGGATTTCAAGGTGGTGATTATCGGAGCAGGGGTAGCGGGAATCTGTGCCGCCATTCGACTCAAGGCGGCCGGGATTTCTTACGTGGTGATCGAGAAGAACTCCGATGCCGGGGGCACCTGGTACGAGAACAAGTACCCCGGCGCGGGTGTTGATACACCCAACCACATTTATTCGTTTTCTTTCGCGAAGGGCGACTGGACGAAATACTTCGCATTGCGCGATGAGATTCAGGACTATTTCCTAAAGGTTGTCGACGATTTCGATATTCGTTCGAACATTCGCTTCAATACGCGCTGCGACTCACTCGTGTTTGACGAATCGTCGAGCCGCTGGAAGGTTGAAATCACCGCAGACAGCGGCCGGCACGAGATGCTGGAAGCCGACGTGGTCATCAGCGCAGTCGGCATTCTCAACGTGCCGAAGTACCCGAACATTCCGGGCCTCGACTCTTTCACCGGCGATTGCTTCCATACGGCGCGGTGGCCCGACGGTTACTCGGTTGAAGGTAAACGGGTGGGCGTGATCGGTAACGGCGCCAGCGCCATGCAGATTGTTCCCGCGGTCGCTGATTCCACGAAGCACCTTACCGTGTTTCAGCGTTCGAAACAGTGGGCTGCACCATTCGAGCGTTTTCACAAAGACGTGCCGTCAGGCGTGCGGTTTCTGTTGCGCGAGATTCCGTTCTATCAGGAATGGTATCGCCAGCGCCTGGCCTGGGTATTCAACGATCGCATCCATTCGTCGTTGCAGATCGACCCGGAGTGGCCGCATCCGGAGCGTGCCATCAACCGGCGCAACGACAAGCACCGGGAGTTCTTCGAGCGCTATATCAAGGAAGAGCTGGGTCCGCGCCAGGATCTCCTGAGCGAAGTGCTTCCGGATTACCCCCCGTTCGGCAAGCGCATGCTGCTCGACAACGGCTGGTACCGCACCTTGATCAAGCCCAATGTGTCGCTGGTCAATACCCATATTGATCATGTCGATGGCAATGCAGTGGTGACGAAGGATGGCAAGCGCCATGAACTCGACACGCTCATTATTGCGACCGGCTTCAACGCAGTGAATTTCCTCTCCTCACTGGAGGTGGTTGGCCGCAATGCAGAACGGCTGGCCGACCGCTGGGCGAAGACGGGGGCGGAAGCCTATCTCGGCGTCACGATTCCCGGCTTTCCGAATTTGTTCGTTCTGGCCGGCCCGAACACGGCTCTGGGGCATGGCGGCAGTGTGGTGGCGAATCTGGAGATTCAGGTGCGCTACGTTATGGGCCTTCTGAAGCAGGTCATGCGAAACGCCGAGGGCCAGCGCTTCGAAATTGAAGTTCGTCGCGATATTCACGACGACTACAACGAGCGCGTTCAGAGTGCCCATCAGAAGATGATCTGGTCGCATCGGGGTATGTCGAACTGGTACCGAAATGACCAAGGCAAGATCGTTGCCCCGACACCCTTCCGGAATGACGATTACTGGCACATGTTGCGCGCAACGCGGCTCGAGGACTTCATCGTTCGCATCGGCGCCGATGCGGCCCTGGAAGAAAGCATTTCTTAGTGAGCGGTTCTGAAATGACGAAACAGACTGGCGATGCGCCGAAGCATCTTCTGAGCGGGTTGCGCATTCTTGATCTTGGCACCATGGTGGCTGGCCCGGTTGCATGCACCCTTTTCGGTGACTTCGGGGCCGAAGTCATCAAGGTGGAGGTACCGCGTCGGGGCGACACCGTACGTGATATCGGACCTTACGTTGATGACGTGTGTCTTTACTGGAGCGTCGAGAATCGCAACAAGAAATCGATCACGCTCGACCTTCGCAAGCCGAAGGGAAGGGAGCTTCTGCTTCGGCTGGTCGAGCATGCGGATGCCGTGGTCGAGAATTTCAGACCCGGCACACTGGAGCGGTGGGGCTTGTCGTATGACGAGATGAAGAAGCACAACCCCGACCTGATTTTGTTGCGCATTTCCGGATTCGGGCAGACCGGTCCGTACCGGGAGCGGGCGGGCTACGACCGTATCGCGCTCGCATTCGGTGGCGTGATGGGCATCACCGGTTTTCCGGACCGGCCGCCCGTGAAGATCGGTACTTCAGTGGCCGATTATCAGTCGGCCATATTGGGAGCGTTCGCACTGCTCATGGCGATTTATCATCGCGATCAGCACGGCGGGGGCGGGCAGGAGATCGACCTCGCCATGTATGAGGCGATTGCCCGGTTCACCGATGTCCTGATTCCCACGTACGACCGGCTTGGCATTGCCCGCCAGCGACGAGGGAACACGCATTTTGCCTCGGCACCCGGCGAGCACTTCCTGACCAGTGACGGGCGCTATCTCATCCTGACCATTTCTGCGAATGCGGGATTCCAAAGGCTCTGTGAGGCCATGAACCGGCCTGATTGGGCAGCGGATCCACGGTTTCGGTCACATGAGTCGCGCTGGGAGCATGTGGATGAACTCAACAAGGGAGTTGCAGACTGGATTCTCAGCAAACCCGTTGAAGAGATCTGCCGATTGCTCGACGAGGCCAAGCTCGCCTACTCGTTCATCTACAGCGTGGCCGACATGCTGGAAGACGAGCATTACAAGGCCCGTGGCACGATCACCGAGGTGCAGGACCCGAAGATCGGTCCGATACGCATGACCGGCGTCGTTCCGCGGTTCTCGAATGCGCCGGCAAAACCCATTTCACCTGCGCCGGATCTGGGCGACTGCAACGAAGAGATTTACTCCGGGATGCTCGGGCTGAGTGCGCAGGAGTTGGAACGGTTGTCGGCTGAAGAGGTGATCTGATGCCGGGTCACCCCTCATTTTCACTGGTGCTCGGTGGCGGCGGAGTCACGGGAATCGCCTGGCTCACCGGCGTCATGGCGGGGCTGGTTCGTGCCGGCTGGCGACTTCCAGGGCAGACGCGCTTCGTCGGCACGTCGGCAGGCTCTGTCGTGGCGGCCGAGCTCTCGAACGGCGTGCCGGCGGAAGAACTGCTGGCTCGCCAGCTTATGCCACCGCAGACCCGGGGGGAGCAGTATCGCCCTTATTCCCAGCGTGAGGCCGACGCGAAGAACGTGGTGCTCGTAAACAAGACCGGGGGCGATCTGCGTGCGGCTCGGCAACGAATCGGCGCATTCGCCCTTCGGTCGGAAACGCCTGATCTCGCAACCCGGCGGGAAATTATTCAGTCTCGCTTGTCGATGCCGGAATGGCCGGACGCCTCATTGCTATTGACGGCGGTGGACGTCGTGACCGGAGAGCGGGTGGTATTGCAGCGTGCGAGTGGCCTGACATTACTGGATGCGGTAATGGCCAGTTGTGCCGTGCCAGGAGTCTGGCCGGTGGTGCCTTTCGATGACCGGGGGCTCATGGACGGCGGACTGCATTCCATGACCAACGCTGATCTTGCTCTGGGATCAACGCATGCGCTGATTCTCGCACCTCTTGGCTATTCCGAAGGCAATCCGGTGTCCGGCCATCTTCGCAGCGAGGAAGCCGCCCTGCGTGCAACAGGAATGGATGTCCACGTCATCGTTCCCGATGAGCAATCGCAGGAAGCAATTGGAGACAACGTCCTCGATCCGTCCCGGATCGAGGAAAGCGCTCACGCGGGCTTGCGGCAGTCCGAGCGTGAGCGCAAGGAACTCGGGAAGAAAAAATGATTGATCAATATTCTCCGGAACGCATGATTGACCGCGCGATGATTCAGGACGTCATTTATCGCTGGTGCCGTGCGATTGACCGCCTGGATCGCCAAGGTATGCTGGATGTGTTTCATCCGGGTGCGCATGACAGCCACGGTGCCTATATCGGGCCAATCGAGGGGCTGGTTGACTGGGTATTCGAGCGCCACAAGCCCATCACGTTTTCCAGCCATTTCATCGGGAATATGCTCATTGAGTTTGCTTCCCCGGATGTCGCGCTTGTGGAGTCCTATATCAGGACGATCCAGCAATACCCCGCCGCCGCGAAGAATGAACTGGCGCAGCTCACCGGGGGCCCCAGCGGCGCGCCGGATAGCGCAATAGACATGTTCACCTCCTCCCGCTATCTCGACCGCATGGAAAAGCGTGACGGTGAATGGCGGATCGCGCACCGCACGCTGATTCAGGACTGGAAGCAGATCGTCGAAGTCAGGGAGCAGGCCTTGCAGCCCCGCGAAGGGTGGGTGATCGGGCGCCGCGATGGCAGAGACGCCATGCAGGAAGCACGCAAGGAGCTCGGGATCGCATGATGGATGAGGCTGCCGGGGCTCGTGGCGCCCTTCACGGCGTAAGAGTCATTGAAATGGCAGGCTTCGGCCCCGCACCGTTCTGCGGAATGCTGCTGGCGGACATGGGGGCCGATGTCGTGCGGGTGGAGCGTGCCAACGCACCCGAGCGCGGGTTCCCGATGGAACCGCGTTTCGAGGTTCTGAATCGCGGCCGTCGTTCCATTGCGCTTGACCTGAAAACAGACTTGGGCCGATCGACCCTTTTGCGTCTGGTGGGCAAGGCCGCAATACTCATCGAGGGATTTCGCCCGGGAGTCATGGAGCGTCTGGGAGCGGGCCCGCAAGAATGCCTGGAGCTGAATCCGGCTTTGGTGTATGGGCGTGTCACGGGCTATGGGCAGGATGGGCCCATGGCGCATATGGCCGGTCACGACTTGAACTACGTCGCGCTTACCGGCGCACTGCACGCTGTCGGCCCGGCAAACGGTGATCCCGTACCGCCGCTGAACCTGGTTGGCGACTTCGGCGGCGGGGGTATGCTGCTGGCGGTAGGAGTGCTGTCGGCATACATCGAGGCACTGAGGTCGGGAACGGGGCAAGTCGTTGACGCCGCAATGGTCGACGGGGCCAGCCTGCTGCTGGCAAGCACCTATGGCCTGATGGCCGCCGGATACTGGACGGACGAACGTGGCAGCAACGTTCTGGATGGGGGTGCACCCTGGTATTCCGTATACCGCAGCAAAGATGGCCGATACGTGAGTGTTGCCGCGGTGGAGCAGCGTTTCTACGACGAGCTTCTTCGCATTCTGGGCCTGGACTCCGCGTCACTGCCCAGCCGCAAAGACAAGGCGCGCTGGCCCGAGTTGCGGCGCGTATTCGCCGCGCGGTTTGCCGAGCTTTCGAGCGCCGAAATCGATGCGCTGCTGTCGGGAAGCGACGCCTGTTATGCACCGGTCATGTCGTTGCGCGATGCGCCTGCAAACGCCCAGTTGCAGGCACGCCGTACGTTCATTACCGTTGACGGTGTGGTGCAGCCCGCACCCGCGCCGCGGTTCAGCGCGACCCGTGCCAGTGTGAGGCGCCCCCCACCCAGGCCGGGCGAACATACCGAAGAGGTTCTGCGGGAGTGGCTGGAGTAGAGAACCCCGGCAATGAGATGCCCCGTACAGGGTTTGGTAGTATTCTCTTCACGAATCACGCTAAGCCAACCGCGGCCGGGCCGCCCAAAAGGCCGCCCGGCCGCATAACCTTCAGGAGACCGAGATGGGCAAGAAGCTGTTGATGCTAGTGGGCGATTTTGCGGAAGATTACGAGACCATGGTGCCGTATCAGGTGCTGCTCACGGTGGGGCATACGGTGCATGCCGTCTGCCCCGACAAAAAGGCGGGTGATTCGGTGGCCACGGCCATTCACGATTTCGAAGGCGACCAGACCTACTCGGAAAAGCCCGGGCACCGCTTCACCCTGAACTACGATTTCGACAAAGTAGATCCGGCCGAATACGACGGCCTCGTGATTCCCGGCGGGCGCGCACCGGAATACCTGCGGCTGAACGAACGGGTGCTTGAAATCGTGCGGCATTTCAACGATGCGCGCAAGCCGATCGCGGCGGTGTGCCACGGGGCCCAAATTCTCGCGGCAGCCGGCATTCTCGAAGGCCGTATGTGCTCGGCGTACCCGGCCTGCGCGCCCGAGGTGCGCCTGGCGGGTGGCACGTACGCCGAAATTGCGATTGATGCCGCCCATACCGACGGGCACCTGGTTACGGCGCCGGCATGGCCGGCACATCCGGCATGGATGGCGCAGTTCCTTGCTGTACTGGGCACGAAGATCGAACCTTGATGATCGGTGGGGGTGCCGTTACGCCCCCTCTGTTTCTATCAGGCTGTCCAGAAAATCCAGCTGCTGATCGGCGGGCAGACTTGCATCCAATACGGGAATGCGCCCGTCGGTCACGGCCTGCGGCCGGCGCAGGGCGCCCGTATACTCCTGCCAATGCGCAAGCTTCCACTGGTCGCGCGGGTCGCCACGGCGAATGATCCGTTCCTTACGGACTTCCAGCGGCAGATCCAGCCACACGTGACGCAGCTTGGTGTAACTGGGCAGACCCAGGGCTGACGCGTCGAACAGGGCGCCGTTTGCCAGTTCCCGGCTCCACGGCCCCGGAAACACCACATTCGTTCCGTGCTCGATCTGGTCGCGCCCCACGCGCAGGGTGCTCTGATACCCCAGGTCGCGGGCAACTTCCTTGAAAAACGGGCTGTCGCGGTCGTTCGGGTCGTGCCCGTGTGCGGCCAGTAGCGGGCCTGTCCACACTTCACTCACCACGTCTTTGTCCAGCACGCACCAAGAGCGGCCGGCCTGATGCTGCCGTTCGACGAACTGGTGTGTGAGCCAGGATTTTCCCGTTCCCGCATGACCCAGGATGAACAGGGCGACGACGTGGCGAGGCGAATTGACATGATCCATCGGGGTTTCCATAGAAAGACGTATCTGCGAATGATACGTCGGGTCGCATCCGGAACACCGATTGTCCCGACGCAGCCTTTACCGACGTGTTTGCGGGAAAACCCTGAATGGCGGAATGTCGCGGCTCCGCTATCCTGAATAAGTCGTTTCACGCCATGCAGAAGAGTCTGGCCCCGTGCCGGCGCCGACGGAGCAACCGCCCCGGAAACTCTCAGGCAACAGGACTGCATCGGCCAGACAATCTGGAGAGAGGCGCGCACCATGCGTCCACCGAAGGGGATACCGCAGCCATTGCGGTCAAAGCTCTCAGGTACCTGAACAGATGGGGTGCGGTGGTCATTAGGCCACTGCCATCACTACTGCTCGAGGTACACCATGACCCGCATCGCCGTACTCGGCGCCGGCATCACCGGCGTCACCACCGCTTATTTGCTCAATCAGGCCGGCCACGACGTCACCGTGGTCGAGCGCAGGCTGTATGCCGCCATGGATACGTCGTTCGCCAACGGCGGCCAGCTTTCGGCATCGAATGCCGAAGTGTGGAATCAGGCTTCCACCGTGGCAAAAGGGCTGCGCTGGATGTTCCAGGCCGATGCGCCGCTACTGCTGAACCCCAGACCGTCGTGGCACAAGTACGGCTGGCTGGCCGAGTTCCTCTGGGCCATTCGCCAATACGGTGACAACACGATCACCACAACGCGCATGGCCATTGAGGCGCGGCGCCACCTCTTTGCCATGGCCGAAGAAGAAGGCATCGACTTCGACCTGGAAAAGCGCGGCATTCTGCATTTCTATCACGATCGCGAAGCTTTCGAGGTCGCGGCACGCGCCAACGCCCTGCTGATGGCGGGCGGGCTGGAACGTTACGCTGTCACGGCCGACGAAATTCACGAAATCGAGCCCACTTTGCAGGGTGAATACTACGGCGGGTTCTATACACCCTCAGACGCGACGGGCGACATTCACAAGTTCACGCGAGGGCTGGCGGCGGCGTGCGAGCGCAAGGGTGTGCGCTTCATGTATGGGCGCGAGGTTGCGGCAATGCAGTTTCCGCAGCAGAAGGTCGGCATCGACATGCAGGTGCTCGACCCTGCGACCGACAGGCCGTCGGGTGATACCGAGCGCCTTGAGGTGGATGCGGTGGTGATCTGCGGGGGCGTGGGTAGCCGCAAGCTGGCGGCCATGGCCGGTGACCGGCTCAACGTGTATCCCGTGAAGGGTTACTCGATTACCGTGCACCTTGACGATCCCGAAAGCGTGAGCGCAGCCCCCTGGGTAAGCCTGCTTGATGAGCGGGCCAAGATTGTGACGTCGCGGCTGGGGCGCGGCCGCTTCCGTGTGGCGGGTACTGCCGAGTTCAACGGAGAGAACCGCGATATCCGCGCAGATCGCATCGATCCGCTGGTGCGCTGGACCCGGGCGAACTTCAATATCAATACGTCGCGCGTGGTGCCCTGGGCCGGCCTGCGGCCCATGATGCCCGACATGATGCCGCGTGTGCAGCGCGGCAAACGTCCCGGCGTGTACTACAACACCGGGCACGGCCATCTGGGGTGGACGCTTTCCGGCGCCACGGCGGCGCACCTGGCCGCGCTGGTTGATGCCGACCTGCATGCGCGCCGCCCCGCGCAGCACGGCTCGGGCGGGCCGGTGCTGGGGCAGCCGGCTTCGCCTACGGTGTAGGCGTTCAGGCGCGCAGCTCCGCTGCCAGCGTCTGCACCAGCCGGGCAGCGGGCATTTCGCGCGCCAGGGGTGCGCCTTGCCCGGCCCACTGCGCCGCGAAATCGTGGCTGCCGTTCTTTGCGGCAGCTGCGCAGAGCTGCTTGTTGGCGTCGTACGTGAGCGGGTAGTCGGCCGGCGGCGGGCTGCCGGCGGCGCTTGCGAACGTGATGTAGGCGTTGGTCATGCCGCGGGCCGGGCGCCCCGACAGCACGGGTGTCAGACGAGTGCTGGCCGCGCGATCGCTTTTCAGGTTGCTGCGGTAGGTGTTGTTGGCGGCTGATTCCGGGCAAAGAATGAAGGCTGTTCCCAGCTGGGCCGCAACGGCACCCAGGCGAAGCATGGCTGCGATACCCTGGCCGTCCATGATGCCGCCCGCCGCGATTACGGGGCGTGAGCAGCGCCGTACTACCTGCCTGACCAGCACGGCCGTGCTCAGGCGCTCATCGTCGCCATCGGGTTCGAAGATGCCGCGGTGGCCGCCGGCTTCGATGCCCTGAGCGATGATGGCGTCAATGCCCGCTGCTTCGATTTGTTCGGCTTCGCGCAGGCAGGTGGCCGTGGCGAGTGTGACAATGCCGGCTTCTTTGAAGGCCCGCAGACGTTCGGCTGCCGGTATGCCGAAATGGAAGCTGAGGACGGCGGGCCGCGTTTCGAGCAGCATGGTGAACATTTCGTCGTCTTGATGAAACGACTTATAGATTTCGGCAAGCGACGCAGGCGGCTGTGCCCCTGCCTGCCGAAAGAGCGGTGCCAGGTGCGCGAGCCACGCGGCCTCGCGTTGCGCGTCGCGCTTTGCCGGCGCGTGACAGAAGACGTTCACATTGAAGGGGCGGCTGGTGAGCGCCTGCGTGGCCTCGATCATCTGCCGGGCCTGGCTTGCAGTGCTGGAACCAATGCCCAGAGAACCCAGGGCCCCCGCGTTTGATACGGCTGCGGCCAGTTCCGGCGTGGCGACGCCCGCCATTGGCGCCTGAATGATGGGGTGTTGCAGGCCGAGTGCTTCAAGGAAGGGATGGGCTGTGACGGGCATGGAGACCTCTCTGTGCGGATGTTCTTGTGTTCGCGTAGTGCAGATCAAACCATAGCAGGATGCGAGTGCCCATTCGACCCTGACGCCGTCGGGGTCATCGCACCGTTCCGGTGAATGCTTGAAAGCTAAATGTTTCAAAGAAGTACAATGCGTGCAACTTCGTGTCATGCATACTGGTTTTCCCCGGGTTGGGCGGTTCCGGTCTTCGGTCTGCCCGCACAGATCGGGTATTCCACCGATCTGACGCTGTTGTCCATTCTGCCGGCCCTGCTGGCATCGTGGCTGGCCCTGCGGATACTGGCGCAGCGTACCGTCACTGCGACGCAGCTGACTGCCAGCGGTGCACTGGTGGGCGCCGGAATCGGGGCCATGCATTACATGGGCATGGCCGCGATGGAAACCCAGCTTGCGATGCGCTACGAGCCGACCACCTTCGCCCTGTCGATTGTCGTGGCCGTGGCCCTGGCCATACTGGCGCTGCGAGTGCGCTTCGGGATTCAGCGCTCGCGGATGAGCCGCCCGGCCCGTGTGTTGTTGAGCGGTTCGGCATTGGGGCTGGCCATTGCCGGCATGCATTACACGGGCATGGCGGCCGTGCGATTCATTGGCGAACCGGGGGAAGCGGTCACGGGGCTGGTGCTGAATCCCACCTATGCGTCGCTGGCACTCTCATCCTTCACCATTACGGTGGCGGTACTGGTGGTGGCCGTAAACGGCCTGATCCATGCACAGGAACTTTACCGTCGTATGGAAGAGGGCAGCTCCCGCCTGCGCGCCACGCTCGCCACCGCCGTCGACGGCATCATCACGATCAACAGCCGCGGCATCATTCAGGACTTCAACAGGTCGGCGGAGCGCCTCTTCGGATGGTCGGCCGAAGAGGTGATCGGGCGCAATATCAGTGTGTTGATGCCGGAACCGTACCAGTCGGCACACGACGGTTATCTGGAAAATTGTCTGCAGTCGGGCCGGCCGAAGATCATTGGCATCGGTCGTGAAGTGGTGGGGCTGCGCAAGGACGGCACGCACATGCCGATGCGTCTGGCGGTGGGTCGGGTCGAGTTGCCCGGTGAACTGCTTTTCGTGGGATTCGTGAGTGATATCAGCGACCGCATCGAGCTCGAGGCTTCGTTGCGCGAAGCCGCTGAAAACGCGAAGCAGGCGGCTGCGGCCAAGGGTACCTTTCTGGCCAACATGAGCCATGAGATCCGCACGCCCATGAACTCGATCATCGGCTTCACCGAGCTGCTTCTTCAGACCGACCTTGCACCGACCCAGCGCAGCCACCTCGAAACCATACGCCAGGCGTCGCGTTCATTGCTGCGCCTGATCAACGACATACTCGATACGACCAAGATGGAGAAGGGGCGGCTCGAGCTGGAAACGACCGATTTCTCGCTTCGGGCACTGGCCCGGCAGCTCGAGGCGTCGCTGCGCCTGACAGCGCAGGAAAAGGGCTTGGAGTTCATCACCCGTTATCCGGATGCCATGCCCGAGCATTTTCGCGGCGACCCGTTGCGCGTGCTGCAGATTCTGACCAACCTGGTGGGCAATGCGCTCAAGTTCACCGAAAAGGGCAGCGTCGAGGTCGTGTTTGCCTACGACGAAGGCACCATACACGTGCAGGTACGCGACACCGGCATCGGCATGACGCCCGAGCAGGTGGCGTCGACCTTCTCCCCGTTCACGCAGGCCGATGCCTCGATCAGCCGCCGCTTCGGTGGCACCGGTCTGGGCACCACGATCGCCCGCCAGCTGGTCGAACAGATGGGTGGTGATATCGACGTGGAAAGTGTGTTGGGGCAGGGCAGTACGTTTCACGTGCGCCTGCCGCTGCCGCAGGGTGTGGCGCCTCAGACCGGTTTGGAAGAAACCGACCTGTTTGCTTTGCCCACGCTCAACACGCTGGCCGCGGACATTGCTGATCTGGCAGATGACAGGCAGCGCCCCCACCGGCGTGGCGGCATGGTTGGCCCGCCCGCGGCAGATGCACCGAGGCCGCCGCGCGGTTCGATGCCGCAGGGGGGCTCGGCCACCACCCACCAGGCGCTGCAGAGGCTGCTAGCAGTGGTCCGGCGCAACGAACTCGACGACGCGGCACTCGCAGCCGTGTGTACCGCGCTGGAACACGCGGGTGAGCATATATCGGCGCAGCGTCTGCGCGCCGCTCTCGATGCGTTTGAATTCCGGGTGGCGGCAACGCTGTTCGAACAGTTGATGGCCCGGCAACCAAACGAGTACGCCGGCAGCATTTCTTGATGAAGGACACCCATTCGATGATGTCGTTGCAGGATTCCCGCCCCACCTTGCTGCTGGTTGATGACGAGCCCGGCAATCTGCAGGTGCTGCGTCACACCTTACAGGATCAGTACCGATTGCTGTTTGCCAAGGACGGGCAGGCCGCGCTGGATCTGGTACGTTCCGACCGGCCCGATCTGATTCTGCTCGACGTCATGATGCCGGGGCTTTCGGGTTACGAGGTGTGCCGACATCTCAAGCGCGACCCCTGGACCAGTGCGATTCCGGTTGTTTTCGTTACGGCGCTGGCCGACGTGGCCAACGAACACACGGGGCTGGAGCTGGGAGCGGTGGACTACATCACCAAGCCCTTCAATCCGCACATCGTGCGTGCACGGGTACGCACGCACCTGTCGCTGGTACGCGCCGATGAGCTGCTGGAAACGCGGTTGGAGGTGGTGCAGTGCCTCGGCCGCGCGGCCGAGTTCAAGGACAACGAAACGGGCCGGCACGTGGTACGCATGAGCCATTATTCGCAGATCGTGGCGCGGGCGCTTGGTTATGGCGAGCAGGCCGCGCAAGATCTGCTGCATGCCGCGCCCATGCACGATATCGGCAAGATCGGCATTCCGGATGCCGTTCTTCTCAAGCCCGGCAAGCTCACCGCCGAAGAGTGGAAGATCATGCGGCAGCACACGGTGATCGGTGCCCGAATTCTGGGCGATCACCCTTCGGGCCTGCTGCAGCTGGCCGCAAGCATTGCCCTGAATCATCACGAAAAATGGGACGGCAGCGGCTACCCGAACGGCCTCGCGGGTGAAGACATTCCGCACACCGCGCGTGTGGTGGCCGTGGCCGATGTCTTCGATGCGCTGACCAGCGTGCGGCCCTACAAGCGCGCCTGGTCGGTCAGCGATGCCGTGGAGCTGTTGCGGGAGGAAAGCGGGCGGCACTTCGACCCGGAGATCGTGACCGCCTTCCTGGATTGCCTGCCGCAGATTCTGGTGGTGAAGGAACGCTGGGCGGATATCGAGCCCGACGTCACCACTCAGGCCGAGACGGAGTCAGCGGCCTGAGCAGGATGCCTTACGGTCAGAATGCGATGTTCGCCGAGAGCCAGAACGCGCGCCCCGCATACGGCAGCGAACCGGTCGTGGAGCGGCCCGTCTGAATGTAGGGGCTGCCGCACAGCACGTCGCCGGCTGAGTTCGTCCACGACTTGCACTCGAGGAAGTCTTTGTTGAAGAGGTTGTAGATCGTGGCGTTCAGCGTGACGTTCTTCGAGGCGCGATACTGGCCTCCCAGGTTGAACACCGTGTACGACTTCAGATCGCCCAGCGCGTTGTAGGCGGCCAGCGTGTCGCCGGTGTAACCCGAGGGGTCGCCGTCGAAGCGGCGGCTCTTGCCACGGTATTCCCCCTGCAGCCAGAAGCTGAAGCGCTCGTTGGCGTCCCAGCGCAGCGTGGCGTTGGCCATGTGCTTGGCCGTATCGCTCAGCGGGCCGTCGGCCTGACCGTTGCGCTTGATCTCGCTGTCGGTGTACGTGTAATTCAGGCGCAGTGACCAGTTCTCGGCGAACTGCAGCGTCGAGGTCAGTTCAAGGCCCTGGGTGGTGGCGCTGTCCAGGTTGACGGGATAACTGGAATCGGGGGTGGCGCCCTGCACCGAGCAGCTGGCGATGCTGGCAACGCCGCAGGTGGTGCTGGAGATTTTGTCGGTGATGCGGTTGTGGAAGCCCGTAACGCCAAGGGTCCAGCCTTGCAGGCTGTCGTAGTGCACGCCCAATTCAGAGCTGGTGCTCACCTCAGGCTGCAGATCGGGGTTGCCCACGTTGATCTGGGTGCCTTGGCCAGAAATGCTGTTGATGCCACCATGCAGCTGGTTCAGGCCAGGTGTCTTGTAGCCGCGGCTCACGCCACCCTTGAGTGTCCATTGCTCCGAAGGATTCCATACCAGGTAGCCGCGCGGGCTGACATGGCTGCCGAAGGCGTCGTGGTGGTCGTAGCGTGCGCCGAAGGTGAACGCCAGGTCATCGGTGAGCGCCCATTCATCTTCCGCGAACAGCGCCCAGGTGTTTTGCTTGTACTTTTCGGTCACCAGGCCGTCGGTCATCGACGCGCGCCAGTACTGGCCGCCCACCGTCATCACGTGTGAATCGCCCAGCGGTGTCACCAGCTTCGTGTCGAATACCGTATTGGTGGTCTTGAGCTCGCGGTCGGTGCCGATGCTCGGGTCTCCGGCGGGGCGTGCCTCCGAGGGAATGGTGCGCCCCAGCGTTTCGGTGGTGTTGCGCATGATGCTGGATTCCAGCGTGCCAAACGAGAAGCGGCTGGTGTGGCCCAGTGCGATCTGATCACGGTTGAACCGCATGACGTCCTGATAGCCCCAGGCCGTGCCGGGCTGTGGCGCGTTGCAGTTCCGGTTCATGCCGTCGAGCGTGCCCAGCTGACATTTGTCGTTATCGAAACGCTGGCGCGAGCGGTCGAGGTCCAGCCAGATGTCATGATCCTTGCTGGGCGTGAAGCTGAACTTCGCGCCGAAGGTGTAGGTGTCGGCATTGACGGGCGAAGGGCCACGAGTCGAAACGGCCGATCCGTCACCAAATTCCAGATGCGAATCGCTGCGGTGCAGCATGCTGCCGCGCAGTGCGACGCCGAGCTTGTCGGCGACGATCGGGCCGCTCAGATAAAAGTTGGCCTTCTTGGTGTCGCCAGCGTCGCGGTTCTGTTCGAAGCGGCCTTCCAGCCCGACCGAGCCGCCCCATTCCTTGGCGACCTTGCGCGTAATGATGTTGACCACGCCGCCCATGGCATCGGAGCCGTACAGTGTGGACATGGGCCCGCGGATGACTTCGATGCGTTCGATGGCAGAGATGGGCGGAATGAAGCCGGTCGAGCTGTCGCCAAAACCGTTGGGAGTGACGTCGCCGGCCGAGTTCTGGCGCCGGCCGTCGATCAGCACCAGCGTGTATTCGCTGGGCATGCCGCGGATGCTGATGTTCAGATTGCCCGTCTTGCCGGTGGCACCCCGCACGTCGATACCTTCGATGTCGCGCAGCGCGTCGGCCAGGTCAACGAATGACTTTTCCTCGAGCTGGTCGCGGGTGACGACCGAAATCGAGGCCGGGGCCTGCTTGATTTCCTGTTCGAAGCCCGAGGCGGTCACGACCACCGTGTCGAGTTCCTGCACGGCCGCGCGGGTGTCGGAAAGCGCGGGCGTGGCGACAAACAATGAGCCCAGTGCCGTGGCTACGCACAGCGGCAGGCGTTTGATTCGAAAGGCGGGGCCGGAAGTCGGGACAGTCATGTTACGCATGCACCTGAAATCGATTGACATGAAAAGGGGCCGGTCGGCCCAAGGTGACGCAAATGATAGCGATTATCGTTATCAGGCGCAACGACACGTATATAAGACTGTGGAAATTCTGCCGCGACGTGCAGGAAGGGCGATTGCAGTACAGTGTCGGTTTTGCCCGCAGGGGCCGAGTTTCATTGTTGGAGAGCATTCATGTCAGAGCAGTCAGTACCCCCCGGATTCGCGCCGTATCACCGGCAAAGCTCGTTTTCGAATCACACGGGTCCGTACTACATGAAGGCGCAGAAGGGGGACGACCTGAGTCTCTCGCTCCGTGTCGAGGAGCAGCATCTGAACCGGCTAAAGGTGTGTCACGGCGGGCTGCTGATGACCCTTGCCGATAACGCGATCGGCGACGCCGTGCTGCATGCCTTCGACGAACCCGTGAATTCCGTGACGGTGTCGATGTCGTGCGAGTTCATGAGCCCGGCGCGGCTGGGCGACTGGCTGGTGGCGGAAACCCGCGTGAACCGCAAGGGTCAGCGACTGGTATTTGTGGAATGCATGGTGCGCGCCGGCGAGCGCAAGGTGTTGCGCGCCAGCGCAGTCATGTCATTGGTTCGGCCGCGTACCTGACCCGGTGCGCGGCAAGCCTCGGCCTTCAGCCGGGGAAGGATAGCGGGGACGCCGTAGGCGTCCTTTGGGCGGTCAGTGTGGCGTCTGCTGCTGTTCGATGTACTG
>JAUZQE010000031.1 GCA_030733815.1 Yanghanlia caeni
TCCAACGTATTTTTGATTGGAACCTATTCTCTCTATCCAGCGGACGCCTTCAAGACGGTCAAGGCTGGACGCTTACGATGAACTGACCGTAGACACGGCCCGCAACCGTTACGTACGCAACGCGCTCGAGGAGGTCTCGAGAATCGTGCACCGCAGTACGCTGGCACACCGGTGCCGCAGCTTGGCACTCAGCCTGCGGCGCATGGGGGTAACCGGTGCACCCCCGCAGCGCAGTGACATTGCGATCGACCGCTTCGGCCGGCACGACGCCGAAGACCAGCCGATGGTGGCGGCCGCCCGCCTCGCCATGAACCTTGCGCTGCCCACCCAGCACAGCGGCACGCGGCTGCTCTCCGAACCGGGCCGTGACCTCACCTGGATTTATGCCCTTTATGAAAAAGGGATCGCCGGCTTCTACGAAACCGTGCTTCCTCGACACGAATGGCGGGTTCACGCGGGCAAGATACTGCGCTGGCAGCCCGAGCAGCAAAGCGCAGGCATTGCCGCCATTCTGCCTACGATGAAAACGGACATCGTCATCGATCACCTGCCCGCCGCGCGGCGCACCGTAATCGATACGAAATTCAATACCCTGGTCACGCGCGGCTGGCATCGCAATGAAACCCTGCGTAGCGGTTACCTCTTTCAGATTTATGCCTACCTTCGATCACAGGAATGCATGGGCGATGCACTGGCCGACACGGCGTCGGGTGTCTTGCTGCACCCGGCTGTAGGTGAATGGGTTCAGGAATCGATGGTGATTCAGAATCACGAAATTCGATTCTGCACCGTGGACCTGGCAGCACCTGCGAGGGATATACGAAAGCAACTGCTGCACGCGGTGAGTGCGCACCTGAGCGACTGAGCGCCCTACCTGCCCCCAGAAGACATGCGCTCGGCTTCCAGTTCCGCCAGTGCATGCTCCAGACCCTCTGCATAAAGGGTGAACTCGTCGGTTCTGAACTGCTCATTCAGGCGCTGCGCCTCATTCCGATAGTGCAAGGCCAGTTCGCGCCACGCCTGCACATCCTCTGCCGGGTTCATGAAGTGCAGATAAATTCGCAGCACATCATAAACCTGATGCCAGTGCCGTGGCCCCGATTGCTTCATGGCGCCCGTACGCGCCATCTGCAGGGCACGTTCCAGGTACTGCAACCCTGCCCCGGTGTTGCCGGCACCAACCTCGAGCCCGCCCAGGCAGCACAACGCTTCACTGAAACCGATCAGCACATCGCCGGCGGGGGAATCGGCACGTTCACACATGCACTCGAACATGGCCAGACTGCCTTGCAACAGTTCACGTGCGCGCTCGGTATCTGCGCGTTCAGCCACATACTGACCCAGGCGGGCCGTGAACTGTGCCAGATCGCGCCGCGCATCGTTGCTCACGTGAAAACTGCTGCGCTCAACCGCAAGTGGCTCAAGCAGACGAATACTGCGTTCCAGCCGCGCAATTGCGTTTGCAAGGTTTCCAGCATCATGCTCCATCAGCGCCAGATCCTGCAGCGTTCGCGCAAGCTCGTAGCGAGTATCGGCCCGATCGAAGCGTGCGCTGCTCAACGTTTCGGCAACGCCTGCCGCCTGCCGCATAATTGCAAGCGCCTGCGGCAGGCGCTGCTGATCACGCGCTTCGTGCGCCTGCTGTTCCAGCGCACGCTTGAGCGTGAGCAACCCCGCAAGGGACGATGTGTCTGGAGGTGGCTCGGCTATGCGCATGCGTAGTCACCCTTGCTGAAAAAGGAATCCCGCCACCGGTCAAACGAGGCCTGTTGCGACGGGGTGAGCCCGAACACTCTGCGCGCAATGTCGTTCACTTTCATGCGCTCCAGGTCGAGAATATCACGCTGAGCAGAGTTCAAGATGCCATACGGTTGCTGCTCGCGTTGTTGCGCCAGCTCACGTGCATGCGCTTCCCCGCGCATCCAGCCCACCTGCCAGGCCGTGCTCATGGCAGAAAAATAAAAGTAAAACAAGTTTGTGCTCAACGTCTCGGGGTTGGGATTCTGGAAACGATGAAACCCGGCCAGCTGGTTGACGTGCGAATAGATTGCATGTGCGACAACAGACTTGAACCATTGCGTGTCGAGAGTTTCTTCCCTGCGCAGGCCACACGTTGGTCGTGCAGAGGCGCTGTACCCTTGCGTGCCTTTATAAATAAGGCCCAGAGTTCTGGAAATGTATGAGTTCGCTCTCTCGTTCAATTCAAGATTGACTTGCGCCCACCCCCATTTCAATCCCCGCATCCACGCCTCATCGAATGCAATGCGCACCGAGTTGTAAATGAAATCCTCAAAGTACGAAGTGATCTGACCTCCAAGCGCCTTTTGAGACTTGAATGATTCAAAATCACGATCACGCGACTCGTTCGGAATCGAATGAAAGCTGCTCGTATGATTTGCCTGCACCGAGGCACTCCTTATTCCTGCATAACCCGGTCAAGCCCCGCACGATGACAGGCCCCGGGCATCAAGTTCCGCCAGCACCCGCTGCAAGGTTTCCGCGTAGTGAGTGAATTCATTGGTTTCAAACTGCGCATTCAGGCGACGCGCCTCGCTCATATGGCGTGTGGCAACCTCGCACCACTTCTGCGGATATTCGTCGGGGCTCATGTAGCTTAGGTAAAACTGCAATACATCGTACACCGCGTGCCAGTAACGCGGCCCCGAATGCATCTGCGCACCCGCACGGGCCATTTTTAGCGCCCGTTCCAGGTACGCAAGGCCCGTATCGATTTCGCCGGCACCCGCCTCGACCCAGCCGATGCAGCACAACACTTCGCCGAATCCCACCAGCAGATCCACATCGGGCGACTCGGTATCTGAATGCATTTGTTCGAACCAGGCCAGGCTGCCTTGCAGCTGTTCACGCGCACGCTCGAGGTCGCCCGATTCAGCAGCGACCTGCCCCAGTCGGCTCTTGTACCGGGCAAGATCGCGCCGCGCGTCGTCTTTCGCACGAAACGTACTACTGTCGGCCGCAAGCGGCTCGAGCAGACTGATGCTGCGCTCCAAGAGCGCCATGGCCTCTTCATGGTTGCCGGCATCTCGCTGCATGAGCGCCAGGCTTTGCAATGTTCGGGCAAGTTCGTATTGGGCGTCGGCCAGCTCGAACCGGACGCCACTCATTGCATCGTCGACATCGATGATGCGCGACGCGTTCTGATCCTGAGGCCACAGCTGCTGCACCTGTTCAATTCCCGCGCGTTTGTCATATTCAAGGAATTCCGCCACGTCCACCGCCTGACGCATGGCGGCCAGCGCCTCGCGCATATCCTGCCGATCGCGCGCTGCCCTGGCCTGCTGTTCGAGCATTTGTTTGAGTGTCAGCAGCCGCAACGACGGCGAGGCCTCGTAAATCGTCGAGGGTTCGATACGGCCTTCCACCAACTGGCTGTAGTGTGCCAGCAGACCGGGAAGCAGCGCGGCCACGCCGTCAGGCGCATCGGCCCAGGAACACAGCGACATCAGGTTGGCCCGCTCCTGCATCGACACCACGTGGGGCGCTACCGTAGCCCAATCGATCGGGGCGAACGCCTGCGCGCATTTGCGGCCGTGCACCCAATCGCGCTGTTCGCTGAAGATGTTCATGGCCGCTACATAAGCACGCAGCGTCGCCCGCTGTGCCGGCTGCTGGTAATCGGCATCCGGGCACAACCGCAGGGTTGCCAGAACACTCTGGGCAAGCACTGCGCGCTCCGACCAGGCCAGCCGAGCGTCGCATTTGGCACGATACGTCTGTGCGGCCGCGGGTGAGAGCCGGGCAACGTCCTCATCGCTCAGCTCATATGACGGAGCAAAAAGCATTGCGCGATCCAGCGCTCCGGCATCAATCATTTCAGCGCCGTCTTCGCCTTCCTGCTCCTCATGTAGGGCGGCCCGAACACGAATTGGATCAAAACATAAATCCGCCCATTCCCGCAGAGCCGTCGAAAAAAAGACCTGAATTTCGCGCACGTCTTCTTCCAGCACCGCCAGACGGTTGCGGGCTTCGTGAAAATAAGCCGAGTCGCGAAATTCGTGCAGATCACGACTCAACCGGTTCAGCACCACCAACGGATTCACGCACTGGTCAATGGCGCGTTTGGCATCGGCCTGGAACGTCGCCCGGGTCTGCGCAAATTGCACCAGGTGTCGCCCCAGAAAACGCGGCCCAAGCTGCGCCGACCAGCTGAGCAGGTCTTTGCAGTGGGCATCGAGCTTCTGAAAGCGCTGGCGCACGCGTGCCGCGCGCTTCGTCTCGAACTCCCTGACTGCCTGCATGGCCGGGCCACTCAAGGGGCCACGCACGTCACGGTCAACGAAGTAGGCATCATCGTCCAGCAGATCACCCACGTTTTCAACCATGGTGGCGAAATTACCGCCTGCGACCTCCACCAGCAGCGCTACCTGTTCATTCGTAAGACCCGGCAACGTGTAGCGCACGTATGCGGCCAAATCTGCGTCGGGCACCGTACCCAAACGTCGCGTGACGAAACGCGATTCACCGACATGCGCCTGCATGCCTGGAATGCCATCGAGTGAACCGGGTTGTGAACGTTGATTCCACTCGACTTCCCAATGCGTGAACACAAACAACACGGGCCAGCGCTCACGCTCGGCGCGTTCCCAGAACGCCTCGATAAACGCGAGAGAAGCCGCATCAACCCAATGTGAACGATCAAGCCAGAACACCAGTGGAATCGCGCCATTGCGTGTGAGCTCTTTCATTCCGTTCAGCAGCTGCTTGCCCTGCTCCGACGCGTATGTTCGTGCCGCCGCGTCTGCCGTTTTGGGCGCCTTGGCACGCCGCATCAGGAACTGCACGGCACCGACAAGGGCGTCCGCAATTTTCGGTATCGGGGGAAGCCCGGTCAAGGCGAACAGCCCGCCCAGGCCTTCGATAATGACATCGGACACGCCGTCTTTTCTGACTTTTTCTTGGAGATGCCGACGGGCGTCCTGCAGAACGTTGGTATTCGCAGTGCAAATCTGACGATGCAAATGCAGTTGCTGCTCGATCGACGGCAGAGCGGATTCCCCGGGAACACGCTCGCCGGCATGCTCGGTGCTGCGAGCGGCAATCCAGAGAAACTGCGGCAGGCTCTGCGGCGCGGTGTCGCCCATGGCGGGCGCAACCGACACCTCATTACTTCCGAACACGGGCGGCCAATACCCGTTGCCGTTCCACCGGGCGTCACGACTCAGTGTGTAGTACAACTGCTGAACCACCCGTGTCGCCCCGTATCCGCTTTCGCCAACGAAGGCAATTGCCCGTGGGCCGGTAAACTCGCCTTCAGCATTCTTGGCCACGGTTGCCTCGTAAACCGCGAGCAACACATTAAATTCCGATTGTCGGCCAAAGAAAGGCGCGTGCTGTACCATCGGACACCTCTATGTTGACAGAAACGGGCACATTGCACCATTCGGGCCCGCACGCGGCAAGGGCTCGCTTACCCGCAGAATCGTTCACTCCGGTAAGCGTACCGCGGGGCTTGCGCTTGTCAGGTAGACTGTAACTGTACGTGACTTTTACATATCAAGGAGTTTCGCCATGCGCTTGCAGAACAAGAACGTCGTGATCACCGGTGGTGCCAGCGGCATCGGTCTGGCCAGCGTCATTCGCTGCCTGGAAGAAGGCGCCAATGTCGTGCTGTCGGACCTTGCAGGAAGTGAAGGCGCAGCGCGCGCGGCCGAGCTCGATGGCAAGCATGGCGGACGCTGCCTTTTCAAGGCCTGCGACGTGACCGATACCGCCCAGGTCGACCGCCTGTTCGAAGAAACCGTAAACGAGCTGGGCAGCGTTGACGCCGTATTCAGCAACGCCGGTATTGGTGGTGTAGCCCCCTCGCACAAGGTCAGTGACGAAGAGTTTCTGCGCATTATCGACATCAACCTGAACGGCGTGTTCCGCGTTGCGCGCGCAGCGCTGCGCATCATGTACGGGCAGGGTAGCGGCAGCATCGTCAACTGTGCGTCGATTCTGGGCAAATTCGGCCAGTCGAATACAGCCGCATACAGTGCAGCGAAAGGCGGCGTTGTGAACCTGACACGTGCGCTGGCACTCGAGGCCGCGCCTAAAGGCGTACGCGTGAACGCTATCGGGCCGGGGTATATCGACACCCCGCTGATTGCCGATCTAGACAAAGACCTGATGAACGCGCTCATCGCCATGCACCCGCTGGGGCGCCTTGGCCGTGCCGAGGAAGTGGCCAATGGCTTCCTGTTTCTGGCGAGCGACGAATCGAGTTTCGTGACCGGCACCACGCTGATGATCGACGGTGGCTTCACAGCCGGCAAGTCCTGATTCCGTACACCGGAAATTCAGGTTTCGGAACGCTCGGAATACTTCGACCGGCAGGCCGGCCTGGTGGCTCACCACAATGCAGCAACAGACCGGCCTGGTGCCTCACCACAACACAGCAACAGGCCGGCGGTGCTCACCCCATTTGAGAGACGAACCCGAAGCACGAATACGTTCACACGAACTGCACGATGTCGGGTGCGCCCGTTACGCCGCTCAGGTCTATTAACGGATCGGGCAACGTCAACATGGTGGGCTCTGCTTCACGCCCCTCGAGGTAGCCCCAACGGTGAAAGTGCAGCGCCAGCTCGTACTGCTGTGTCGCCGTCAGCTGCGTTGCGTCGCTGTCGATGCCGAACGCCTGCATCAGATCCACATTCGCCTGAGCGTATTGCAGGAGACTGTGCTCGCTCAGCGGCTCAAGCGTGCCCAGCGCATTGGGTGCCCGAAACTCCGCCATGCCATATTGCATGAAATGATGGAATGCGAAAGCCCCAGAGTCTGCAGCACGTGCAACGTCGGGGTTCGCGTGCAGGTAAAAATCAATATCGAACCACGAAGCGGGCGCACGCGAAGCACCCCCGGGGCTCAAGCTTTCAGAGGCGCCATACGCAAGGTAGTGCTGCCATGCCTGAGCGTGATCAATGCCCATTGCGGCAAATACATCGGGGTTCTGCCCCAGATAGTTTGCCGCATCAAACAGCACGGGATGGTTCGCACTGCCAAATTGGCTGAAGTCGCTGCTGACCTGAAACGATGCGTAAAACAGCTGGCCGGCGGGGTCGCGATACTGGTAAACGGTATGGCCGGTGGCGGTATCGTACAAAGCAATACCCAGATTCGCACCTAGCGGCTGACCGCTTGCCGGATCACGATACACCGCATTGCCCAGTTCGACGAACGACACATAGGGGTCGTCACCCATCAGGTTCGACACTTCGATGGCCTGTGGGGAACTGGGAACGGTGAAGGGAGTATCGGGATTCGATGCCGGATCATTGCCCGGGCCGCCCGGGTTGTACACCGCGTCGTAATCCCCGCCCGAGGGCATGTGCACGCGCACAAGCTGCTCGACCGCAGCCCGGTCACCCGCCAGAATGATGTCGTACTGATTGTCGTGATCTTCGACATAGGCGTCGTCATACTGCGCCTGCGCGGGGCCGGTGTCGGCAATGCCAAGCACCCATACCGAGCCGTGACCTGAGATGGTGTAGTCGACGCCCGCCTCGTCGATCCATACCGGCTCGCCCAAGGCATCGCGCGCCTCGAGCCGGAAAAAGCGGCCAAATTCCGTGGGCAGAATGCTGCGGATGCCATCTGGCGAAAAGCCCGCACTGGTATACAGACGCAGGCGAAATTGTGCCTCGTCGCCAAACAGGTCGGCCCCCGAATTGCCATTGCTGGCGATGAGCCAGAAAGGGGCACCTTCGCCCAGTGTGCTGAACTGATCGAGATTGGCTGCCACCAGTCGCGGGCCGTTGCCGGCATCGTACGGATTCGCGCTGGCGATCTCGAGCCCGGCAGCGGATACCAGACCCTGTGGCGTGACGAAGGTGAGCGGCGTTTCAGACTCGGCGATACGCACCAGTACGGGGTGCAAGGCATCGGGATGATCGGATTCAAGGCGATTGCCCCAGTAGCCCGTCAGCACGACGGTCTGCCGTTCGTTGTATTCCCCATTGGGCAGCAGGCTCGCCGTCAGGGGGGTGACCCATTCCCCCGTATTCAACTGAATCTCGAAGGATTCGGGGCGTATGGAGCTCGCCAGCACTGGGTGGCTGAAGACCACCGGTATGGTGTCGCCCTGCACCACCGAAACCCCGTAGGCCGCCAAAAAGGCCGCATCGCCCACCGCAGAATAATAGGCCCGCGCCGGTGCATCGAGCGCGGGATCGAGCTCTTGCCACGACACACCATGGTCGTACGCGATCTGCCTGGCCGCATCATCAACGCCCTGCAGGCCGGGCACGCCCATATAGCCATCGAAGCCGTAGTTGGCGGTAATGATTGCGAGCTCGTCGCGATACACATCGGCGGAAAGCAATGCGCTCACATTGAGCGAATCGGAGGTGAAGGGCGGGCTGAGGTTGAGCTGGACAAGGTATTGCACCAGAGGCAGAGCCCTGCTGTTTGCCATGATTGCCATGCTTATTCCTTATTGGTGTTCTACAGCAGATTCAGAGACTCAGCGGGCGGCTCGGGCCACCGTTGTGCACAACGAAACAAAGGGGCTCAACCGGCCTGGCGAGCGCTTGCCCGTTGCTTTTCGACCCGTTCGGTCACGTCGCGGGCCATCGCCACGGAGCCCACAGCCTCGCCCTGCGGATTCTTCACCACGGCGAAGGTCATTTCTACATACAGCCTGCGGCCGCTTTGATGCACTGCGCGGGTGAGCGTGGGGCGACCGTTCAGCCGGGTCTGACCGCTTTGCATGGCGGCATGAAACCCCGCCCAGTGCGGTGCGCGAAGATGTTCGGGAATAATGATGTCGAGGCTGCCGGAGAGCGCCTGCTCGCGGGTGAAGCCGAACAGGTCGACCGCAGCCTGGTTCCAGCGCACGATGCGGCCTTCCCGGTCAGCGTAGATCAACGCATCGGTGGTGCATTCGATGATCCATTCCGCGAGGTCGGAGTCTGGAGGCATAGAGTCTATTCGGTAGGCACTGGCCCACGCATCATGGCGACGTCTTCGGGCCTGACCGGGTCGGTGTAGGTGTTGCCGAAGTGGGTACGCACATAGCTTACCACCGCAGCGATCTCCTCATCGGAAAGCATGCCATTGAACCAGGGCATTCCGCCCAGCCCGTTCAGCACCACGAAAATGGGGTAGCCCGCCGCGGTCAGCGCCGGGTTGTTCGCCAGTGCGGGAAAGCGCCCCAGCCCTTGCGCACCCTCGCCTTGCGCCATATGGCAAGCCATGCAGTTCTGGCGATACAACTGCTCGCCGTCGGGCCCCCCGAGCGCGCCAGCAGATTCTGTCGCAGCCTGCGCCTGGCCGGCAGCGCCCTGCGCCGCAGCCGGCATGGCAGCAAGGCCCAGCGTCACCGCCAGACTCAGCGGTGCCAGATACGGTGCGAAACGTGAAACGACGCCCGCCGTGTGAACTGTTTGCTGTGTCATGGTCACCCCGCCTGTACGCGTTGATGCAAGCGCTGGATGGCATCGAGTGACGACAGCAGTGCTCCTTCCATCCAGCCCGGCATGTACGAGATATGGTCGCCCGCCAGAACGAGACGGCCGTTGATGGCCGACAGGGCATCGTAATGTGCCTTGCGCGCCTCGTTCGACCAGCGTGCACGACAACCCAGCATCCACGGCACGCGGTACCAGCTGACCGCAACGCCGCTGAGAAATTCCTTGCGATATTGAGGGTGGATTTTCTCGCCCTGTGCGAGCGCGGTTTCGATGCGCTCTTGCGGCGACATGCCCGTAAGGCGCAATGTCTTGGCCATGGAGGTGGCGTAGGCACCGATGAGCACTGCCGGACCGTCGGACATCATGCCGTGGGGCGGATACGCAATGAGATCGATATCCTGATCGGTGAGCGTATTTCCGCCATAGATGCCGTCGTCTTCTTCCCAGAAACGCCGGCGGAATTCGAGCGCAACCTTGGTGAAGCCGGTGTAGGGCACCGCACGCACCGCGGCCAGCATGGGCTGCGAGGCCTGCACTTCGATCTGCCCCAGAATGTTCAATGGAATGGTGCAAATGCACCAGTCGGCCGTGACCTGGGCCGTGCCGTCGCCGCGTGTGTCTTCGTAGGTGACCTTGACCTCCTGCTCGGTTTGCGAGATGTGCGTGACGCGCGCGTTGTAGCGGATATCTAGATCGGGCAGCGCACGCATGAACCCGGCGGTAATCTGATCGATGCCGCCCACCGGCTGGAACATGGTGTCTTGCGCGTTATAGACCAGCAGTGCATTGAGCCCCTGCCAGACCGCCGGATGCAACAACTGTTTGAGTTCAAGCAACGGGCCCGCCGTAGGTGGGTCAACCACCCCACCCCCCTGCGGTGTGGCATAGCCGCGGCGCACGGCCGTGTACAGGCTGGAACGATAGCGGTATTCGTCGTCGAGCAGCCCCCAGCCCTTGAGCGCCTGCAACAGCTGGTCGCGCTCTACATCGCCCAGCGCAAGGTCGAGCTCGGATTCCTGTGCGGCCTTGGCCAGCAGTTCGGCCACACTGCCCTGCAGATCAGACCAGACCTCACGCAGACGCTGGGGCTTGCCGTTGAAGGCCCGGGTGCTATGCAGGTAAGCATTGTGGTTGAACTGCACGGCCGCCTCTAGCGGCACGCCCAGCTGCTTGCAATAGTGCAAAACCGCACGGTGATGGTACGGAATACGCCATGGGCCGGGATTGAAGTAATTGCCCTTGGCGAACTTGACCTGCTGGGTATGCCCACCCAGCTCGGTGTACGAGTCGCCTCCGCGCAAGGTCCAGTTCCGGCCACCTGCCCGGTTCTGGTATTCCAGAATACGCACCTCGTACCCGGCCTTGCGCAGCTCGTATGCCGCCAGCAGCCCGGCCAGGCCAGCCCCGAGTATCACCACACGGGTGCCCGGTTTCGCGGGCGACAGCACCGGTGGCCCTGAAAACGTCGAAGCCTGCGCATGGCCCAACATGGCCATGGCGTGATACATGGCGCTTGTGCCGGCCGTCAGGCCGATCGTCTTGAGCAACGTACGTCGGGTCAGAGACGTTTCCACAACTCCCCCTTCTGTTTTCAAGTTCGCCGAACCTTAGCAAAAAATGTCTACAGTGACGAGGCGGGTTTACCTGAAACGACGGTGACTTGAAAACGTGTGTTTGCGGGTTGCCCGCGCTATCGTCATGAGAAACAGGCAATAATCTGTAATGACTGAATCGTTCTGAATGGCAATGCTTGAGCAGTACGCTAAACAGAACACGCGAACGGCACGCGGCTGGGGTGAATACCTACCGCAATTCACAGAAGGCTACTGACATGCTGGCTGCGTACGAGCACCTGCTCAAGATCACCCTGGCCCTGTCGGGTGAACGCGATATCGCTCGCCTGTACGAACAGATCATCGAAGCCGCACAGGAACTGACGCATTCCGACGGCGGCACCCTTTATATCGTTGACGAGCGCGACGGCCATGCCGTGCTGCGCTTTGAAGTGCTGCGCAACGACACATTCAGCATCCGCCTGGGGGGTACGTCGGGCACACCCGTACCGTTTGCGCCCATCGGCCTGTTCCTGCCCGATGGCACGCCGAATCTGTCCAACATCTGCGCCTACGTGTACCACCACCGGCATCCCGTGAATATTGCCGACGCCTACTCGGAAGATCGCTTCGATCTCTCCGGCACCCTGGCGTTCGACCAGAAATGGGGCTACCGGTCGCAGTCGCTGCTCACATTGCCGCTTGCCAACCATGAAGGCAGCATCATCGGCGTCCTGCAGCTCATCAATGCAAAGAATCCGGCCGACGGCACGGTGCTGCCGTTCGATCCCGCACTCGAACCCATTGTGGGCGCCCTCGCTTCCAGTGCGGCCATCACCCTGGAAAACCAGCAGCTGCTGCAGGGCCACCGCAACCTGCTCGATGCCTTCATCAAGGCCATTGCCCAGGCAATCGACGCCAAGTCGCCCCACACCTCGGGTCATTGCCAGCGCGTGCCCGTACTCACAGAGATGCTGGCCGAGGCGGCATGCGAAGCGAAAGACGGCCCGCTGCGCAACTTCACCCTGAACGACGACGAATGGTACGAATTGCGGGTCGCCGCCTGGCTGCACGACTGCGGCAAGCTTGCCACCCCCGATTCCCTGCTCGACAAATCCACCAAACTGCATTCGCTGTGCGACCGTATCGAAGGAATCAAAACCCGGTTTGCCGCACTGATCGCCCAAACACAATTGCGCCATGTGCGCCAGGGCAATAGCGACCCCGCCGCGCTGGAAGCTGAAATCGCAGCCCTGCGCGACGACTGCGCGTTTCTCGAGCGAGCGAACCTGGGCAGCGAATTCATGCATGCCGAAGACCAGGCGCGCGTACGGCGCATCGCCGGGTATCGGTGGATCGACCACACCGGTGCAACGCAACCCCTGCTTACCGAACATGAAGTCGAACTGTTGTGCATCGAGCGCGGCACCCTCAGCAATGCGGAACGCGATCGCGTGAACGACCATATCAACGTCACGATCCAGATGCTTGAATCGCTGCCGTTTCCGCGCGAACTGGCCCGCGTGCCGGAATATGCGGGCGGCCACCACGAGCGGGTCGACGGCAAGGGCTACCCACGCGGGCTCACGCGCGAACAGATGTCGTGGCCGGCCCGCATGATGGCCATTGCCGACATCTTCGAGGCGCTTACGGCCCGTGACCGTCCCTATAAAGCACCCATGAAGCTGTCGCAGGCGCTATCGATTCTGAAAAAGATGGCTCAACAGGGCCATGTCGACCCCGACCTGTACCAGCTGTTTGTTGAGGGTGGCGTATGGCGCCGCTACGCCGAGGCCTTCCTGCTGCCCGAACAGCTCGACGTAAGCGACGCTGCTCCCTATACGCTCGAGTCGGCGTAATTGGGGCAGCTACCGCTGTTGCAACGGCCGCCCTGCTGCGGCCGCTCTCCCTTCACTTCCAATAGTCGTTCGCGGCGGCGATGGTCTGAAAGTTCGTCGCCACCACCTGCGAAACGGCAATGAGCGCATCGGCATCGTCTTCGTAAACCGGCCGCAACTTGTCGCGGGCCTCAGCCGACGGCTGCGTGTACTTGACGGCCATGCGCGAAAGCTTGATGGCCAGTTCATAGCCTTCCTGAGGCGTGGATGTCTGCAATGAAGTCAGCCAGGTGTCCATGCGGGTCTCCCGTTTAGTGTTCTACGTTCTATGCCTCGAAGACTATGACACACAAGGCAGGCTTTCCCCGCCATAACCGCACGCACAGTGCCGTTTAGTATTTTGTTCTTATTTCAAACTATTGTTCTACATGCGAATTTTTACTAGAATGTGACCCAAAACAGCCCCATTCGGAGTCTCGATTGATCAACAAAATTTCCGCATCCGTCGCCCAGGCCCTGGAAGGCATTCAAGACGGCGCCACTGTACTGGTGGGCGGCTTCGGCACCGCCGGCATTCCCAACGAACTGATCGACGGCCTGTGTGCCCTGCCCGTCAAAGATCTCACCGTGGTGAACAACAACGCCGGCAACGGCGACACCGGGCTTGCCGCCCTGCTCAAGTCGGGCAAGGTACGCAAAATCATCTGCAGCTTCCCTCGGCAGGTCGATTCCTACGTATTCGACTCGCTGTACCGCGCCGGCAAAATCGAACTCGAACTCGTGCCCCAAGGCACGCTTGCCGAGCGGCTGCGCGCGGCAGGTGCCGGCATTGGCGCGTTCTTCTGCCCCACCGGCTACGGCACGCAGCTGGCGGGTGATCGCGAAACACGCGTCATCAACGGCCGCCATTACGTACTCGAAGAACCCATTTACGGCGACGTGGCACTAATCAAGGCCGAACGCGGCGACCGCTGGGGCAATCTGGTGTATCGCAAGGCCGCACGCAATTTCGGTCCGGTCATGGCCACCGCCGCGAAGCTCACCGTGGCTTCGGTACACGAAATCGTTGAACTGGGTGAACTCGACCCCGAAGCGGTCGTCACCCCCGGCATCTTCGTCGACCGCATCGTGAAGGTCGAACGTCAGGCCACTGCAGCCGGCGGCTTCGCCCCCAACGCAGCCTGAACGCGGAAAGGACATCACATGGCTAACTACAAAGCGCGAACCAAGCAGGAACTCGCCCAGCGCGTTGCGCAAGACATTCACAACGGCGCCTACGTCAACCTCGGCATCGGCATGCCCACCGCCGTGGCCAACTATTTGCCGGCCGACCGCGAGATCGTGCTGCACAGTGAAAACGGCATTCTGGGCATGGGCCCGGCCCCCGCAAAGGGCGAGGAAGACTACGACCTCATCAACGCCGGCAAGCAGCCCGTTACGCTGCTGCCGGGCGGCGCCTATTTCCACCACGCCGACAGTTTCGCCATGATGCGTGGCGGCCACCTCGACATTTGTGTGCTCGGCGCCTTCCAGGTGTCTGCCACCGGCGACCTGGCCAACTGGAGCACGGGCGAGCCCGACGCCATTCCGGCCGTAGGCGGCGCCATGGACTTGGCGATTGGTGCCAAACAAACGTGGGTGATGACCAACCTGCTCACCCGCGATGGCACCTGCAAGGTCGTGGAAAAGTGCACCTACCCGCTTACCGGCATTGGCTGCGTATCGCGCGTGTACACCGATCTGGCCACCCTGGCCTGCACCCCGAACGGGCTGCAGCTCATCGACCTGGTCGAAGGCCTCGACAAGGCCGAGCTGGAACGCCTCATCGGCCTGCCCGTCGCCGACCCGGCGTAACCCGCAAACGTTGCGCCGTCATTCGATACGCCCCACCGAGATCTGACCATGACACTTAAGGAAGCCACCCTCGTCACCGGGGGAAGTTCCGGTATTGGCCGTGCCATCTGCACCATGCTGCTGGAAGCCGGGCGCACCGTCGTCAATCTGGATTACGTACTGCCGCAATGGAGCCACCCGAATCTGGTGAACTTCCAGGCCGACCTCACCGACGCCGCGCAGACGCGTGAACGGGCACAGGAAATCGTGTCGCAGTATGCAATTACCGCACTGGTGAACAACGCGGGCGCCACTCGCCCTGGCACGATCGATACCGCCACGATCGACGATCTGGACTACGTGGTGGCCCTGCACCTGCAGGCCAGCCTCATTCTGATTCAGGCGTGTCTGCCCGCACTGCGTGCGTGCGGCAACGGCCGCATCGTCAACATGAGCTCGCGCGCCGCACTGGGCAAGCCCGAGCGCGTGGTGTATTCGGCCACCAAGGCCGGGCTGGTAGGCATGACCCGCACGCTGGCCATGGAGCTGGGTGGCGATGGCATTACCGTCAACGCCATCGGCCCCGGCCCCATCGCAACCGAGCTGTTCCGCAAGAGCAACCCGGATGGCGCGCCGCGCACACAAAAAATCATTGACAGCATCATCGTCAAACGCCTGGGCACGCCCGAAGACGTGGCCAGGGCAACGCTGTTCTTCCTTTCCCCGGAAAACAGTTTCATTACTGGCCAGGTTCTGTACGTGTGCGGCGGTGTCACGCTCGGCACTGCAACGCTGTAAGCCGCCTGCGCCATTCAACCCTACCTGCAACTCGGAGAACTCATGCGTTCCTTCACCACCCGCCGCAGCGTGCTGCGCGCATTTGCCGTTGCCGGCGCAGTCGCCCTGGGCGGCCTGAGCGCCCTTGCGCCGGCCACGGCCACGGCACAACCCTTCCCCACAAAGCCCATCACCATCATCGTGCCCTTTTCGGCCGGTGGCACCACCGATATCCTGGCCCGCATCGTAGGCCAGTATCTGGGCACCAAGTTCGGCGAGAGCGTGGTGATCGAGAACCGCGACGGCGCGGGTGGCAATATCGGCATGCAGCTTGCGGCGCGCGCCAAGCCCGACGGCTACACCCTGTTCATGGGCACCGTGGGCACGCACGCCATCAACGAACACCTGTACGGTAATCTCAAATTCGATCCGCGCAAGGATTTTCAGCCGCTCACACGCGTGGCCATGGTGCCGAACCTGCTGGTCGTGAATCCCGAACGCCCCTACCGCAGCGTTCAGGAGCTGATCGAGTACGCCAAGGCGCACCCCGGCGAAGTCACCTTCGCGTCTTCGGGCAACGGCAGCTCCATCCACCTTTCGGGTGAACTGTTCAAGCAGCTTGCCGGCGTTGACATGCTGCACGTGCCGTATCGTGGCAGCGCCCCGGCCGTGACCGATCTGCTGGGCGGCCAGGTCGACATCATGTTCGACAACATGCCCTCGGCGATCCAGCACGTGCGCAGCGGCACGCTGGTTCCGCTGGCCGTCACGCCTTCCAAGCGTTCGTCTGAACTGCCCGAGATCCCGACCGTTGCCGAAGCCGGTGTGCCCGGTTATGAAGCCACCTCGTGGTTCGGCATGTTCGCGCCTGCCGGCACGCCCGACGATATCGTGAAGCTGCTGAACGAAGCCATCGTCGAAGCGCTGCACGACCCCGAAGTCGTCGAGAAGTTCACGGCGCAGGGCGCAGAGGTCTATAGTGAGACCCCTGAATCGTTCGCGCAATTCATCGAAGCCGAGAACGAGAAGTGGAGTGCCGTGGTGAAAGCCTCGGGCGCCCGCGTCAACTAAAACACAAGTACCGGAGGAAACCCGACCATGACACAAGCCTACATCTGCGATGCCATTCGCACGCCCTTTGGCCGCTACGGCGGCGCGCTCGCCAGCGTGCGCCCCGATGACCTGGGCGCCATCGTGATCCGCGCCCTGATGGAGCGCAACCCGGGCGTGGACTGGCAGTCGGTTGACGATGTGCTCTTTGGCTGCGCCAACCAGGCCGGCGAAGACAATCGCAACGTGGCGCGCATGTCGGCGCTGCTGGCCGGGTTGCCCCTGGAAGTGCCAGGCATGACCATCAACCGGCTGTGCGGCTCGGGCCTGGATGCCGTGGGCACGGCCGCCCGCGCCATCCGCGCCGGTGAAGCCGGCCTGATGATCGCCGGCGGCACCGAAAGCATGAGCCGCGCACCGTTCGTGATGCCGAAGGCGGAAAGCGCCTTCTCACGCGCCAATGCGGTGTACGACACCACGATCGGCTGGCGCTTCGTGAATGCCAGAATGAAAGCCCTGTTCGGCATCGATTCGATGCCGGAGACCGCGGAAAACGTCGCTCAGGATTTCGGTATCGAGCGTGAGGCACAAGACCGCATGGCGCTCGCCAGCCAGGAAAAAGCCGCCGCAGCACAAAAGGCCGGCATTCTGGCCGAAGAGATCACCCCGGTCGAGGTGCCGCAACGCAAGGGGGACCCCGTCATCGTCAAGGATGACGAGCACCCCCGCCAGACCTCGCTCGAAGCGCTGGCACGCCTCAAGGGCGTGGTGCGCCCCGACGGCACGGTGACGGCCGGCAATGCCAGCGGCGTGAACGACGGGGCCTGCGCGCTGCTTCTGGCCGACGAAGCCACCGCTGCCCGTCACGGCCTCACCCCGCGCGCGCGCGTCGTGGGCATGGCCACCGCCGGTGTGGCGCCGCGCATCATGGGTATCGGCCCTGCGCCCGCCACGCAAAAGCTGCTGGCGCAAACCGGCATTTCCCTCGATCAGATCGATGTCATCGAACTGAACGAAGCCTTCGCCGCCCAGGGCATAGCCGTACTGCGGCAGCTGGGCCTGAAAGACGACGACCCGCGCGTCAATCCCAATGGGGGCGCCATTGCTCTGGGCCACCCCCTGGGCGCCAGCGGTGCACGTCTGGCCACCACGGCGGTGAACCAGCTGCATCGCACCGGTGGCCGGTACGCGCTGTGTACCATGTGCATCGGCGTCGGCCAGGGCATCGCCGTTCTGCTGGAACGGGTCTGAACCGTGACATCGGCTCGCCCTGAAACCCTCGCCGTCATTGGCGCAGGCAACATGGGCAACGCCATCGCCAGCCTGTTCGCTCGAGCAGGCTGGCGTGTCGTGCTCATCGACCCTTCGGAAGACGCACGCAACCGCTCACGACAGCATCTGCTGGGCGGCAGCACCGATCCCGCACTGGGCGAACGCCTGACATGGCACGCCGAGCTCGAGTCGGCACACGCTTGCACGCTCGTGATCGAAGCCGCGCCCGAGAACCTCGTTCTGAAGCAGCGCATCTTCGCAAGCCTGGAAGCGATCTGTTCCCCGCAAACCATCATTGCCACGAACACCTCCGGCCTGTCGATCAGCCGCCTGGCCGAATCGTTGCAACGGCCCGAGCGCTTCGTCGGCACGCATTTCTTTACGCCGGCCGAGATCATTCCGCTGGTCGAAGTAGTGGGCGGAGCCCGCACGGATGATGCCACCATCACGCGCGTTCTTCGCATCCTGCGCGACACCGGCAAACGGCCCGTGCACGTGCGCAAGGATATCCCGGGCTTCATTGCCAATCGCCTGCAGCATGCGCTGGCCCGCGAAGCCATGGCACTGCTGCAAGACGGTGTGGCGAGCGCCGAAGACATCGACACGGTGGCCAGGTGGGCGCTGGGCATCCGCCTCGCGCTCACCGGCCCGCTGGAGCAACGCGATCTGAACGGGCTGGACATCCACCTGGCGATCGCCGAATACCTGTACCCCGACCTCGAAAACAGTCAGACGCCACTGCGCGTTCTGCGTGAAAAGGTCGAACAGGGTGACCTGGGCGTGAAGAGCGGCCGTGGTTTCTACGACTGGAATACGCCTGAGCGACGCCAGGCGCTACGTGATAAGGAAGCCGCACTGCGCGAACTGGCGGCCCATCTGGAGACAAAACCATGACTCAGGCTTCGGCCGGCGAGGCCGCGTCCAACGAATCGGCCCCCCAGGAGCCGGCACGCGTACCGGGCGACAGCTACGTACAGTCGTTTGCGCGCGGGCTGGCGGTGATTCGCAGCTTCAGCGCGCAAGCCCCTTCCCAGACCCTGACGGAAGTCGCTCAACGCACCGGCCTGACCCGTGCGGGCGCGCGCCGCATTCTGCATACCCTGCATGCGCTGGGCTATGTGGAAATGGAAGGCCGTCAGTTCCGGTTGACCGCCAAGGTGCTCGACCTGGGCTTCGCCTACCTGAGTTCGCTGCCATTATGGAGCATGGCTGAACCGTTCATTGAAGACCTGGTTCGCGACGTCCACGAATCCAGTTCAGCAGCGGTGTTGAACGGCGACGAGATCGTCTACGTGTTGCGTGTACCCACGCAGAAAATCATCTCGATCAATCTGGGCATCGGCAGCCGCCTGCCCGCCTACTGTTCGTCAATGGGTCGCGTGCTGTTGTCCGGGCTCGACGATGACGCGCTTGAGGCCTATCTGGCCAATGCAAAGCTCGTGGCCAGAACGCCGCGTACCGTCACCGATCCGGCGCGTTTGCGCGAAGAGATTCTGAAGGTGCGCCGGCAGGGATGGGCGCTGCTGGACGAAGAGCTCGAAGAAGGCCTGATTTCGCTTGCCGCACCGCTGGTCAGCCGTAACGGCCGGGTCATGGCGGCCATCAATGTGGGCCTGCATCGCAGCCGCATGAACGCGCCGCAGGCCCAGCAGCAGATTCTGCCCAAGCTGCTGGCCACCGCACGCAAGATCAACGAACGGCTGGCCGTTTCAGGCGCATACTAGGTTCACATGCCGGCGTATCGCTGCACCCGGCCTGCGGCGGCAGCGATCGCCGGTAGCCGTTACAGGTTCAGCAGCACGTCCGCCAGCATATCGGGGTGCGTGATGTGTGCCTCGTGCGGGGCAGCCAACTCCACCCAGTTCCATCCCCCCAGCGCCCGCACCAGCACGCGTGAGCTTTCCAGCAGCGGCAACGACGGCGCGGTGCAGTGGATATACGTGCACGGCAGACCATTGCCGATCGGGTGCTGCAGATTCAACGGCGTGGTATAGCTGCCCAACGGATGCGGCGTGAGGTGCGCCACCACCCACTCATGCTCGGGCGACCCCGGCTCAAGGCCCCACGCAGCCGGCAACGGGTCAGGCACCGGCACGGCCAGACCGCCGGTTGCGCGTTGGGCCGCTTCAACGCGCGCCCGCGCTTCCTGCGGCGGATAATGCGAAAAACTGTCGCGGCCGCTTTCCAGCACGACCGAATCGAAGTACACCAGCCCGGCCAGGCGCTCGGGCAGCCGGTCGGCCACACCCGTAATGGGCACACCGGCAAAGCTGTGCCCCACCAGCACGACGTCATGCAGATCTTCGCCGGTAATCACTTGAATGAGGTCGTCGATGAAGGTGTCGATCGTGATCGAGGGCGACAGCAGCTGCGCACGTTCGCCCATGCCCGTGAAGCTGGGCGTGAAAACGCGATGCCCGTGCGCCCTCAGGCGCGCGGCAACGGGCGCCCAGCACCACCCCCCGTGCCAGGAACCATGCGCCAGTACGAAGGTGCGAGCGGTTGGTGAACTCATTTCTGTGAAACTCCCTGTACGCGACGAACCGGCGCATCATAGCAACCCGCGGCAGCGCGGCACGGCGAATTGCGCAACAATAGTGGTTTTCCTGCAGATCTCTTCAAGAAGCACATGTCTCACTCCTCTTTGCCGTTTCCGCTCTTGCGTCGCGGCCTTGCGCTCGTCGTCGCATCACTTTTCACGGCGGCAAGCGCACATGGCGCCGAGCGCCCGGCGCTCGACGTGCCCTATATCAAAACGCCGCCCGCGGTGGTCGAGCGCATGCTCGAGCTGGGTCGGGTGGGGCCCGATGATTACCTCATCGACCTGGGCAGCGGCGATGGCCGCATACCCATTGCCGCGGCCGTAAAGCATGGCACGCGCGGCCTGGGGGTCGACCTCGACCCGGAACGCACACGCGAAGCCACGGCGTTGGCGCAGGAAGCCGGCGTGGCCGACAAACTTGAATTCCGCACCGAGAACCTGTTCGACACCGATCTGTCGCAGGCCAGCGTGATCACCATGTACCTGTTCCCGGAAATCAACCTGAAGCTGCGCCCGCATCTGCTGGCGTTGAAGCCGGGTACGCGCATCGTCGCACACGCCTTCCACATGGATGAATGGACACCCGACCACCATGAAGTGGTGGAAGGACGTGATATCTTCATGTGGACCATACCCGCGCAAATCGCGGGGCTGTGGCGGGTCAAGGCACCCGGTCACCGGGATTTCGTGATGCGTATATGGCAAACCCTGAACGACGTGCGGGCCACGGCCATCACGCTTGACGAGCATTCGATTCCTGCCATGAATGTAAACGTGCAGGGGTCGCATTTTCGCTACACGCTCAACACCGCCGAAGGCCCGCTGAACTTCGAAGGTACGGTGCAGGGAGCACGCATGAAGGGCACCGGAACGGCCGGCGAATGGACTGCCGAACGCATGTGATCGGGCCGCGCATGCGACAATGACGTCTGTTCCATTGCACCAGATATCATCATGAGAATCGCAGTGATCGGCGCGGGCGTGATCGGCACAACCACGGCTTGGGAACTTCTGCGTCAGGGGCATCATGTGGTGCTGCTCGAAGCCGGGCCCGGCCCCGGTCTGGTCACCAGCTATGCCAACGGCGGGCAGCTCAGCTACGACTACGTCGCGCCGCTGGCCGATCCGGGGGTATTTGCTGATCTGCCCAAATGGCTGCTGAACCCGGCGTCTCCCCTGCGCTTCAGGCCCCGCGTCGATACCCGCCAGTGGTGCTGGCTCATGGCGTTTCTGCAGGCCTGCAACGCCGCCAGCGTACGGGCCTCGACCACTGCGCTGCTGCAGCTTTCGTATCTCAGTCGCGACACCCTGCACGCCTGGCTCGGCGAAACGCCGCTCGAATTCCACCACCGCCGCAACGGCAAGCTGATCGCATACCGCAGCCCCGCGCTGCTCGAGAAAGCCCGCAAGCAGGTCGCGTATCAGGCCCGGCACGGTTCGAAGCAACGTATCCTCGAGCGCGCCGAATCGGTGGAGATCGAACCCGCGCTGGCGAATCTGGGCACTGCACTGGCCGGCTGTGTGTACACCCCCACCGAAGAAGCGGGCGACTGCTACCTGTTCACGCGCGGGCTCTTCGAACGCATTCAGGGCCACCCCAATGCCGAAACCCACCTCAACGCACGGGTTGCGCGGCTCAGTGTCAGCGGCACGCGTGTCACGGGTGTGGTGCTGGAAGGCGGCGAAACGGTCGAGGCCGAGCAGGTGGTGCTGGCCAACGGCCTGCAGAGCTACGAGCTGTTGCGGCAACATGGCGAGCGCGTTGCACTCTACGGCCTCAAGGGCTACAGCCTGAGCGTGCCGCTGCCCGACCCTTCAAGCGTCACCACGCAGGCCAGCCCTTCAGCGCCCCCGGCTGCCCCCGATATCAGCGTCACCGATTACGAACGGCGCATCGTGTATGCACGCCTGGGTAATGTGCTGCGCATCGCCGCCATGGTCGACATGGGCGACGCGACAGCCGCGATCCGGCCCGACCGCATCCGGCATCTCAAGAACGAGGTGCATCGTGCGTTTCCGCAGCTGGCGGTCGAACAGGCCGAGCCCTGGGCCGGTGAGCGCCCGGCAACCCCCGAGGGCCGGCCGATCGTGGGGCCCAGCCGGAAGCTGGCCAATTTATGGCTGAACGTCGGGCATGGCGCGCTCGGCTTCACGCTGGCCTGCGGCAGCGCCGTGCTGCTGCGCGCACAGATGACCGGCAACGGCGCCACGCCGATCGACGCCACACCATTTCAGGCGCGCTGAAGCCGGCATTAATCACACCACTTCGGCCACGCGCCACCGAAAACGGGCCGCCGCACGCATCCGGCGGCAGCCCGTTCATGCTGGCCCGTTCAAGCCTTACAACAGGTCGCGACGCAGTTCTTCGGGCGTGCGCGGCGACAACAGCGCCGGTGCAATGTCGAACACCGTGCGGGCGCCACGTTCGCCGGCACGGCTCAGACGATGTGCCGCGCGCGCGTACGCCACCAGCACACTGGAGGTAAAGCCGGGGTTGCTTTCCAGGGTAAGCGAATACTCCACGACCTGCTTTTCACCCGTGCCGCTTTCACCGCTGCGAATCACGAAGCCGCCATGCGGCATGGCAGAGTGTTCACGCTGCAGGGTTTCTTCGCTGATGAAGGTGACCGTGGTGTCGTAGTCGGCAAAATAGTCGGGCATGGTGACGATCGCTTCACGCACCTGATCGGCATCGGCCCCCTCTTGCAGAACCACAAAACATTCACGCGTGTGTTTTTGTCGGGTGCTAAGAACCGGCCGCGCGCCGCTACGCACCTGTTCGATCGCTTCGGGCGAGGGCACGGTGTACTGCACCGCAGCCTTCACGCCGGGTACGCGGCGCACGGCATCGGAATGCCCCTGGCTGAGGCCCTTGCCCCAGAACGTATAGGTCTCGCCTTGCGGCAGAATTGCTTCGCCGAACAGGCGATTCAGCGAGAACAGGCCCGGGTCC
This sequence comes from Yanghanlia caeni, assembly GCA_030733815.1. Taxonomy (GTDB): domain Bacteria; phylum Pseudomonadota; class Gammaproteobacteria; order Burkholderiales; family Burkholderiaceae_B; genus Yanghanlia; species Yanghanlia caeni. Next base: position 23,232 of record JAUZQE010000031.1, read on the forward strand.
CAGCCCACGGAAATGAGCGCAACCGTGCCGCCAGCGCGTGCGGCCACGTCCACGGCTTCGAAGTACTGGGGAATGCGGGCGTGCGTGTCGAAGCTGTCGACCGTATTGAAGCGGGCCGCCAGGGCGGGCCCCTGTTCGGGAAGATCGTTCCGGGAACCCCCGCACAGAATCAGCACGTCGATCTCGTCGCGATGAGCGTCGATATCGTCGAGGCGGCGCACAGGTACCGCCGCGTCGAGCGGCTGAACGCCGGAAGGATCGCGACGGGTGTAGATGCCCGTGAGGGTCATGTCGGCCGACTGGGCCACAGCGGCCTCGGTACCCCGGCCCAGATTGCCATAGCCGGCAATGGCGATTCGTATCTTTTCGGTCATTGGTCTGGTCTGTCGAAATGGACCAGACATTTTAGTTCAATGCTAAACTCGGGCCGTCCGGCACGGACGACGCGTCGCGGGCGGGGTGCATGCGCCGCCCAGACCATAAAAAGACAAACGGGGGAGATCCATGCAATACGTCATTCAGATCCTGGCGGCGATCCTGATCGGCATCTCGATCGGCGCGCTGTTCGGGCCGCGCTACACGGCCCGCTTCATCGGTTCGCTGGCAGCCATCGTGCTGGCGCTCGTCACCATTGCCACTGCCAACTGGATGATCCTGGCGGTCGGTACGGCCATTTATCTGTTCGTCATGTTGCTGCCGGCCGGGGCCACTTCGCGCGCCTGAACCGCACGCTCAGTAACAAGTAAAGCTCAACGCCGCTTCCAGGTGATGGTTTCGCGTGCCGAACCGGCATCCTTCACCTGTATGCGGCGTGTCTGCGTCTCGCCCAGGTACGTGGCCGCAACCTCATAATTGCCGGGTTGAAGCTTCGCAAGCAGGTAGGGCCCCACCGAAGGCGCATCCAGCACCACGGTATCGTTGTCATCCTTCACGACCACGTGTACGTCGGCCACATAGGGTCGTGACCCGCCGTCTTCGTCTGCTGCCGCGAATGTAAGTGCGAGCGGATACTGCGCCTGAGCCGCCTTGAACGCCTCGGCATTGTCGGAACCAAATCCTCCGCTCACGTACTCCACGCCCTGATAAGACTCGGCTGGCGGCAGCTGCGCGTGCACCAGCGTATGCAAGGCTGCGCCCGCCAGCAGCGCCACCGCCGCAACCCAGTATCTGCCCGACCAGCTGCCCCGCGTTCGCGCAGCGGCGAATTCTCCGTTCTTCATGACTCGTTCTCCGTTGAAGTTCAGAGCCCCACCGGCGTCTGTCGGCGAGGCCCGGTGCTCGCGCACCCGGCCTCATGCAAGCAGGTTTCGCGCCCGGCTGCGCCTCAGTACGACTTGTAGGGCAGGAACTTGCCGCTCATGACGATACGGACACGATCGCCGGCGGGGTCGGCCTCGCGCTCCAGATCCATCTTGAAGTCGATGGCGCTCATGATGCCGTCGCCGAACTCCTCGTGAATCAGTTCCTTGAACGTCGTGCCGTATACGTTCACCAGTTCATAGAACCGATAAATGAGCGGATCGGTGGGCACCTCGGTGGGCAGGGAGCCTTTGTAGGGCACCACCTGCAACCCGGCCACCGCCTCCTCAGGCAGCCCTAGCGCTTCGCCCACCGCCTGCGCCTGCTCCGCGGTCAGCGTCATCTGGCCCAGCAGGGCCGCCGTTGTCCATTCCTTGCTTTTGCCCACGATTTCGGCCAGCTGTGCCCAGCTGAGCTGGCGCTTGATACGGGCCTGCTTGATGAGTTCGGTGATCTCCGAGCGATTCATTGAAGGGTTCTCCTGTTGATGGGTTGAATAAAGGTTCGACCGAGTGCGCTGCACTCGAACGAGGCCGCACCAGCGGTGGCGTGCGCGGGTCGTACCCGGCATCTGCGGCACGGTTCGAGCGGCGCACCAGAAAGTCGATGAGGTGGTTGCGCAACGGGTAATACAGGGGTTCGCGAAACAACGTCTCACGGGTACGATCGCGCGGCAGGGTAACTTCCACGAACTCGGCGATTCGGGCGCGGGGTCCGTTGCTCATAAGCACGATGCGGTCGGCCAGCAATATGGCCTCATCGACGTCGTGCGTGATCATGAACACCGTCTGACCCGTGGCCGCAACGATACGAAGCAGTTCGTCTTGAATCGAGCCGCGCGTCAGGGCATCGAGCGCGCCGAAGGGCTCGTCGAGCAGCAGCATTTTGGGCTGAATGGCAAACGCCCGGGCAATGCCCACGCGCTGCTTCATGCCGCCGGAAAGCTCGGAGGGTTTTTTGTCGAGCGCATGGCCCAGATTCACCATCTCGAGATAATGGCGGCTGTGATTCAGCACCTCGCTGCGCGACCACTCGGGCCATCGTGAGCGCACCGCAAACGCCACGTTGCCCAGCGCACTCAACCAGGGTAGCAGAGCGTGGCCCTGAAAGACCACCCCGCGCTCGAGCGACGGCCCGGCAAGTTCACGCCCAGCCATGATCGCCACGCCGGAAGTCGGCTCATCCAGTCCGGCCAGAATGTTCAATATGGTGGTCTTGCCGCAACCGGAATGCCCCAGCACACACACGAACTCGCCCTTGCGCATGTCGAAGTGCACGTCCTCGAACACCGTGACGCCTTTGCCGCCTTTCGGGTTCGGATATACCTTGGATAAACCTTCCACTTTCAGGAAAGCTGAACTCATGCGCCTTACTCCTTGTAAGAGACCAGGCGCCCGAGCCGCGCCAGCGCCAGGTCGAGTGCCATGCCGACCAGGCCGATGAACAGAATGGCACACAGGATGTTGGCCACCGACAGGTTGTTCCACTCATTCCATACGAAGTAACCGATGCCGGTTCCGCCCACCAGCATTTCGGCGGCAACGATCACGAGCCAGGCGATACCCACGGAAATGCGCATGCCGGTCATGATCGTTGGCGCGGCGGCCGGCAAGACCACGCCAAACGCCAGGCGTAACGGCCGCAGTTCAAGCGTACGGGCAACGTTCAGCCAGTCGCGGCGCACGCCCGCCACCCCGAAGGCGGTGTTCACCAGCACGGGCCAGAGCGCGCAGATAAAAATCACGAACACGGCCGAGGCATCGGAATCCTTGATGATGAACAGCGCCAACGGCATCCACGCAAGCGGGGAAATGGGTTTGAGCACCTGGATGAACGGATCGAGAGCACGGTAAGCCACGGGCGACATCCCGATCAGAAACCCAAGAGGAATGGCCACCAGCACCGCCATGCCGTAACCCAGCATCACCCTTCCAATCGACGACAGCAGCTGGGTACCAATGCCCTTGTCGTTGGCGCCGCGGTCGTAGAACGGATCGCTCAGGTGCGCCCACAGCTGGCGTCCGACATCCGCCGGAGTGGGCATGGCCGACTCGTTGCCCGTTGCGGCGGCGGCCCCCACCAGGGCCGCATACTGCGGATCGACCTGACGGGTCGCGGGGGCCGGCAGGGTCGCCACGTGCCAGACCCCAAGAAAGACCAGCAGGACCGCTACGGAGACCAGCACGGATTTCCAGCGCAATGCGGTATCGCTCATGGTCTACCCCCTGCGTATGGCGAAGCTGCTGACATACGCTTCGGGCGCCCCTGCGTCGAAGGCCTTGCCCATTATGGTCACCGGTTTGCCCGCTTCGGGCACCGGCATGTCCAGCTCGCGCATCATGCGCGAGGCGTCAGTGGCAAGAAAGACTTCACGCGCGACGTCGGCATAGTTCACATCGCCATCGATCTGGCCCCAACGCTTCATTTGCGTAAGAATCCATACCGCAAACGACTCATAGGGAAACGGATCAAAACCAATGCGTTGCGGATCCTGACGCACTTGGCCAAGGCCGTCGGCATAGGTGCCCGTCAACACCTGTTCCGCCACGGTTACCGGCTGGTTCAGGTAGTTGGCCGGGGCAATGGCTGCGGCAATCTCCTTGCGATTTTCGCTCTGCGCCGCATATGAAGTGGCATCCAGAATCGCCTTGAGCAATGCCCTGTACGTGTTCGGATTCTCTGCAATGAAGCGCTTGCTGACAGAAAACGCGCAGCACGGATGGCCGTCCCAGATCTCTTTCGACAAAAGGTGTATGAAGCCCACGCCGTCGTATACGGCCCGCTGATTCACCGGGTCGGGCGCGAGGAATCCATCGAGATTGCCTGCCCGCAAATTTGCCACCATGTCGGGCGGCGGCACGGCGCGAATCTGCACGTCACGGTCGGGGTCGAGCCCATGCTCGGCCAGGTAATAGCGCAGCAGATAGTTGTGCATCGAGTAATCGAATGGAACAGCCAGACGAAAGCCCTTCCAGTCGCGCGGATCACGCCGATCCTTGTGCTTCATTGCGAGCGTGATCGCCTGTCCGTTAATGTTTTCAACCGCCGCCATGGCCCATGGAATGGGCTGCGAACCGGCGCCCACCGACAACGCCAGCGGCATGGGCGAGAGCATGTGCGCGGCGTCGTACTCGCCGGCAAGCGCCTTGTCGCGGATCACCGCCCAGCCCGCCGTCTTCACCACGTCGACATCCAGCCCGTGCCGGCTGTAATACCCCAGCGGGTGCGCCATGATGATGGGCGTGGCGCAGGTGATCGGAATGAATCCAACCTTGAGGCGCGGCTTCTCGATCGCCCCTGCCCCCTGCGCAAACGCCTCACGGGCCGCGCCAAGCGGGAACAGGCTCGAGATAGCGGCCAGCGCGGTCCCCGAACCAACCGCTTTCAGAAAACGCCGGCGTTGCAGATCGTTGGGAAAAAGCGCGCGCATGACAGCGGCATCTACCGCCCGGGCATGGATATCGGCTGCCTCGCCCCGCGTGTCGGTAGGTGTTGAGGCTGCGACCGGTGGGCTGGCATGACGCCCGCAAGCGCAGCCGGGCGGGTGCAGCCGGACGTCGGCATCGAATGGATCAGAAAACAATGACATGGCATGTGACTCCCGTTGATGACATGTCTGTTTTCGCAATACCCGTGCCAGTTTTCATGTGCCGTTTGCGGCCATTTCAAGGTCGGTTGCAGCCCGTCTGCCCCGTTCTTGTGCATCGCAACGATCACCGTGCGCCACGGCGGTGCAGGCATGCTCTCTACGCGTATAATGAGACTCATTATTATTACGCTTCCCAGCAACCAATCCATTATTTCGCCCGTCTTCAACCTTTCCTGATGGCATCAATACGATGAACGTGACATTCCCGCGGGCCTTTGTGGCCGCAGCCCTGCTGGCCCTGCCCCTACTTCCTGCTCAAGCCTTCGAGCTGACACACAGTAAGGGGGTACTCTCGCTGGACGCGCCGCCGCAACGCGTAGTCAGCTTTGATCTTGCGACGCTCGACACCCTGGCCGTGCTCGATGTGCCTGTCGCCGGCGTGCCCCGCTCCACCTACAAGGGTCACATGGCCCGTTATCAAACTGTACCGGTCGTCGGCACGCTGTTCGAACCGGACTATGACGCGCTCCACGAAGTGAAGCCTGACCTCATCGTGTCAGGCCGTCGGTCTATGCCGGCAGTGCCGGAATTGCAGAAACGGGCGCCGACGATCGACTTCGCGCCCGACCCGCTCGCATTCCTCGACAGTTTCCGCAACACCAACCGTGCACTCGGCGAGGCCTTCGGCAAGCAGGCGCAGGCCGAAGCCGCACTGGCGGCGATCGACCGAAACATTCGTGCGCTGCACGCCGTCAATGCCGGTCGTTCGGCCGCCATGCTGTTCACGGTCAAGGATACGATCATTGCGCACGCGCCAGGTGACCGCTATGGCTATGTACATGAACTGGCCGGGCTGAAGTCCGTGCTGCCCGCCGCGGATCCGAACGCACCGGTACCCCCTCGCCCCGAACCCGGATCACCCGAAGCGAAGGCCGCAGCCGAAAAGCGTGCAAAGACGCTTTCCGACATTGCGGCCGCCGAGCCGGATTGGCTGATCGTGCTGGATCGGAGTGCCATCAATGGGGCCGAGCGCACCGCCGCCAATACGCTCGCTAAGCACCCGCAACTGAGTCAGACGCGCGCCTTCAAGGAGGGCCGTGTGCACTATGTGGACCCCGATGCCTGGTATCTGATCGGTGGCGGGCTGAACACCATGCTGAATATCACCGAGTCCATGCTCGCTGCAATGAAGTAAGCTTGCTGCTTCACAGATTTCAGCGGAGATCGTGCACACATGGACTTCAAGACGGCCGTCACCGTCTGCCTGAGGAAATACGCCCGTTTCGACGGGCGGGCCTCCCGCAGCGAGTTCTGGTGGTTTTATCTGTTCACTGTACTGGCAATGTCGGCAGCCTCATTGGTCAGCCGCAGCATTGGCGACCCCAACGATGTACTGGGTACGATCGTGATGTTCGGCCTTTTGGTTCCGTCGCTTTCAGCCGGCTGCCGGCGCCTGCACGACGTGGGGCGCAGTGGCTGGTGGCAGGTGCTGAGCCTGACGCTGATCGGGCTGATACCCCTGGTGTACTGGATGGTGCAGCCCACGCAGCCGGGCGAGAACAAGTACGGCACGCTGCTGGCCAGCTGATCTTCGCTGGCGCCCTGCCCCTTGCATCGCGCATGGATTCGATATACTGTATGAATGTACAGTATATCGAGGTGCGCAATGCATACCGTTCCCATCAAGGGCCGCGGCAGCCTATCAAACCCGGTTTCCCGATTCCAGGCCTACACGCGCGAAGCCAGGCCCGACTGGGCCTGGCCGCAGTCACCTGAACCCGCCGCCACACCGCTTGCCAGGCAAGTCGGTCCGGTTCCCCAACCCCGTGGGCCTGTGGTCCGTCTGCGTGGCCCGGCCGCCGAGCCGGTACCAGCCGCTTCGGTACCCGAAGCCCCACGCCCACGCACCACAGTCACCGGTGAACAGGCCCGCAGCATCATTTCACGCAATTCATCGCCCGACATCCCGTTCAACCAGTCGGTCAACGCGTACCGGGGCTGCGAACACGGCTGCATCTACTGTTATGCGCGGCCCAGCCACGCCTATCTCGATCTTTCACCGGGGCTCGATTTCGAAACCCGGCTCTATGCCAAGCACAATGCCGCGCAGGTATTGCGCCGCGAACTCGGCCGCCCGTCATATACACCGCAGATCATCGCCATGGGCACTAACACCGATCCCTACCAGCCCATCGAAAGGCGCCTGAACATCACGGGCCAGCTGCTCCACGTCTTCGACGAATTCAACCACCCGGTAAGCATCACCACCAAATCGTCCCTCATCACCCGCGATATCCCCCGGCTGGCGCGCATGGCGCGGCGCAACCTTGTGCGCGTGCAACTTTCCATCGGCACACTCGACCGCGAGCTGGCACGACGCATTGAACCTCGTGCCTGCACGCCTGCCGCGCGCCTTGAAACCATACGCGCACTCAGAGCCGCTGGCATTCCTGTGGGGGTCATCATTGCGCCGGTCATCCCGGGGCTTACCGATTACGAGCTCGAGCGCGTGGCCATTGCCGCCGCCGATGCCGGTGCCATCGAGGCCAGCTACGTGCTCTTGCGCCTGCCACGCGAAGTGGCCGACCTTTTTCAGGAATGGCTGCAGACTCACTACCCCATGAAGGCGCAGCACGTCATGAACCTGCTGCGTAGCATGCGCAGCGGCAAGAATTACAATTCCGATTTCAGTCAGCGCATGCGCGGCACGGGCGCGTATGCCAACATGCTGCACCAGCGTTTTCGTCGCATCTGCATGCGCACGGGCCTTAATACCCGCCGCATACACACCGATACCACGGCGTTTCGCAATCCCCACGAACCGCTGCAGCTGGGGCTTTTCTGAATCAAAATGCCTTGGGTACGCCACTACCGATGCCGCAGCAGGTACAACGCAGCTAACCCACCGATTCCCGCGCAGGCGCCACGCGAATTATTCGCAGTAGCTTGACATCCTCCCCGGCTTGAAGGCCGGAGATTCCTACGGCGCTCAGGCGCGGCAGTCAAATGCGCTCGATCGCAGGGTAGAACTCGTGGTTTTCGCGTTGCATGCGCTGGTACACGGTTTTTAGTACCTGGTTTGCAGCAGCGCGAAACGATTCGGGGTCGGCCGCCAGCTGCTGCGGGTCAGACCATTTGTTCGTGAAACGAATGTACTCGTTCGCAATGCCCTTCATTTCGTTCTGATACGCATTACCCATGGCCGCGATGCCGGGGTGAGCAGACTGACGTACAGCGGGGTAAAGAATACGATCTTCAATCGCCAGATGCAGCTTCACGACCGTACCCAAGTCGCGCACCTGCCGGGCGATGGCGTGCACGTTTGCTTCGATGCCGTCGTGCACCAGCTTGCGCAAAGCGGCGATGCGCGTAAGTATGTCAACGTGCTGATTCTTGAACCGTTCGATGTCCATGGCGTTATATATGTTTAAAGATATATTCGATATGTATCTTACATCTTGCGTCATTCCGGTGCAAGCCGCGAATCTGCTACGCTCTCGCGTATTCGCAACAATGAAGGAGAATGAAATGACCGCCTCCCATCCAGTATTCGAGAGGAAGTGATGCGTCAGAGCGTGGGGATGAGCAGGGAGGGTGGATCCTCACGGGCCGACGGCATCAAAGTGCCCAGAGGTGATATACGCGAAGTATTCACAGGCAAACCGGAGGATCCATCATGAAGTTTACGCCCGTTGGAATCGATATTGCAAAGTCGGTGTTTCAGGTGCACTACGTGGATGAGCAGACAGGGGAAGTAGTGAATCGCGCATTGCGCCGCCGCGTGTTCCTGGAGCATTTCGCCAACCGGACGCCGTGCCTGATCGGGATGGAGGCGTGCTCGGGCGCACAGCACTGGGCACGCGAG
>JAUZQE010000032.1 GCA_030733815.1 Yanghanlia caeni
TGCCCTTCCTGAGGGCGATTTTTTTGTGCCTCGCGAAAGGCACGATGCCACGCCGGTTCTGGCCGGCCTTGGCCGCGGCCGGCCTGGTGACCGCTTGAATGACAGTCTCGGCGTTCGGAAACTGTGGCTCTTGGCGGCATGAAACGCACAAATAACCGCTGAAATGAATATTTCAGGGACGACTCATTGGCGCGGCGTAATTCCTTGTTCTCGCGCTCAAGCGCCTTGATGCGCTCTTGCTCCGCCTGCGGCACGCCGGATCGAGTACCCGCCTCGACCTCTTGGAGCTGCACCCACTTCAACAAAGTATGGGCTGAGCAGCCGATCTTGGGGGCAATCGATTGGGTCGCAGCCCACAACGACGAATACTCCCCGCGATGCTCCTGCACCAATCGAACGGCACGCTCACGGACTTCAGGGGAAAACTTGTTGTTCTTGCTCATGACTGCATTCTCTCAAGAAATGCAGCCTCCTCAAAACCCGGGGTGATTCAGGGAAATTATCCGAGAGGTCCGCAAGGAATATTTATTTAAAACAACGCCTTACAGTTCTAGAACAAACAAAGAACAGGGAAACAGCAGTTACTCGTTCGGTATTTATGCGGGAGATAACCACATGCAGCGCGCAAGCGGGCCGCTACAGCGCACGGGCAGCGGTAGCCTGTACCCTTGGGGCGGCAGCGTAGTGATCGCGGCCTGTGCCGCCCCGTAGCGCCGCGCATCGCTATTGGCAGCGGCAGCGCTCCGCGCGAAAATGGCGGGCATGCCTACAACGAGTTTGATAAATGCCCCTGTCCTCAACCCAAATCGGAGCAATAGGCGAGAACCTGCTGGTCAATGCAGTGATGAAGGCCAGCGATGGGCGCTTGTCGCCGTTCCAGCCCCTTGCCGACGATGACGGGCTGGACGTGCTTTTCTTCGACAAGGTGACAGGCAACTCGGTCGCCATCCAGTTGAAGTGCCGTACCGTGTCCATCCGCAAGCGCAACTCCGAAGAGCGCGGCAACGTCGTCCATTTCCAAGTCCGGCAAGCCACGTTCAACGAGGCACGGCGCGCCTACCTTGTCGCCGCTCTGTTCAACGAGGAGCTGACGCACTTTGTAGCCACATGGTTCATACCGATGGCGCTGCTGCCCGAGGTGGGCAAGGACATATCCGGGAAGTGGGTCATTCGTCCCAGCAAGGCGGAAGGTAGCGCCGACCGCTACACCCCGTATCGGTGCCTGACCGCCGAGGAACTAGCGAACCGAATCATTGCCGTTTGCGAGTCGCACGGCAAGCCAGCGGAATGACCTGGCGCGAGGGCTGTAGCGCTGTAGCGTGTAGCCTCGGACCTAGTTGGTGCTAGGGGTATAAATGCAGCAATTTGAACTTGGAACACTGGCCTAGTCTCAGTCGCTGCCGAAATTGACAGTTTTCGGCAGCGATTTACCTATACTTAATTGGACGTTATCAGGCGTCCCCGGAAATAGCCGTGCGCTACTCCCCTTGCGCACGGCGAGGGATTATATACAGCGATTTTGAGGACACACATCACCGGCGGCCTATTTAGGGGTTGGAGAGTGACGTGTCTAACAGCACAGAAACACTTTTGCGGCTACCGCAAGTACTTGAAATCATCCCGGTATCTCGGGCTACGTGGTATGCGGGTATTAAGCGAGGAATTTACCCCGCACCAGTAAAAATCGGGTTACGAGCAGTCGCATGGCGGCGCAGTGACATAGATGCCCTGGCTGGCTCGCTGAACGGGCTGTCTCTACCAGAGCTTTCCATCAAGGTAGCGACGGTATGAGACGCGACATTTTGATTACGCATGCCAAGATGGCGCAGGTGTTTGTACATGCACCGCTGTTTCGAAGCCTTGAAAAGGGTCAACAGAAAAAGCAAAAGCTTGACGTAGCCTACAACGTAGGGGACACCAGCTTTCGTTTCTGGGGGCCTGAGCCACTTGGCGCGCTCGACCTTCGAGTCTTACAGGGGTTGGTGGCGTTGGCCACATACAATCTGCCACTATATGGTGGGGTGAAGTCTATGCTTCGGGACGGGCGTCTCCGAAAGGGTAGGCTGAGATTGGATGGTGAGGCAATTACAGAAAAAACGATTGCAGTTCGTTTTCTGCTCACTTCGTTTGCGCGTTTGCTCGGCTACCTGCGTCCAGGTCAGGCAACACTTACGCGCATAAGAGAATCGATTGAGAGGATAAGCGCGGTCACGGTCGTTGTGCAGCGGCTGCGGTCCCGTGGCTCTTACCATTTACTCTCTGGCTATTTCGAAGATGCTGCAACGAGGGAAGTGGTGGTAGGTTTGAATCCAATCATCACGAGGGCAGTGCTTCGGAAAAATGACTTTTTGCGCGTTGATATGAGCGAAGTGAGAGCTTTGAAGAGTGATGCAGCACGCTTAATACATAGTCGCTTGCACTGGATTAACCATGGAGCTCAGCGAGGGGTCAGGCTCGAGACGTTGTGCGGCTATCTCTACGGGGACTACATGGTGAGTCGCTCAGCGTTGGCAAACAGAAAAGCGACAGTGCGTAAAGCGCTGCGGGAACTTCAAAAAATAGGGTGGGTGGTGACGGAGATCAGAGATGAGACCTTCCTGGTTGGACGCCCACGCCTACCTGGGAGACTACGGTCGAACAATGAATTGCCTCACGGTCAAACGGTGAACGTGCTACGGTCCAACGCTGAACGTCATTATGATGAGGGTCTTGTAACTTGCTGATTTGTAAAGGAAAAATCTCCTTCGCGGGTATCGCGCACCCGAGATCAATGTTTATATATTAACCGTATATATAAGGATCAAGGGTGCGCTATTATGATGCTATCAGAAGTCGCGTCCTTCGCACCGGCGGCTCAGCGCCGCCCTATACAAGAACCTTGCGCCCCTACGCCTGCGGCGATCTCAACCAGGGAGGATAGCTGCTGCTCGAAGACGTCGAAGTCGTTAGCGGGGATTGCGGACAGCCAAGAGCCTTTTGCGAGTGAGGCAGTGGATTTTCAGCGTGGAACAGCTCTACCACCTGGTTGACAGGATAAGCAGCATCATTTCATCAATGCTCAGCGAGCGCGGCGGCAAGTGCTGATATCAGCAATCCACGGGGTTGAGGCACAGAAATAGGTGCTAGCGTAAGATAACCCCAGCTTTTTGCAAAACGCAACACAGGGGATCAGTCCGATGTCCGCATTGACGACTTTACTAGACACATACCGAAAAGCCGCTGTATCTGAGCGCGAGAAGGGTACTTACTTCGAAGAGTTAATCCTTACGTATCTGCGTACGGAAGCGACCTATCGAGACCTCTATAGTGATGTGTGGACGTATGCAGACTGGGCCAAACAGCAGGGGCTCGATGGGCATGATGCCGGCATCGATCTTGTGGCTAAGACCCGGGGCACAGAGGAGCTCCATGCCCACTCCCTGGCGACGGTCTCGAAGGTGTTCTCGACGCTCCGCTCAAGGCTGACCTTATCGGCCTTGCGCTGCTCCATCGGGTCGATACCTGCTGCCAGTACCGAACGGGCCTCATCAGCGGCCTGACGCGCTTGCGCCAAAGATACGGCAGGATAGACGCCGAACGCCATCAGTTTCTGCTTCCCATCGAAACGATAGGCCCAGCGCCAGAGCTTGGAGCCGGCAGAGGTGATGTGTAACTGCAACCCACGCCCATCAGAGAGCTTCTGTAGCCGGGGGCCTGGCTTTGCGCGGATGCCTTTGGACCACTCTGGAAACATTAGGATTTCCCACATATTCTCAAACAGAGCTGACATATTCGTTGGCTCTTCTGGGAGCCTGCTTGAGGAGTAGCGAATATGTGGGTTTGCGTTTCGCAACTTAATTTTTCGTAGCAAGGGCTGCGTAGCAGTGGGGTACTGGCAGCGAACATTGTAGTCATCATCGCGCCGATGGTCACGGACCTGTCCATATCAATCGGTTTTCAAACCTGACTCAGCCTGGTCTCGGCTCGGCGAAGCCGAACGAGCCAGGAAGCAAGCGACGAAGCGGAGCGCGTCAGGTGCGGAGAGGGGTGCTTGGTATGCGCTATATCCTAATCATCCGTTTCAGGTGGTCTGCGTAGATCACGAGCTTGGCGTTGACGGCCTTCATCTCTGCTACCAGCTCTTCATGCTGCGGATACGTGTGCTGAAGCTGCTCGCAGAGGTCTCTATCGAGCTGAAGCCTGCTGTTGTCAATTGTCATTTTCAGAAGACGACTGCACCAGTTGATTGAGTGTAGCGGCTGTTGTGCAGCCAGCTCCTGACAGTCCAATATCAGAAGTGATCTGCACTGCCGCCGGCAAGCTTGTGTTCGGTATTTTTGCCGCGCTGGCCGAGTTCGAGCGTGAGTTGATTTCCGAGCGAACAGTCGCTGGACTTATCTCGGCGCGCGCTCGCGGCAGGAAAGGGGGGCGCCCCTTCAAGATGACCGCCGCCAAGCTACGCCTGGCGATGGCCAGCATGGGGCAACCGGAAACCAAGGTGGGCGATCTCTGCGAAGAACTCGGGATTACCCGGCAGACGCTCTACCGGCACGTGTCGCCCAAGGGCGAACTGCGGCCAGACGGCGTAAAGCTGCTCTCCCTCGGTTCAGCCGCATAAATGGAGGCGACCTGGAACGGGGCGCTGTTCAGTGCGGCAACGATCCGATTACCGGTGTCGACCCAGAGCAGCCGTAGAGCTTTTGGGAAAGCTGTCGTTCAACATTCGGTTGAGCTGCGAACGGGCTTGTCCCGTGAGTCCGCTCGAACCGGTTGTTAGGTGGCGCCAGTCCACATTTTCCATTATTTTCTTCGCAATTGCAAGCAAATGATCGTTTTCCTGCGTATGTATAGGTATGGGAACTTACATTCCCCATCGGGAAGGGATAATCCAGACCATAGTCCGCAATTCTCTAACCCAGTACCAAGCCTACGCAAGTCCATCGCAAACTATCCTTGACCGCCTTGAGCATTTTGCTGAATGTGCCGATTGGACCAAGGGTGTTGTTCGAATACGTTGCCATGATTGTGGACATTCGTACTTCAGGCCATTTTCGTGCAAGGTTTTCCACCTTTGCCCATCCTGTGACCAAAAACGGACCTTGCTCTATGCTGAATACCTGGCCGAGGATTTGCTCCTTGATCTACCGCATCGGCAATTTGTTTTTACGATTCCCAAGATTCTCAGACCATACTTTAAATCGGATAAGCGACTGTTTGGCGAGGTGTCCAGGCTGGTATTCTCCTTGCTTTCTGATTTTTTCTCCCTGGCAGCCGGTCAAGAACTACTATGTGCCTGTGTTGTCAGCTATCAGTCGTTTGGTGAATTCGCTCGATTCCACCCGCACTGGCATGTTCTGGTTCTGGAAGGTGGGTTCACCAAGTACGACCGCTTTGTATATTTACCAATTGGAGCCGACGAAGGGATGCTCAAGGTCTGGCAAGCAGCGATTATGGCTTTGTTTCTGCGAAAGGAACTAATAGATCAAGCCCGAGTGAACATGCTCAGAGACTGGAAGCATTCCGGCTTTAGCATCGAGAGCGAAACCAGACTATTCAACAAGGCCGATCGAGAAGCCCTCGGCCAGTATGTCGTTCGCGGCGCTACCTGTGCAGAAAAAATTCAGTATGATCCAGCTTCCGACACGATAATCTGGACAGCTAGCCCAAAGGGATTCTACAAAGGAAAAACAGAGACCTTCAAAGGCTTTGAATTCGTCGACCAGCTTGTGGCCCATTTACCACCAAGGCGGGTTCAATTGCTTCGTCGCTATGGCGTATATGCGGGCAAAGTCCGCAAGCAGTGGCAAGAGCGCCCCAATATTTATAGCCTGGCCCCAGAAAGTTGGCAAAAAGGTCATCCACGCGAATCCAAAATTGTTCCAGCCATACCTCAGGAGAAACCGGAAACTGTCCAAGTTTCCGATGCCTGGTCCAAGTTGCGCAAACAAAGTTGGGCACGGTTGTTACAGAAAGTCTATGAAGTTGACCCGTTTGTTTGCCCAAAATGCCAGGGAACAATGTCGGTTGTGGCGATAATCGAGGATCCCAAGGAGCTTGCCAAGATTATTAACTGGGCAAAGCAGCAGGAACGGGAGCAGCCAGTGGCCGTCTGTGCTCGTTCACCTCCTGAGCTTGCTTTGGTGTAGGTATAATACCCAAAAACGAAGTTTATGCGGAACAGGATAACACCTCGAAATCGGAGTTTATATGGCTTCGTGGGGGAGTTATGTGTTTGAGCTTTGTCGCATTAACGCGAATCAGGGGTTGACGGCAGAAATAGACTGGAATTACACTTCTTGGAGTCGGCGTTGCCGGAAAATTCTGATTGGATTAGTTGTTCGGGGTGCGAAAACAGTCGTAGTTCGGGGGAAAAACCGAATTTTGACCCGAAACCGCAAAAAACCCGAAATGACAGTTCCTATCAGTTTCTTCGTCCGCATCCCGAAACACTTTCCGTATGCGCTCTTCCGCCAGGCGGCGGATGGCATCGGTTAGCATCTTTTGTTCCTGGTCTAGTTCAAAATCGATCATGTGCAGCTCCTATAAAATGTGTCTAAATTCAGTGTGTTTGTGGTTTGATTCGTAATGCGTAATGCGTAATAAACCTTACGCATTACGTTTTACGCATTTCACTAGTGACTGATAGCACTGAAATCCTTTAACGTCTCACGATTGCATCTGTCATACGGGCGACCCGAACGATTGCTTTGACGTCATGGACGCGCACAACGTCGGCTCCTCGGTCAATGCCAATGGCGACGGTGGCCGCCGTTCCTTCTATGCGCTGGTCTGGCGGCAAATCGAGCGTATAGCCAATAAATGATTTGCGCGACGGACCTATTAAGATGGGAAATCCCATTGTTTTGAACTGATTAATCTGGTCGAGCAGTTGCAAACTTTGCTCGACGGTTTTACCGAAGCCGATGCCGGGATCCAGGATAATTTGGGACTCTTTTACGCCGGCTTTTAAGGCGATGTCGATGCTTTCTTGTAATTCACGTTTAACGTCGGTGATGAGGTCGTCGTATTTTACCCCGATGAAGCGCCCGCCCAGCTTTTTTTCTTGCGCTATGTTCTTTGGTTTGCTGCGGTTGTGCATAAGGACGATGGGGCAGCCGGCTTGTGCTGCCAGGCCGGCCATGTCCGGGTCCATGCGCAGCCCCCAGACGTCGTTGAGCCAGCTGGCGCCTGCCGCCAGGGCCGCTTCGGCCACGGAAGCGCGGTAGCTGTCGATGGAAATAACGACGTCCACAGCCTGGCGTACGGCCTGCACCACCGGCAGCACCCGCGCCAGTTCTTCCTCTGCGCTTATAGGTGAGCTGCCAGGGCGGGTACTCTCGCCGCCAATGTCGATGATGTCTGCGCCGTCGGCTACAAATTGTTTGGCCTGGGCTACCGCTTTGGCGATGACATCTTCTTCAACCATAACGCCATCTCCAGAAAAGCTGTCTGGAGTGACGTTGAGGATGCCCATGATGTAGGTGCGTTCACCCCATTTGAAGCTGGTTAGTGTGGTTGACATCAATAGCAGTTCCTTGAAAATTTTTTTCACCCTCTCCCCAGCCCTCTCCCACCGGGAGAGGGAGATGTTCCCTCCCCATTTTAGGGGGAGGGTTAGGGTGGGGGTTAAGTGCCCATGAAGTTTGGTTGATCCGGTAAACGGTAAACGGCCGTTGTGGCCTCATCTACGGATGAGGATACGTCAGCCAGCATTTGGGCTACAGACTTTTGGGTCTGGGGATGTTCGTAATCGGGCGCAATGTCAGCCAGGGGTGCCAGGACAAAAGCACGTTCATCGACGAAGGGATGAGGAATAGCCAAGATATCGTCGTTCATGATCATGTTGTCATAGAAAAGGATGTCGATGTCGATGAGGCGCGGCCCCCATTTAAAAGTGGGTTTACGCCCAATTTCAAAACTGGAAGAAAAACGCTGTCTTTCTTACAATTTCCACAAATCCGACAAAATCCACTTTTAGTTTCATTATAAATTGATGACATTTTCTCCTCCGCCCGAAGGGTCAAGCTAACTTTGTTTTAGGGCGACTGCCCTGCTGCGTAACATCGTTGCTGCTCCATAACATCAAACATCGACCCACGGCGTAACGCGCTTGCTGCTTGGATGCCCGAGGCATAGACTGTACAAAAAAACAGTCATAACAAGCCATGAAAACCGCCACTGCGCCGTTACCACCGCTGCGTTCGGTCAAGGTTCTGGACCAGTTGCGTGAGCGCATACGCTACTTGCATTACAGCTTACGAACCGAACAGGCTTATGTCCACTGGGTTCGTGCCTTCATCCGTTTCCACGGTGTGCGTCACCCGGCAACCTTGGGCAGCAGCGAAGTCGAGGCATTTCTGTCCTGGCTGGTGAACGAGCGCAAGGTTTCGGTCTCCACGCATCGTCAGGCATTGGCGGCCTTGCTGTTCTTCTACGGCAAGGTGCTGTGCACGGATCTGCCCTGGCTTCAGGAGATCGGAAGACCTCGGCCGTCGCGGCGCTTGCCGGTGGTGCTGACCCCGGATGAAGTGGTTCGCATCCTCGGTTTTCTGGAAGGCGAGCATCGTTTGTTCGCCCAGCTTCTGTATGGAACGGGCATGCGGATCAGTGAGGGTTTGCAACTGCGGGTCAAGGATCTGGATTTCGATCACGGCACGATCATCGTGCGGGAGGGCAAGGGCTCCAAGGATCGGGCCTTGATGTTACCCGAGAGCTTGGCACCCAGCCTGCGCGAGCAGCTGTCGCGTGCACGGGCATGGTGGCTGAAGGACCAGGCCGAGGGCCGCAGCGGCGTTGCGCTTCCCGACGCCCTTGAGCGGAAGTATCCGCGCGCCGGGCATTCCTGGCCGTGGTTCTGGGTTTTTGCGCAGCACACGCATTCGACCGATCCACGGAGCGGTGTCGTGCGTCGCCATCACATGTATGACCAGACCTTTCAGCGCGCCTTCAAACGTGCCGTAGAACAAGCAGGCATCACGAAGCCCGCCACACCGCACACCCTCCGCCACTCGTTCGCGACGGCCTTGCTCCGCAGCGGTTACGACATTCGAACCGTGC
Source organism: Yanghanlia caeni (assembly GCA_030733815.1). Taxonomy (GTDB): domain Bacteria; phylum Pseudomonadota; class Gammaproteobacteria; order Burkholderiales; family Burkholderiaceae_B; genus Yanghanlia; species Yanghanlia caeni. The sequence goes on from JAUZQE010000032.1 coordinate 9,037, forward strand.
AGGATCTGCTCGGCCATTCCGACGTCTCTACGACGATGATTTACACGCATGTGCTGAAAGTTGGCGGTGCCGGAGTGCGCTCACCGCTTGATGCGCTGCCGCCCCTCACTAGTGAGAGGTAGGGCAGCGCAAGTCAATCCTGGCGGATTCACTACCCCTGCGCGAAGGCCATCGGTGCCGCATCGAACGGCCGGTTGCGGAAAGTCCTCCCTGCGTCCGCTGATGGCCGGCAGCAGCCCGTCGTTGCCTGATGGATCCAACCCCTCCGCTGCTATAGTGCAGTCGGCTTCTGACGTTCAGTGCAGCCGTCTTCTGAAAACGACAAACGATGTCAGAATAGAGTTAAATTTCCTATTGATTGACATATTCCGTCAAAGGTAATAGATTTCATCCTGACACTTTTGCCTTTGGAGGCATCTTGCAAGGTCAACGCATCGGCTATGTCCGCGTCAGCAGCTTCGACCAGAACCCGGAACGGCAATTGGAGGGTGTTCAGGTGGCGCGGGTGTTCACCGACAAGGCTTCTGGCAAGGACACCCAGCGTCCCGAGCTGGAAAGGCTGCTGGCCTTCGTCCGCGAGGGCGACACCGTGGTGGTGCATAGCATGGACAGGCTGGCACGCAACCTTGATGACCTGCGCCGCATCGTCCAAGGGCTGACACAACGGGGCGTGCGCATGGAGTTCGTCAAAGAAGGGCTGAAGTTCACCGGCGAGGACTCACCGATGGCCAATCTGATGCTGTCGGTCATGGGAGCCTTCGCTGAGTTCGAGCGCGCCCTGATCCGCGAACGTCAGCGCGAGGGAATCGTGCTGGCCAAGCAGCGCGGTGCCTACCGGGGACGAAAGAAATCGCTGAACAGCGAACAAATTGCCGAGTTGAAACGGCGAGTTGCGGCAGGCGACCAAAAAACCTTGGTGGCCCGTGACTTCGGCATCAGCCGCGAAACCTTGTACCAGTACCTGCGGGAAGACTGACCATGCCACGCCGCTCAATCCTGTCCGCCACCGAGCGCGAAAGCCTGCTGGCACTGCCAGATGCCAAAGACGAACTGATACGGCACTACACGTTCAACGAAACCGACCTGTCGGTGATCCGTCAGCGTCGCGGCGCCGCGAATCGATTGGGCTTCGCTGTGCAGCTTTGCTACTTGCGATTCCCTGGCACCTTTTTGGGCGTCGATGAGCCTCCGTTTCCGCCCCTGTTGCGCATGGTGGCCGCGCAACTCAAGATGCCAGTGGAAAGTTGGAGCGAGTACGGCCAGCGCGAACAGACACGGCGGGAGCACTTGGTCGAGCTGCAAACGGTTTTTGGGTTCAAGCCCTTCACCATGAGCCACTATCGGCAAGCCGTGCATACATTGACCGAGCTGGCCTTGCAGACCGACAAAGGCATCGTGCTGGCGAGCGCACTTGTCGAGAATCTGCGGCGGCAGAGCATTATCCTGCCCGCCATGAATGCCATCGAGCGCGCAAGCGCCGAGGCCATCACCCGTGCCAACCGACGCATTTACGCGGCGCTGACCGATTCTTTGTTATCACCCCACCGTCAGCGCCTGGACGAACTTCTCAAGCGCAAGGACGGCAGTAAAGTGACGTGGCTGGCATGGCTGCGCCAGTCGCCTGCCAAACCGAACTCTCGCCACATGCTCGAACATATTGAGCGCCTGAAATCCTGGCAAGCACTTGATCTGCCCGCAGGCATCGAGCGGCAGGTTCACCAGAACCGCCTGCTCAAAATCGCTCGTGAAGGTGGCCAGATGACGCCTGCTGATCTGGCAAAGTTCGAGGTGCAACGACGCTATGCCACGCTGGTAGCGCTGGCCATCGAAGGCATGGCCACCGTCACCGATGAAATCATCGACCTTCACGATCGCATCATCGGCAAGCTGTTCAACGCGGCCAAGAACAAGCATCAGCAGCAGTTCCAGGCTTCCGGCAAGGCGATCAACGACAAGGTGCGGATGTATGGGCGCATCGGTCAAGCGTTGATTGAGGCCAAGCAAAGCGGCAGCGATCCGTTCGCCGCCATCGAGGCCGTTATGCCCTGGGACACCTTCGCCGCCAGCGTCACCGAAGCGCAAACATTGGCGCGGCCTGCCGACTTTGATTTCCTGCACCACATCGGTGAAAGCTATGCCACGCTACGCCGCTACGCGCCGCAGTTCCTGGGCGTGCTCAAATTGCGGGCTGCGCCCGCCGCCAAGGGTGTGCTCGATGCCATCGACATGCTGCGCGGCATGAACAGCGACAGCGCGCGCAAGGTGCCCGCCGATGCGCCAACCGCATTCATCAAGCCGCGCTGGGCAAAGCTGGTTCTGACCGACGACGGCATCGACCGGCGTTACTACGAGTTATGCGCCCTGTCGGAGCTGAAGAACGCGCTGCGCTCCGGTGATGTCTGGGTGCAGGGTTCTCGCCAGTTCAAGGACTTCGACGAATACCTGGTGCCGGTCGAGAAGTTCGCCACTTTGAAGCTGGCCAGCGAATTGCCGCTGGCAGTGGCCACCGACTGCGACCAATACCTGCATGACCGGTTGGAATTGTTGGAGGCGCAACTCGCCACAGTCAACCGCATGGCTGCGGCCAACGACTTACCGGATGCCATCATCACCACCGCGTCAGGCCTGAAGATCACGCCGCTGGACGCGGCAGTACCAGACGCCGCGCAAGCCATGATCGACCAGACAGCTATGCTGCTGCCGCACCTCAAAATCACCGAGTTGCTGATGGAGGTCGATGAATGGACGGGCTTCACCCGCCACTTCACACACCTGAAGACCAGCGACACGGCCAAGGACAAAACCTTGCTGTTGACGACGATCCTGGCCGACGCGATCAACCTGGGTCTGACCAAAATGGCCGAGTCCTGCCCTGGCACCACCTACGCCAAGCTGTCTTGGCTGCAAGCCTGGCACATCCGCGATGAAACCTATTCGACGGCGCTGGCCGAGCTGGTGAATGCGCAGTTTCGGCAACCCTTCGCCGGCAACTGGGGTGACGGCACCACGTCATCGTCGGACGGCCAGAACTTCAGAACCGGCAGCAAAGCAGAAAGCACTGGTCATATCAACCCGAAGTATGGAAGCAGTCCAGGACGGACTTTCTACACCCATATCTCCGACCAGTACGCGCCCTTCAGTGCCAAGGTGGTCAACGTGGGCATTCGTGATTCAACTTACGTGCTTGATGGCCTGCTGTACCACGAGTCGGACTTGCGCATCGAGGAACACTACACCGACACGGCAGGCTTCACCGATCACGTGTTTGGCTTGATGCATTTGCTGGGATTTCGCTTCGCGCCGCGTATCCGTGACTTGGGCGAAACCAAGCTATTCATCCCCAAGGGCGATGCCGCCTATGACGCGCTCAAGCCGATGATTAGCAGCGACAGGCTGAACATCAAGCAAATACGCGCCCATTGGGATGAAATTCTGCGGCTGGCCACCTCCATCAAGCAAGGCACGGTAACGGCTTCGCTGATGCTGCGCAAACTCGGCAGCTACCCGCGCCAGAACGGCTTGGCCGTGGCGTTGCGCGAGCTGGGGCGCATCGAGCGCACGCTGTTCATTTTGGATTGGCTGCAAAGCGTGGAGCTGCGCCGCCGCGTCCATGCGGGGCTGAATAAGGGCGAGGCGCGCAACGCGCTGGCCAGGGCGGTCTTCTTCTACCGATTGGGTGAAATCCGCGACCGCAGTTTTGAGCAGCAGCGCTACCGGGCCAGCGGCCTCAATCTGGTGACGGCGGCCATCGTGTTGTGGAACACGGTATATCTGGAGCGTGCCACCAGTGCTTTGCGTGGCAACGGCACGGCGCTGGACGACACATTGTTGCAATATCTGTCGCCGCTGGGGTGGGAGCACATCAACCTGACCGGCGATTACCTATGGCGCAGCAGCGCCAAGGTCGGTGCGGGGAAGTTTAGGCCATTGCGACCGCTGCCACCGGCTTAGCGTGCTTTATTTAATGAGATGGTCACTCCCTCCTTCCCAGTACTATGCTGAGGACAGGCTTTCATTCGGAGAACCATCATGGAAAACATTGCGCTTATTGGTATCGATCTGGGTAAGAACTCTTTCCATATTCATTGTCAGGATCATCGTGGGAAGGCCGTTTACCGTAAAAAATTCACCCGACCAAAGCTAATCGAATTTCTGGCGACATGCCCGGCAACAACCATCGCGATGGAAGCCTGTGGCGGTTCTCACTTTATGGCACGCAAGCTGGCAGAGTTAGGGCATTTTCCAAAGCTGATATCACCGCAATTTGTCCGCCCATTCGTTAAAAGCAACAAAAATGACTTCGTTGATGCTGAAGCTATCTGTGAAGCAGCATCACGTCCATCTATGCGTTTCGTGCAGCCCAGAACCGAATCTCAGCAGGCAATGCGAGCTCTGCATCGTGTCCGTGAATCCCTGGTTCAGGATAAGGTGAAAACAACTAATCAGATGCATGCTTTTCTGCTGGAATTTGGTATCAGCGTTCCGCGAGGTGCTGCCGTTATTAGTCGACTGAGTACCCTTCTTGAGGACAGTAGTTTGCCTCTTTATCTCAGCCAGTTACTGCTGAAATTACAACAGCATTATCACTATCTTGTTGAGCAGATTAAAGATCTGGAATCTCAGTTGAAACGAAAGTTGGACGAAGATGAGGTTGGACAGCGCTTGCTGAGTATTCCCTGCGTTGGAACGCTGACTGCCAGTACTATTTCAACTGAGATTGGCGACGGGAAGCAGTACGCCAGCAGCCGTGACTTTGCGGCGGCAACAGGGCTGGTACCCCGACAGTACAGCACGGGAGGTCGGACGACATTGTTAGGGATTAGCAAGCGGGGCAACAAAAAGATCCGAACTTTGTTGGTTCAGTGTGCCAGGGTATTCATACAAAAACTGGAACACCAGTCTGGCAAGTTGGCCGACTGGGTCAGGGAGTTGTTGTGTCGGAAAAGCAACTTTGTCGTCACCTGTGCTCTGGCAAACAAGCTGGCCAGAATAGCCTGGGCACTGACGGCGCGACAGCAAACTTACGAAGCATAAAGGCAGAAATACACCAGTTTAAACAATCATTCATCTGGTTTTGCGAATACTGATATTGATGATACTAACGGCCCACCGGCCTGTTGAGGAACCTGTAAAACGGAAAGGCTCATTGAAGCCGTATATTTTCTGGAGGTTCATCAGGCGCGGAACTCATCGAGGCGCGGGAATAAAATCCCATTCAGACGCCGGATAGATTCAAGCAAGCCAACTTGTCGTCAAAATCGGTGTTGCAAAAACGGGAGTGACCATAGATTCCGTTTTCTCTATTCGCCCCTTTGTTGAGATATGACCCGCTCCCCGGATCATGGCTTGGCCTTCTTCGCGACCCTGGCTACTGCACGGGCCGCCTTGAGGCACTCATCGAACACTTTCCCCTTTGCGAAGCTGGGTGTTCGGTCGAAAAAGAAGGTGGCTTCTTTCACCCCCAGCGAGACCGCATGAGGGGGAAATTCCTCCTTCTCCAGCGTTGCCTTGATGTGCTTGGCAATGAACTCGCGTGGGTGCATGGATGCCTCCGTTCTTCCAGAAACTGGTCTCATCACACAAACGACAGGCAATAGGAGTCCGTGACCCGCTGTCGGGCCGCTATCGCTTGTGGGATAAAGGCCCCGTTGACGGGGCCAGGAGAGAGCTGTAACCACATGCATTGCACCTGTGGTGGTGGCTTGAGCACTTCACAGTGAGTCAGCCGTTCTTGCTGTCGGTACCGGTGCGCCCTCACGGGCAGACCTACCATTCGAAACGGTCGCCTCTCGGCGAGGGCCTGGGTGGCGCTTCACAGCGGGACCAGGCATCCGCTTAACCCTGCGGTGGGAGATGTGATCACCTCCTTGGGGTGGTCATATCGGTTGGTTGTGGTGGCCGGGTCTGACACCGGCCGAGGTCTAGGGGGCATCCCTACGAATGCCGGTTGGCGCAAAGACCTTCCCATTCACCACAACCGTGGATTGCATTGGTCTCCGGGTCTCTCGTGCGGTACCCCATGGGCCTTGGCTCACCTGCAATGCAATCCCGGTTGTGTCCCGGCCTTTCACCGGGTGGGTGGCTGGGGAGTCAGACCCGCCACTCGCTGTGTTCGCTATCACTTCAACTGTGCTGTCTTTCCAGCTGTCAGCCGGTCACTGCCTTAATTTCCATTCACCTTGGTCGGCATGCATTCCAGCCTTGCCAAGGGAGAGCGGGGAGGTTAGTCAGCCCGGTTGCCGGTGTTATTTCCCCAAGCGGTTTGTTGCCACCGCTGCCAGTGTTGTGCTGGTCCTCCGGCTGGGGTTGTCCATCGTGCGAAATCAATTTGCTAACTATTGGTTAGCATATGCTTGGTTTGCTTTAAGTCAACACCCAAAAGTTAGTTTTTCAATTTTTTAATTCAGGGTCAGTTGGTGCAAGCTGTGGTGACGCAAAGGAAGGGGTAATTTTCGGATCATTGCCCTGCCGCCCGTTGCTCCGAACCACTGGGAGCTGGACCCCAACGATCTCGGGTGTGACGATGGACCTGTACTGAGGGGGCTGTGGGTCGTACCCCGATTCGCATGAGGATTGAATATAACCGACGTGACTGTTATATTTAGGTGGCTAAACCCGTCAAGCCCTCAGGAGTGAATCATGACCGTAGTCACGACCGCCGATACCTTCCAACTGTACGCACTTGCAGCCCGACATGGGCTCAAGCTCCATGGCCCGCTGACTGTCAATGAGCTTGGGCTCGACTATAGGATCGTGATCGCCACCGTCGACGATGGACGTCGGTGGGTGCTGCGCATCCCGCGCCGAGCCGAGGTAAGCGCGAAGGTCGAACCAGAGGCGCGGGTGCTGGCAATGCTCAAGAATCGCCTGCCGTTCGCGGTGCCGGACTGGCGCGTGGCCAACGCCGAGCTCGTTGCCTATCCCATGCTCGAAGACTCGACTGCGATGGTCATCCAGCCTGGTTCGTCCACGCCCGACTGGGTCGTGCCGCAGGACTCGGAGGTCTTCGCGGAGAGCTTCGCGACCGCGCTCGCCGCCCTGCATGCCGTCCCCATTTCCGCCGCCGTGGATGCGGGGATGCTCATCCGTACACCGACGCAGGCCCGTCAGAAGGTGGCCGACGACGTTGACCGCGTCCGACGCGAGTTCGTGGTGAACGACAAGCGCCTCCACCGGTGGCAGCGCTGGCTCGACGACGATTCGTCGTGGCCAGATTTCTCCGTGGTGGTGCATGGCGATCTCTACGTGGGCCATGTGCTCATCGACAACACGGAGCGCGTCAGCGGGATGATCGACTGGAGCGAGGCCCGCGTTGATGACCCTGCCATCGACATGGCCGCGCACCTTATGGTCTTTGGTGAAGAGGGGCTCGCGAAGCTCCTCCTCACGTATGAAGCGGCCGGTGGCCGGGTGTGGCCGCGGCTCGCCCACCACATCGCGGAGCGCCTTGCGTTCGGGGCGGTCACCTACGCACTCTTCGCCCTCGACTCGGGTAACGAAGAGTACCTCGCTGCGGCGAAGGCGCAGCTCGCCGCAGCGGAATGAGCGAACGTCGATATAGCCCGCTCGCGACGCTGTTCGCGGCGACCTTTCTCTTCCGGATCGGCAACGCGGTGGCGGCCCTCGCGCTTCCATGGTTCGTCCTGTCTCATACAAAGAGCGCGGCCTGGGCGGGCGCCACGGCCGCTAGCAGCGTCATCGCGACCATCATCGGCGCGTGGGTTGGTGGTGGCCTCGTCGATCGGTTCGGGCGCGCGCCCGTCGCATTGATCTCGGGTGTGGTGGGCGGCGTGGCCATGGCGAGCATCCCACTGCTCGATGCCGTTGGCGCCCTCTCGAACACTGGGCTGATCGCTTGCGTGGTGCTCGGTGCCGCGTTCGACGCACCCGGTATGGCCGCGCAGGACAGTGAGCTGCCCAAACTCGGCCACGTCGCCGGGCTCTCCGTTGAGCGCGTCTCGTCACTGAAAGCGGTGATCGGGAACGTCGCGATTCTAGGTGGCCCGGCCCTTGGGGGGGCCGCAATCGGCCTGCTTGGCGCTGCGCCAACGCTCGGGCTGACGGCGTTCTGCTCCGTCCTTGCAGGTCTGCTCGGCGCGTGGGTGCTTCCCGCGCGTGCCGCTCGGACGATGACCACGACGGCGACTCTCTCCATGCGCGCCGGCGTCGCTTTTCTCTGGAGCGAACCCCTGCTGCGCCCTCTCTTTGGTATAGTGATGATCTTCGTGGGCATCGTTGGCGCCAACGGCAGCGTCATCATGCCTGCGCTGTTTGTAGATGCAGGACGCCAAGTAGCAGAGCTCGGGCTGTTCTCCTCAATGATGGGGGCTGGTGGTCTCCTTGGCATTGCCATTCATGCGTCGGTCGGCGCCCGGATATCAGCGCAGAACTGGCTGGCGGTGGCATTTTGTGGCTCTGCGGTGGGCTCGCTTCTGCTTTCACAGTTGCCAGGCGTGCCGGTGCTGATGTTGTTGGGCGCGCTCGTGGGACTGCTGACCGGCTCAGTCTCTCCCATTCTCAACGCTGCCATCTACAACCGCACGCCGCCAGAACTTCTCGGCCGGGTACTCGGCACGGTCTCGGCGGTGATGCTGTCAGCCTCGCCCATGGTTATGCTTGCGGCCGGCGCGTTTGTCGACCTTGCTGGTCCGCTCCCTGGCCTCGTTGTATCGGCCGTGTTTGCGGGGCTCGTGGCTCTACTCTCGCTCCGTCTTCAATTTGCTACAACGGCGGCGGCAGCCACAGCCTCCGCCCCAACCCATACAGAAGGTGAACACTGATGCCCCGCCCCAAGCTCAAGTCCGATGACGAGGTACTCGAGGCCGCCACCGTAGTGCTGAAGCGTTGCGGTCCCATAGAGTTCACGCTCAGCGGAGTAGCAAAGGAGGTGGGGCTCTCCCGCGCAGCGTTAATCCAGCGCTTCACCAACCGCGATACGCTGCTGGTGAGGATGATGGAGCGCGGCGTCGAGCAGGTGCGGCATTACCTGAATGCGATACCGATAGGCGCAGGGCCGCAAGGGCTCTGGGAATTTTTGCAGGTGCTCGTTCGGAGCATGAACACTCGCAACGACTTCTCGGTGAACTATCTCATCTCCTGGTACGAGCTCCAGGTGCCGGAGCTACGCACGCTTGCGATCCAGCGGAACCGCGCGGTGGTGGAGGGGATCCGCAAGCGACTGCCCCCAGGTGCTCCTGCGGCAGCTGAGTTGCTCCTGCACTCGGTCATCGCTGGCGCGACGATGCAGTGGGCCGTCGATCCGGATGGTGAGCTAGCTGATCATGTGCTGGCTCAGATCGCTGCCATCCTGTGTTTAATGTTTCCCGAACACGACGATTTCCAACTCCTCCAGGCACATGCGTAAACGGAGGTGTGCAGAGTCCCTGCGGCAGGCGACGAACACGACCGTCGTCGATTAGTACCGGTACGGTCGGTGGTATCGAAGTCTTGATCACCACTCAGGTCTACGGCTTACAAATGGTGACCATCCCGATACTTGCGTCAGAGCACCGGGCCGATTCTTTGACAGTGAATCACTCCCGTAAGGTTGTGCCGGTGTGGGTGTCCCGGGTCGAGACGATACTCCGCCAATGCGCCCAGCAAACAACCTGGCCATCGCAGGTGGTGGGGAGCGGTGTGGCGGATGAGTTGGACAAGTTGGTGTAGCAGCACGAGCACGGCGAGATAACATCGCAGGAGTTCGACATGCTCAAGAGACAGCTGATTGCGAATCGCGATGCAGATTCATAACCCGATTGCGGGTTGGCTTCACTCCACCATCACCGAGCAGACTAGCACGGCGGGCTCTGTTGCAAAGATTGGCGGCCAGCATTCGACCGGCAGTTCCCCGCAAAGAGCCTCCCCAAGACTGACACAGTTATGGCGTCGATTATCGTTGGTCGCGCGGCTGCTGACCTTGCCATAGCAAACGTAGCATTTGCGTGTGCGACATTGCTGGTCAGACATTGCGGCTTAGTTCTTCGGCTTCGCGTAGGGAAAGAGAACGCCAGAGGGGCCGGTATCCCCATCGGGATCGACCACTGGCTTTAACGTGGCCTTGCTAGATGTCGTCGGCGCAGTTGCTCTTACTCTGGAAGGTTGGATAGCCTGTGGAGCTACCGGTTCAGCCTGAAAAACCGCGCCTGGTTCATGTGTCCTTTCAGCTCGAAGAACGATGGCATGTCGAGGCGGTGCCAGCGTCGGGTCTAACGACTCGCCTTCTTCCAGCTCTATGGTGATGTTGTAGAGGTCGTTCGGCAAGCATTGCAGGACGTTACAGGCGGCATTGATGAACTTCAGGTCAAATGCTGGGGCTGAGTCCTTTTCGTAACGCGAGGCGTGCGAACTTGAAATCGGAAATCCGGCCGCCGTCATGCGACGCCCGAATTCGCTTGCACTATTGATCTGCCTCTCCCGTATCAGGACAGCAATTCGATTGGTGAGGGTGATTTTCATCTCAGAGTCCTTCAGTCATCATGGCGGCAGCGCGTGCAAAGTTATTTACGCCCTGCCGGATCGTGTCGCCCACAAGTTGTGGATCTTGGTGGTAGTAGGTGCCCAAGGTGGTGCTCAGGTGCTCATGGCCAAGCTGCTCCTGCAAAGCTTCTGGCCCAATGATGGGTGCCATCTGCGTTGCATAGGTATGCCGCAGGATGTGTGGTGTCACCCTGACTGAAATGCCAGCCGCGGCAACCATCCTTTTCAGCATCCTGCGTATTTGTTCCGTGCATAGCTCTTGACCACGCTCGGAAAGGAAGAGCAAATCAAAGTCCTTCGTATCTTTGGACAAAAATCCCGGTCGAACCCTGTCCAGATACCACTCCATCAAGTCTTTGATCAGCGGGTTGTAGAGCCTAACGACCCTGGTCTTGTGGCATTTGCCCTTGACGACAGTCAGCAGGGCGAAGTTGCCGAAGTTCGGATAAGAGGCGTCCGGCGCGAAGTTATGGACGGTGAGATTGACCAACTCATCCACACGCAATCCCGTCATCAGCAAAAGCATCGTGATGGTCTTGTCACGCATCAAGGGCCGGTATGCCTTGCTGCTACTTTGCTTTGCCAGCTTGATCTGGACATCGAACTCCTGGATGAGCATCTGGCACTCTTCAGCCGAAAGGGTCTTAATGACTTTCTTGCTCGACTGCCCTTTGCGCTTGATGGCGATGGAGTTTTCCTTGTTGACGAACATCTGCGGCTGGATGCCGAACCGCTGATGGATTTCGTTGCAGAGGCCACGGTCGCTCAGCAGCATGTTTTGCAGCTGGCGCAGGTAGGTCAGGTAAGTCGATTGCCTCCCATAGCCTATGTCGTCATGGAGGACTTTGTGGCTGATGAACTCGTCGACATGGCGCGGCAGCCACTTCCACGGGGGAAGCTTGACGAAGTTGAGGAAGCCCCTAACTGCGCCCATGCCAAGCTCAATGGTTCCCTCAGCATACGACGCGCCACCCCGCATGCGCCGCTCGAACATCGTCAAGAGCATTTCGGTCATCTCACGCTCAGCGTGAGTCAGACCTGCGCTATCGGCACCCTCAAGCAGGCTGCCGTCAGGGACTTCCGTGTGCCCTGACATATTAGCGTTGCCGATCTTGACGATGTTTGTCTTCATAATGCTAATTATTGCATAAAACGCAACATTTCGCATGTATAGGCAACATCGACTCGGCAACGGTGTTGTTTGGCAACATCACCTTGTTGTGGCTGGCGGTGATTAGGGCTGGCCGAAAACCCCACAATCGTACCGTTTACGGGGTTGGAGAGAATATCCGCTATACGCGGATTTTTTGCGTAATATGGATAACAATATGGGGTAAATGTTGGAATAAAAAAACCCCGTAGATGCTTGTTTCTACGGGGTTTTTGGTGTCTATTGGACTGTTTTGGAAGATTCTGTGGCGGACAGAGGGGGACACTCTGACATTGCCAAAAAATCGTTATAAATCAAGACGGTAGATAATTTTTTGTGGAAAAACTTGCTACCCATACTGCTACCTACAGCTTACAACGCAACAACCTACTTGTACAAGTTTGTGCTTTATGCAAAAATCATAAAGCACAAAGCATATTGCATAGGAGATACAAGCATGTTGAGCAATGAAATTTCTACTGCTATAAAAAAGGCGTTGAATGAAGCCCCACGTAATGGATATGTTGCAGAGCTACACCTTCAGATCCTTAAGTATGGGCACGAACTACAAAACGTAAGTGGTAAAGAGTTCTGCGAAGAAATCGGCATTGGAATTTCTTATGGTACCGAGTTCAAAAAAATGCTGAAAATCTTTCCAAGATTAAAGGCAGCAGGTTTGATTGAAGAAAAAATCTAATTCCCTATTGACTTCACAACTTTTCTTTGTATATTACTAATTTTCTCGAAAGTAAAGTCATGTCGGTTTATAATCTGAGACATGAAATGCAAGCGCACATCTGACGGTCGGGCTCACGACCACCACACTTTGCAAGTGATGCGTCAGCAGGCCATCAAGGCGGTGCGCGAGGGCCAGACGGTCAGCAGCGTTGCTGCGGCTTTCGGCGTGAACGAGCGCAGCGTTTTTCGCTGGCTGGCGTCGTTCGTCGAGGGTGGGCAAAACGCCTTGCTGGCCAAACCCATCTCAGGTCGCCCCTCCAAGCTGAGCCCGGAACAAATGGCGTGGATTGCTCGCACGGTGCACGAAAATACACCACAACAACTGAAGTTTGAGTTTGGTCTGTGGACGCTGACGCTGATACGTCATCTGATCCACCGGCAGTTTGGCGTGCAGCTGTCAACCGCCACGGCCCACCGGGTGATGAAAGCCCTGGGTTTCAGTGCGCAAAAACCGCTGTATCAGGCGTGGCAGCAAGACCCTGTGCTGGTGCAGACGTGGGAAACCGAGACATTTCCGGCCATTGCCGCCGAAGCCCGGCGGGTGGGGGCTACGGTGTACTTTGCCGATGAGTCCGGTATACGGTCGGACTACCATACCGGCACGACCTGGGCGCCCCAGGGGCAGACACCGGTGGTGGCTGTCACCGGGCGTCGGTTCTCGCTGAACATGCTCTCGGCGATCAGCCCGCGCGGTGAGTTGCGCTTCATGCTGCACGAAGGCACGGTCACGGCCCGCGTCTTTATCGAATTCCTCAAGCGATTGCTGGTCGGCACCAAAGGCCCCGTCTTTCTGGTGGTTGATGGCCGCCCCAGCCATCGAGCCAAGATGGTCAAGACGTTTGTCGAGAGCACACAAGGTCGGCTGCGCCTGTTCTTCTTGCCCCCCTACGCGCCGCAGCTGAATCCCGATGAAGTGGTCTGGGCCCATGTCAAACGCAGCGTCTCTGGCCGGCTCGTCCAGAGCAAGGACGAAATGAAGCGTCTCGCTTTGAGTGCGCTGCGCCGGATACAGAAGCTGCCTGAGCTGGTCAAATCGTTCTTTCGGCAATCCGAGTGTTGGTATATTCATACCTGACATTACTTTCCGAAAGATTAGTATCAGATCGCTCGCGCTCAGCATCCTGCACGCTGGTCGGGCAATACTCGAAACTGGCAACCCGTAGGCAGCGTTTGGCTGAATCCAGAGAAGGAAACGACCGTTATCCATGTGCATAGTGAACTAGAAGCAGCATGACTCATGTTCCAACTACATTGACAGACGCCGCCGCGCTTCGTGCTCGAACGTCTGCCGCTGGCAAGAACGGTCGATGAGATGGAGGCTCTGTTGCCGTGGAATACCCATGACCAGGGTTTAGCCATGAATTTGGCCGCCTGGGAATAATGGGGTAGATGCACCGCTTACAATGGAGACGCTGATGCGCATGCAGAACAGCTACTACATTGCGCAGGCCCGCAAGCGGGAGGCGGAAATCAAGGTCGAGTGATACACGGGAATGACGACGAAGGGGAAGGCATGACGGAGCTGAGTTTCAAGGGCAAGGAGTTTGTCTATAACCATCATCTGTCGGTGCCCTTCCGTCCGCTTGTGCCTGACGAAACCAAGGGCATCGGCCCTGTCGCGCTGGACGGCAACCTCATCATCCACGGCGACAACCTGCACGCGCTGAAGGCGCTGCTGCCGCTGTACGCGGGCAAGGTGGACTGCATCTTCATCGACCCGCCCTACAACACCGGCAACGAAGGCTGGTGCTACAACGACAACGTCAACGCGCCGATGATCCGGGAGTGGCTGGCATCGAACCCCATCGGCATCGAGGACGGCCTGCGCCACGACAAGTGGTGCGCGATGATGTGGCCGCGTTTGCGGCTGCTGCATGAGTTGCTGAGCGAGACGGGCAGCTTCTGGATGACGTTGGACGACAACGAAATCCACCGGGCGCGGGCCATGCTGGATGCCATCTTCGGGGAACAGAATTTCGTGGCCTGCTGCATCTGGCACAAGAACTACTCACCCAAGCCATCGGCGCAATTTTTCTCCGAAGATCACGATTACCTGCTGGTCTACGCAAAGAACAAGGATGTCTGGCGCCCCAATCTGCTGGAGCGCACGGGCGACATGAACGCGCGTTACGAGAACCCGGACAATGATCCGCGCGGCCCTTGGAAGCCCGGCGATCTTTCGGCGCGGAATTACTACAGCGAAGGCACCTATCCCATTACATGCCCATCAGGACGCGTGATTCCTGGACCGCCTGGCGGCAATTACTGGCGCATCAAGGAAGAAAAATTCTGGGAAATGGACAAGGACAAACGCATCTGGTGGGGCGAGGACGGCAACAATGTGCCTTCCATCAAGCGTTTCCTTTCCGAAGTGAAGCCGGGCCGCGTTCCCCAAACTCTGTGGGAATACAGCGAAGTGGGCCATACGCAGGACGCCAAGAAGGAACTGCTTTCCATTCTGGATTTCTCCAGTTCCAACGACGTGTTCGTGACGCCCAAGCCGGTCACCCTGCTCTCCCGCGTACTGGAACTGGCAACCTCAAAGAACGCCATTGTGCTGGACAGCTTCGCCGGCTCCGGCACAACCGCCCATGCCGTGCTCAAGGCCAACGCTAAGGACGACGGTAACCGCCGCTTCATCCTTGTCGAGATGGAAGACTACGCCGACCGCCTGACCGCCGAGCGCGTGCGTAGGGTCATCAAAGGCTATGCCTACACCGGCACGCAACGTGAGGAACTGCTGAACCAGCAACTGACCTTCACTGACTTGAAAAAGGCCGACAAGCTGCTCGATCAGATCGCCAGCATCGAAAACCTGGAAGGCCATCGTTTCGACAAGATCGAGAAGAAGGTCAAGGACGGTGTGCTGACGGTCGAAGGGGTGAAGACCGTCCAGGAACGCGCCGAAGGCCTCGGCGGCAGCTTCACCTATTGCACGCTCGGTGATCCCGTGGAACTGGACAAGCTGCTCAGCGGCGAAACCCTGCCGCCCTATGCCGGTCTCGGCGCGGCCCTGTTCCACATGGCGACTAACCATGCGCTCGACCCTGCCGCCGTGCGCGAAGATGATTTCTATCTCGGCGCGACGGAAGGCCAGCACGTCTGGCTGATCTACAAGCCCGATCTCGACTGGCTGAAGTCGCCGGAGGCCGCGCTGACGCTGGCGCGCGCCAAGGCATTCGCTGCCGCCGATCCGGACAAGCGGCACCTTGTCTTCGCTCCGGCGCGGTTCGTGAGCCAGAAGATGCTGGCGGAACAGAACATTCCCGTGGAGTTCGTGCCGCTGCCCTTCGCGCTTTACCGGATAGATCGGAGCTGACGCCATGTTTCGCCAGCTCGATTATCAGGACCGCGTACTGTCCACGCTCGACGCCTATCTGGACCTCCTGAAGGAAAAGAAGGCGCGTGCCGACAAGGTGGCGGCGCTCGCCGCGCAGGACCCGGACCTTGGCATCGCCATTCCGGATTTCTCGAAAGAGGCTTGGGAAGCCATGAAGGCGGCGGGCAAGCTGCCCGCATCCCGCGCGGCCATTCCGTTTTCGCCCCGCGTGGACGGTTGCGGACGCCCCGTGCCCAACGCGGTGCTGAAGGTGCCAACCGGCGGGGGCAAGACCTGGCTTGCCGTCTCTGCCGTGTCGCGGGTGATGGGCCGCTATCTCGACCGCAACACCGGATTTGTCCTGTGGATCGTGCCGAACGAAGCGATCTACACGCAGACGCTGAAGCACCTGAAGGACCGCCAGCATCCCTACCGTCAGGCGCTCGACCGCGCGGCGGCAGGCCGCGTGAAGATCATGGAGAAGACCGACAGGCTCGACGCGCGGGACGTGGAAACGAACCTTTGCGTCATGCTGCTGATGCTGCAATCCGCGAACCGCGAGACGCAGGATTCCCTGAAGATGTTTCAGGATCGCGGCGACGTGCACGGGTTCTTCCCGCCTGAAGGGGAGCAACAGGCACACAAGGCAGCGATAGAGCTGACCCCGAACCTCGCGGCCTATACGGGCATGTTCCCGATGGTGAAGGATTCCCTTGGGAACGCCCTTCGTGTCATCCGGCCCGTGGTCGTGATGGACGAAGGTCACAGGGCAATCTCCGATCTCGCCTTCAGCACGCTCTACGGCTTCAACCCGTGCTTCGTGCTGGAGCTGACGGCAACGCCGCAGGACGTTCAGCCGCGCGGCGGTCGCAATCCGCGCGAAGGCCGCTACGCCAATGTGCTTGTTGAAGTGACCGGGCGCGAGCTGGATCGCGAAGGCATGATCAAGATGCCGCTCAACCTCGATCCCCGGCAGGGCAACGACTGGAAAGCGACGCTCAACGCGGCGCTTGCCAAGCTCAACGCGCTGGATGCGGAAGCCCGCAAGCTCCGTGCCGATACTGGGCGCTATATTCGACCGATCATGCTGATTCAGGTCGAGCGCACGGGCGCTGACCAGCGCGAAAGCGGCCACATCCACGCCGAGGACGTGAAAGACTGGCTCCTGACGGCGGGCTTCGATCAGGCGGAAATCGCGATCAAGACCGCCCAGCAAAACGATCTGAACAATCCGGAAAACCAAGACCTGCTATCTCCGACCAATCGGGTACGGGCGATCATCACGAAACAGGCGCTGCAAGAAGGTTGGGATTGCCCCTTCGCCTATGTGTTGTGCAGCCTCGCGGCCAGCGCCAACCTCAAGGCGATGACGCAGCTTGTCGGCCGCATTCTGCGGCAACCCGGCGCGCTCAAGACGGGCGTTGACGCGCTCGACGAATGCCACGTCATCACGCATCACGCCGACACCGCTACTGTCGTCGGCGCGATCAAGGACGGCCTCGAACAGGACGGCCTTGGCGATCTTGTCCTGCGCGTCACGCAGGATGACAAGAGCGCATCGGGCAAGGCGACGCGGACGATCAAACGCCGCCCCGCCTTCGCCACCACGGAAATCTACCTGCCCAAGGTGATGGTGGTGGAGGACGGTGAAGCGCGCGAGCTGGACTACGAAACTGATGTGCTTGCGGCGATAGACTGGCGCGGCTTTGACCCCAAGGAAATTGCCGAGCGCATTCCCGAGAACGCACAGGCGGCGGAAAGCCAACTTCAGCGGATCAGGCTTGCCGAAGACGGCGACGAACTGTTTGTGGGCGAAACGGTCGCCGCCAATACCGAGATTCTTGCCTTCGATCCGGCGCATGCGGTGCGGATGATTTCCGACATCGTGCCCAACCCCTTTGTGGGGCGGGAGATTGTCGGCGCAACGCTCGCCGCCCTGCGGGCGCGGGGCTTCGATGATGCGAAGCTCGGCCTGCTCGCCAGCCTCATCGTGGAAGAGTTGCGCAAGGGCCTCGATGCGGCACGAATTGCCCGCGCCGAAGCCCTGTTCAAGGCGGAGGTCGCAGCGGGGCGTATCCAGTTCCGCCTGCGGCTCGATGGCCGCAACTGGCGGATGCCCTTCAGCATCGAAACGACGGAACCGGAGAACGCGCGCCAGCTTCTCAACCGCGCGGGCGGCCCGCTCGAAAAGAGTCTGTTTGCTCCGGTCTATGAGAACGAGCTGAACAGCGACGAGCGGGATGTGGCCGTCTATCTCGACGGCGAAAAGACGCTCGCCTGGTGGCACCGCAACGTCGCGCGGACGCAGTACGGTATTCAGGGATGGAAGAAGGCCAA
Source organism: Yanghanlia caeni (assembly GCA_030733815.1). Classification (GTDB taxonomy): domain Bacteria; phylum Pseudomonadota; class Gammaproteobacteria; order Burkholderiales; family Burkholderiaceae_B; genus Yanghanlia; species Yanghanlia caeni. The sequence continues at coordinate 27,057 of JAUZQE010000032.1, forward strand.
AATCTATCCGGACTTCATCTTTGCCGTGCAGCGCCAAGGCGAGGCCAAGCGGATCACCGTGCTCGAAACGAAGGGCGATCAGCTCGACAATCTCGACACGGCCTACAAGCGCGAAGCGCTGACGTTCCTCTCGGAACATTTCCAGTGGGACGAGGCAACGCCGGTGGGCGAGCTGGAGCTGGTCAACAACGGTGAGACCGTGGAAGGTACTTTGATCCTCATGAGCGAATGGAAGGCGAAACTTCCGGCATATCTTTAAGGGGGATACTTGAGGGGGGCGTATGGAATTCGATCCGGCATTGTCATTTTCGGACAACTTGGCGCGTTTTCGGGCCGAAGCTGTGGGCATTGACGCTGAGTGCGCGCGCATTCTTTTCGACAATCTGGCCGTGCTCATGCGCGACGGCGATGCGACACGCACGCGTCAAGCCGTTCAAGAGTTCAATCAGGCCGTACTTGCCGCACTTGACGGCCTACCGGAAGGGCCCATGGCATGAGCCGGTACTTTCTCGCCTCCGCCGCCATTGAAGGCTTTCGCGGCATCAACAATGACGGTGACCCGCTCGTGCTGAAGTTCAAGCACGATGCCGTCAATTCCGTGCACGCCCCCAACGGCGTCGGCAAGAGCTCGATCTTTGAAGCCCTGCATTTCGCCTTGCATGGCACAGTTCCGCGCCTTGAAAACATGCAGGACGCCGAGCAGGGTGGCAGCTACATCGTCAACAAGTTCCACCCCGCGCAACAAGCGACGGTTGCTCTCGTCTTCAAGAGCGACGACGGCACGCCCGATGTGTCGATCACCGTCACGCGGACAGCGGCGGGCGAGAGAGTCGTCACATCTCCTTCCGGCCACGCCGATCCGGAGAGCTTCCTTGCCGATCTTTGCGAAGATTTCGTGTTGGTCGATTACCCGCGCTTTGCGTCCCTTATGGATTGCTCAGCACTAGAGCGCGGTCGCTCTTTTGCCACGCTGGTCGGCATGAGCCGGTATTCCCAGCTCCGGCAAGCGCTCGACGGAGCCAAGAACACCCGTAACATCAACAGCGATTTTGGGCTGTCGGCGCTTGATACCGAAGTCACCGCCGAAAACCGGGCGTTGGCGGCAGTAGAGCAACGTATCCTTGCCGCGCATCAGGAAGTGACCGGCGCGGCAGGCGGCCAGATAACGGATGCCGCCGCCTTGAAAGCGCAGGTGACGGCGGGGCTGGCGGGCATTGCACTCTTCGCGCCGCTGCTCGCCAACACCACAGTGATGGACCTCGATTTCGACGCCGCTGAAAAGATCGTAGATCAGGAAGAAGGAGGAGCCGCCCGAAAAACCCTCGACGGGCTGAATACCGCCGCAGCGACTCTGAACGGCTTGGCCGTATCGGCTGCGGAGCTTTCAGAGATTGACGCGCTGGTGGCGGCAGCCAAAGCGCGCGACGAGGCGATGCGTAAAGTCGGTGCGGCCAGCCTGCACGCCTTGCTGAAAGGCGCGCTCGCCGTCGTGGACAGTGCGGATTGGCATGATCCGAAGGTTTGCCCTGTGTGCGAGAAGGCAGGTGAGGCGCCATTACGGGATCAACTGAATGCAAAGATCGCGCTCTACGACGAAGCCGATCAGCTCGACGCAGAGCTGAAACGGCAGGTCCAGAGCGCGGCATGCGTCGGCAAACTCAGGCAGCTCGAAGAGCAGGTGCGTCTTGGCGTTGCGGATGCTGATCGCATCGCGCCGGTCTTGACGTTAGCTGCGCGCCAGTCGTCGATTTCAACGGCGGACCTGGAGCGCGCGAAGGACGCGCTTGCCGCGCTCGAAACAAAGCGTGCTGAAGTTCTGACAGCCGTTAACGATGAGATCGCGACGCTGCAAGCCAGCTTGCCGCCATCGCTGGTCGCCGTCACCCGTACTCTTGGACAGGCCAAGCAATTCCGTGACGCCATGAACGAATACGAGCGCGCTCTTCCTGCGCTCGCAGCGAAACGTGCTCGCCTTGCTAAACTCAATCGCTGGAAGGCCTTCATCACGAATGTCGCTCAGCGGTTTGCGACGGCCGAAAGTGCTCTGGCCAACGCGCGGATCGCGGACATTCAAGCCACTTGCCAGCAGCTTTTCGGCGAGCTGGTGCGTGGCGGCCCCAACGTGCAACCGACGCTGAATCGCGCGCAGAATACCGAGCAGGTAGATTTGAAGCTTGCCGATTTCTTCGGCCTTGCAAATCAAAGTGCGCGAGCGCTTTTGTCGGAAAGCTACCGAAATGCCGTTGCCGCCTCCATTTTTATGGCAGCGGCCACGAGGCATCAAGGCGTACCGCGCTTCATGGTGCTGGACGATGTGACATCAAGCTTTGACGCTGGACATCAGTTCAGTCTGATGGACACGATCCGGACCAAACTGCGCCACGGCGCGCCGAATGGCCTTCCGGGCGGGCTTCAATTCATCATCCTCAGCCATGACACGAGCCTGGAAAAATACTTTGACAGGCTCAACGGTACGACTGAATGGCATCACCAGAAGCTGCAAGGCATGCCGCCCCGTGGGCGACTGATGATTGCCGCGCAGCAGGCCGACCGTCTGAAAGCGCAGGCTGAGCAGTATCTGAATGCGGGCCAGATAGATATTGGGGAGCCGTTTGTCCGCCAATACCTTGAATACAAGCTGGGCCAAATCATCACCCGTTTGGAGATTCCGGTGCCGCCCGACTACGCAACGCGCGGCGACAGACGCACCCTGTCTACCTACATAGACGCGATAACGACAGCGGTTGATCTTTATCACGCAGCGGGACGCTGCGTCCTGACGCCTCAACAGATCGCCCATCTCAGAAACCATCATGTGCCGTCGATCATGGCGAACTATGTCAGTCATTACGAAACTGGCGCGGGCAATCCGTTTAATGCCTATGCGCTGCTTGGCGTCCTGCAAAGCGTGGACGAGCTTGCCAACTGCTTCCGCGTGATCGATCCCGCCACCAACCAGCCCGGCCAGTACTATCGGGGGCTAGACCGGCGGCGGTAGTCTGCGAAAGTGCGGCACCTCCAGCCGGTATCGGCACTGCGCACCCGCGAGCGCCATCCACATCATCCGCTTGGTCTTAGATTCTTATCCTGGGGGGCTCGTCTCTCAGCGCAGGTGGTGACTCGGATAGCGCCGTAACGTCGATCTGACAGTCCATCCGGGGGCCTTCAGCGTACAATCAGGTCGCGCGTGTTCTTGCCCTCCGACATGGCCGTTGTCACGATCATCGGAATCGGTGGTCACGATCGACCGGAATACCCATGTAAGCATGAAAAAAGTGCGAGTTAGTCCTCCTCACGCGCTATACCTATAGGCAAGCGTGTGCTTGCTAAACAACGCGGGAGGACGACTATGTCGACAGCAACAATATCTAGTGCGGATACAATGGAACTGATCCGCTATGCGCAAGAAAAGCTCGGGTACGGCATCGAGAAGCTCGAAGATGCGGGGGTACGCGGAGAGAACTACTACCGTCGCATTGGCGCGTACCAGGCTTACAGCAGCGAGGGCGCGTGCGTAGCAAAAGCCAGTTGGGACAGCGGAGCGCGCCGGCCCACACCTGATGAGTTCAGATTTCGCAAAGGGTCTCCGCACCATCGCGCTGTACTTGAGCTGCTACAGCGGATTGCAGAGCACTCGGGAGACAGGTACCTCGCTGCAAGGCTAGAGCCAAAGCAGTAAAACGCACCACACCCCAGGCGCCCAATCGGGCGCTTTTTGCTGCTCTCCAACTGGAGGGCTTCGGAAGGGCTTCGGAAGGGCTTCGGAAGGGCTACCACTATATATAGATATAGACATAGAGTGTTGAATATCCGATAGCTTGGATACCCCTTCGGGGATCTACGTCTCTTTGAGGGTTTCTGAGTTGCTCGTGATTGTGCCCCTACCCTCCGGGGGTCTCAACCAGGAGAGAGGGGGTTGCAGTTGACTGTGCTCCTCCCCCTTTCTTGGTTGAGCTGCGGGGGCGCGGTGAAGAAGCGGCAGCGGGCGAGTGCGTGCGACCAGCTGCCTTCCTGGTTGAGACCGTAGAGCATTAAGAAATGGAGATGGGCTCAGCTTCGATCAATATGTGGGGATCTTCATCAGGTCTAGCGTAGCGCTTGGTTTCCGAGCTTTCTACAACTTGCACGTCATCAGCCCATGCGCCAGCGGCGGTGAGAGCGTTGTTGCGCGCAGAGTAAAAATGAGCCACTAAGTGCAAAGTAAATCTGAGCCACTTTTCCGTAAAGTGAGGCCTTTTTGCGCGAAGGCCCACCATGCTTCAGAAGGA
>JAUZQE010000033.1 GCA_030733815.1 Yanghanlia caeni
CGAAGCGACTCATTCCGGCTCGATGCCGGGGTGGGCGCAGTAGGAATCCACCGACTTTAGGCGGGGGAGGATGTCAATTGCCAGACGGAGGACACGATGTGCAGGAACTGCGCCATTGTTCATCGCTTCCACGCAAACACGTCGTTCACCCCGCCATCGAGATTTTCTTTCCCGGGGGTCAACCGTCGGCAGTTCCTGACGGCGGGGTTGCTGGGCGCCGCCGGTCTGGCTGCGGCCGTGCCGGCCCGCATGGCGCGCGCGACAGATGAAGCGCAAGGCCCGGCCTCGGTGGTGTTCCGGGGCGGGCGCGTGTACACGCTCGAGGCCGAGCGCCCCTGGGCCGAAGCGGTGGCCGTACGGGGCCGTTCGATCGTGGCCGTGGGCAGCAACGCCGACGTTGAGCCGTTCATCGGCCCCGGAACCCGGGTCATCGAGCTCGATGGGCGCATGATGCTTCCCGGCTTCGTCGAGGCGCACATCCACCCCACGCTGGGCTCCTTCTTCACCGGAGGGCTCGATCTTCAGGTGCCTTCACGCAACGACGCACTGGCCGCGATCGCGCGTTATGCCAAGGAAAATCCGAGCGGTCTCGTTCGTGGTTTCGGCTGGCGGGCCGATATGTTTCCTCCGGAAGGCCCCACCCGGGCCGACCTCGACCGTATCATTCCCGACCGGCCGGCCTTCTTCTTCAATATCGACGTACACAGTTTGTGGATGAACAGCAAGGCCATCGAGGCAGCGGGAATCACCCGCGATACGCCCGATCCGGTGCCGGGATTCAGTTACTTCAAACGCGATACCACGGGCGAGCTGACCGGCTACGTACTTGAGACGCCGGCAGTGATGGCCGTCGTCGAGAAGCTGGCGCCCATTACCTACGAATCGATGAAGGGCTGGCTGCAGGAATGGCTCGGGAAGGCTTCTGCCGCCGGCATCACGACCGTGTTCGACACGGGCGCGATGCCGCTCGATGGCGACCAGCTGAACACGTTCGGGCTGTATATCGACCTGGAGCGCCAGCAACGTCTGCCGCTCAGAGTCAAGGCCTGCTACATGGTGAGCAAGCCCGACATCGAGCGGGAGGTCGAGCGCGCCATCGAGCTGCGTTCCCGGGTCAGCACCGAGCTCGTGCAGGTTTCGGCACTCAAGATCATTGGCGATGGTACTGCGGAAGGGTACACGGCCGTGTTGCTCGATCCGTATTCCGACAAGCCTGAAACGGTGGTGAAGGCACCCTATGGCCGCGAGCAGCTGCAGGCCATGGTGAGCCGTGCCGACGCCGCCGGGCTCGATGTGCATATCCATGCGTTTGGCGACGGCCTGACCCGAATGGCGCTCGACGCCATCGAGGCGGCAATGGGCGCAAACCCGCCGCGCGACAGGCGCCACGGCCTCGCGCACCTGGTTTACGTCGATGACGCGGACATCGCCCGCTTCGGCAAGCTCGGTGTCGTGGCGCAGCTGTCTGCCAACTGGATGTCGGCCGATCCCGACACGACGCGCATTCTGCCGCAGCGGCTCGGCGAACGGGCCAGGCGCATGTTGCGCCCGAAGGCCGTGCTTGACGCGGGCGGTATCGTCGCCTTTGGAACCGACTGGCCGGCCGCTGGGTATTACTCCACTTACAAGCCGCTGGAGTCGATCCAGGTTGCGATCACGCGGCAGCAGCTCGATGATCCGGCGGCGCCGGTGCTCGAGCCCGCGGATGAGCGCCTGAGTCTGGAGCAGGCGATACGCGCCAATACCATGGGCGGCGCCTACCAGCTGCGCATGGAAGACCAGATCGGCTCCATCAGGGCGGGAAAGCTGGCCGATCTGGTGGTGTTGCGCAAAAACCTTTTTGAGGTCGGAAAGCACGAGGTGGCCAGGGTGCCCGTCGACATGACCATGATGAACGGGCGCTTCACGTACGAAGCGGCTGCCTGACCCCCCCTGCGCGGGCGGCTTTGCCGCCGCCCCAACGGTCAGTTGATCTTGAAGCCCGTTTTCTGAACGACGCCCGACCACACCTTTTGTTCCGACACCAGCAGATCGGCAAGTTCCTGACGGCTGGAGCCGATAATGGCGAAGCCGGCGTTTTCCAGCGTGGTGCGTACGTTGGCATTGTTCAGCGCGTCAACGATGCCCTTGTGCAGGGTGTCGAGTGCGTTTTCGGGGGTGCCGGCCGGCGCAAAGAATGCGAACCATGCCCCGAAATTCACCTGTTCCATGCCTTCTTCGCGGAACGTGGGAATGTCTTTGAGCATCTTGCTGCGCTCGGCGCCCGTGATGGCCAGGCCTTTCATTTTGCCGCCGGGGATCTGGGTGTTGGCCATGGCGGTGGTAATGAAGGCGCCCTGGACTTGCCCGCTGATGATTGCAGTGACGGCGTCACCGGTGGAGCGATAGTGGATCGGTTCGATTTCGAAGCCACCTGCTTCGGCCAGCAGCTCTGCACCGAAGTGGCCGGGTGTGCCCGCCCCGAACGTGGCGAAGTTGAAGATGTTGTTGTCGCCCTTTACAAAGCTCTTGAGGTCGGCGTAGGGCGAATCGGGCGGGGTCACCAGCACGAAATCGGCCCGTACGGCTTCACTGATCGGCGCAAAGTCGCGTAGCGGCTTGTACGACAGCTCGGATGTGGTTTCGGGCGAGATGCTGATCGAACCGACTTCACCCAGCAAAATGGTGTAGCCGTTGGGCGTGGCGTTGGCCACCGACTGTGCGGCGATCTGGCCGCCCGCACCCGCCTTGTTCTCGACCACCACGGGCTGGCCCAGCTCTTTGGAAAGCTGTTCACCGACAGTGCGTGCGACGATGTCGGGGCCCGTGCCAGCGGGAAAGCCCACGGTCAGCCGGATAGGTTGTTCGGGCCAGGCGGCCGCAGCGGTGGTCGTGGCGGCCAGCAGTACGGCGGCGGCAAACAGCTTGCCGGTGAATGTCGGTTTCATATGCGTCTCCAAAGGGGCGGTGTTTGTTTTTAACGGATGACGTAGAAGTGCAGTTCTACGCGGTCGGGGTAACGGGCACCCGTTCCCACGAACAGGTGGGTGTTCAGCCACAGCCAGCGTTGCGCCGCCGTTTCGAAGCGTGGATGCGTGCGGAAATACAGGCGGTCGGGATCAACGTTTTCGCCGCGTGCAAGGGCGGCGACATCTTCGGCCGAACCCGTGCGAATGCCGGTGTTTTCTACGTAAATGCGCTCACCGTCGGTCGTTTCGATGATGTAGCGCGCATGGATCTCGGCGCAGGTGGAGGAAACGATGGACTGGTAATCGGCGCCGCCGGGCAGAATACGCCCGTGAATCTTCGGGCCGCTTACGGTTCCGCCCAGCAGGGGAATGATTCGGCGCCGGCCAAACGGTGTGTCGCCCACCTCTTCGGGGGGGCCCACCTGCACGTTCAGCGTGGCCAGGTGTTCGAGGGCGGGCGGGGTCTGGGCAGTGCTCATGGCGTCGTCCTCCTTGCAAGCATCGCCGGGTCGAAGCCCGCAATGCGTTTGTAACGGATCGAGATGGCGTTCAGTTCGTTCTCGGGAATCACGTCGTGAATGTGTTCGAATCCGCCCGGCGCGCGTTCGTGCGCGATCTGCATGACCTGTTCGGGGCCGTTCAACCGGTTGCGCAGCACGATGCCGGCGGTGGCGGGCAGGCGTTCGGCCTCGTATTCGCGCAGGGCCAGTTCCAGCGCGGTGTGGCCGGCGCCCGCGCCGGCTTCCTGCAGACGGTCGGCCAGGCAGCGCGCGTCGAGTATGGCCTGTGCTGCGCCGTTCGAGCCGATGGGGTACATCGGGTGTGCGGCATCGCCCAGCAACGTGGCGCGCCCTACGCTCCAGCGGGGCAGGGGGTCTTTGTCGACCAGCGGGAACTCGTATATGGCCTTGGCGCCCTGAATGATGGCGGGTATGTCGATCCAGTTCCAGCGCCAGTCATCGAAGTGCCGCGCGAACGTTTCCGCAGGCACTTCGCGGTTCCAGTCGGTAGTGGGCAGTTCAGCCTGGGGCACGCGCAGCTCCGCGATCCAGTTGATGAGCGAGCGCCCCTGACGGCGCAGCGGCTCGGAAATGGGGTAGCACACGAATTTTTGATCTTGATGACCGGCCATGAACATGGTGCGGCCATCCAGGTAGGGCTCGCCTTCGGTAACGGCGCGCCACAGCATGCGGCCCGAATAGCGCAGCTGATCGGCTTCGCCATGGAAGTGGCGGCGCACGGCCGAATGAATGCCGTCTGCGGCGATCAGCACGTCGGCGCGCCGGCTCACGCGCTGGCCACTGCCGCGTTCGATGAAGAAGGCCGTAATGCCCTGTTCATCCTGTTCCAGCGAGTCGAAGGTCATGCCGGTGTGCAGCTGCCCGGCGCCCAGGCGTTCGATCACGGCTTCTGCCAGCTTCATTTGCAGCACGCCGCGGTGAATCGAAAGCTGGGCAACGGGGTAGCCGGCGGCGAGACCACGCGGTTCTTCCCAGATTTTCTGACCGTGCATGTTGTAGTAATGTAGAGCCGATGTCTCTACGCCCTCTGCGGCGAGAGCGGGCATCATGCCCAGCTCGTTCAGTTCCACGGCCGCGTGCGGCAGCAGGTTGATGCCCACACCCAGGGGGCGCAATTCCCGCGCACTTTCATACAGTTCGCACTGAATGCCGCGCTTGTGCAGCATCAGCGCCAGGCTCAGGCCGCCGATGCCTGCGCCGACGATCAGGACGTTCACGATCAATCTCCTGTTATTTTGTTATGCATCATAACAATGTGCCCCTTATTTGAAATGTTCAAACTTATAAGGATTTACCCGAGCTTTGCCCGGGAGGGACGCGTTTTGTGCCTCCGGTTTCAACCACCACGAAGGGGGTGGCGGGCACGGGGTGTCGCGCTCGTTCAAACCCGCATCGGTCGGAATGGGGTATCGTTGCCCGGCGGTTTTCTTTCCGGAGTCGAACGTGTCAGGTAAAGCCAGTTCGCGGCCCAGAAGTTCGCGGCCCAACGTCAGGCGCCCCTTGCAGCGGGGCGAGGTGGATGTCGACCTCGTGTCGGGGGTGGATTACGGCCCTTTGACCGGCCTGATCGGCTACAACCTGCGCCGCGCACAGATCCGCATTTATCAGGATTTCCTTGACACGATGGAGCCGTGGTCGATCACGCCGCCGCGCTTTTCGGCCATGGTGCTGATTCGCCATAACGCCGACATGAAGCTCACCGAGCTGGCGCGGGCGATGGGCATCGCACGCTCGGGTGCCGTGGAGGTGGTGAACTCACTGGAAAAACTGGGGTATGTGAAGCGCTGCGATTCCCGCACCGACCGGCGTGCCTACGCGCTGGCGCTTACGCAAGAGGGCGAGGCCGCATTAAAGAAAGTGACCCGGCTGATTCAGGAACACGATGCACGCATCAGCGCACACTTGAGCGAGGCGGAACAGCGGCAGTTGCGGGAATTGCTCGAGCGCCTGGGGTAGGGGTGGCAGGCCCGGGTTCCATAGCGTGCGCGTCGAAGACATCTGCGTTGGGCAGTCTTAGCAACGCGCGGGCGTCATTTTCATTGCCGCTGAGCCACTGATCGACATTCTCGCGCTCAATGGGGATCACGGATCGCTTATCTTGCTCGTGGGCGGCTTTTGCAGGATCAGGCTTATGCATCCTGCGCATCAGAGGATGGTGGTCTGCATTGACCGTGAGCATCGTGTAGCTTTCTACGATTTCACCCGTGCTGCGATCCAACCAGGTGTTCCACAGGCCCGCCAGGCCCCATGGGGCTGCGTCGGTGCGCCAGAAGCGCCACCACACGTTCTTGCCCGTTTCCCAGCAGGGTTCATCAAAACTCGCTGCGGGGATGATGCATCGCTGACCTTGTGCCCAGGCTTGTCGGTAAGACGGCTTATGGGCCAGTTCTTCAGCGCGAGCGTTGTTTGTGGAATAAGGGAGCCTCGGCCCCTTTGCAAAGGGCGGAATCAGTGCCCATTGGCCGACAACGAGCTCTCGACCCTGAGGGGTGGAGCGTATGAAAGGGCCGGGAGCACGAGGGTATACGATGGGCGCCCAGATCTTCGGCGGGTTGCTGCCGCCGATGTGCCAGTATTGCTCAATAACCTGCTGATCCGGTGTGACGTATCGGTTGCACATGGTGTCATTCTCGGACTTGTCCGCCCAAGTTTCAATCCCGGTCCACGCTATCCTTCCCCGCCCTGAACGGCGGGGCCTGTCGCGCACCGGGTCAGGTTCTTGAACAGGGCAGCCTCCATCACGCAGTTTGGTAGTTCTCCTCACTGACATCGTGCATGCTGCAGAGGCCCGATTACTCCTTTCTCTCGCTACGCTGATTCCATTTATTGAATGAGGCTGTTGTGGCGATCGGGCGAATCTGCTTGCTGGTGTTTGTCGGCGGGGTGGGCGCAGTGCAGTTGCTACCTGCATTGCCACCCCGTTTGCAGTTCGGGTTGACGCCGCCCGAGACGCTATTGATGGGCTTGATGTTCGTTGCGGTGTTGGGCGCCGCATGTTGCTGCCGAGTCAGGCGCAGCGTGGCTTCACGCACTGGAACGATGCGCTCACCCGGGGCCGTGAATATCGGCGTGGCTACGGCATGCATCACGCTATTCGCGCTAACCGGGTTCATCTATGGCGCCGCGCGCGCAGAATTGCGTCTTTCCGACGCGCTGGACCCCGCCAACGAAGACAAGGTCACGCGGGTGGTGCTTCGTGTGGCTGAGTTGCCGCGCCTCGGCTCAGAAAGCCGTCTCTTCGTCGCCGACGTTCTGTCATCGGTTCCCGATGGCGTGCCCAGCCGCATTCAGGTCAGGTGGAACTCCACCCGCTATTCCGGCCCCTACGGGCCGCGGGCCGGAAAACCACCGGAGGCGTTTCCCGAGATCGTGCCCGGCCAGGTGTGGCGCATGGCGCTGGTACTGCGTAAACCGCATGGCGCCCGTAACCCGGGTGGCTTCGATTACGAGGGCCATGTGTTTGCGCAGGGTATTCGCGCGAGCGGCACGGTGCGGGGAACGCCTGTTTTGCTGGGCGATGAGCCGTGGGCCGGACTGGCCATTGCGGCACAGCGCGCGCGCCACGTGGTGCGCGAGGCCATGCTGCCGCATATCGGCGAGCTTCGGTGGGGTGGGGTGCTGCTGGCATTGGCGATCGGCGATCAGGCGAGTGTGGGGCCCAACGACTGGATCACCTTCAACCGCAGTGGCCTGACCCACCTTGTTTCGATCAGCGGCTCGCACGTCACGATGATCGCGGCGCTTGCGGGCATGCTCGTCAATGTGCTGTGGCGGCGACTGCGCTGGCGGGGGCGGGTGCTGGCCGAGCGCCTGCCCGCACAACTGGCCGCCGCAACGGTGGCGCTGGTGGTTGCGTGGCTGTACTGCCTGCTGGCCGGCTGGGGAGTGCCGGCGCGGCGCACGTTTGTCATGCTGGCGGTGCTGGCCGTTTCCCTAAGCCTGCGCGTGCCCCTGCAGCCCACTCATGTATTGGCCCTGGCGGCGTTTGCCGTGGTGCTGCTCGACCCCTGGTCGCTGCTTTCCAGCGGGTTCTGGTTGTCGTTTCTGGCGGTGTATGTGCTGATGGCCAGCACCGGTTGGTGGGGCAGTGAAACGGCTGCGCCGCAAACGGCGTTGCGCCGGGGCTGGCTGGGTGTACTGCATGCCGCGGCGCGGTTGCAGCTGGCGATTACGCTGGCGCTGCTGCCCGTGCTGGCACTGCTGTTCAGCGAAATTTCGCTGGTGTCACCACTGGCGAATGCGTATGCGATCCCGGTAATCGGTCTGCTGGTAACGCCCCTGGCATTGCTGCTGGCAGGGCTTTCGTTGGTGCCGGGCGCCGAGGGTGCAGCGGGTGGCCTGGCGGTCGTGGCGCATGGCCTGCTGCAGGTGTGCATGTGGCCAACGCAATGGCTGGCTGCGCTTCCGGGCGCCAGCGTGCCCGTGGCTGCCGCACCGTGGTGGGCAACGGCGTTCGCGCTCGTGGGGGTGGCCATTGCGCTGCTGCCCCGCGGTTTTCCGTATCGCAGCATGGGCTGGGCGTTCATGTTGCCCGTGCTTACCTGGGTGCCGCCGCGCCCGGCACCGGGTGACTGGGCGCTGCATGCGCTGGACGTGGGGCAGGGCAGTGCCGTCGTGGTGCAGACCGCCCGGCATGTGGTGGTGTTCGACACGGGCGCCCGCTACTCGCCCGATGCCGATGCGGCGCAGCGCGTGGTGGTGCCGTTTCTGCGTTCCCGGGGAATACACCGTGTGGACATGCTGGTGGTCTCGCACGGTGATATGGACCATGTGGGCGGAACGCGTAGCCTGCTTGACGCGCTGCCGGTGCAGCAGGCGTACGCCTCGTTCGATCTGGAAGCGTGGCTGGTACACGAGACGCGCACGTTGGTGCAACGCGCACCGGCCGTCGGCAGGCAACAGCTGACGGATGCGGGTTCGTCCGGCCCCGGCACCTCCGTCATTTCACAACCGCCATTGCCCCGCGCGGTGAATGCGTGCGCCTACAGCGACCTGGGAGTGGCCGATGGCGTGAGATTCCAGTTTCTATGGCCCCTTGAATCCGGCCATCTGGACCTGCGGGCGGGCTCACGCGATCGCAACCGTCGATCGTGCGTGCTGCGGGTGCAGGGTGCGCACCATGCCGTTCTTCTGCCCGGCGACATCGGCGCAGACGAAGAACATGCATTGGTCGAGCGCGGCCTGTACGGCGCGGACGTGGTGCTTGCCGCGCACCACGGCTCGCGGCATTCATCGGCCCAAGCCTTTGTTACCACCCTGCAGGCGCAGCACGCCGTGGCGCAGGCGGCGCGCTGGAATCGCTACGGGCATCCGGCTGCGGCCGTGCGGCGCCGCTGGCAGGCGCACGGCGCATCGTTCTGGGAAACAGGCCGCCACGGGGCCGTGACGGTGCGTTCGCAGGGCGGGGAGTTGTCGGTGCAAGCCGAGCGACTGCGTCGCCCGCGCTACTGGTCGCCTGGCGGCGGCATCGATTGAGGCTCGGGAATCACGCAAACCGCTGCCGCGCGCGCTGCGAGGCGCATGGCACCCAAATAAACCACATTGCATTGCACCCGTCTCATGCCATAGTAGGGCTCGCCCTTCTTGCCTGCGCAGCGTGGATCGGCGATCATAGCCACAGCTTCCACAAGAAGCACAGGCTGTTGTGCCAAATACAAAAAGCTACACGAAACTCCACAAGATTTTCCGAGGCATTATGAGACAAACCCCTCCCTTGCGGCTGCACGTGCCCGAGCCATCCGGGCGCCCGGGGCACGCCACCGATTTCTCCTATCTTCCGCTATCGGCGGCGGGCGAAGTGCGCAAGCCCGATCTCGATATCGGCTACCGCGAAAACACCGATCTCGCCTTCTCGCTGATCCGGGTGCTCGACGACGACGGTCAGGCCGTGGGCCCGTGGGCAGAACCGGCCATCGATCCGGCCATACTGCGCAAGGGTCTGCAGGTCATGATCAAGACCCGCATTTTCGATGCGCGCATGCTCATCGCCCAGCGCCAGAAGAAGATTTCCTTCTACATGCAAAGCCTCGGCGAAGAAGCCATCGGCACCGGGCAGGCACTTGCGCTCGAACCGGGCGACATGTGCTTTCCCTCGTATCGTCAGCAGAACCTGCTCATTGCGAAAGACGTGCCCCTGTCGGCACTCATGTGCCAGCTGTATTCGAACGAGTGCGATCCGCTCAAGGGCCGGCAGCTGCCGGTCATGTATTCCATGCGCGAGCAGGGGTTCTTCTCAATCTCGGGCAACCTCGCCACGCAGTTTCCGCAGGCGGTGGGCTGGGCCATGGCCTCGGCCATCAAGGGCGATACGCGCATTGCCTCGGCCTGGATCGGCGACGGAGCGACGGCGGCCGCCGACTTTCAAACGGCGCTTACGTTTGCGCATGTATACCAGGCCCCGGTGGTACTGAACGTCATCAACAACCAGTGGGCCATATCCACCTTCCAGGCCATTGCCGGGGGCGAACGCACCACCTTTGCCGCGCGCGGTCTGGGCAGCGGCATCGTTTCGGTGCGGGCCGACGGCAACGATTTCCTGGCGGTCATGGCCGTTTCGCGCTGGGCCATCGATCGCGCCCGCAATAATCTGGGCCCCACGCTCATCGAGTGGGTCAGCTATCGCGCCGGCCCGCACTCCACGTCCGACGATCCCTCCAAATACCGCCCGGCCGACGACTGGTCGCGGTTTCCTCTGGGCGACCCCATCGAGCGGCTCAAGCAGCACCTGATCCGCATCGGGCATTGGTCGGAAGAAGAGCATCACGCCACGCAGAAGCAGTACGAGGCAGAGGTCATCGCCGCGCAGAAGGAAGCTGAAAGTCACGGTTCGCTGCTTACGGGCCAGACCTCGAGCGTGGCCACGATGTTCGAAGACGTGTATGCAGAAATGCCGTGGCATTTGCGTCGTCAGCGGCAGCAATTGGGGGTGTAGATATGGCGGATATACATAAAATCGGTCAGGACTCGGTGTCCATGACCATGATCCAGGCATTGCGTTCGGCCATGGACATCATGCTGGAACGCGACGACAACGTGGTCATTTTCGGGCAGGACGTGGGCTATTTCGGCGGGGTGTTCCGCTGCACCGAAGGGCTGCAGGCCAAGTACGGCAAGGAACGCGTATTCGACGCACCCATATCCGAAGGCGGTATCGTGGGTGCCGCAGTGGGCATGGGGGCGTACGGCCTGCGCCCGGTGGTCGAGATCCAGTTCGCCGACTATTTTTACCCGGCCACCGACCAGATCGTGTCGGAAGCCTCGCGCCTGCGTTACCGCAGTGCGGGGGATTTCACCGCGCCCATCACCATACGCATGCCGTCGGGTGGCGGCATTTACGGGGGGCAAACCCATAGCCAGAGCCCGGAAGCGCTGTTCACCCACGTGGCGGGCCTGCGCACCGTCATTCCCTCGAATCCGTACGACGCCAAGGGCTTGCTCATCGCGGCCATCGAGTGCGACGACCCGGTCATCTTTCTTGAGCCCAAGCGCCTGTACAACGGCCCCTTCGACGGGCATCACGACAAACCGGTGGTGCCGTGGTCGCGTCACCCCATGGGCAATGTCCCCACGGGCTACTACAGCATTCCCCTCGAATCGGCGCGCGTGCACCGGCCCGGAACGGCGCTTACGGTGCTCACCTACGGCACCATGGTGTACGTGGCCGAGGCCGGGGCGGCCGAAGCCGGCTACGACGCCGAAATCATCGATCTGCGCAGCCTCTGGCCGCTCGATATCGAAACGGTCGTGCGCTCGGTGCGCAAGACGGGGCGCTGCCTGGTGCTGCACGAGGCCACGCTTACCAGCGGCTTCGGGGCCGAACTGGTGGCGCTGGTGCAGGAACACTGCTTTTATCACCTCGAGGCGCCCATTGAACGCGTCACCGGCTGGGACACCCCATACCCCCACGCGCACGAATGGGCGTACTTCCCCAGCCCGCGCCGGGTGGCCAATGCCATGCGCCGCCTGGTCACGGGCGAACCGTCGCTGCCGCCGCTCATTCCCGAAGACGAAGAGGCCGCTGCCGCCGCAACGCCGGCCAACGTGCAACCGTTGATGGCGAAGGGGGCGTGACATGGGTGTATACGTAATCAAGATGCCCGACATCGGTGAGGGCATTGCCGAGGTCGAGCTGGTGGAATGGCACGTCAAGGAAGGCGACGACGTGGTGGAAGACCAGGTGCTGGCCGATGTCATGACCGACAAGGCCACCGTGCAGGTGCCGTCGCCCGTGCATGGCAAGGTGCTGGCCCTGGGCGGGAAGGTCGGCGAGGTCATGCCGGTGGGGTCGGCGCTCATCAAGCTGGAAGTCGAGGGCCCGGGCAACGTCTCGGGGGCGGATGAAGACGGTGAGGCGGCGGCCCGGGCGTCGGCCGGCTCCGCTGCTCACGCGGCGCACGTAGCGCCCGCAGCAGCGTCCATGCCTGCGCAACAGCACGACACCCCATCCACCAATCTGGAAGAAACTGAATCCGTTCAGCAGGTCGAACCGGCTGCGTTACAGCAGCGTGCGGCCCAGCAGCGCGCAGCGGCTTCCGACAGCGTGCGCAGTCAGGCCGCAACGGCGGTTGCCGGCGGTATGAAGGCCGCCGCGGCTGCGGCGGTTTCGGCGCTGCCGTCGGCCGTGCAAGGCGCCGTGCCCCAGCACGCGGCACGGCGCGGGCGCCCGCTGGCGTCGCCCGCCGTGCGTCGCCGTGCGCTGGAAGAAGGCATCGATCTGCGCGCAGTACAGGGCACCGGCCCCGTGGGGCAGATCACACATGAAGATCTCGATCGCTGGCAGCAGCAGGGCAGTGCAATTCCGGCGGTGGGGTTCACGGGCGCTACGGCTTATGCCGCATTCGCACGACGCGAAGGCGCCGAAGAAATCCCGGTGGTCGGGCTGCGCCGCAAGATCGCGCAGAAGATGCAGCAATCGAAGCGTCACATTCCCCACTTCACATATGTGGAAGAAATCGATGTCACGGAGCTCGAAGCCCTGCGTGAACGGCTGAACGGCCGCTGGGGCGAAAGCCGTGGCCGGCTTACGATGCTGCCGTTTCTGGTGCGCGCGATCGTGCTGGCCGTACGCGAGTTCCCGCAAATGAACGCACGCTTCGATGACGACAAGGGCGTAATCATTCGCCATGCCCCCGTACACCTGGGTGTGGCGGCGCAAACCGACAACGGCCTCATGGTGCCGGTGTTGCGTCATGCCGAGGCGCATGATCTGTGGTCGTGTGCGGCCGAAGTGCGCCGGCTGGCGCAGGCCGCGCGTGAAGGCACCGCCCAGCGCGACGAACTTTCGGGTTCCACCATTACGCTCACCAGCCTGGGTGCGCTGGGCGGGGTGGTGTCCACACCGGTCATCAATTACCCCGAAGTGGCCATCGTGGGCGTGAACCGGGTCGTCGAGCGGCCCATCGTGCTGAATGGTGCGGTCGTGGTGCGCAAGATGATGAACCTGTCGTCGTCCTTCGATCACCGCGTGGTCGACGGCATGCACGCGGCCGAGTTCATCCAGTGCATCCGCGCCTACCTTGAATGCCCTTCGATGCTCTTTGTGGAGTGATGGTTCATGCAGTCAACGAATGTATTGGTTGTGGGCGGCGGGCCCGCGGGCTACGTTGCCGCGCTGCGCACCGCGCAGGCCGGTATTGCCACCACGCTGGTGGAACGCGATAACCCGGGCGGAACCTGCCTGAACATCGGATGCATCCCATCCAAGGCGCTGATTCATGCCGCCGACGAGTTCTACCGCCTGACCGAAGCGGGGTCGTCGGCACGCCTGGGCATCATCACTACGCCGCCCAAGCTCGAACTTGCCCGGTTGAACTCGTGGAAGCAGGGCATTGTTTCGCAGCTTACGGGCGGCGTGCAGGCGCTGCTGAAACGCGCGGGCGTGCAGGTGGTGAAGGGCGACGCACGGGTGCTCGATGGCAAAACGGTCGAAGTCACCCCGTTCGGCGAGGAGGCAGCCAAACCACGGCGCGTTGTGTGCCAGCATCTCGTGCTGGCCACGGGGTCGGTGCCGGCCGAGCTGCCCATGCTGCCCTTTGGCGCTCGCGTGATTTCGTCCACCGAAGCGCTGACGCCCGATGAACTGCCCGCAACCCTGATCGTGATCGGTGCCGGGTATATCGGGCTGGAACTGGGCATGGCGTACGCCAAGCTGGGCACCCGCGTCACCGTAGTCGAGGCGCAAGACCGCATTCTTCCCGCGTGGGACACAACGCTTACGCGACCGGTGCAGCGCCGCTTGCAGGCGCTGGGGGTCGAGTTGCTGCTGGGTACCCGCGTGCAAGGCGGTGAGGCGAATGCGGGTACCGTGCAGGTGAAGCCCGAAAGCAGGCAAGAACGCACACTGCAGGCCGATAAAATCCTGGTAGCGGTCGGACGCCGGCCGCTTGCCACGCAGGCGGGCATCGGCGGGCTCATGCTCGACATGCAGGGGCCGTACATCCGGGTCGATGAACAATGCCGCACGTCGATGCGCAATGTGTGGGCCATCGGCGACATCACCGGCGAACCCATGCTTGCGCATCGGGCCATGGCGCAGGCCGAGGTGGCTGCGGCGGTCATTGCAGGCAGGCGGCGGCGCTTCGAGCCGCTGGCCATTCCGGCCGTCTGCTACACCGACCCGGAAGTGGCGGTGGCGGGTCTGCTGCCCGACGAGGCCAAGGAACGATTCGGTGATGCGCTGGTGGCTTCGTTCCCGTTCGCGGGCAATGGGCGTGCGCTCACGCTCGACGCGGCCGACGGCTTCGTGCGCGTGGTGGCCCGGCGCGACGATCACCGCATTGTCGGCTGGCAGGCCGTGGGGCCCAACGTCTCGGAACTGACAGCTGCCTTCACGCAGGCCATCGAGATGTGCGCGCGACTGGAAGACATTGCCGGAACCATCCATGCGCACCCCACGCTTTCCGAGGCGGTGCAGGAAGCCGCCCTCAAGGCGTTGGGGCAGGGCCTGCACGGGTAGTGCAGCCGGTGGCGGGGCGGCATTCAGCCCGCGGCAAGGCGGCCCGCACGGTGCGTACGGGCTTGCCCGCCGGGGCCGGACGGCTACAATCGCTTGCTGTGTCCAACCTCGTGAGCCTCTTATGAACGACTCGCAGCGATTGAACCCGGCCGCTGAGCCCCGCCTGGAATACGTCACCTGCGCCAGCCCCGGCGGGCTGCATCGCATGGCGTATTGGGAATGGGGCGATCCGGATAACGACCGCGTGCTGGTGTGTGTGCATGGCCTCACGCGCAGCGGGCGCGATTTCGATCTGCTTGCCGCGCGCCTTGCGGATCACTACCGGGTGGTCTGCCCCGACGTGGTCGGGCGGGGCCGTTCCGACTGGCTGATCGACCCGTCGCATTACGTCATTCCGCAGTACGTCGCCGACATGGTCACCCTCATTGCACGGCTCAAACCGGCCCGGCTCGATTGGGTCGGTACGTCGATGGGGGGGCTGATCGGCATGGCGCTGGCGGCGGGGCTCAGCATGTCGGCGGCCATGCGTCCGCAGCGCGGTGAATTCGGCCTCGACCCGGCGCGAAACATTGCCCTGGGCCGCATGGTGCTGAACGATATTGGGCCCATACTGGAAGGCGAGGGCCTGGGCCGCATCGTCGATTACGTGGGCAGCCCCGAAACATTTGACACCTTCGAGCAGGCGGTTGAATATGTAAAGACAACGTCGGAAGGCTTCGGCCCGCACGACGACGAGGGCTGGCGTGCGTTGGCCCGCAATGTTTTCAATCTGCACGAGGGCAGGTGGGTCAAGCATTACGATTTGCGTATTGCGGTGCCCATCGCCCAGCAAGACGCTTTGGTGCTCAAGGGTGGTGAAGCCATACTCTGGGCGGGGTTCGAAAGCCTGCGCGAGCCGGTGCTTGTGCTGCGCGGCGAGGCGTCCGATCTGCTTACCGCAGACTGCCTGCAGCAGATGCTGCAACGCAACCCGAATGCCCGTGCAGTGACGTTCGAAGGGGTGGGGCACGCCCCCACGCTTCGGGCCGCAGACCAGATCCAGGCGGTGGCGGATTTTCTACTCGAATAACGTCTGGCCCGGTAAAGGAGTTTGATCATTACTGCCGATCTTCACTGCCATTCCACGATGTCCGATGGCGTGCTGCTGCCTCAAGAGGTGGCGCGCCGGGCGCACGCCAACGGCGTGACGCTCTGGGCACTCACCGACCACGATATCCTCGACGGCATTCCGGCAGCGCGGGCCGAGGCCCAGGTGCTGGGCATGCGTTTCATAGCAGGGGTCGAGATCTCGGTGACCTGGGGCGGGCACACGGTGCACGTGGTGGGTCTGAACGTAGACGACACCTATGCGCCGCTTGTCGAGGGGTTGCGCACCGTGCGCGGTGGTCGCAGCGAGCGGGCGCGCGAAATGGGGCGCCGGCTCGACCAGGTGCTGGGCACGGAGGGCAGTTATGAAGGCGCACTGGCCTATGCCAGCAACCCCGCGCTGATCAGTCGTACCCACTTTGCGCGCTACCTCATCGAACAGGGGCGCTGCAGTTCGATGCAGGCGGTGTTCAGCCGCTACCTGGGCGAAGGCATGCCGGCGCACGTACCCATGCAGTGGTCGACACTGGAGCAGGCGGTGAGCTGGATTCATGCCGCCGGGGGGCGCGCGGTCATTGCCCACCCGGGCCGCTACGATTACAGCCCCGCCCAGTTCGATGCGCTGTTCGAAGAGTTTCGCGAGCTGGGGGGCGAAGGCATTGAGGTGGTGACGGGCAGCCACACGCCCCATCAGTACCGTGAATATGCCCGGGTGGCCCGCCGTTACGGCTTTCTGGCCTCGTGCGGGTCTGATTTTCACAGCCCCAGGGAAGCGCGCATCGACCTGGGCAAACTGCCGCCGCTGCCCGACGGCCTGACACCGGTCTGGCACGACTGGCACTGAGATTTTTCAGCAGTATGAGCAAAGCATTCGTCAAGGAAAACGACCACGACCACGACGACAATCTTGAAGTCGACGCGTCGCCGTTGCCCGCCGGAACCAAGAACTACATTACACGCGATGGTTACATCCGCCTGCGCCAGGAACTCGAGCGCCTCATGAACGTCGAGCGGCCCGACGTGGTGCAGACGGTGTCGTGGGCCGCCTCAAATGGCGACCGCTCCGAGAACGGCGATTACCTGTACGGAAAGAAGCGCCTGCGCGAGATCGACCGCCGCATTCGCTTTCTGACCCGCCGCCTCGAAATTGCCGAGGTGGTCGATCCCGCCCAGCAGCCCAACCGCGACCAGGTGTTCTTTGGCGCAACCGTGGTGTATTCCGATTCGGCCGGCGAAGAGTTTCGCGTCACGATCGTGGGCGTGGACGAGGCTGAACCGCTGCAGGGCCGCATCAGCTGGATCTCGCCGGTGGCGCGAGCGCTGATCAAGGCGCATGAAGGCGATACGGTGATTCTTCGCACACCCGGCGGGGTCGAAGAGCTCGACATTCTGGAAGTGCATTACCCGGATCCTTAAGGGCCGCAAGGGCCTCGACACACGGGGCGGTGCCGCGTTGCGCGGGGCAATGTGTTCGGCCGGGTCGTGTTTGCACGGGCCGGGTACGTACGCAACGCGTGTGCAACGAGTCACCCGGCCTGACGAAGCCCGGCTGATGGTGACGGAAGGGGTAAAATGCCGGATTCAGTCCACCTTTTGCGCGCCCGCCCGTACACAGTGAACGCCATTCTGCATTTCCCCGGCTCTTCCGTCCTTTCGCCGTTTCGTCGCGAACAGCTCCTGAAACGTTTCGCCGCCCTGAATCTGCCTGTGGCAGATATTTCCGGCGAATACGAACACTACGTGTGGCTCACCGCGCCACTGGATGACGCAGGTCGCGAACGCCTGGGCCGGCTGCTCGAGTACGGCACGCCCGCCCAGGCCGCCACCGACGCCCGCAAGGCGCTGGTGCTGCGCGTGTTTCCGCGCCTGGGCACCGTGTCGCCCTGGGCGAGCAAGGCCACCGATATCGCACACAATTGCGGGCTCGATGCCGTGCGCCGTATCGAACGCGGCATCCGGTACAGCATCGTGCCCGAGCGCGGCCTGCTGGGCAGCAAGTCGCTCAGCGAAGAACAGCTGCGCCAGACTGCCGACATACTGCACGACCGCATGACCGAAACCGTGGTCGACGCCGAATTCGACGGCGCGGCCCTGTTCGAATCGCTGCCGGGCAAGCCCACCACCGCCATCGATGTGCTGGGCGAAGGCCGCCAGGCGCTTGTCGACGCCAACGTGGCCCTGGGCCTGGCGCTTTCCGAAGACGAAATCGAGTACCTGGCCGACGCGTTTGCCGGCCTGGGCCGCAATCCCACCGACGTCGAGCTGATGATGTTCGCGCAGGCCAACAGCGAACACTGCCGGCACAAAATCTTCAACGCCAGCTGGGTCATCGACGGCGAGCCGCGGTCTGAAACCCTGTTCGGCATGATCCGTGCGACGCATGCCGCGCAGCCGCGCGGCACGGTCGTGGCGTATTCCGACAACGCCGCCGTCATGGAAGGTGGGGAGGCCGTACTGTTTCACGCGGGCGCGCCCGACAGCAATGGCCGCTACGGCCACCACCCGGCCGTGGTGCATACGCTGATGAAGGTGGAAACGCATAATCACCCCACCGCGATCGCGCCGTTTGCCGGCGCGGCCACGGGTGCCGGCGGCGAAATCCGCGATGAAGGCGCCACGGGGCGGGGCTCCAAGCCCAAGGCCGGGCTTGCCGGATTCACTGTCTCGCACCTGCGTTTCCCCGATGCCCTCGAACCCTGGGAGAATCGCCCCCACGGCGCGCCCACCCGCATCGCCTCGCCGCTCGACATCATGATCGAAGGCCCGATCGGCGCCGCGGCGTTCAACAACGAGTACGGCCGGCCCAATCTGCTGGGCTACTTCCGCACCTTCGAACAGCACGCCGACGGCCGGCGCTGGGGGTATCACAAGCCCATCATGATCGCCGGCGGCCTGGGTAGCATCGACGCCCGTCTCACGCACAAAGACTCGCTGCCACCGGGTGCACTGCTGGTGCAGCTTGGCGGGCCGGGCATGCGTATCGGCATGGGAGGCGGAGCCGCCTCGAGCATGAGCGTGGGCGCCAATACCGCCGAACTCGACTTCGATTCCGTGCAGCGCGGCAACCCCGAGCTGGAACGGCGCGCGCAGGAAGTCATCGACCGCTGCTGGCAGCAGGGCGAGCACAACCCCATTCTTGCCATTCACGATGTGGGCGCGGGCGGGCTTTCCAACGCCTTCCCCGAACTGGTGAACGATGCGGGCCGTGGCGCCATTTTCGAGCTGCAGCAGGTGCACCTCGAAGAATCGGGGCTCTCTGCCGCCGAGATCTGGAGCAATGAATCGCAGGAACGCTATGTTCTGGCGATACGGCCGGAAGACCTGCCGCGATTCGACGTGATTGCCAAGCGTGAACGCTGCCCGTATGCCGTGGTGGGCGTGGCCACCGAGGAACGCCAGCTGCGCGTGACCTTCGGCGAGGGCCTGCCCGGTGTGGCCGAGCCCGTCACGCCGCGCGCCGAGGGCGAGCTGCGCCCGGTCGACGTGCCGATCGACGTCATTCTGGGCAAGCCGCCGCGCATGACGCGCGACGTGCAACGCCACCGTGTGCAGGGCGAGGCGTGCGACGTGGTGGGCATCGATCTTTCCGAGGCCGTTGACCGCGTGCTGCGGCATCCCACCGTGGCCAGCAAGAATTTCCTGATCACGATCGGCGACCGCAGTGTGGGCGGCCTCACGCACCGCGACCAGATGGTCGGGCCCTGGCAGGTGCCGGTGGCCGATTGCGCGGTGACGCTGGCCGATTACGAAGGCGTGCGTGGCGAGGCCATGGCCATGGGCGAGCGCACACCGCTGGCGGTGCTCGACGCACCGGCCTCCGGCCGCATGGCCGTGGTGGAAGCACTCACCAACCTCGTGGCCGCCGACGTGGCTGCGCTGGAAGACATCAAGCTGTCAGCGAACTGGATGGCGGCCTGCGGCACGCCCGGCCAGGACGCGGCGCTGTACGACACGGTGAAGGCAGTAAGCGAATGGTGCCAGGCCCTGGGGCTGGCCATTCCCGTGGGTAAAGACTCGTTGTCGATGCAGACCACCTGGGAACAGGATGGCGAGACCCGCAGTGTGATCGCGCCGGTGTCGCTGATCGTGAGCGCCTTTGCGCCCGTGGGCGACGTGCGCCGCACGCTCACCCCGCAGCTGCGCACCGATCGCGGCGACACGTCGCTCATCTTCATCGATCTGGGGGCGGGGCGCCAGCGCCTGGGGGGTTCGGTGCTGGCCCAGGCGTACGGCCAGGTGGGCGACGAGGTGCCCGATATCGACGACGCCGGCATGGTCAAGGCGTTCTTCCAGACCCTGCGGGCGCTGGCCAATGAAGGGCTGGTGCTGGCGTATCACGACCGTTCCGACGGCGGCCTGCTTGCCACCGTCTGCGAAATGGCGTTTGCCGGCCATGTGGGGGTGTCGGTCAACCTCGACATGCTCACCATCGACCCGTATGCCGAAGACTGGGGCGATTACAAGATTCGCCCGGAACAGATCGCCGTGCAGCGCGACGAACTCACGCTCAAGGCGCTGTTCAACGAAGAAGCCGGTGCCGTGATTCAGGTGCCGCGCAGCGAGCGCGACACGGTGTTGCGTCGCCTGCGCGAGGCCGGGCTCTCGCGCCACACGCACGTGCTGGGCGGGCTGAACACGGTCGACGAAATACAGATTTTCCGTGACGGCAAGTGTGTGTACCAGAAGCCGCGTGCCGAGCTGGGCCGCCAATGGGCCGAAGTGAGCCGGCGCATCATGGCGCTGCGCGACAACCCGGAATGCGCGCAGGCCGAGTTCGACCTGTGGAACGACGCTGACGACCCCGGCATGCAGGTGCGCGTGGCGTTCGACCCGCAGGAAGATATAGCGGCGCCGTATATCGCCAGTGGTGCGCGCCCGCGCGTGGCCATTCTGCGCGAACAGGGCTGCAACAGCCAGGTCGAGATGGCCTGGGCTTTCGACAAGGCCGGCTTCGAGGCGCTGGATGTACACATGACCGACCTGCTGACCGGCCGCATCCGGCTGGGCGACATGCAGGGCCTGGTTGCCGTGGGCGGCTTCAGTTATGGCGACGTGCTGGGCGCGGGCGAAGGCTGGGCACGCACCATCCGCTACAACGACCTGCTGTCAGACGCGTTCGCGGCCTTCTTCGGCCGTGGCGACACCTTTGCGCTGGGCGTGTGCAACGGCTGCCAGATGATGGCGGCGCTGGCCGGCATGATTCCGGGTGCCGAGCACTGGCCCCGCTTCACGCGCAATATTTCCGAAAAGTACGAGGCGCGCCTGTCGCTCGTGGAAATTCCCGAATCGCCTTCGATCTTCATGCAGGGCATGGGCGGCACAATCGTTCCTGTTGCGGTGGCGCATGGCGAAGGCTATGCAAACTTCACCCAGCAGGGCGATGCCGGTCAGGTGATTGCCGCACTGCGCTATGTTGACCACCGCGGCCAGGCCACCGAGCAGTATCCGTACAACCCGAACGGCAGCGCGGGTGGCCTGACGGGGGTCACCACGGCCGACGGCCGCTTCACGGTCATGATGCCGCACCCCGAGCGGGTGACGCGCAATGTAATGATGTCGTGGGCGCCGCAGCGCTGGGGCCCGGCCGATCAGGGCGGGGCGCAGATGGCGAACGGTGGCTACACCCCCTGGATGCGCATGTTCCGCAACGCCCGTGTGTGGGTGGGCTGAACAGACCGGTACGGTATAATCATTCTTTGCCCGGAGCACGTACATGCGTCTCATCAAGAAAGCACTGACGTTCGACGACGTTCTGTTGGTGCCTGCTTACTCAGACATCCTTCCGCGCAACACCGATCTTTCCACCCGGTTCACGCGCGACATCATGCTGAACATCCCGCTGGTATCTGCTGCAATGGATACCGTTACCGAATCGGGCCTGGCCATTGCCATGGCCCAGGAAGGCGGGATCGGCGTCATTCACAAGAATCTTTCTGCCGACGCGCAGGCCCGTGAAGTGGCGCGCGTCAAGCGCCACGAATTCGGTATCGTCATCGACCCGGTTACCGTCACTCCCGACATGCGGGTGCGCGACGCCATTGAGCTGCAGCGCACGCACGGCATTTCGGGCCTGCCGGTGGTGGAAGGCCGCAAGCTGGTGGGCATCGTCACCAACCGCGACCTGCGCTTCGAAGACCGGCTCGATCTGCCCCTGCGCGAGATCATGACGCCGCAGGAACGGCTCGTCACCATGCACGAAGGCGCGACACTCGAAGAGGCCCAGGCGCTGATGCACAAGCACCGCCTCGAGCGTGTTCTCATCGTGAATGACGCCTTCGAACTGCGTGGCCTGGCCACGGTCAAAGACATCGTCAAGAACACCGAGCACCCCAACGCCTGCAAAGACACCCATGGCCAGCTGCGCGTTGCCGCCGCGGTGGGCGTGGGCGAGGGCACCGATGAACGCGTGGCCAAGCTGGCCGCGGCGGGCGTCGATGCGATCGTGGTCGACACGGCGCACGGTCATACGCAGGGCGTCATCGAACGCGTACGCTGGATCAAGCAGAACTACCCCCGCATTCAGGTCATTGGTGGCAACATTGCCACGGCAGCGGCTGCGCGCGCGCTGGTCGAGGCCGGTGCCGATGCGGTCAAGGTCGGCATCGGCCCCGGTTCCATCTGCACCACCCGCATCGTGGCGGGCGTCGGCGTGCCGCAGATCACGGCAATTTCCGACGTTTCGAAGGCACTGGAAGGCACCGGTGTTCCGCTCATTGCCGACGGCGGCATCCGCTATTCCGGCGACGTGGCCAAGGCGCTGGCCGCCGGCGCGTCGTCGTGCATGATGGGCGGCATGTTTGCCGGCACCGAAGAAGCACCCGGTGAAGTCGTGCTGTACCAGGGCCGCACCTACAAAGCGTATCGCGGCATGGGCAGCCTGGGTGCCATGGCCGACGGCTCGGCCGACCGCTATTTCCAAGACCCGTCCAACAACGTCGACAAGCTCGTACCCGAGGGCATCGAGGGCCGGGTGGCCTACAAGGGCAGCGTCATTGCCATCATCTACCAGCTGGTGGGCGGCATTCGCGCGTCGATGGGCTACTGCGGTTGCGCCACCATCGAAGAAATGCGCAACAATGCCGAGTTCGTCGAGATCACGGCGGCCGGCGTGCGCGAATCCCACGTGCACGACGTGCAGATCACCAAGGAAGCCCCGAACTACCGCGCCGACTAACCGCCATGCACCAACGCATCCTCATTCTTGATTACGGTTCGCAGGTCACCCAGCTGATTGCGCGGCGCATCCGCGACGCCGGCGTGTATTGCGAGATTCACCCCGGCGACGTCGACAACGACTTCATCGACGCGCAGGAAGGCCTCAAGGGCATCATTCTTTCGGGCAGCCATGCGTCGGCGTATCAGGAAGAGGCGCTCAAGGTGCCCAGCCGGGTGTTCGAAGTGGGTGTGCCCGTGCTGGGCATCTGCTACGGCATGCAGGCCATGGCGCTGCAGCTGGGTGGCAAGGTCGAATGGTCAGACCAGCGCGAGTTCGGCTATGCCGAGATTCGCGCCCACGGCCACACCCGCCTGCTCGACGGCCTGCAAGACTTCAACACCCCCGAGGGCCACGGCATTCTGAAGGTGTGGATGAGCCACGGCGACAGGGTCACGGCACTGCCGCCGGGCTTCAAGCTCATGGCCTCCACACCCAGCTGCGCCATTGCGGGCATGGCCAACGAGGAACGCGGCTTCTACGGCGTGCAGTTCCACCCCGAGGTCACGCA
This sequence comes from Yanghanlia caeni, assembly GCA_030733815.1. Taxonomy (GTDB): domain Bacteria; phylum Pseudomonadota; class Gammaproteobacteria; order Burkholderiales; family Burkholderiaceae_B; genus Yanghanlia; species Yanghanlia caeni. The sequence goes on from JAUZQE010000033.1 coordinate 23,234, forward strand.
CACCACGCAGGGCGAAGCGATTCTGAACCGTTTCGTCACCGAAATCTGCGGCTGCACGCACGACTGGAACATGCCCGACTACGTGCAGGAAGCCGTGGAAAAAATCCGCGAACAGGTCGGCAGCGACGAAGTGATTCTTGGCCTTTCGGGCGGGGTCGATTCTTCGGTAGCCGCGGCGCTGATTCACAAGGCCATTGGCGACCAGCTTACCTGCGTGTTCGTCGATCACGGCCTGCTGCGCCTGAATGAAGCCCAGCAGGTCATGGACACCTTCGCGGGGCATTTCGGCGTGAAGGTGATTCATGTCGATGCTAGCGAACAGTTCATGGGCAAGCTCGAGGGAGTGACCGACCCCGAGGCCAAGCGCAAGATCATCGGCCGCGAATTCGTCGAAGTCTTCCAGGCCGAGGCCGCCAAGCTCAAGAATGCGCGCTGGCTGGCCCAGGGCACCATCTACCCCGACGTGATCGAATCGGCCGCCTCGAAAACCGGCAAGGCCGTGGCGATCAAGTCGCACCACAACGTGGGCGGCCTGCCCGACACGCTTAACCTCAAGCTGCTTGAGCCCCTGCGCGAGCTCTTCAAAGACGAGGTGCGCAAGCTGGGCGTGGCGCTGGGCCTGCCTCCGGCCATGGTGTATCGCCACCCGTTCCCGGGGCCGGGTCTCGGTGTGCGCATTCTGGGCGAGGTCAAGGCCGAATACGCCGACCTGCTGCGCCGCGCCGACGCCATCTTCATCGATGAACTGCGCAACACCATCGATCACAATAGCGGCAAGAGCTGGTACGACCTGACTTCCCAGGCCTTTGCCGTGTTTCTGCCGGTGAAATCGGTGGGCGTGATGGGCGACGGGCGCACGTACGATTACGTGGTGGCCCTGCGCGCTGTGCAGACCACCGACTTCATGACGGCCGATTGGGCAGAACTGCCGTATTCGCTGCTCAAGAAGGTGTCATCGCGCATCATCAACGAAGTGCGGGGAATCAACCGCGTTACGTATGATGTGTCGAGCAAGCCGCCGGCTACGATTGAGTGGGAATGATCCGGCGTTTAGCCGGGCGGGGGAAGGGGTAATGAGCCTGCTGCGGCGGTTATATGCCCGGCTGCGTTTGAAGGTCAACTCGACCAAGCGCGCAGTCGCCAGTGTGTTTACCGACCGCAACTTCCTAGGCTACAGCTTCTGGATGGCTCTCAAGGGGAAATCAAGCGCCGTTGGCGACTAAGGCTGTGCACTTCAGCCAGTAGTTCGGCTAGTGTAAAGCGAGGTTTATTCACAGATCAGGCCCTGCCATGAGGCTTAGCGGTCATATCGATGCCAAGGGCTCGCATCACGGCGAGTGTGGTTTTCAGGGTTGGATTGCCCCGTTCACTAAAGGAGCGATAAAGCTGCTCTCGGGAAAGCCCGGTTTTTTTGGCTATCTCTGTCATTCCTTTGGCGCGGGCAACAACACCAAGAGCTTTGGCGATATACGCTGCGTCACCTGTTTCAAAGGCATCCGCCATGAAGAATGCAATGTCCTCATCATCCACCAGGGCGGCGGCAGGGTCGTAGCTTGTCAGTTGTTCAGTCATCTTGGTCACTCCATTTTTTTGCCAATTTCTTTGCAGTGGCAATGTCGCGGGATCGGGCTCAACATCGCCCGGCCAACCCTCCGCTAAGCGCATCAAGCGCGCAGCAATGAGGGTCCTTGCCCGTTTGTCACGGAGCCGAGTTTCCCACTTCTCGTAGGTCGCTGTCTGCTTTAACTCGATCATGTTGTGAGTGTAGTCTAGAAACTACGATCACGTCACCTGCGGTATTTGTCACCCGAGATGTCCGTTTTCGTCAGGCCACGTTCTCAAAATTCTGCTTTGCGTGATTGACTGAGGCCAGTCGCAACACGCTGAAGCAGCACTTCCGGGCACTGGTCAAGCGCGGTACGCTTGATCAGCACGGTAGCGCGCGTGGAGTTTGGTACGGCCTGCGCTGAGGACTGCAGGACGCGGCTTCGATTCCCGTTTCGGAATTGATCTTGCTCCGGAAAGCAGTCGGAGTTTCGGTCCCTCGGATGACGCCACCGTCCGTATGGTCTTGAGAACCAATTATCGGCGGCCACCGTACACTGCGCCGGTTAGACCAAGGAGCACACGTGTCTGTCGATCTTAACCAGAAATACGGATTGAACCCGGCGCATAGCGAAGTCGTTGCAGCCTGCCAGGTCGTGCCCCCCGGCGCCGCCCTCGATATGGGCTGTTCCAACGGGCGCAACGCGCTGTATCTTGCCCAGCAGGGGTTTACGGTTACGGCTGTCGATATCAACCCAGCATCGCTACAGCAGCTGCAACAAATCGTCGATCACGAAGGGATCAGTGCCGTCTCGCCGCAGCTGTACGATCTCAACGATGCGAGCCTGGGTGCCGATTACGACTTCATTGCCTGCACCGTAACGCTCATGTTTCTTGACCCCTTGCGGGTCGCGTCGGTGCTTTCCGACATGCAGAACCGTACCCGGGCGGGCGGCTACAACCTCATCGTCTGCGCAGTCGATAGCGACGATTACCCATGCCCGGTTCCCTTTCCCTTTACCTTTGTGCCAGGGGAACTCAGCACCGCGTACGAAGGGTGGGAACAGGTGAAGTACAACGAAGACGTGGGCACCATGCACAACGGTGCGCGCTTGCGCTTTGCGACGATGCTGGCGCGCAAACCGAACGACGGCTGAGGCCAAGTATGCGGGTCGATGAAAACATCCAGGCGGGCAGGGCACAGAAAACGTAACGGTGTGTAAATACGCCTAAAATAGCGTGTACTTCCTTCAACTTTCTGCAGGGGTACACCGCATATGAAGCTGTCGCTAAAGCTGCACCGTATAACCGCTTTGTTGCCGGCGCTGCTGCTCGCCGTGGCGCTTCCGGCTCATGCGCTTCCCGATGATTTCGTTTACGTCGCTGAGGTCGTGCCGAACGTGGTGATCGATGCGCGCTATGCGGGCGACAACAATTTCGTGGGCCGCCCGGTCGACGGTTACTTGGCCAATACCGTCATTCTGACGCGGCCGGCAGCCGAGGCACTGGCCAAAGTAAGCGAAGACCTTGCCGCCTTCGGGCTGGGGCTGAAGGTGTTCGACGGCTTTCGGCCGCAGCGGGCCGTCGATCATTTCGTCCGTTGGGCGGCCGATCTTTCCGACCAGTCGACCAAGGCGCGCCATTACCCCGATGTCGAAAAGGAACACCTGTTCCGTGATGGTTACATTGCCGAGCGCTCGGGCCACAGCCGCGGCAGTACGGTGGACCTGACCATCATCGACCTGGCCACAGGCGAAGAGCTGCCCATGGGCACACCGTTTGACTACTTTGGTCTGGAATCCTGGCCATCCTATACCAAGCTTCCGGCCGAGCAACGCGCGTTTCGGGCATTGTTGCAGCAGGTCATGACCCGCCACGGTTTCCGACCGCTGAACGAGGAGTGGTGGCACTTCACGCTGGAAAACGAACCGTACCCTGAAACCTATTTCGATTTTCCGGTGGAGTGATCCGGCTGCCTCGTTTGGCCGCCAACCTGTGAGGACACCAGTGTGTTTCACGCGCCCCGCATTGCAGGCGCTACGTGCCTGATCACGCCGGGCCGGGCCCGGTTCGGTGCACCAGCCGGCGTACCCATTCGCCGTGCTGCGTGATCGCTGCGGCCATGTCGGTTTCGCCCGCCAGCTCGAACCCTGAAAACTCGAAGCCTGGCGCGACGGCGCAGCCCACCAGGGCGTAAGAATGTGATTCGGGCAGCTCGGCCGCAAACCAGCAGCCGGCCGGCACCACCGCCTGGAATACGGCACCGTTGTGCGTCAGCGGATTGCCCAGCAGGTGCGTGACGAGCGTGCCGTCACGCCGCAGGACATGCAGTGCAAGCGGCCCGCCGGCATGAAAGTACCAGATCTCATCGGCATCGATACGGTGCCAGGCCGAGAAGGCCTCTTCAGCCAGCAGGTAGCAGATGGACGTCGCGGCACTGCGCGGCCCGCCATTATGGGTTATGGGCGTGGTCGAGCGGAACACTTCGCGGAAGTGGCCGCCTTCCGGATGCGGCTGCAGCCCCAGTGTATCGATGAGTGCCTGCGCCTCGCTGCGCGGCGCGGTGGCGCCTGCCGATGTGACCTCTGCAACCGGGTCGGCCTGGTGCCCGGGGGCATGGGCGGCTTCGTGCTTCACGGTGGGCTCCGTTTCCAAACGCAACCTGTGCATTACACAATGAAGCGGTCCCAGCGTCCATAATGCCCGTTGATCCGGCCGCGCGGCAGACTCAGACCCGCAAGCGCAAGGCCGGCCGCAATGCTGGCAACGGTGTGTGCGGCGCTTGCCTCGTATACGAATGGCGTGATCAGCAGCGCGAGGCCCAGTGGAATGAGCAGGAAACGCAGTGCGCGCGCGACCTCGGCCGCCGCCAGTGAAAGCACGGTCAGCACCAGGGCGCCGATCACGTGGTCCGCGTGTGCCATGGCGCCGTCTGCGCCCAGCGACAATCGGGTGAACATGAGCCATACGCCGATCAGGGCGGCCACGCCAAGCGTCCAGGGCAGGGTCACACCTCCCTGAAAGATTTCGGCGGCAATCGCCTGCGGGCGACGATCGAATTCGTCGTGCGCGGGGTTTGCCCGGCCGTCGTCGGTATCGCCGAACAGGATCACGCGCAGCAGGCTCTTGCCGGCCTTCATGCGGCGCCGCAGGAACTGCAGCACCGCCAGGAGCTCATCGAGTGAGTAGGGCATCTGCAGCAGCATGGCGGCCGCCCCAATAAGGGCGAGGGTGCTCCAGGTGCCGATGACGATGGGTTGAATGATCACGAAGGTAATCGACACGACACCGAGCGGCACGATCATGAGGCCGAACAGGAACACCAGCCACGGCATGGTGCGCCAGCGGGCCCGCGAGCCGATGATGCCGGTGAGGATTTCCAGCATGTAGGTGTAGCCGCCCAGGGCGGCATCCGGCACCGGCCAGGCCTCCGACACGGCCGAGGTGATGATTTCTTCCGTGCCGTTGCGCGGGTCCGAAGCGCTGCCCATGAAGAAGGGTTCCCACACCGAATCGACGTGGCCGAGCTGGTAGCCCGCCAGGTAGCGCGACACGTACAGCCCGACCAGGGCGAGCGCCACGATGGGAATCCGTTGTGTCCAGGCCGAAGGGTTGTAGTCCCACCCCGGCGGAATGTAGGGGCCCATCATGCGGGCCAGCGCACTCGGACCAGGCTCCGGTTTGGTGGCCACTGCCAGACCAAAGATGAGTCCGCCCACCAGGGTGTCCGACAAATAGGCTGCGGCGCTTTGCGTCCACAACACGAAGGGCAGGGCCATGACGAGCGCACCGATGCCCGCGCACACCCAGCGTGCAAAATTCATCTGCCAGCTGAGCGACAGCGCCGCAAATACAACAAGCAGGGCGCCCAGGCCAAACTCCGACGCGTGCAGAAGGGGTTCATCGTGCAGGCCGATCAGGGTGCCCTGCGTCATCAACCATGTACCCAAGGCCATGTTCATGAAATGCGCCCAGCGGTTTTCAGCGTGTTCGCTGCGGTACAGCGCTTCGTTTGCGGCCCGTAGCGCCTCGCTGCCGCCGTCCTCTTCAGCCGCGTCGGCAATGTCGGGCGGGGGTGTCATACCGTGAGACGCATACCAGCCGGCCGGGTCGCTTTTCAGCGCGGCAACGATTGCGGGCAGGGTGGTCTTCAGATCGTGATGGGGTTGCCAGCCCAACAGATCATGGGCGCGCCGTGTATCCAGCGCATAGTGCGCGTGCGACATGGCCACCATGTAGGGGCGAATGAAGGGTTCCTCGCCCTGGTCCAGCGCATCGGGAATGACGGGTTCCAGTTTGGCCTGGGCCCAGGCACCCGCTGCTGCCAGCGCTTTGGGCAGCCGCAACGTGGGCCAGTCTTGCTGGCCGTGAATCAGGTAGCCGATCTCGTCCTGCAGGGCGTCGTAGCCATAGCCTTCGGATTCCCCGATCAGCAGTTCCACCGTATCGGGCAAGGTGTTGCGGCGCTCGACGGTGCGTCGTATGGCGTCGACCATGTCGTCGCGGTGCAGCATCGACTGGCCGACCAGCGTCGATGACGGATAGAAATAGCTTTGCAGGTCGCGCTCGTAAATGCGTGCGATCTGCTGCGCAAGCGTGGGTACGACACTGCGTTCGTCGTACACGCCGGCAAGGCGCAGAATCGCGTACGGCATGCCGTCATGTTCGGCGCGTATCACGTCTTCGGCTTGCAGCTTCGAGCGCGGGTAGACATACAGCGGGCCAAAGGGCTGATCTTCATTCAGGTACTCGCCGGGCCGGCAGGGTTCATGCACCAGCATGGTGCTGGCGTAGATGAAACGCTCGACGTCGAACTCGCGCAGGCCCAGCATCAGGCGGCGCGTTCCTGCAACGTTCACGGTTTCGTATAGCGGGTTCTCTTCCCCGCTCGAATCGAAATAGGCAATCAGGTGAATGACGGCCGCGATATGCCTGCCATGGTCTTCCTGAAGCCGTCGAAGGGCACGTGCCACCGCATCGTCAACCGAAAGATCGGCCTCGATGATCGGAAAACCGATGCCTTCCACGGCCTTGCGGTCCATGCCAACGATCTGAAAGTCGTCGCGCAGGGCGGCAACGATCGACCGGCCGAGATTGCCTGAGGCACCAGTGATGACGACGAGCGGCCGTGCCACGGAGCTACCCGGCATAGCAATGCGCGCGGTCGGCGGCTGTGGCCGCGCTCATGCACGGCGGGAGGCGGGCAGGTGCAGCGCAATTCGAAGCCGGCATGAACAAAGCGGGCATGAACAAGGGTCTCCATTGCAGCGAAGCGAATGGAAGACCAGGCAGCAAGCGGTGTTCCGGCGCAAGGATTCGCGCCGGCGCTCAACGCCTTGCGCTCAAAGGTCGGGTACGCCTGTTTGGGGCAGCGGCGTTTCAGAAGCGGTATTGCAGGCCCGCCACGAACAGGTTGAACTTCTGCCGCCCCATGTTCACGCGCCAGGTGTCGGTGGGCAGGTGTACGCCCGGGTACACCGTGGCACCGAACCGGTAGCTGGTGGAATCCACGGTCAGGTAGCGGTATTCCGTGAACAGCGACAGGTTTTTGGTGACTTCTGCCTTGATGCCTGCCTTGAACTGCATGGCAAATGCCGAGTCGGATGCGTCGGGGTCGGAATTGAAGTGATTGATGCCGGGCTCGGACGGGTTTGCCGAGTCGGAACCCTTGATCGACACGAAGGCCATACCGGCCCCCACACCCACGTAGGGCAGCACGTGTTTGGAATAGGGGGTTTCGAACGTGGCCACCGCGTTGGCCAGTACCAGGCCAAGGGTCGTGGGTACGGTGACATACTGCATGCCCAGCGCCTGTGGGCGTACCGGCATTTCGCCGGTGGGTGAGTGCTTGCCGATATAGATGCCTTCGAGTTCCACGGCCGGTTTCACGGCCCAGCTCGATTGCCCCAACCTGTGGCGCGGCCATTCATACCCTATGTGAAGGCCCCCCAGGCCGACGCGCGTGCTGGTGTTGGTGGAGCCCTTGGCATGAATCGGCAATGAAACGCGCTCGTTGATGTGTACCGCGCCGCGCTGCTGTAAGCTGGTGGCGATTGATGCGCCCGTACCGCCGAATGCGCCAACGTAAAAACCAGCCTTGCCTGTGGTGTCGGCCAGCGCGCAGGGTGGTGCCAGTGCCGTGGCGCAGGTTAGAGCCAAAAGGGCGTAGCGAGCAGCCATCGCGTCTCCTCCATGTCATGGTTTGTCATATTGTGCATGGAGTTTAGGCATAAATAGTTACTCTTCGTATCAACAGGGTCACGCTGATGCTTTTGTCGCGCGTGGCATTGACGGCATGCGGGGTGCGTCGTTACGGTCACTTGCGTCTGCCCAACCGGAGCCTCGCCGTCAATCACCCCGGCCTAAAGGCCGAGGCTTGTGGAGCTAGCGCTTCGCAAGTCTGAGATTGACCAGACCGAGTGC
>JAUZQE010000034.1 GCA_030733815.1 Yanghanlia caeni
AGTTCGCCCACCCTCAGTCGGCTCGAGACCGGTGCCAGCCGCGCCGATGCCTGGGCGCTGCACCAGGTGCTGGTTGACCATTTCATTGCCAGCTTTGCCAGTCCACCCGAAGAGCTGATTCTGGATGTCGATGCCTCGGACATTCCGCTGCACGGCGGGCAGGAACTCAAGCAGTTCCACGCCTATTACGACCACCACTGCTACCTGCCGCTGTACGTGTTCTGCGGCCAGTCTATGCTGGCCTGCCTGCTGCGCCCAAGCCGCATCGATGGTGCCCGACATGCGGCGGCCGTGCTCAGGCTGCTGGTCACACGGCTGCGTCAGGCCTGGCCGGATGTAAAGATCATCATCCGGGGCGACTCCGGATTCTGTCGCCAGCCGCTGCTGCGCTGGTGCGAGCGGGCCAAGGTGCAGTACATCATCGGCCTGGCACGCAACAAGCGCCTTCAGGCCCGTGTGGAACTGGCCGAACAGGTGCTCGAGCGCGACTATCAGCGCACCGGTATGAAGCAGCGCCTGGTCACCGAGTTCCGCTACGCGGCCGCCTCCTGGAACAAGACGCGACGCGTGCTGACCCGCCTGGAGTACGGGGCACAGGGCGTGAACCCGCGCTTCGTGGTCACCAACATTGCCAACCGCGATGCCGATGCCATGCAGCTGTACGACCGGCTGTACTGCGCCCGGGGCGAAGCCGAGAACCGCATCAAGGAGGTTCAGCTCGACCTGTTCGGCACCCGCGCCAGTTGCCACCGGTTTGCCGCCAACCAGTTCCGCGTGCTGCTGGCCGCCCTGGCCTACACCCTGATGCAGCGGCTGCGAGAATTCGCCCTGCGTGGCACAGAACTTGAGCGGGCCAGTGCCGCCACCATCCGTGTTCGATTGCTCAAGATCGGGGCGGCCATCGTGCGCAATACCCGGCGTGTTCGTATCCTGTTGGCCTCACACCATCCCTTGCGCCACGTGTTCGCTCACGCCGCCCAGGCCATGGCCCCGTAGCGCTGAATAAGTGCTGTCCCCGGCACGCCATAAAGCAACGGGGGTTGGGGTAATTGCGCCTGTTGCATCAATAAAATGACATCCGCGCCGTCGTCTTGCCTTCGCTGCGAACGGCTTCAGCTAAATCGGCCGAAAAACGTTCGAATCACTTTGCTGATGAAAAGTCCGGGCTAGTGACAGCATGATCGAAGATCCCCAACATCTGAGACAGACTCGATTCTTCGGCAGTCGACAACGGCCCAAAGTCGCGCATACGCGCGACACCGTCAGCGATCTCCCGAATGCAGGCCGGGTTGTCACGGGCCAGCAGCTGGGGCAGGGACGCAATTGCGGCCTTTTCGTCAAGCCGCATAATATTGGCTTGGCGGCGCACTGTGTCGCGGAAAGACGCCATGTCAAAGCCACGGTGGCAGTCGGGCTGGTGTAGTTCGAGCAGTAAGTTCGCGCGCCGCTCATCAATAGAACTACAAAAGCGGTGAATATAAATCAGGGCTCGGATTCCTGCCTCGAGCGCGCCTCCTTCGGCAATCTCGGTACGGAGCTCTGTAATCTTCTGCTGGATCAAGGCATCATGATCAGGTGCAGTGCAAGGCCCCGCGTGGGCTGGCTCGTCGCTGCCTGTCTGTCCAGTGATAATGCGCATCCAGGGCGAGTCGTAGATCCATTCAAAAGCTCGTTCATAAGCCGAGTCGCGCGCATCTCGCCAGTGGTCGAGGGCCTGCGTAATGGCTTGCGAGCCAATTTCCTGCATCTGCAGAAAAGGATTGTCGTCGTCAATCGCTACACGCTGCTTGCGAACTTTAGTTGCTGTATCGGCGATGTGTGATGACAACGGGTTTTGATCGGACCACCATTCGTAAGAGAGCCTCAACGGATGCATGGCCTGTAACCACTGCGCCGCCTGCGGCGTGTACGTATGACGTACCCATGGCTGCAGAAACTGGCGGTACAGTCCTAAATTAATCTTCGAGAGCTGCGCCACAGCGTTGAAGCGACGGTCGCTCTCTGGATCCGGCTGGACAATGTCGCGCACGCGGGCCACGTCGGCAGGCTCGATCGATAGCTCAAAATTATCGAGCGGGACCGCGCCATATTTTTGCGCTGGCTCTGCAATCGTTGCGCGATATATGCCCGCGGGTAACACGTCGATCAGGTCAATATTGGTGGTAAATTTATGATGTTCTTTGCGGCTGACTGCTCCAGACACAAAGATGCCCAGATGGCCGACGCTATCGTGAGTGGCATAGATAATGGTTTGGTCGTGCGTTAGTACGTCTTCATCGTCGCCGTACAAGTCAGTAATCCAACCTAAGGCCTGTGGCGGCGGTGTAATGTTGTCGCCGTACGAGCAGAAGACTACGATCGGCGAGCGAATGTTGCGTAGATCGATGCGTGAGCCATCCGAGGTGCGCAGTTCGGCGATCGAGAGACGATTGCCAATGAATAAATTATCAACGATGTATTGCATCTCCACATCGTTGAGGTAGACGTACCCGCCCCAATATTTTTCGAAATCCAGGTAACGGGGGGCCTCTGTGTCGATGTTTGCATACAGATGGTGTTGCTTGTTCCAGAGCGTATTGGCTGGGTTCAGGTTTTCGAAGTTTTGCACCAACCACGCGCCGTCGAAGCGGCCGGCACCCATGTCGCTCGTCATTGCAGTTAACCAGCTGCCACCAAGCAGCCCGGCGGTGTAGCGCATGGGATCGCGACCGCGCCATCCGGCCCAATAAGAAAGCGGTGCACCGGCGACAATAATCGGGCCAAACAGTTCCGGTCGCATGGCTGCAGTCATCAGAATTTGCCAGCCGGCCTGGCAGTTGCCAATGACGGCTGGCTTACCTTCAGGGCACGGATGCAGTTCAATCACTTTTTCAAGGAAAGCTGCTTCCGCGTGCATCACGTCTTCGATCGTTTGCCCCTCTATGGGGTCGGGCAGAAAACCAATGAAATAGCAGGGGTGGCCAGCATCGATAACCACGCCGATCTCGCTGTCGACTTTGAAGCCGCCAATGCCTGGGCCGTGGCCAGCGCGAGGATCGATCACCACGAAAGGTCGTTTCATATGATCCGCAGGCTTGTCGTGCGGCGGCACTATCCGTACCAGCCAATAGTTCACTGGTCGAGGCAGGTCTTTACCGGATATCACTACTTCGGAAGGGAAGTTCAGAACATTCGGAACCCGCTCGGCGCGGTGCGTTTCATATTGATTGCCGCGCTGGCGCATGACGTCTGCATAGAGGATACTGCGTTGCCAGGCGTCAACCGCATACTCCGCCAAGTGTGGCAGTTTGGGTGTATCGGCTTCTGGCCCCGCCTCGTAGCGGCTTTTCCCCTGTGAACTGTTCGGTGTTTCCGCCTTCATGTTGGTTCCCTCCCGTGCGCCGGCGTCGTTGTCATCAGAACGCCAAGGTTATGGGGTTGTAGTGGCCGCCGCCGGCATTCTGTCCATCATCATTTGCATCATGCCTTGCATCATGTCCATCCGTTTCAGCATCATCTCGTGATGTGCACCTGGCGGCGCTGCGGATGGATCTTTTCCGGTTTGAGAGTGCATGCTTCCCATCATTCCCATACCCTGCATTCCTGCGGACGCCATGCCCATTAGCTTCATGCCTTCTTGCATCAAATCGTGGTGCTCGGACATGAGTGCGCGACGTTCGTCTGGCGTGGCTTTTTGAAGATTCTCATGAAAGGTGTTCATGGCCTTCATATGGGTATCCATCTTTTGCTTCAGAAGCGCCGGGTCTGCCGCTAATGATTTATCCGAAATTGACGTTTCGTTGTTGCCGGTCCCTCCGGGGTGGTGTGCGTTATGCTCGTCTGTCGTCTGAGCGAACGACAGGGCGCTAGCCGAACTCAGAATAATGGTGGAGGCGATTAAACGGATCTTTCTCATGGTGATGCTCCTTACTTGCAAGTGACCACGATCATGGTCATTGCTTTCACTATACTGAGCGGGGGCTGTCGAAATGATGTCGCGGACATTACAAAACAGTAATGTCCGCGGGATTCAAGCGTCGGTCAGATCAGGAGCAGCTGCGCCGGCTTGGCTACACTGAATTGCGCAGTCTCAGTGCGTTGAATACTACGGATGCCGAGCTTAAGCTCATGGCCAGCGCGGCGAACATGGGCGAGAGCAAGAGCCCCAAAAAGGGGTACAAGACGCCGGCCGCCAACGGCACGCCCAGCGCGTTGTAAATGAAAGCGAAGCCAAGGTTCTGCTTCATATTGGCTACCGTCTTCCTGGATAAATGTTGTGCGGTGGATATGCTGCGCAAGTCCCCCTTAACCAGCGTCACCTGTGCGCTGTTCATGGCCACGTCGGTGCCGGTTCCCATGGCAATGCCGACATCTGCTTTGGCCAATGCCGGCGCGTCATTGATGCCGTCACCGGCCATCGCAACGACCCGGCCTTCAGCTTGCAATCTGCTCACTAAATCGAGCTTATCGGCGGGCTTCACTTCGCCATACACTTCGTCAATGTTCAGGATTTCGGCAACAGCTTTGGCTGTCGTTAAGCCGTCACCGGTCGCCATGATGACGCGGATTCCCGCCTCTTTGAGCGCTTGCATGGCTTCCGGTGTGCTCGCCTTTATAGGGTCGGAAACGGCTAATAGTCCGGCCACTTGACCGTCGACAGCCAGATACATCACGCTGGCGCCCCTGGCCCGGAACGATTCGGCCGTTTCGGTCAAGGTTGTGACCTCCACACCGTCTTGTTGCATTAGGGCTGTATTACCCAGTGCCAGCCGCTTCCCGTCAACTTCGCCGCGGACGCCTATACCGCTGCCCGATTCAAAGTTATTCACTGGGCTCAGGCTCAGACCTTGTTCCCGAGCCGCGTCGACGATGGCGTCAGCCAGGGGATGCTCGCTGCCTTGATCGAGGCTGGCAGCAAGGCGCAAGACTTCGTCCACTTCCATTACACCGGCCGAAACGGCTTTATCGAACGCCGGGCGACCCTCCGTCAATGTGCCGGTTTTGTCGACGATAAGGGTATCTACCTTCCGCAAGTTTTCGATTGCGGCCGCATCGCGGAACAAAATACCTTGCGTGGCGCCCCGGCCGGTTGCGACCATCACTGACATGGGCGTGGCAAGCCCGAGCGCACAGGGGCATGCAATGATCAATACCGCTACGGCATTGATCAAGCCGTAGACCCAACTCGGCTGAGGCCCGAAGATGCCCCATACGAATACAGTGATGATGGCGATCGCAACGACCGCCATGACGAAGTAGCCCGCTACAAGGTCGGCCATTCTCTGCATCGGTGCGCGGGAACGCTGCGCCTGTGCGACAAGCTGAACGATTTGCGAAAGCACGGTCGCAGAGCCGACTTTTTCGGCGCGTATCACCAAAGCGCCCGATGTGTTCATGGTTGCGCCAATAACCTTGTCGCCCGCCCGTTTACTGACGGGTAAAGGTTCGCCAGTTAGCATCGACTCGTCCAGGGAACTGGAACCGTCTTCCACCACGCCGTCCACCGGGACTTTTTCTCCAGGGCGCACGCGCAGACGGTCGCCTTCATGGACATGGGTCAGAGGCACGTCTTCTTCGGTTCCGTCGGCGTTGATTCGGCGGGCCGTCTTAGGCGCTAAACCAAGTAGAGACTTGATTGCAGCAGAAGTCTGTGAACGGGCACGAAGTTCAAGAACCTGGCCGAGCAGCGTGAGGGAAATGATGACGACTGCGGCTTCGAAGTAGACGTCGACACGGCCCATCGACATAAAGGTCTCAGGGAAAATGCCGGGGGCTACGGTCGCAAGTGTGCTATATACGAATGCCGCTCCTGTGCCTAGACCGATCAAGGTCCACATGTTGGGGCTGCGGTTGACGACGGATTGCCATCCCCTGATGAAGAATGGCTGACCCGCCCACAGGACCACAGGAATGGACAGCACCAGTTCGACCCAGGTTTGTGTTGTTATGTCGAACCAGCCGAGTCGTGGGCCGAACATCGCAAGGATTGTGACGACGACAGTAAACGGCAGTGTCCACCAAAAGCGCCGCGAGAAATCTACCAGTTCGGGGTTATCGTCATCCAGGGTCGGCATCAAAGGCTCGAGCGCCATGCCGCACTTTGGACAGCTTCCCGGGTGATTCTGTTGAATCTCGGGATGCATTGGGCACGTGTATATTGTGCCCGGGGCGTCTTCGGTCAGGGCTGATTCGCTGTCGCTCTTTGAGCCCAGGTATTTGTCGGGCCCGGCACTGAACTTTTGAAGACAGTTTTCGCTGCAGAAATAAAACGTTCTGTCGGCGTGCTGCCATTGATGCTCAGTGTTTTTGGTGACATGCATCCCACATACTGGGTCGGTGAGTGCAGCCTCGGCGCCTGGATGATTCCGTTGATCATTCTTATGATGACCATCACGCTGTTTCTGTGTCATGGCTCTGTTCGTCACTCCTTTAGAGAACGTCAGTTAGGGCGCGCCACAGCAAGTAAACGGCCGTAGCGTCGGCGCCCGACTGTTGTCAATCATGCCACGTCTACGTGCCGATTTACATTTCGCGCGCATTACATTTTTGTCATCTGAATCGGTACAGAGTCAGACCTCACGGGGCGATCTACTTGGCGTTCGGCGATTGGTCGGGAAAAAACGATCCAGCAGTTCGGATCGCCTGCGGGCGATAAAGGCGCTCGCCGCGCGGCCGGTATCCACAATCCTTCTATGTGGCAAGGGCAGCCATTGCCCTGAGTGCGCCGCCTAAAACGCCGACAGTATCACTCCACTCCTTCATCCAAGGGGTTCGCTTCGCCGGGTACTCACCCGGTCCCTCCGGTTCTCTTCGTTCTCCTTCAGGCTGCGGCTTGCGTGCCAGCCCCTTTCCCGTCGTCCTTCCTTGATCCAGCGCGGCAAGGCGACGAACTCACGGCAACGGTGGCACTCCGGGCCAGACGTAGGACTGCGGTCACCGCAAAACCTACAAAAGGCTCGGAATCTTCGGCCCCGGTAGCCGGTTAACCCCGAAAGGAGAAAACAACCATGGAACACCAAACCGCCGCGCTGAGCTATGACAACATGAACGCTACCCCTGCACTCTACGTGCGGGGCCCTAGCGGTCGCTATAAGCTGGCCAGCGATGACATGATTCTTGCAGCGGGCCGCATGGCTGCAGAAAGTCTGTTGCCGCAGTCACAGCCAGTGGACAACCCTCAGAAAGTACGCAAATTTTTCCAGTCTAAGCTGGCCGGCTTGGGGCATGAGTGCGCGGCTTTCCTGTATCTGGATAGCAAGTTCAAGCCTATCCGCTACATGGAGCAAGGCCTGGGTACGATCAATCAGGCGAGCGTGTATCCGCGTGAGATCGTGAAAACGGCATTGAGGCTGAATGCTGCCGCTTTGATCATGGCGCATAACCATCCGTCCGGTTCGTCCGAGCCGAGCATGGCCGACCTCAATCTGACCCAGCATCTCAGGAAAGCGCTGGCCTTGATTGATGTGCGGTTTCTTGACCATGTCATCGTGACCGCGTCAGAAACGATCTCGCTCGCCGAACGTGGGGAGATGTGAGAGCCAGAAAATCGGGCAGGGCGTTCCGCCCTGCCTTTTATAGGCACGAATGCAATTGACCAGGCAGGTCCACGGTTGGCCAACACCGTCGGCAAATTTGCTTTGTAGTATCCCCCTAGGGGGATAAAATTGCCGCATGAAAGCAGAGGGCAAGCACTCTACTCATCCCGATATCGTGAAGCGTCTGAAACGTGCCGATGGGCATCTTCGGCACGTCATCGGGATGATCGAAGGTGGCGACTCGTGTCTCGACATCGCCCGTCAGCTCGCGGCGGTAGAAAGCGCTGTCACGGCGGCAAAGCGCGTTCTCATTCACGATCATATCGATCACTGCATTGCCCATGACAACGACTCCGTGCTGGCCGAAATGAAGGCGCTGACCAAACTGCTTTGAGGCCATCCGATGCTCTCTGTCCTGAAGAACAGCACGTACCGCCACCTGTTCGCGGCTCAAGTGATCGCCCTTATTGGCACCGGACTGATGACGGTGGCGTTGGGCCTGCTTGCCTACGACCTTGCTGGTGCAGATGCTGGCGTGGTTCTCGGCACTGCGCTCGCCATCAAGATGCTCGCCTATGTTGGAGTTGCTCCGGTGGCGCAAGCGTTCGCAGATCGGCTGCCGCGGCGATCTTTGCTTGTTGCTCTAGATCTGATACGAGCGGCTATTGCGCTGAGCCTGCCCTTTGTCAGCGAAATCTGGCAAATTTATGTGTTGATCTTCGTTTTGCAGGCGGCATCGGCAGGCTTCACGCCGACCTTTCAAGCCACCATCCCGGACATCCTCCCCGATGAAGACGAATACACGAAGGCACTGTCTCTTTCGCGGCTGGCCTACGATCTAGAAAGCTTGGTGTCCCCTATGCTGGCCGCCGCGCTGCTCACGGTCATCAGTTTTCACAACCTGTTTGCCGGAACGGTTCTCGGCTTCCTTATTTCCGCGGCGCTCGTGGTAAGCGTGAGGCTGCGCTCAACCGTTCCAGGCCCGCGTCGTGGTATCTGGGAGCGCATCACGCGCGGTACGCGGATTTATCTTGCCACGCCCCGCCTTCGGGGCCTGTTAGCGACCAGCCTCACAGTGGCAGCTGCTGGGTCAATGGTGATTGTGAATACGGTGGTCATCGTGAAGGCTCGCTTCGGTCTGGGTGAATCCGAGGTCGCGTGGGCGCTAGCTTCTTTCGGAGGCGGCTCGATGATTGCTGCCTTCGCACTGCCTCGTTTGCTTGGCAAGCTTGCCGACCGACCCGTGATGATTGCGGGCGCGGCGATGCTGGTGCTGGGAACTGCAGCCGGTGCGATGATTTCCAGCTATGTTGGTCTACTGGTGATCTGGGTCGTTGTCGGCTTTGGCTACAGCATGGCGCAAACACCTTCCGGTCGATTGTTGCGTCGCTCAGCACATCCCGAGGATCGCCCTGCGGTCTTTGCCGCGCAGTTCGCGCTATCTCATCTATGTTGGCTCATTGCCTATCCTTTGGTCGGCCGTTTTGGCGCTGCCTTTGGACTGCAGTCAACCTTCGTCATCATGTCGCTCATCGGTCTCGCCGGAGTGGGGCTGGCATTACGGCTCTGGCCCGCTAGTGATTCTTCTGACATCCCTCACGATCACCCGGATCTGCCACCAGATCATCCTCATTTGCGCAAATACACAAACCAAGGTGTGCATCGCCACCCCCAAATCGTTGACGATCTGCACCGGGACTGGACGCGCGTTTAAGTGCGGTCCGCCGCTCATACCCCTGACACAGAAAGACAAGCCACAGCAGCGCCGAATCTAACCGCGCCTTAGTTTCCTGACTGGGCGGGTGGGCCCTATTTCAACGATAGTCCACACGCGTGTCCCTCCGCCTGTCGGCTGCGGGCCGGGCTGTCGTGCTTCGCAACAAGCCGCCTGCGGCGTCTTGCCCCTTCGGGCTTCCATCCCTCACGTCTTCGCGCCTGCCGGCGCTGCGCGCTTCGCTTGCTCTGGGCCGGTGGCCCAGGTGAGAGCCGCGCCGTGCGCGGCTGGGGCGCTCGCCGCGCGGCTGCCGTTCGGGGTCATCGCTCGGGCGGGCCGCTGTTCCGTCTTCCGTGAGTTCCGTCGCCAAAACCGCCGACGGTATCACTGCGCTTCTCCCTACAAGGGGTTCGCTTCGCCGGGTACTCACCCGATCCCTCCGCTTCGCTTCGGGCTGCGGCTTCCGTTCCCGCCTCTTTCCGGTCGGCGCTACATGATCCAGATCGGCACGGCGACGGAACTCACGGAAGACGGCGGCAAGACCGGAGAGCCTGCATAAACCCCACACGGCGGATTTACGTTTCGGCTCAAGAATCTTCGGATCCGGTCAGCTGAAAACCCAAAACCTCATTTGGAGATCAGATCATGAACACCTATGAAGCGAAGCAGGCAGCACGGAAAGCAGCGTATCAGGCCAAGGCCGCATACGCCGAACGACAGGCAGACGCGGCACACGCCCAGGCGCACGACATGGCACAGGCCATTCCCTTTGGTCAGCCGATTCTGGTGGGCCATCACTCCGAACGTGGCGACCGCCGGTATCGGGAGCGCATCCAGCAGGGCTACGAAAAATCCTTTGAACTGCAGAAGAAGGCCGAGCACTACGCAGACAAGGCCGCAGCAGTAGGCAAGGGCGGCATTTCCAGCGACGACCCGCAGGCCATCGAAAAGCTGAAGGCAAAGCTGGCATCGTTGCAGGCATGGCAGGACGCCATGAAGAAACTGAATGGCATTCTTCGCCGCCAAGCCAAGGCCGACCCGGAAACTCGCATCAGCGCCCTCGTAGCCAGCGGCCTGGTGGACGATACTCGCGCCCGCGAACTGGTCAAGCCCGATTTTATGGGTCGTATCGGTTTTGCACCGTACCAACTGCAGAACAACAACGCCAATATTCGCCGCATTGCCCAACGCATCAAAGACCTGGAGAAAGTGGCTGACCGGCCCGAGTTTGAACGCAGCGGCCCCGGCTACACCTACCGCGAGGATCCGCAGGAAAACCGCGCCATGTTCTTGTTTGACGGCAAACCCGCCAAGGAAACGCGCGACTTGCTCAAGCGCCACGGATTCCGCTGGAGTCCCACACGCAGCGCCTGGGTGCGGCAACTGACCGGCAACGCCCAATGGGCCGCCATGGATTTCATGCGCGCCCTGGAACTCGCCCAGCGACAGCAATAAGCCTTTCCTGTCTGGGCGGAGGGTCGCCCAGACATTCCCCCCGACTGACACAAAGGAGAAGTCACCATGGCATCGTTGAACCGCGCCACTCTGATCGGCAACCTTGGCAAAGACCCCGAAGTCCGCTACACCGCAGAAGGTGCAGCCGTCTGCTCAGCGTCGATTGCTACGACTCACCAATGGAAGGACAAGGCCACAGGCGAGCGCCGCGAAGAAACAGAATGGCACCGCGTCGTTTTCTATGGCCGACTGGCTGAAATTGCCGGTGAATATCTGCGCAAAGGCCGCACGGTATTCGTGGAAGGCCGCCTGAAAACCCGCAAGTGGCATGACGCAGACACGGGCACGGACCGCTACACCACGGAAATCATTGCAGACCAAATGCAGATGTTGGGCGGCAGGGAAACGGCCCAGGCTGACACCGCCCAGCCTGGGCCGGCAGCCCGCCCGAAAGGCCGCAGCAGCAAGGCGAAGGCACCCACTGCAACGCCTGACGAAATCGATACATCAGATATTCCATTCTAATCGACAGCCCACCACAGGCCGGGTAACACCGGCCTGGCGAAAACCGCAACAAGGCCCGGCTTTGCCGGGCCTTGTTGCGTGTGTCGCCGCAATCCTCGCGCTGACCGACACAGATCATTAAATCAGGCTGGACTGTCGCGGCGGTTCCAGCGGGATGGCATCAAACGCTGCAGCGGGCGGCAGAGTAAATAGCGCCTGCGCGTCGTCCTGGCTGCCGTTCAGCCATTGATCGACATCGGCCAGCTCAATCGGAATCACTGAGCGCTTATCTTGTGCGTCGGCGGACTTGGTAGGATCCGGCTTGTGCATTCTGTTCATCAGTGGGTGACCGTCTGCGTTCAGCGTGAGCATGGTGTAGCTTTCCACGACTTCGCCGGTTTCCCGGCTGACCCAGGTATTCCACAAACCGGCCAGCCCCCAGGGCGCACCGTCGGCGCGCCGGAACCGCCACCACACATTGCTGCCGCTTTCCCAACAGGGTTCATCGAAGGATTCCGCCGGAATGATGCAGCGCTGCCCCCGCGCCCACGCTTGCCGAAAGGTGGGCTTTTGCGCCAGTTCTTCGGCGCGTGCGTTGTTGGTGGAATAGGGCAATTTGGCATCCTTGGCGAATGGTGGAATCAGCGCCCACTGGCCCGCAGCAAGTTCCCGCCCCTGGTCGCCCGCACGAATAAACGGCCCCATGCCCCGGGGATGGACCAGTGGCCCCCAGAGCCTTGGCGGGTTCTGGCGTCCTACATGCCAGTAGCGTTCAATGGCCGCCTGGTCGGGTGTCACATAGCGATTGCACATAGGGAAATTCTCGCGTGTTTGCTGCGGGAGTGCAATGTCGGGTTTGCTGTCCTCTGCAGGTGGTTTGCTGTTGGGGGAGCATGTCAGAGCAGCTTTTGCTGCTAGTGCCGTGCAGTTCCCAGGCTGCGCCTGGGACCCTGTCCGGTGACGATGCCAGCCCGGTTCCCGGTCTGGCTGGGACTTTCCGTCCCCAAATTCGCCTTCGCTCACTTGTGGCCTTAAAAGTCCCACACATGACGCACCCCTAGCGGGGTGGGGAAAGGGTTGTCTTTTCAGGCGCTTAGCGGTAATCCGTTATGAACTGCCATGCAGGACAAACAGTGCTACAGAATTGCATAAGGCATTGATTGGAAGGAGGAAGGGAAGGCCACGGGTGTGGCCGTCCAGGGTGTAGACGAATGGATGAATACTTCCCGCAGCCACGCGTCTACATTTCGACGGCTGGCTTTATACACTTTCATGACATGCCGATTGCTGCGCGGCTACGGCATGGCTGCAAACAGACTACCTGCCGACTGCAACCTGCCTGCACAATTGCGTCAATCTACCTCAAGTTCAGATTCGGCCGGGAGCGTCAGTACCGACGGTTCGTTTTCTTCCCGGCTAAAGACCTTTGCGGCTGCTGGCTGCAGATCATGAGCAAGCCCCTTGTAAGTCTGCCTGTCCACCTTTGCCGGCAGCTTCTCTGCATCGTCGGTGAACACCGTCACATCATGCCGTTCCCGCGAAATGCTGACATAGTAGGTGTCCTGGGCGGTGGTGCGGCTGAAACTTTCGGCGTTGTAAAGCACCCGGTCGCAGGTCAGCCCCTGTGCACTGTGTGCAGTTGTGGCGTAGGCATAGTCCATGTTCAGGGGCTGGTCTGTTGGTAGGTGAACATGCCGGCCCTGGGTTTCGAGCGTCACGCTGACCGCGTCGATGGCCACGACTTTCGCCAATTGCCCGTTGACCAGGTCATGCCGGGCATCGTTGCGCGTGATGCGAACATGGTCACCTACGGATAATTCAGCCTCGTTCAAGTGATAGACCGATAGTTTGCTCATGGTCTTGGGGATGATTTCTATGGGCTGTCTGGTGGCTGATTCCGTCTGGACAGGCATGACGCTGATGCGGTCATGGCGGGTGCTGCCGGTCACACGGTAAAGTTCGCCGCGTTTCAGGCCGCACTTGTAGTCACGCTCTGGGATGACGATGTCGCCTGCCGTGTAAAAGCGGGCGACACTGCGTTCAGCACGGGTGGTGTCATGTCGGGTGAGTAGCTGGCACGGGCGGCCTTTGCCTTCCAGGCCTAGCAGGGCGTGAATGCGTTGATTGATTTCATTCCTTGAAGCGTTGGTGCCGGTCACGACAATGGTGTTGGCCTGTTCGGTGGCAGTCAGCCCGGTGTAGGTTGTGGCGATGGCCTCGTAGCGGGTCGAACTGTCCCGGGTTTTCCTGCCATGCTCGTCCGTGGTGAACTCGTCTGGAAGCACACGGATGGCATCGAGCAGCGGCAGTGACCGGCTGGCCCGGCCTGTCGCGGCGAGCTCAACCGCCTGGCGTAGCCGCGCTGTGCGTTGGCGCTGGATGTCGCCCATCAATACGGTCTTCATTCCATGCTCCTGCAGCATGGCGAAGGCGCGGCCCGCCTCGATGGCCTTAGTCTGGGCCGTGTCGCCTAGCAGCACCACCTTTGCGCCTGTCGGCTGGATGAGGGCCAGCAGCTTGTCCATCTGCCGCACAGGCACCACCCCGGCTTCGTCGATGACCACGACGGATGTCGGCCCCAGGGAATCCAGGAACGGGCGCTTGTCGGCTGCGGCGAGAATAGAGGCGATGGTATTGGCAGGAATGCCTTCGTCACGCAGATTGCGCACCATGTTTCCGTAGGGCGCGAGCGCTGTCATGGTGTGACCTTGTTCATGCAGAATGGACTGGGCGTTTTGCAGGGCGAAAGATTTCCCCGTTCCGGCTAAACCTTGGATGCCAGCTACTTGATCGCTGCCGGCGGTAATCAGCATGACCGCTTCGCCCTGGCCGGGTGTCAGAAGAGTGTCCAGGGCATTTTCGGCGTCGGCGGCATTGATCGTGGATTGCCATGCACCACGGCCAGCATGTTCGGTAGCCAGAATCCTGGATTCAGCTTCATGAGCCTTGCGGGTGGCGTATCGCGGGCTTTCCATTAGCAGGCGCCCCTGGGCGATGGCGTCATCAACCAGCTGCAGGGCAGTATCCTGGTTCAATCCAGCCAGCCGGGTGACTTCTGCCGCCCATCCTTCGCGGGTCATCGGCTGTGCTTCCTTGTCCTGTGTGCTGCTGTAGTGCGGCGCTTCCTGGATCAGCGCACCGGATGCGACACGACCCTGGATGGCTGCCTGAATGGCGGTGATGTCGGTATGGCCACCGGCATGGCGGATGGCGCTGTGCAGGAGATCGGCCAGGGGCATGACAGATTCCCGTTCAGCCAGATGCTGGATGGACCAATCCAGCGAAGCCTGCGCGACCAGGTCTGCTGATGCTTCTTGTGCTTCGGGTGCCTGCCGTTCAGCATCGTGGCGGGCCTGGTTAAACTGCATACCGATGGCTGTAGCGGCTTCCCGCCACTGCTGATGTAGCTCAGTACGGCTGAAAGCCTGGGTTTTCTCCTGGCGGTGTGCCAGATTGATACCCTGGCGCAGCGCATGAGGGGCGTTGTCGCGGGTCGTGCCGCGTGCAGTCAGTTCAGCCGTGATGCCGGCGCTGCGCTTACTGAAGAACTCGATCTGTTCACGGGTGATATGGGCCAGCTCGATATGGTTCTTCTCATGTCGGACGGCATACCCCAGGGCGCGGACGTTCCGCTCCAGTTCTGCTTGATAGATCGCGTCTGTCACCCGCAGCAGCTTGAAAATGGTCTCGTTCGAGAGCGACACCCAGTTACCGTCAGCGCGCTGGGTCAGGTTCATCAGCAAGGCGTGGACGTGCAGGTGAGGGTCAGGGGCTGCGTCTTCCGTAGGGCGGGCGGTTTCGTGGCGGAACTTGGCAATGATGAGATTGCCTGTCTGCTCCACCCGAGACTTGCCGTTTTCCTTGCGGCGACCCATTGTCAGGTGTTGTTCAACATAGGCCAAGGCCGTAGCCACCGCCTGATCGTTGGCGTGAATCAGGCGCTCATCTCCGCCGATCAGTGCCTGCAGCGTGATGCTCTTGGGCGCACCAAAGGTCAGATCAAGCGCGGCACGGGCCTTGGCATCCTTGCGGATCGACCGGCCAGCCGTTACATTACGGCCAAAGTCGCCCTGCAGCATGGCTTTGAAACGGGCTGGGTCGATCTCACCGACCGCGCCCAGGCGCCGGGCGCCTTCGCCTTGCCAAGTCGCGGCACTACCGTCGCGGCTGTAGTAATCGTCGGCCTGGTCAGCGTAGTAATGGGTGGCAAGGGATGCGCGGGCGCGATAGATCTGGCTGTGCGAGATCATTGGGGCTCCGGGAGGGGAAGGGTGCTGAAAAATTGGCCAGCCCGGCGGAAACCCGCTTCAGCGCTGGTTTTGAGGAGGAAGAAAAGCCGATCTACACATGGATATCCACTGGTTCTGTGGATGAGAGCGGGACCTAATGTCGTCAGGCGTGGCTGGAGGTCTCTTGCTCAGGCACCACTGAGGATAGATGCAAGCGTAGCTTTTGCGAGAGCCTTCACAGTGTCGAAGGTGAGTTCGATACCTTTTTCATGCGCTGTGGTCTTGATACGCTCCCACACCGCCTTGCTTCGGATCGTCTCTAATAGGTCATGGCCAGCCCAAGTCAGGCTTTGAGCCAGGACCGCGTCTCCGTCCATGCAACCGGCGTCGGCTCCTTCAAGGAAGCCCGCTTTCCACAGCAAAATGCCGTGAAGGTCTTTTTCTGGTTGTTCACT
Organism: Yanghanlia caeni; assembly: GCA_030733815.1. Classification (GTDB taxonomy): domain Bacteria; phylum Pseudomonadota; class Gammaproteobacteria; order Burkholderiales; family Burkholderiaceae_B; genus Yanghanlia; species Yanghanlia caeni. Next base: position 15,872 of record JAUZQE010000034.1, read on the forward strand.
TTCGCTAGCAGGACCGTATTGAATCGTCTCGAACTGCGTACTGTTCAGTGCTTCAACTTCGATCAGAACATCGCGGATAACGTCCCAGTTTCTTTTCATTCGGTTTCCGTATGAGGTGGTTTGTTTTTACAAGCATTTTTCAAGGCGAGCAGTCGCTTTTTTAACGGTGCTGCTTTACCCGGATGAAACCGTTCCAAATGTCTTACCAGCCCCATTGTTTGGGGGTATGCGCCTTTGTTAAATGAGAGGGTTTCTCCGAGTGCAACACGTTTCTCAATGGCCTGTACTGCTGCTCGTATTCGGCTGCGCGTGGTTCGGTCCAAGCCGGGCTTTGAATTAACCGCGAGCTTTGTGACCGCCATGCGCTCCGATGAAGTGGTAATGTCATGCTTGATGCGCTTTGGCTGATATCCATGTTTAAGCAACATGCCGTACACCTGCCGGATGACCTCTGATTTCCCCTCGTCGGTCAGAAAGGATCTGGATGATACAGCGATGTCATCAACGTAGCGCGAGTAGATAAGCCCTGCGGCTGCAAGCCTGGCGTGCAATATTGGCTCGTCCTGCCAGAACACGAGGTTTGCAAGAAATGAGCTGGTAATTGCGCCTTGCGGGAGCTCACCCTGCCGGGTAGTCAGCTTTGTAAGGCATTGCGCCACAGATCCACTGAATCCGAAAAAACTGTGCCAAACGTTGAATACGCGATCTGCCGATGTCGATGGGAAGAAGCCGCTGATATCCTCGTTGATAACAATTCGTGAGTGAGCATGAAGTGTGGCATTAGTCTTGTAGTCGCAACCTTTGATGCTTCCGGTCAGATAGGTGGGAAAGCTCACCTGATCGAGGATCTGATTTTTGATTCTCCGATGAATTTCTTTTAGTGGTTCCCGTGCGTCGTAGGTATTACGTATGCTGCCGTCGGGCTTGGTTATGGATTTAGCGAGACGGTATAAGGAATCGGCGCGTTCGCTGAGCGTGAGTAAGTCACTAGCAGGCATTCCCAGTGGGATACGTAGTGCTTGCAACGTACCGATTCGTCGTTGCCTATAGAAGGGCGCGTTGGTTGCTGAGGGGTTCATTGAGCAATTCCAATGCTGTGCGGGCTAGTTCTCCCTGCAGCGATTTGTCTATACCAGTTAGATCACCGCCTTCTGCTCCCAGGAAAAAGAGGATGCCAATGGGTACGCGTAGCGCTTGGGCAATTTTATTCATGGTGGAGAGTGTCGGGTCGCGCTTGTTGTTCTCCAGCATGGACAAGTAGGACACCGAGCACTCAGCTTTCCGGGCAAGATCAGCTTGGGAAAATCCTCGCCGAGTCCGGCACAGCTTGATGGCCTGTCCAACGTTCATAAATGACTCCGATAAGCAAATATTGGGCTTGCTGCGTCTTGGCTCACTTTCATCAATTCATCCAGTCAGTAATGTTGCTTACCGCACGGATGACGATGTCGATTATGCGCAGAACCCGAAACACAAGGTCGTTGTGTTCGAACCCCCGCCGTTCAGAACCTTCCAACGTGTTGCGAAGCTGTTGCAGCACGTCATCCAGCTCTGCCAGAGCGCTAGCATCGAGTTGGCTGTAATGAGCATCGCGCAGCCTTTGAAGCGTTGCGATGGTGTTCTTTAAAGTCTGGTGTTGCATAAAATGCTCCTGTCGAATCCGGCACAACGCCGAAGCCCCGTAACAAGGCGATAGGCCGAAAGGAGCCAACTCGATGCGCAAGCCCAACACCAGTCTTCGCGGCTATGAAGCCCCGTCCATATCGATCGCTCTACACGAATCACAATTAGCTGATTGGTACTTGCTAACTGGGGTCGCGCGGGGCGGTGCGAGGGCGGACCTTCGCGGCTGACCGATTGCTGCCCGGCCTGCCTCACCTCAAAATCTCCAACACTGGATGAAGGAGCGGCCTGAATCCTCAGGCAATACACACTAACCTTTCGCTTCTACGGTAAGAGCACTACTTCAAAGAACGATACCTAGGCGATACGCCTAGCCGACTTCATTCGACCATATTTACGCTTAGCGGTCAATAATAATTTACTATTAGTGAAATTTTATCTTTTCATAAGCAGCTATTTTGTTCAATCAAGTGATTTGCGTTGGGATCCTCGTCGAAAACTCGAAATTCCACTACGGCTCGCTTATACCGCCTGAACGGTAATGTCACCCGAGCAATCGCATAATCCCCCGCCAATGCCACATACCCGCCCAGCGCTGGCAGCGCCTGTATCTGCGCCGCCGTTACCACCTCCTCCGTCACCCGTTCCATGTTGTCCGACGTATTGCGGTTGTCCGCACTGCGGCTGATGCTGAACTTGGGCCGTTCCACTTCATGCTTGCCCAGGCTTTCGCTCATGTCCTTGGCGGTCTGCGGGTCGGTGCGGGAGCCACCAAGCACGGCCAGGTTGCGGAAGCTGGCCCGGATGGTGGTGGCCATGGTGCGTCCGTAGATATGTTCCAGTTGTGATGTGCTTTGCAGGCCCGCCACGATGCGCAGGCCGTTCTTCCGTCCTTTGGTCAGGCCGGCTTCCAGTGAGGGCAAAGCTTCCAGGCTGGCCAGTTCGTCAATGAAAAGCCACCAGCGTCGGTGTGCGCTTTCGGGCATGGACAGGATGGAGGTAATGAACACGTCTGCCCAGGACGAAACCAAGGGTTTCATGGAACTCATCATGTCTTCGCGCCAGTTGATATACAGGTTGCCGCCGTCGGGCTTTGTCAGCCAGTCGCGGATGGAGAACCTGCCCGGTTTCATGCCGGTATGTTCCGAGAGCTTGTTCGACAGTACGAAGCGGGCAGAGGACAGCGCCTTGCTGGCTTCGCTGGAACCGACGAACAGGGATTCTGCCAGGGTGCCTTCCAGAAACTGCTTCAGGACTTTGGGGTCTTCGATGGTGCAAAGGCGGAACAGGTCCATGATGCTGGCTTCATCGCCCTGCAATTCATAGAGTTTCTTGGCGGTTTCGCGCAGCAGCAGGCGGCCGAAATCGTTCCATTCTTCCGCATTTCGATCCTGGCTCATGGGAACCATGGAGCGGGCCAGCCGCTTCCAGTCGTAATCGGCGCGCACTTCGTTGAAGAAGGACCAGCCCTGGCTGCGGGCATCGTAGGGATTCAGGATGACATCGTTGGGTTGCCAGAACTTGCTGAGCAGATCGCCATTGGGGTCAATGACGATCATGCGGTCATTGCGTGTGGGCGTCTGGCCGGGAAGAAGCCGGACCATGTCATGCTGCGAGCGCTTCAGCACCGATGCCGCCATGTTTCGCAGCAGTACGGATTTACCGGAACCCGTGGCCCCGCTGATGAGCAGGTGCAGGTTTTCATTGGCGGTGGGCATGGGAATGCCGCCCACATCAATCTGCATCTTGCCGCGTTCTTCGCATTGGCGTGCCAGGTTGTTGGCGCTGGTGGTGCGGGTGCCACGCACAAAGCGCTTGTAGGCTGCGCCTTCAAAACCTTCGGTCCTGGCGGTGCGTCCAATGAACAGAATCAGTGTCAGGGAAAGCACCAGGCCGACACCCAGGGCGCCCCAGAGCACGGGGTATTGCGGCGTGAGTATCACGAAATGCCGGAAGGTATGGGCGTTCCAGTCGCGCCAGTGCATCTGGCTGGCCCAGGTGGCGGCAAGCATCCAGATAGTGGCGGGAAAGACGGCCAGGGAAAAGGCGGCAATACGCCGCCGGGTGATGGGTGAGATCAGGGTGGACATGGAGCATGACCCTCAAGGAATTAGAAGCTGGCCCAGGGCCAGCCCGGCCAGCAGACCGCCAAGCACGCCAGCAGTGCCGCCTACGACCAGGGCAATGAGCGCCATGCGGCGAGCGGATTGGTGGGCGATACGGGCATACTGGGCGGATTCCCGGCTCAGCTGATCCAGGTGGGTGCCGGTATCGCTTAGCATGGATTGAACGGACTGCTGAAGCTGTAGATTCACAGGCCGGGCAGCTGCTTCAAGCGTAGCGCTGAGGTGGCGACCGAGTTGCTGGGGCAACATCTGTTGCGCCTCGCTCATGGACTGCATCTGCTGCTGTGCGGTATCCAGGGTACGGGTGGCGGTTTCCAGCCTGTCCACCAGGCCGGCGACTTCGCCCAGGACTTCGTGGTACAGCAAATCCAGTTTTGAACGGGGGCCGCTGGGTGGGGTGTGGGCGTCCATGCTGGATCACGAGAATAGAGCCGAGAAGGCGGCATTCATCTGCCGGTCCACCGGCTTGGCGAGAGCGCGCAGGGCGTGGCGGTTGCTCAGCTGCGAGATGCGGGCGTGATCGTCAGGGTCGGCAGCGCGCAATAGGGCGCGGTAGTCGGTCTGGTCGGCCAGTACATCGGCAATGGTGGTGCGCTGATCGGCCAGCAGCTCGAAGACTTCGTTTTCGTAGACGGCGGCACGCGGATTGGCCTGTACTTCGCCCGTCTTGGCGGCATAGGCCAGAATCGACGGAAACTCGTCTTCCACGTTGCTATCAACGCGGTTGAATAGAATCCGTACCCGGTCTGAGTCCACCCCCAGCGCAGCCAGCGCGGCCACGGTTTTGATGGTCTCGCGCTGGGCTTTGCCGGTGTTGATGACAGGCAGGACGAAGTAGCTCATCTCTTCGTGCGCGCCTTCGTAGCGCATCATGTGGGTCAGAAAATCTTCGATATTGCTGGCCCCGACATCGACAATGGCGTCATCGCGGGTGAGCAATTCACGGAACAGGCGTCCGAAGTGTTCGCCGCGTAGCTGATCCACGTCCAGGCCTAGGTCGGCTCCGGTTTCGTTGGTGGACTCCACCGCGAATATCTGCGCTCCGTTCATGCGGGGTGCCAGTAGGTGGGAAGCAACAACTGTCTTGCCAACGGAGCCGGTGTAGTTGAGAACGGCGACTTTCATGGTTCATTCCTTTTGGTGGAGTCAGGGGGGGTGGAAGCGCTGCGGTTGGTCAAGCCTTCGCGGCGTAGGGCTTCCAGATCAACACGCATATCGCGAATCTTGCGCAGGTCGCCGGGCGTCTGGATGTTGCTGGGCCGCCCCTGAATGGCATCAAGGGGCCCGGCGGTTGCGGATGGCGCTGAGGGCGTTGTGGTGGGCGTAGCAGGTGGCTTTGGCTTGGCGGCAGGCCCGGCTGCAGCAGCGCGCTGGGCCTTGCGCCAGCGGTAGAGCGTGATGGCGTAGGTGCTTTGCTGTACGGTCAGGCCCGCTGCGGCCAGATCATCCAGCACGGCGGCATGGGGAACGCCGGCAGCCAACTCAGCTTCGATCAAGGAGAATAGGGCACGCAGGCGGGCGGCGATACTGATGCGTGGGTCCAGCTCGGCGAGCGCGGCCCGGTAGCGTGCAACGGGAGCGGAGTCAGTCATAGGATTCCAAGGGTCGGGTGAGCGCCGCTTATTGCGACAGTTCGGGAAAGACAGCGGCCTGCTTGGCCACCAGCCAAGAGCGGCCCGTGGCCAGCGCTTCGTCGTAGGCGGACTGTTCATCCGTGAAACGTGTCACCTTGCCGTGGGTCGAGAACTGACCGCCGCCGACTTCCTGGCCGCCTTCAAGCAGGCGCAGCGTGAAGCAACCTGAATCGGCAGGGTGGGGAAGAATCTCGAAAGTGAAGCGCAGCCGGGCCTGGGTAACGTCGTCGTAGAACTGTCTTTCGACTTCTCGCAGGCGGGCAGTCCATTCCGGGCCGATGCGGTCCAGGGCTTCCGCGATGCTGTAGCCGCGTTCGCGCAGCCAGTCACAGCGATTCAGGATGAGCGCCGCAGTCAGCGCTTCGCCCAGGCTCATGGGGCCGATGCCGTGCAGGGCGGCTTCCTGTGCGATGTTGAGCATGCGGGTGTCGATGGTCGAGTGCATGGGGTCTCCTTTGCCTTGTGAATTGAAAGGGCAATACGGGGGTGAAAAGAAGGTGTTGCCCGAAAGGGCGGGTGCTGGCTTCGTTGCCGACCGACAGCCGCTATGCGGCTGTGCAGCGTGGCGATGCAAGATGGCCCGGCGTGAACAGGCTCAGTGCTGCGCGTCAGGGGCTGACGGCGTCAGTTATTCACAGGCCGGTTCGGTAGAAGTAAGGTAGAAATAAGGTAGAAGGCGCGACAATGGCTGGAAAGCCAATGTTCATGCGGGTTTCAAAAACTCATGCGCGATGCTGTGACGATAAAGCGCGATGTTCTGACGAAAGGCCGCGATCTTATGACGAGCTCGCCGCGATGCTATGACGATGCTCAAAGCCACTTATCCACAGGCTGGAAATCGGGCCTGAAGTGGCTGCTTCCGGGCATGAAGCGCGATGCTATGACGATGAAAGCCTACCGATCCAGGCGCGTCCAGACTGCCTGCTCATGGCCGCGAATGGCGGCTTCAATCCGGGGTTCTGCAATCACTTTCAAGGCTTCCAGTTCGTCCAGGCTGCGCTCCAGTGTGACCCGGAAATCCCGCATCCGCCCGGTGTATTGGGCGCGCTGCTTGAGGATGTCCAGGCTGTATTTCTGCTGGATGTCGGCAGAGGTGCCAATCAGCCGTTGCAGGCTTTTGGACAGATCATGGCGCATTTGCAGGCGCTTGGCCCAGTCCACCAGAGCGTATTCCCGGTTGCCGAAAATCTGTGCCCAGCGCGGGTCGGCGTACAGGGTGTAGCTGCCCGTGGGGTCGTGGTAATCGAAGCCCCCGATCATGGCAATGACACGGGTGGAAGGATGACGGCCATAGCTGTATTTCACCGAGCCGTCTTTTCTGCGCGCCTCGATGCACAGGGTGAAGCGAGCCAGGTCTTTCATGCCTTCATGCAGCCATTCATAGGCGCTGCCGCCGGTAGGCCGGCCCATGCCCCGCAGGAAGTCGGCGCGGTTGATGACCGGAGCTTCCCCTAGCAGGGCCGTGGTCTGCAGATACATGGCGTGCATCCAGATGTCGGCATGGTCTTCGCTCAGTTGCTTACCCGAGCCTTTGAGCAGAATGTGGCTGCCCTCCAGGAACACGGTTTCATCGTGGAGAGGACGCCAGCCGCGGCGCACCGGCGCAAAGATGGCACTGCGGGCAATGTAGTTCGGGATGGCGCGCACGGTATCGTTCATGCCTGGCAGCATGAACGGTGTCGGGGTGATGGCCTGTTTCTCAGCGGCGTCAGCCATAGCCTGTGAGGCTTTCTGCATGGCGCGCTGCATGGCGGCTGACAGCCGCTGCAGGTTGGCATCCTGGTGAAAAGGGGTGCGGGTGGGGGTGGTCATTGAAGATGCTCCGGGCGAGCCCATGCCAGGGCCGCCCGGAGTGTGTGCAGCGCCTCACACGGGTTCGCGTAGTGGACCCGGCAGCCTGCCGGGTCGAATGGATCGGGGGTGGCGCTGCGGTGAGAAATCAGGCGATAAGGTGCCGCCGGGGTTCAAACCAGATTTCTTTCACGCGGAACCGCTCGACATGCACAATGATGTCTACGGTCTGCCGCAGAAAGGTCTGGATGGTGGGCAAGTCCAGGTTGCCGCCCGTGGGTGACTGCTTGATCAGGACGGCCAGCCGGTCAAAGGCGTCGACTGCGCTGTTGGCGTGCGTGGTTGTCACGGAGCCAGGGTGGCCGGTGTTCAGCGCGGCCAGGTAATCCCAGGTTTCAGCGCCGCGTAGCTCGGCGAGAAAAATCCGGTCGGGCGACAGGCGCATGCAGGCAGCCAGGCTGTCGGTGGCTGACACGCGGCCCCGTGTGCCGCCGTACATCATGTGGACACGGTTTTCATGCCCAGGCAGGATCAGCTCATGCACGTCCTCAATGGTGATAAGGCGTTCATGTACGGGTACTTCATTGATGAGGGAACGGGCAAAGGTGGTTTTGCCTGAACCTGTCGCGCCGGAAATCACCACGTTCTTGCGCGCCCGGACGGCGTCTACCAGAAACTCGAAATAATCTGCCCTGTTTTTCAGCATCAACAGCCGCTGATCGAGTTTTGACAGGCCGTCAGCACTATATTGGGCGGTGGCGTCCATAGTGCCGTTGAACGCCCCTCCTGCCGCTAACTGTTTCAGGTGGAAAGTTGCGGTGGCGTGTTTGCGGATGTTGATAGCGATGGTGCCGTCTATGCAGGCCGGCGGCAGAATGATCTGGCCGCGCTCCCCATCGGGCAGAACCACCGACATGATGGGGCTGCGCGCCATGTGGTTGTAGGCGGCCAGAGCCGTTGCCAGCGCTTCCAGCTGCGGGTGGCTCAGTTCCTCGCAGTCGTGTGGCAGCCAATGTCCGTCTGTGCGAGCGTACAGATGGCCTTCGCGCACAATGGCGATCTCCGTGACTTTCGGGTCCTGCAGATGTTGGGCCAGGGGCCGCAGAAAGGTACGTACCGAAATGGCGCGATCAAAGGCAACCGCCTCAAGGGGTAAGTTCAAGGCTGTAGACATGGCTGAAGTCCAGATCACGGGCGACCATGATGCCGATGCGTTCGCCCTGGTTTTTGTAAAGGGTGGGGGGTATGTCCAAAGACTTTTCCAGAATCTTTGCGATGGCTTCCTGCCCGCCCTGGGCGGTGTTGTCGAAGCGGATGTTGTTGTCGCCGGACTGGCCCTGTTTCGATGCCCAGTTGCCGAAATCGCCCACTAGGGACAGCAGAATGGCGTTGCCGAAGCGTTCCCAGAAATGGTTATCGACATGACCGTCCAGCCCGGCTTCGCCCAGGGGGCCGGTGCCGGGTGAGGCCAATTCAACGATGACCCCGGCAGGTGTTTCCAGCCGGTTCCAGGTCACGAAGGCGCGGGCCTGACCCTGCTGGATGCCCCCGGACTGATAGCCAGTGAATTTGGTGCCAGCGTCGATCAGCTTGACCTTGCCGTTGGCGCTCATGACATCGTGGGTGGCCAGGCAGGTGAGCAATCCTGGTTGGGTGCTGACCAGCTTGGTCTGCAGCGTGCAGTCGATCATGGTGCCTTGGGTGAGCAGAAAGTTGCGATCCCCCAGCAGCCCGGCCACAGAGGGTGCAAGCTCCAGGGGCCGCAGCTTGTCGGCCAGCGGGCCGGCGTCGCTGTAAGGGCCGTTTGGGGCGCTGGCTTGGCTGCCGCTTGCGCTGCCCCCGTCTGCGCCGCCCGCCTGCAGCGGGCTGGCCAGCCGCCGCTGTGCCACTTCATCGACAGGCGGCGGTGCTGCGGGCGTCGGTGGTGGAAGGACATAGGCGGGTGCTGGCACCGGCTCTGGTGCCGGTGGTGGCAAGCGCTTGGGTGGCGCGGGCCGCTCCACCCTGGGCGGCTTCAGCCGGTTGGTGATTCCACTCTGATCCGCTTCCAGGCCGCTGTCGCTGGCAGGCGCTGGTTCCCGGCTCCAGACTTTCAGCAGCACGCCGATGGCCACGGCAATGGCCACCAGGATGGTGAGCCACAGAAAAGCGCGTGCGCCGCGTGGGGCGCTGCGCCCGGCGGTTTCCAGGTTCAGGGCTTCGCGCTCCAGGCCAGCCGTGGGGGTCTGGCCCTGCTGCGGATCGGTGTCGTTCATGGGCTGTTCCTTCATGGCGTAATCTCCCGAATCCGCAGCGTCGGTACAGGCGCTGCCGCGCCTTTCACTGTGCGCCGGACAGCGGGGGAAGCTGTGCCGGTGTGGGCGGGTACAGGGATCAGGCCGAAGGCTTCGTTATGGATGGCCAGCACCTGGTTGCCCAGGCGCAGATGCCAGCGTGGCGAGGTGCGATGCAGCACCATCGTGCGTTCATCGGCCATGTGATAGTTGGTGATGACTTCCTGGCCGTCAGGGGTCACGCGGTATACCGTGGGCATGTCGGTTTCCGGGGGAAATTGCAGCCAGGTATGGCGGCCATCATCCCAGGCGTGAACGGGCGCGATGCTGGTGTTGCCACTGCGGGTGTAAGCCTGCCAGTTCATCGTGCCGGTAGACGCCCGCAACGAGCGTTCAACCGCTGCCTTCTGTGCAGCATCTGCCTTCATGCGGGCTTCCACTTCCGGGTAGCGCATCACCAGCTTGTAAAGGGCTGGGGCGCTGCGGTCGTGGCTGTAGGACAGCCGGAAGCTGTATTCGCGCCGGTCAGTGATGACAATGAGGTTGGTGTCGGCGTCTTCGGCTGTGGGCTTGAAGAACAGGTGATGGTTTTTGTACGTGAAGGCGTAAGCCTGGCTGTCGCCAAAGACGTGATACTGATAGGTTTCGCCGGGTTCCAGCATGATGTGGGTTGCAACGCCGATCACGGCATCCAGCTGAATCACGTTGGCCGGGTCATAGTTCACATAGCGCACCCGATGATCGAGCCGCGATGAACGGGGCGTCTCCAGCGCCCAGGCGCTGGCTGGCAGGGCCAGGCACAGCAATAGCGCCACAGATCGCCCGCGTGGGAAGAGTTCAAACATGGGGATTCCTTCTGCTCCAGGGCGGGTCAGCGCGAAAGGTCGGCGGCCAGGTCGTAGCGGACAACCTGAAAGCCCAGCGGGTTGCGGCGGGCGACGGCTTCCGTCAGGGGTACGTCGGCGTACTGGTAGGCCATGGTGGCGATCAGGTGCCGTGTCCGGGTGATGTTGCCGGTAGTGACTTCGCGTTCCTTTCTGGTGAAGCGCACAATGGCTGCCTGATTGGCGCCCAGGGTGATGGAATGAACTTGCACATCCACGGTTCCCAGGGTGCCAAGTCGCGCGGTCACGGCATCCTGCCCTTCAAAACGCTTGCCGTACTGCACTTGAATGGGGGGAGAGGACAGCAGGGCGCAGGTGTCGAATTGCTCCTGTATGGTCTGCCAGCTGTAGCCTTCGCAGTTCAGCACGTAGGTGTTCAGGAAATACTTGGCGATGCGCTGGCCATAGTCTTCCATCGGCTCGCCCAGGGTGCTGACATGTTCGATGCTGCCGGTGGCGTTGTCCACGCGCACGACATACATTTCGGGAGGCTGTTTCAGGGGGGTCAGGCCCGCCACGGCGGCGACGGCGGCAAAGGCGATCAGGCCCGCGCCCAGCGCAACCTGCCAGGCGCGCTTGCGGCTGGTGACCAGTTCGCCCAGGTGGTCGCGTTCCAGGCCGCGCGATTGCTCCAGCCAGGCTGCGACATCTTCAGACTTGAGAGGTTCTGCCACGGTTCAGGCTCCTTTGAAAATCGGTGCGCTGGCATTCACCGGCACACGCGGCCCGTCAGCAGGCTGTGGGGGCTGTGGCGCATGAAAGGCGCAGCCGGCCAGCAGCCCGGCCAGCGCCAGGGCGGCAATGAGTTTTTGCATGGGATGGGCTCCTGTCCTGCCGCGTGGGCAGAAGGAAAGGTGTGATGGCCCCGCTGGGCAGCGGGTGGGGAAGGGCTTACTTGGCGCGCAGGCGCAGCATGCTGCGCAGACGTAGAACAGAGAACGCGCCCCGGGCGGCGGAGCCGACACCGAGTTGAGCGCCGAAGCCGTTGGAGAGGCCGGCGGCAAGGCCGGGGATCAGAATCATAATGACGAGGCTTGCGGCTCCGACCAGAACTTGAGCTCCGAACAGTGAAAGCACGTCGGCCATCCCTGTTTCGATCTGGTCCGCGATCATGCGGATCAGCTGGATGTTGAGTTGCAGGATAAGGCCGAAGACCAGGCCAGCAAGCAAGGCCAGGAAGATAAAATTCAATGCCTGTGAAACCCAGTTATTGAAGAGTGGCTTTGTTGGCTCGAACAACGTCGCGGCGATAAAGAGCGGCCCTGCTGCAACAACCAGGGCCATGCCGACTTTGCAGACCACCACAATGACCATGATGATGCTGCCTACGACTGCTGCATTGATCCGCAACAGCGTCGCCAGGATGCTGACCAGCACTTCCCTGGTGGAAGGCATGAAGTTGTACCAGGGCCGGTCGCTGGAACCAAGCATGGCATTGGATGCCTCACTGGTCTCGTTCTGCAGCTTATCGACTTCTGCCGCCACGTTGCCCGTTCCGAGTGCGAGCTGTGTGACATCGTCAGGCAGTGCGATCATGGTTTTGGCGATGTCGTTCTGATACAGGCCGCCGGCCCCAAAGATCATGGACACAATCGCCACGAGAATGGCTTTGCGGAAGAACTCTGTGACGGTCATATTGCTCTGACCGTGCATGAGCGCAAACGCATACACAACGAATTGCAGAGTCAGGCCCACCACGATGACCGGCATGAGTGCTTCGAACAGTGCCTGCATCGGCCCGTTGATGGCATCGCTGAGGATTCCTTCAGTTTGCGTCATGACCCATTCAGCTATGTTGCTTGGCGTAGTCGGTGCCGCGACGGATGGAGTGAGGCTGGCCATGGCGTACTGGCCTATTCAGTTGCGTGGGGAGAAGTGGCTGACGCTGGCTTGTTCCCAAACCATCCTCCATAGACACGTTCAGCCCGGGCCTGCAGCAGCTGTCGTTCCGCATCCAGTTGCTGCGCAGCAAGCTGAATGCGGGTCTGTTCGGCTGAGATATTCGCTTGTTCAATCTGTATGCGAGCCTGCAGTTCCGCTATTTCCTTTGGGTTGGTCGTTTGGTTGATCTGATCCTGCAGGGCATCGACGTTGGCCAGCCGCTGAGTCATCGAATCGTAGGCCCGTTCACTCATGGCTTTTGCGGTGGCCTCAATGTTCAGTGACCGCTTGGATAGCTCCTGTCGATCTTCGGCGAAATTCACCGGGGCCCTGACATCATCCGTGATGCGGGAAACATCCCCGTTCAAGCCTGAGCTACCGGAGCGGTTGAGCAAGTCCTGGGCGTTGGAAGGCAGCGCAGCACGAAGCTGATCGCGGATGGCGTAATCATTGGGAATGGCACCGTAGCCGCTGGACTGTGTGAATGCTGCCAGTTGCTCCCTTGCTGTCGCGAGTTGATCCGTCAGGTTCTTGAGCTGGTCACGGGCGGTCAGCAGTTGTTCCTGCAGTTGGGCAATGGTCGCGGCATCGATCGTGGGGATGCCGCTGGCGCGGACAGGGTTCATGAATATGACGGACAGGGCAAGGCCCCCAACAACTTGTTTGAAGCGTGTCATGGGAAAACTCCGAGGATGATGAATGAGATGAGCTAGGTTGCCGAGCGCGGGGCCGGCATCAGTCGTGAGGCGGAAGAGATGACTTGCACAAACGTAGATAGGTCTGTGATATGCGGTCAAAACCGTTAAAGTCGGCTATTAAATTTCGTTGTTGAGCTGTCGTTGCTCGCTCGGTCGGACCCTTGCCTCAGCATCACCGACACCATTATTTAGAAAACGAGGTGGTTTGTTCCTACCTAAATAAATCCCGTATGTGCATTGCAACCATTATTCAAAGAAAGAACGACAGATGAATCGATATCTAACTACTAAAGGCCTTTTTCTACGAACTGTTGGCGAATGTAGGTTTGTTCTCGAAGATGTATTCGGGATTTGTACGCTGCCATTTTTTGCGGCGAATTTTGAAGTGGCCTCTAAACTTGCGTTCGATTTGGCGCGCGTCCGTGTGTTGTGCAGTGAGTCGGAGTTGGGAGAGATGCCCAGCTTCTCTTCATTTCAGTGGTTGGACCTAGAAAGATTTTACGTAGCAAGGCTGACTGATCATTTCCGTTATTGGCAGGTGGGACGGGAAAGGGTTTCAGAGTTCGACAGTTTGTCGTACGCACTTCCTCCCCCGTACTTTGAGTATGGTTTTGGGGAAGGCGCAAAGGACGATCTGGAGTACATAGATAAGGTCATCACCTCAGCAGCAGAAGCCGGAGAGGCACCATTCACCAAACAGTATGTGGCAATCAAGCTTGCACACATGCAGGTCCAAAGGATTTGTAGCGATCTGATGTCACTGCTCTATCGAGCAATTTCTGCTTTCGTGGAGCTTTTGTCCATACAGCGTGCCACAATTAAAGAAGAATATTGGGCTGCTAAGCAGATGAATGTGCCCGAGAGCCTATCCGTAATTTTGTGGGTGAGGCATATCATAGGGGTTAAAAACCATGGATATGCCAATGAAGAAGAAGCGTACCGTTGCCGCTCAGGCGGCCGCTCGTGGGCCGTTGCCTGATCTGCCCAAGGAACTGCTCGATGAGCTGGTCAAAGGTCCGATGACGCCCAATGAAGTCCAGGATTTGATGTTGGCGTTCAACAAGGCGATCATCGAACGGGCCATGGGTGCGGAGATGAACATGCATCTGGGCTATAGGCCCGGTGAAGCCAAGCCACCTGAGCAAGCCAATGAGCGCAACGGAGCCAGCGGCAAGACGATCATTACGGATCGCGGGCCCGTGCGTGTGGATCTGCCCCGGGATCGCGACGGCAGCTTCGAGCCCATTCTTATCCCGAAGCATGAGCGTCGATTTACCGGCTTTGATGAACGCATCATTGCCATGTATGCACGGGGCATGAGCGTGCGCGAGATCCAGGGCTTTCTGGCCGAGAGCTACGGCACCGAAGTGTCCCCAGATTTCATCAGCTCCGTGACCGACGAAGTGATGGCCGAGGCCATCGCCTGGCAGAGCCGCCCGTTGGAAGCCATGTACCCAGTCGTATTCTTTGATGCGCTGCGAGTCAAGATTCGCAGCGATGGTGTGGTGAGCAACAAGGCGGTCTATCTGGCCCTGGGCATCCAGGCCGATGGCCAGCGCGACGTCCTGGGCTTATGGATCGAGCAGACCGAGGGTGCCAAGTTCTGGCTCAAGGTCTTCAATGAACTGAAGACTCGCGGCGTGCAAGACATCCTGATCGCTGTCGTGGACGGCCTAAAAGGTTTGGCAGAGGCAATCAATACCGCTTACCCGAAGACCGCCGTGCAAACCTGCATCGTGCATTTGATCCGCAACAGTCTGGATTACGCTGGCTGGCGAGATCGCAAAGCGGTTGCCCAGGCGCTGCGGCCCATCTATGCCGCCGCCA